>NZ_CP150901.1:1907088-2542784 GCF_038050405.1 Paraburkholderia sp. IMGN_8 | reverse complement strand
TCGTCAAACGGGCATCGCCCAGATTTGCCGCACCGAATTCGATGTCGGCCCAGTCGTCCTGGTCATCCTGATTCTCGGTCGAAGGCAATTGCGTCTGGTTCCTGTGGCGGTGCCTCAAGTTAACACCACCTCAAGCTGTTTACAAGCGCTATCCCGGCACAGATGTGGGTAATCCTGAGGGCTTGGAGGAGGTAGTGGAGCATCTGGAATCTGTGTTCTCGCACATTCAGCGCTGGTGACAAGGCAGTCATACTTCCGGCGGCGCTGCGCGCGCCGTGGCGGTACTTCCCAACACCGATGGGGCATGTGTGCCTTCGGCATCATCCTTCCCGCCTCGCACTGCGTGCTCGCCGGAACGGTCTGCCAGGGAAACCAGTGACTTCGTTTGCGCGCGGTGGGGGCCATCGGCTTCGCCTCGGCGAGGCGCCCAAGTGTGCGAGTACGAGCTACCACTCCGAGTGAGACGCTAGCGCCTCGGCAAGGCATGGGGGGCTTGAGGGCGAGCGGCGAGCCACCGCAGGCACCGAAAAAGTGCCGAACGAAACGCAGCCGCGAGCTACGCTAACGCAGCAAACACAAGCCGTAACACCTGAGCAACCGCAGGCACAAAGAGCGCCCGATGGTTTTATGAAGTACCGCCGCGGCGCGCGCAGCGCCGCCGGAAGGATGACTGCCTTGTCACCGGGGCGGAATGTGCGAGAGCACCGATTCCAGATGCTCCACTACCTCCTCCAAGCCAGGGGACCCGCTTAAGAATTAGCGGGGTGAAGCCGCTTTCTTTGCTTACTTTCTTTGCGGCGGCGCCCCGAAGGAAGTCCACTTGGTGGGCAAAGAAAGTAAGTGCCTGCCCCGCACAGGGGCGAAGCTAATAGACCACTAAGAAAACAAGGAAAGGCCAACACCGCAGGCACACAGCCAAAAAGCGCCGAGCAGGCAAACAGCACAAGGGGGAACGCTAATAAACCAAAAAGAAGAGAAAAAGCCAACGCCGCAGGCGTACCACCAAAACCGCCGGGAGGGCAATCAGATCAAGAACAGCCCAACGCCGTAGCCAACACTACGACGCGGTGAGGCACAATCTTCGCGCCAATGCAGAACGGCTGCAAGTTACGCGCCATCAGTAACCACCCGTTACCGCCGTAGCCACTCCCGCAGTTTTCTTATACGACGCCGCCAGCTCCGCCGCCGCGCGGCTCAACAACCCGGTGTCCGTCCCCACCGCCACAAACGTCGCGCCTGCCGCCAAATACTCAGCGGCAATTCCCGCGTCCGGTGCCAGCACGCCCGCCGCCTTGCCCGCGTTCCGGACGGTCCTGATGCCGTTGCAAATCGTCTCGCGCACCCGCGCATCGCCCGGTTTGCCCAGTAACCCCATCGAAGCGCTCAAGTCCGCCGGTCCGAAGAACACGCCGTCGACACCTTCCACGCCCGCGATCGCCGGCAGATTTCCAATCCCCGGAACCGTCTCAACCTGCACCAACACACATAACTCCTCCGCCGCAATGTTCAGATAGTTCGGTATCCGGTTCCATCGCGACGCTCGCGCCAGCGCGCTACCCACGCCGCGAATCCCCTGCGGCGGATAGCGTGTTGCCGCCACCGCGTCAACCGCTTGCCCGGCCGTGTCTATCATCGGTAACAACAAAGTCTGTGCGCCAATGTCGAGCAGTTGCTTGATCAGCGCGCTGTCGCTACGCACCGGGCGTACCACAGGGTGCGACGCGTATGCGGCCACCGCCTGCAATTGCGCCAGCGTGCTGCGCACATCGTTCGGTGCGTGCTCGTTGTCGATCAGCAGCCAGTCGAAGCCGGCAGTCGCCAGCAATTCGGTCACGTAGGCATCTGCGAGCGCGGCCCATAGGCCGAATTGCGGTTTGCCTTCGGCCAAGGCGCGCTTGAAACTGTTTTGCGGTAGAGACATGTCGGCACACTCAAATGAAGTTCAAACCAATGCCGCCCAGCGGACCATAGTCGACATGGAACGTATCGCCGGCGCAGGCAGGAATCGGGCTCGTGAACGAGCCGCTTAGGATCACGTCGTTTGCGTTTAGCACTTCGTCGTAGGGCGCGATCTTGTTCGCGAGCCACGCTACGCCCGTGGCCGGGTGATTCAGCACCGCCGCAGCAAGTCCGCTTTCTTCCACCGCGCCGTTCTTGTACAGCAACGCGCCGACCCAGCGCAGATCGACGTCCAGCGGACGCACCGGTCGGCCGCCCAGAACAATCCCCGCGTTCGCCGCGAAGTCCGAAATGGTGTCGTAGACCTTGCGCGGCGCCTTCGTTTCGCGGTCGAATTGCTCGATGCGCGCATCGATAATCTCCACCGCCGGGCTCACGTAGGCCGTCGCGTCGAGCACGTCGAACAAGGTGACGCCTGGACCCTTGAGCGGCTTGCTCAACACGAACGCCAACTCCACCTCGACGCGTGGCGCGATGAAGCGGTCGGCGCGGATGTCCTGGCCGCTTTCAATGAACATGCTGTCGAGCAGCGGCGCATAGTCAGGTTCGTCGATCTGCGATGAACGCTGCATTGCGCGCGATGTCAGCCCGATCTTGCGACCCTTGATCACATGCCCTTCGGCCAGTTTCAGCTTCACCCACTCGCGTTGAATCGCGTATCCGTCCTGCACGGTCATCTGCGGATAGGCGGCCGAGAAGTGGCGTAGTTGCGTACGCGTTTTCTCGGCATTGTCGAGTTGTGCCGCGAGGTCGCGGATAGTCTGTTCATCTAGCATGGTCGATTCTCTATTAACCGCCGCCAGGCCCTGGTTACCGGGCCTTCAGCCGCGCGTGCAAATTGTTGTGCTTCCACGTGCCCGCTTCGCTGAATTCATTGATTTCGAGCGATAACGCCAAGCCGTGCTTTTCAAATTCCGCAGCGAAGTGTTGTTTGATCAAGTCGAACAACGCGTCGCCGGTTGCCTTCTTTACGGCCTCGGAGCGGCCAGCGCCGATCTTCAGATTCGCATGGAAAAACGCGGCGTCGGGCTGGCCGTCGGCGATGCAGTACTGCTCGCAGCGCAATGCGCGCACGCGGATGCCGCCCAGCGGATAAACGCGTTGTTCGTTCTCGCGCTGCGTATCGCGACAATGAGCAAGGCAATCAGCGAGGGTCTTGCACAGTTGGGCGATGCTGTCTTCGCCGGCCAGGTTGGCGCTGTATTCAAGTGTCAGGTGCGGCACGTTGGGCTCCTCAAGGCTTAAGCGGGCAGGGGCGTGACAGGGAAGATCGCATTGATCTGGCCGGTGCCAGAGCTGCCGAAATAAGGCGTGATGACTTCGACCCTGCCCTCGTAGCGATCCCAGCCGAGTGCGCCGAGCAGCATTGCGGTGTCGTGCATACCGCCTTCGCCCCAGCATTTTTCGTTGTAGAGCGGCAGCATCTCGCAGAAGGTTTTCCAGTCGCCGGCTTCCCATAACTCGACGACCCTGCGGTCCATCTGTTCGAGAAACGGGCTCCATACCTTATGCATGAATTGCTCGGCCGTGCCGTTGTTGGCGAAGTGGTGGCTGAGCGAGCCGCTCGCCAGAATCGCCACGGTGCCGTCGTAACGCTCCTCGATCGCCTTGCGCACCGCGAGTCCGAAACGCGCGCTGGTCTCGAGGTCGTGCCACATGCACCAGCCCGACACCGACACCGTCTTGAAGTGCTGGTCGCTGTTCATGTAGCGCATCGGCACCAGCGTGCCGTATTCGAGTTCGAGCGTGGTGTCGCTATGCGCGCGGCTTTTCACACCCATTTCGTTCGCGACTTCCGCGATCAGATTGCCGAGCCCGACATTGCCGGGATACGCGTACGGCATGTTCTTGATGAAGTGCGGCAGTTCGTTGCTCGTATAGATGCCTTCAAAACGCGGCGCGCAATTGATGTGGTATTCGCTGTTCACCAGCCAATGCACATCGAACACGACGATCGTATCGACACCCAGCTCGCGACAGCGCCGGCCGATCTCATGGTGGCCGTCGATCGCTGCCTGACGGCAGCCTTTATGTGGACCGTCGAGTTCGGATAGATACAACGACGGGACGTGAGTCACTTTTGCTGCTAACGCGAGTTTGCCCATCGCGATCTCCTATTCTGTATGGCGTGAAGCGTGACCCAGCGGCGCGCATAGAACAACGCTCCAGCGCGCCCCAACATCTCAAACGCCCCAGCGCGGAATGTGATGCGAGCCGAGCGACACACACACGTTTTTCGGTTCGAGGAACACTTCGTAGCTCCACGTGCCACCTTCACGGCCCACGCCCGATGCCTTGGTGCCGCCGAACGGCTGACGCAGGTCGCGCACGTTCTGGCTGTTGACGAAGCACATGCCGGCTTCGACGGCTGCAGCGACACGCAACGCGCGGCCGGTGCTCTCCGTCCAGATGTAGCTCGACAGGCCGTAGGAAATGTCGTTGGCGAGTTTGATCGCGTCGGCTTCGTCGTCGAAAGGAATCAGGCAGGCGACCGGCCCGAAGATTTCTTCCTGCGCGATCCGCATACGGTTGTCGACATCGACAAACACCGTCGGCATCACGAAATTGCCTTTGCGCATCGCGTCAGGCAGATCGGGCGCATCGAGTCCGCCGCATGCGAGCGTTGCGCCTTCTTGCGGACCCAGTTCGATATAACTGCGCACTTTCGCCAGATGCCCCTGGCTGATCATCGGACCGACAATCGTGTTGTCGGCAAGCGGATCGCCAACGGTCAAGCGCTTCGCGCGTTCGACGAACCGCTCGGCAAAGCGCGCGTAAATCGAGCGCTGCACGAGAATTCGCGAGCCTGCCGTGCAGCGTTCGCCGTTGTTCGAGAAGATCATGAATACCGCGGCATCGAGCGCGCGTTCGAAATCGGCGTCGTCGAAAATCACGAACGGCGACTTGCCGCCGAGTTCCATCGAAAATTTCTTCAGACCCGCGGTTTGCACGATGCGGTTGCCGGTCGCCGTCGATCCGGTGAACGACACCGCATGCACGTCCGGGTGCGCCACCAGCGGTTCGCCGGTTTCCTTGCCGAAGCCGTGCACGACGTTCAGCACGCCGGCCGGAATGCCGGCTTCGAGCGCGAGATTGCCGAGCATCGACGCGGTCAGCGGCGACAGTTCGCTCATCTTCAACACAGCGGTATTGCCGAACGCGAGGCAGGGCGCGACTTTCCACGTCGCCGTCATGAACGGCACATTCCACGGCGAAATCAGCGCGCACACGCCCACCGGATGAAACAGCGTGTAGTTCAGGTGCGTATCGGTCGGGTACGTATGGCCGTCGACACGCGTGCACATTTCCGCGAAATAGGTGAAGTTGTCGGCCGCGCGCGGCACGAGCTGCTTGCGCGTCTGCGAGATCGTCTGGCCGGTGTCTTTCGTTTCGGCCTCGGAAATGTCCGGCACGTTCTCGGCGATCAGCTCGCCGAGCTTGCGAATCAGTTTCGCGCGTTCCGCAGCGGGTTTGCCGGCCCACGCCGGAAACGCGTCTTTCGCCGCGCGCACGGCGGCGTCGACTTCTTCCGCGGTGCCGCGCGCGACTTCGGCGAGCACGTCTTGCGTCGCGGGATTGACGGTTTCGAAGTAGTCGCGCGCCGTGCTCGACTTGCCGTTGATCAGATGCTCGATTCGCATTGCCTTGTCCTTTCTCTTTTTGCTGTCGATCGGAGTTAGCGTGTCGACCAGAGTTAGCGCTTTAGCGCTTACTCTGGTCCCATGCAGAGCTGTCGACCAGAGTTAGCGCTTTAGCGCTTACTCTGGTCCCATAGCGCTTACTCCGATCCCATGTAAAATCGTCGATCAGGCGCGGCCAAAGTCCGCGTCGGATGCAATCGTATTGACGAGACGGCCCAGGCCGTCGATTTCGCAGACGACTTCGTCGCCCACATTGACGTTGACGATGCCCTCCGGCGTGCCGGTCAGGATCACATCGCCGGGCGCGAGCGTCATGAAGCTGCTCAGGTATTCGATCAACGCCGGGATGTCGGTGACGAGATCCCGCGTATTGCCGTGCTGTTGCCGCGTGCCGTTCACATAGGTGCGCAACTCGAGTTGCATGACGTCCGCGACATCGGCGGCGTCGACAAACCAGGGGCCGAGCACCGTGCCGCCGTCGCGATTCTTCACGCGCAGGTTGGGGCGGTAGTAGTTCTCCAGGTAGTCGCGGATCGCATAATCGTTCGCGATCATGTAGCCGGCCACGTGCTGCATGGCGTTTTCGCGCGTAACGTTCCGTGCGGTCTGCCCGATCACGACAGCCAGTTCGCACTCGTAGTGCATGAAGGTGACGTCGGCGGGGCGGCGCGTCACGCCGCGATGGCCGATCACCGTGCCAGGGCCTTTGAGAAAAACGAGCGGCTCTTCCTGCTTGGTGAATTGCAGTTCTTTGGCATGCTCGGCGTAGTTCAAGCCGAGCGCGAAGATCGTGCCGACCTCGATCGGCGCGAGCCACACGACTTCATCTTCGCGACGCACGCGGCCATCGGCGAGGCGCACGCCGTTGGCGTCCGGCCAGGCTTCGTGAATCGCTCCTGCATACGCAACACGGCCGCGCATCATTGCTGTTCTCCATCGTGTTCTTGTGCACCGGCAAACGACACCTCAAGCGGCGGCAATTCGCCGATCGATAGCGTGGCTGTGTCGCCGATATGCGCGACCGGCGAACCATGCGGCACGCCTAGCGTGATGACGTCACCGGCGCAAAGCGTCATGAAATCGGTGACGTCCGCAATCAATTGCGCCACGTTACGTACCGACGAGGCGGTGCTCGCCGTGAAGGTTTCGTGTCCCTTCAGTAGCACCTTGATGGTCAAATCGTCCGGTGCTGAAACATGACGCGCCGAAACCACGGCCGGCCCGATCACGCAAAAACCGTCGCGTGCCCTGAACCGTACCGAAGGCCGGTAGACGATTGCATGCGGCACGCTCAGATCGGCGACCAGCGTATAGCCGGCGATGTAGTCGAACGCGTGGTCCGCGCTCACGCGTGTTGCAGTGCGGCCGATCACAATCCCCAGCGACGCACCGACCTCCACGCCCAGCGCGTTGTCAGGCACGACGACGCGCGCACGGTGCCCGGCCAGCGTGTTGCGCGGCTTCAGATAAAGAACCGGCGCTTTCGGCGGCGCTTTATAGGGCGCGGCGTTCACCGCATCGCCCAGCGCGTCCAATGCGGCCCGGTCGTTGAGCAGGGTTCCATAGACAGCGCCCGAAACCGGCGCGCGGCAGGCAATGCCGCGTGCAAGCAGCGCGGCAACGGTGCGCGCGTCCACGTCGCGAGGCAACGCGTCGCCTTCGGGATGCAGCAGATGATCGGCAAGTGCAAACATAAATCAGCTGCCTCCCGGAGAAAATACTAACATGTTAGTAGTATTGCGCTTGATATCATCCACGGTCAATAGCCTGTCGGCTGATCGCGGGTTTTCCCTTAAGCTTTGACAGCTGTCTTTACTCATCTTCCGCCATGTCCGCTTCCACTGCTACCCGAGTTCTGCACCGCAATCTGCCGATGTTGTTGCTGCGCGCCAGAGAAAAAATGATGGAGCGTTTCCGCCCATTGATTACCGCGCATGGTTTGACCGAACAGCAGTGGCGCGTGATTCGCGCGCTCAACGAGCATGGCCCGATGGAGCCGCGCCACATCTCCGATATCTGCACGATTTCGAGCCCGAGCATGGCTGGCGTGCTCGCCCGCATGGAGAGCATGGAACTGGTGACGAAGGAGCGTTTTGCGGAAGACCAGCGCCGCGTGCTGGTGTCGCTAACGGAAACGAGTGTCGAATTGGTACGGGTGATCTCTAAGGATCTTGAAGCCCATTATCGCGAGCTGGAGCGCAAGGTCGGGCCGGAAATCGTCGAGCGCGTGTATCGCGCGGTCGACGATCTGCTCGCCGGCCTCGAAGAGGAAGACGCGGAGTGAGTTAGAGGTTTATTCCCCCGATGCGGGCGCGGTGGCGTTTGCCGTTGCTTTCTCGCGCAGCCCAGGCAGGCATGGAATCTGGGCGCTGGAAACGCATGAATGGATCGGCAGGACGCGCAGCTTCGTGCCGGCATGAACGTCATCGCTAGCCACGTGAAATCTTCCGTAACCAGGCCTACGGCTCAACTCGCTAAAGTGTGCGCTTGAACAGCGTGGAGCAGGCAGCACCTGCCGTCCATCGCTTCGTTGTTGCTTTCATTTGAAGAGAAGCCCCATGCCTGTGTCGCACGGTCCGCCGATTGGCCCGTCGAGCGCCGCTGACGGCCAAACGCCTATGTCGAATGATCCGGCTCCTCAGCCGCATGCCGCCACGCTACAGAGTGACCTGAAACAGGGCATTTTCTTGCATACGGGCTGGCGCAGCGCGGGAACGTGGATCTGGTCGCGTCTGCGGGCGCTGGATTCCGTGACCGGATTCTATGAGCCGCTGAGCAATGTGCTTGCCGATTTGAGTCTCGCCGAAGTTTCGGCCTGCCGTCCCACGATGACTTCGGGGCATCCGCAGCTTACCGCGCCTTACTTCGAAGAGTACCGGCCACTTTTGCAAGAGGGCGCTCGCGGTGTGCCTGGGTACCGGAAACGTTTTGGCACCGATCGTTTCGCAAGCGCGCCCGACGCGGAATTCCCCGCATTGCAGGCTTATTTGCGGCGTCTGTGTGAGCGGTCGGCCGCGCAAGGCAAGGTGCCGGTCTTCAAGTTTTGCCGCTCGTCCGGCCGCTTGCCCTGGTTCAGGCGCGCGTTTCCGCAAGCAATGCATGCGGCCGTGCTGCGAAATGCCGCATCGCAGTTTGCATCGGGGTGGCTGCTCAATCAGCAATGGAGCAATCCGTTCTTTGTCGCCGCGCCATTTCGCGTCCTGGGCCTCAACCAATCGGAGCCGGTGGTCAGGCAGGCGATTGAAGCATGCGGTGTGAGCTTGCCACCTGCGCAACCCACTTCGGACGAGGCCTACGCAATGGCGTGCGAGCAGTATGCGCGCACGGCTGAAGGCAACAACGCGTATCGGGCGTTCATTGCGCTGTGGATTCTCTGCGCGTTGCGTTTGTCGGACGGCGTCGATCTAGTGATCGACGTCGACCGGCTTGGGCACTCTCGCGAATACGCAGCCGAAATGCGCGCCGCGTTCCAGGCGCAGAGCGGATTGTCGCCGGATTTCAGCGGCGCACGCGACCTTGTCGAAGAGACCTCGCGAAGTGCGGGGCGCATGGCCGGGATCGACGGCCGGTCGATGCGGGCTGTTCATTCCGCCGCGCTGAAGTTCATGGCGTCGCAGGGCGGATCGTCAACGAATTTCACCGAACTGGTTCGCGAGAAGATGGCGCTGGCCAACGAATTGACCGCGCAGTGGCGTTGAGTGTTGGCAAAGAACTGAGCGACTCGCTAATTTGAACGCTGGCGACGCCGCAAAACGCGCCTCGCCGCGGGTTCCAATACAGTTGCGACGCAAAAAACAATACAGTGAGGTGCGGTTTTATTGTGCTGTATCGGGAATATGACCGGCGCCGTCGATACAGTTGGGAGGTCTTCATGGAGCCTGCCGATGAGCGGACCTCCGCCAATGTGCTGCGCAACGTAGCCTGATTTTTTGCTTACGGCCCGGTGGTGATTCGTACCGGCCCATCCAGAACACGAGGTAACCAGATGAATGCAGTGAACGAACAAGGAAGGCTGTCGGTGCAGCAGTTGGGCCATTTCATTGGCGGCGCGCCGGCTGCGGCCACTAGCGGCCGCTTCAAGGACGTGTTCAATCCTGCCACCGGCAAGGTGACCGGCTCGGTCGCGCTCGCTTCGGTCGAAGAAGTGGATGCCGCGGTCAAGGCCGCGAAGGCCGCCTTTCCCGCGTGGAGCGAAACGGCGCCGATCAAGCGCGCCCGCATTCTGTTCAAGTTCAAGGAGCTGCTGAACAAGCATCATGACGAACTTGCGCTGCTGATTACGCGCGAACACGGCAAGGTGTTCACGGACGCGCAAGGCGAAGTGGTGCGCGGCATCGAGGTGGTCGAGTTCGCGTGCGGCATTCCGAATCTGCTGAAGACCGATTTCACCGACCAGATCGGCGGCGGCATCGACAACTGGAATCTGCGCCAGCCGCTCGGCGTGGTCGCCGGCATTACGCCGTTCAATTTCCCGGTGATGGTGCCGATGTGGATGTTCCCGGTCGCGCTCGCCTGCGGCAACACGTTCGTGCTGAAGCCGTCGGAGCGTGATCCGTCGGCGTCGCTGCGGCTCGCCGAACTGCTGAAGGAAGCGGGTCTGCCCGATGGCGTATTCAACGTCGTGAACGGCGACAAGGTGGCCGTGGATGCGCTGATCGAGCATCCGGACGTCGCCGCGCTGTCGTTTGTCGGCTCCACGCCGATCGCCGAATACATCTATACGGAAGCGTCGAAGCGCGGCAAGCGTGTGCAGGCTCTGGGCGGCGCGAAGAATCACCTGGTGGTGATGCCGGACGCCGATCTCGACCAGGCGGTCGATGCATTGATCGGCGCCGCTTATGGCTCGGCAGGCGAGCGTTGCATGGCGATTTCGGTGGCGGTGGCGGTGGGCAATGTCGCCGATGAACTGATCGAGCGTCTGGTGCCGCGCGTGAAGTCGCTGGTGATCAAGAACGGCGAGAACCTCGACGCCGAAATGGGTCCGTTGGTTACCGCCGAACATAAGGCCAAGGTAGCCGGCTATATCGCATCGGGCGAGGCGCAAGGCGCGAAGCTGATCGTCGATGGCCGCGTGCATCCGGTGGCGGGCGAAGAAGGCTTCTTTATCGGTGGCACGCTGTTCGACCAGGTCGGCACGGACATGAAGATCTACAAGGAAGAGATCTTCGGCCCGGTGCTGGCGGTGGTACGTGTGGCCGATTTCGCGAGCGCGGTCGAGTTGATCAACGCGCATGAGTTCGGCAATGGCGTATCGCTGTTCACGTCGGATGGCGGCGTGGCGCGCGCATTCGGGCGACAGATTCAGGTGGGCATGGTCGGCATCAACGTGCCGATTCCGGTGCCGATGGCATGGCACTCGTTCGGCGGCTGGAAGCGTTCGCTGTTCGGCGATCATCACGCTTACGGCGAAGAAGGCGTGCGTTTCTATACGCGCTACAAGAGCATCATGCAGCGCTGGCCGGATAGCATCGCCAAGGGTGCTGAATTTACGATGCCGGTGGCGAAGTAACAGCGTAGCGAGACCGCAGTGAAAAAAAAGCCGCGCCTGATTCAGGCGCGGCTTTTTTTCTGGATTGATCAGGTAGAGCGCGCCGACGACGAGCGACCCGTGTCGCGCAGTTGTTCAAAGAGCGCTCATACGCGTGTGCTGTCGAGCAGGTCGAGGATTTCCTGCGTCGTGCCGGTTTCGCCGAGCCGCGGGAAGATTCGCGCGATGCTGTTGGTGTGGGCGTCGAGGTGCAGATCGGTCATTGCGTCGACCGCGAACGTGACGTTAAAGCCGAGTTCGTGTGCGTAACGCGCGGTCGATTCGACGCCGATGCTGGTCGATACGCCGGCAAGCACCACTTGCGTGACGCCTTGCTCGCGCAGCCAGGCTTCGAGGTCCGTGTTCGTGAACGCGCCCCAGGTCCGCTTGGTCACCAGATGATCCGACGGCTGCTGGTTCAGTTCGGGCACCAGATCCGTAAAGCCGGCGGAAAAGTCGCCGCGGTTGCGCGCCTGTTCCGCGCGGCCCGCCGCACCGCCCGCGACGTTGACGAGCACCACCGGCAAGCTGTGGCGGCGAAAGGCATCGGCCAGTACGGCGGCACGCTTCACGATTTCGCCGGTGGGATGGGCGGTGGGCAGCGCAACGATGCCTTGCTGCAAATCGATGACGACCAGTGCGGTCGTTGCGTCGAGTGTTGTCAGTGCCATGGAATACTCCTGGTTATGAATCGGCGAGGCGTTTGAGCAATTCGACGCCGGTTGCGAGTTGTTGCTGCTCGGCTGGCGTAAAGCGGGTCTGGATTGTGCGGAATAGCCAGTCTTCGCGGGCCGCGCGGCTTGCCTTGACCTTCTTGCGAAAGGCGGGGGTGAGCGAGAGAACGGTTTGCCGCCCGTCATTCGGGTCGGGCGCGCCGCTGACGAGACCGGCCGCTTTCAGAACCGACAGCGTCTCGCCCATTGACTGCGGGCGCACGCCCTGGGCTCGTGCGAGCGCGGTGACCGTTGCCGGGCCCTCGCGCTCCAGCAGACCAAGAACCTGCACCTGCGACGGCGTGAAATCGCCGACATGCGCTTCTTCACGCAGACGGCGGCGCAGTTTGCCGACGAGAACGCGAAGGTCTTCCGCCATTGCGTGCGTAGCTTCGGAATCGGCCCGCAGGTTGTTGCTGATCATGCCATCTCACAATATGAAGGTAACCTGTGAAGGTTGCCTTCATAAATGGCGATGGTCAAGTTGGCGGCGATTGCCCTTATCGGGGTTCACCGGAGCGCCGTTCGCGCTCGAAACTTTCGATGATCTCGATAGCCGCCTTGCATTGGTCGACGTCGAGCAGATGGATGTGGCATTTTTTTTCGTCGATTTCCAGTTTGTCCGCGAGCCACTTGTAGCCTTTGGAACGCGCCTCGAACGTGTTGCAGCCGTCGCGGCGCACCTTCGCTTCGACCATCGGTTCGAGCGCCGCGTGCAGTCTGGCTTTCCATTCGCGTAGCTCGGCATTCGCGAGCCGCCCGAGCGGCAGATGACGTGTGCTGCGCGCGAAAATGCCGATCCACGCTTCGCATGGCGCGCAAATCCAGAGCGGCCCGTGGTCCTCGCGGTATGGGTAGGCGTCCTCATCTGCTCTGACGAGAACGGCCTTCGCGCCGCAGTAGTTGCAGATCGGTTGGGGAAGGGCTTTGACAGGACGGCCAACGCGCATCTGGAGGGGAAATCGAGGTTGGAACGATCAATATATCAAAACAGCCGCCGGCGAGGACGGCAAGCGTCAGAACGCGTCTCACTGCCCCATCGTTCCAGCGCTTTTCACGGTGCAAGCCGCGATGACTTTCTGGCCGTCGCTGAACGTAAAGGTCAGCGGGATCGTCGAGCCGATTTTGAGCGGCTCTTTTGGTTGCTCGAGCATCACGTGATAGTTGCCCGGCGCAAATGCGAGCGAGCCGTGCGCCGGCACTGGCACCTGATCCACCATGACCATCGCCGACGTACTGCCCTGTTTTTGCGTCTGATGCAGCATGGCCATGCCGAAGGCGTCCGAGCTGACGCCGACGAGATTCAGCGGTTGGTCGCCGGCGTTGCTAGCCTTGAAATAGCCGCCCGATGGCAGTTTGCCGGGCAATGCGCGGATCCAGCAATCCGATACGCTCGCGGTTGCCGCGGTGCCCGCGAACGCGGAGATCGATGTGCCGCACAGCGCGGCGGCGAGTAAAAGCTTCTGGATGTTCGTCATGGTTTTCTCCTCGATTTCACAGTGGAAAACTGCGCGTTAGGCAGCTTGCCGCGACGCGCGGCCGAAAATTGTGCGATCGGCCAGCCATACCGCCAGCAGCGTGGCGCCCATCAGCGGGAATACGATGCCGAGCAGCACGAGGCCGCTCTTCCAGCCGCGCATCGGCGGTGCGCAACGCTCACGTGCCGGTGCGCCGAGCGAACGCTGCGGCCGCCGTTTCCACCACATCACGCAGCCAGTCGCAGCCATGCCGGCGAGTCCGAGCGAAATCGCAGCGCAGAGAATCTGATTGGCGACGCCGAAATAGCGCCCCATATGCAACGACGTGCCATACGACACTGCTTTCGACACGGCGCCGTAGTCGCCGTAGCGGATGTCCTTCAGCACCGCGCCGCTGTATTGGTCGAGGTACAGCGTGCGCTCCTGTTGCGGGTCGTCCGGAAAGTACGAGACGGTATAGACGCCGGAAGGTGACGCTGGCAGCACGAGGTTATAGCCGCGGGTCACGCCGAGCGACGCGACCAGCGCGACGACAGGTCCGAGCGGCAGCGCTTGCAGCGCGCGCGTATCGGCGGATGCCGGTACGGGGGCGTTGCCGACGGCCCATGGCGTGATAGGCAGAGGCAGGTCGTCCATCACCATGCCCGGCATCGACTCCATTTTCGAGTCATGTGCGTTGTCCATGTGGTGCATGGGTTGGCCTTGGATCGATGCCTGCGTGCCCGGCAGCGTGGAGCGTAGCGGCAGGCCGCCCCATGAGCCCGCGGGCGCACCCAGATTCGCGCGGGTCGCGAGCGCCTTGAATTGCTTGCCCCATGAACCCGACCAGGGCAGGCCGGTCAGCACGAACGCCAGCGCGCCGAGCGCGAGCCAGATGCCCATCACCGCGTGAAGGTTCTTCCACAGAGCACGGCCTTTAAGTGCGAAACGCGGCACCAGAGCGTCTTTCGCGGTCGTCTTTTCGCGCGGCCACCACAACGCGACGCCGGTGCCGATCATCACGAGCGTCCAGCACGCCGCCAACTCCATCAGCAGTTCGCCTGGCTTGCCGAGCAGCAGCTTGCGGTGAAGCATGCGGTCCACCTGTATGAAGCGGTGCTCGACGCTCAGCGTGCCCAATACTTCGCCGCTATACGGGTTCACGTAGACGCTTTGCTTTTCACCATCGGCGAGGCGGAAGATGAATTCAGCACTGCGGTCGGGCGCCTGCGCGATCACCGCGGTAACCGCCGCTGCATCGGCGGGCATCGCCGCGCGTGCCTTCGCCAGCAGCGTATCCTGGGTCAGCGTGGGCGTCGCCTGCGGTTCGACGATCAACCGGTGCGGATAAAGCAGCGGCTCGATTTGCGGTTGGAAGCAGTACAGCGTTCCGGTAATCGCGAGTATCACCAGGAATGGCATGACGAACAGAGCCGCGTAAAAGTGCCAGCGCCATAGCGTGCGATAGCCGGCGTTTGCCATGCTGACCGGCGCAGCCGTGCGTTGAGCGGTGGTGGTGGACATTCGATCCTCCTGTAGGCAGTTATTGATCTTTCGAATCACCCTGCGCGGCGCGCGTGGCCAGGCGGGGCGTCGTGAACGAACGGGAGCACGGATATACGCGCGCAGCCGCGCTCACATCCGTAACTTCGCTTCGACGTAAAACGTGCGGCCCGGATACGGGTGGTAGACGAAGTAACGCGCGTCGAACAGGTTGTCGATGCCGACGCCGAGTTCACTCAGCTTCGTGGGCCTGAAGGTAAATTTGGCATCCGCGACGGTGTACGTACTGGTGCCGCCGAATACATCCGGGTTCGTATCGGTGTTGGTCAGCGTGTTGTACTGACGTCCCGAGTAACGCGCGGCGAGCGTGACGGCCGAGCGTTCGTCGATGTGATACGTCGCGGCGATATTGGCGCGCCACAGCGGAATGCGGTAGAAATACTTGCCGACCGTCGCCGGGTTCTGCGCATTCGCGACGATCTTCGACTGCGTATACGCGACGCTCGCCAATAGATCGAGGCCGCGCACGAACACATCTTGCCCCTGGTAGCTGGTCTCCACGCCGCGCGAGCGCACCTTGCCGATGTTCTGGAAGTTCGTCACGTTGGGGATCACGGTCGTATCGGTCTGAGTGAAGATCGTGTTCTTCACGTCGTCCTGGAACAGCGAGAAACGGAATAGTCCGTTCCAGTGCGCCCATTCGGCGGTCAGCTCTTTCGAGAGATCGTCTTCAGGCTTCAGGTTCGGATTGTTATTGACGATCGACGAGCCGTTGATTTGCCCCTGGAACAGTTCGCTGACGGTGGGAAAGCGATATGCGCGGCCAATCGACGCGCGCAAGGTCAGATCGTCGGTGACGTCGAACGACAACGACGCCTTCGGCGAGAAGTGGTGCTCGCTCGCGTTGCTATAAGGAAGGCTCGTGCCGGCCCGCGCCTGCGAGCCGTCATAGGCCTGCCAATCCTCATAGCGCACGCCGTACACGAACTTCCAGCGCGGCAGGAAGCGCCACGCGTCCTGCGCGTACAGCGCCTGTGTCTGCGTCTTGCCGGTGAACGCGTTGGCAAACGTGGTGGCCGGACCGTCCCGCCAGTTCAGCGTGTTGTAGCTTTCGTTCTCGAGAAAGTAGTTGTCGTAGTGATAGCCGAAGCTTAACCAGTGGCTCGCCAACCCCGCCTCGGGCGTGGCGGGCGTATAGGTGGTTCTGAGATCGAGCGTCTTCCAGCCAGTGCCGTCGCCGAATATGACGGTGCCGGGACCGTTGCCTGGCGCACCCGAACTGGCGGTGCGCGCCACGCTGTTGCCGATGTCGTAGTACGAAGCAAGCGCTTCGCCATTCCAGCCGGTGGCGTTGCGCGTTTTCAGAGACACGCCATATAGCCAGTTCTCGCTATGGCCCAGACTCGGCGCCATCGCGGCAGCGGGAATCGCGTATTCGTAGCCGCCGATCGCGACCTTGCCGCTGTAGACCGGATTGCCGTTGGCGTCGCGCAGAAACGTCGAGGTCTGGCTGTTATAGGTCTGATGCCAGTAGCCGAGCGTAAAGCCGGCTTGCAGCGTGGGCGTGAAGTCGTACTGCATCTTCAGCTTGAACTGGTCCTGCACCGTGTGCTCGATGCCTTCGCCGTTGACCCCGAGTACGGCGGTCGGCGTGTTGGTCTGGTTGTTGTAGATGTAGGTGCCGCTGACCGGCGTATCGCCGGCTTTGGCCGGCGTGCTGGACTTCGCGAGTGTGGCGAATTGCAGTGGCTGGCTCGTATTCTCCAGATGGTTCACGCCGAGCAGCCAGGAGAATTTGCCGATCCGGTCACCGATCGACGCGCTCGCTTCGCTGCCGTTGAAGTTCTGATTCACGCCGAACAGGCTGAAATGCTGCGTGAAGGCTTTGACGTCGGCGCTGGCTTCGAAGCGCTTCGGCATGCGTGTGCTGATGAGCACGGTGGCGCCGAGCGAATTGCCCGGATAAAGCGCGGAGAACGGCCCGTAGAGCACGTCGACCTGTTGAATGTCGTCGGGAAAGACCATCGACCAGCGCGGTGGAAACGAATAGCTGTTGCCGAGCAGATTGCTGAGCAGCAGCCCGTCGGCGTAGACGAGGCCCCGCGCGCTTTGCGTATTGCTGGTGCCGCGCACGGCGATGATCGAGTTCAGGTCGCCGATAAAGCGCTTGCGCACCGCGAGATTCGGGATGTACTTCAGCACGTCTTCGGTGTTGACGACGTTCCAGTTGTCGAACTGTTCGGGTGTCACGGTCTCGACTGATGCCGGCATGTTCGGATCGACGGCGCGCGGAGCAGCGGGCGCCTTGGCGCCGATCGTGACCGAGGGCAGGGTGGCGTCGGCTGTTGCGCTGTCCGCGTGAGCGAGCGATGGGATGACGGCCGGGACAAGCGCCGGCACGCAAGCCGGAATGAATGACAGCGGCGGCAGGCCGAACGTGACGCGACGCGCGCCGAGACGGGCGCCTTGAAGCACGAAAGAGGGCAGCCTTCGCAAAGCGAAGTTAAACATGGGTGTTTCCTGGATGCATTGAACAGGCGATCGCGCGCGCCCTCGACGGGCGCGGCGAGATGCGCGATCAGGAACAACAGCGATCAGGAAACGGCTGGGGGATCTCTTGGGCGTCCGGAGGGGAACGCGCCGAGCGGCGTGAAGCGGGTAGAGAGCGCGGGCGGCGCCGCGCTTGCGATCGCGAGCCCAACCGACGGTTCGGCGGGCGCGACGTTTGTCATCGCGACGTGATGCTCGAGCAGATGACAGTAGCCGCACGCACCGAATGCATCGTCGTGGCTCAGGTGGACCGGCGGCTGACCGGCATGGCTCGCCTGTACGGAATCCTGCGGCTGGAGCGCCGAGCAGAGCGCGGCGACCGGCTCGTGCGCGCGCCCCGACACCAGCATCTGACTGACGACCGGCGCGAACACGATGAGCCACATGGCGATCAGGCCAAGCCATGCGGTCATGCGGTTGCGGGAGCGTAGTGTCATGATGGCGAACGTAAAGACGCGCCGGATTCTAGCATCCTGGCGCAAGCGTCTCCAGCGTCGTCGCGCGGCGTGTGTCCGCTATTGCCCGCGCGCCGGACGTGGCGCGGGCAGATCCGTCTGCTGGAGCAACGCTGAATCCGCGATATCGAAAGCGGGAAATCTTGTTTGTTGGCGAGCGGGTGCTTCGTTAGCATTCTGCGTTTAGAGCGTTGCCGCCCGGACGCGTCCGGGTGCGGGTGGCAAGGCTTGCGGCAAGACTTATGTCGAGCCGGCGGCACGCGGCGCTCCGTACGCGATCTTCCACGATTTCACTCTTTCGACATGTCACGCCTGTGCGCATCTACTCCAGCGGAACCGGCTGCCGGTATCACGCGACAATTGGCAGCCGCGATCGCAAACGCCGTTCCTGCCGATGACACGACCGCGATCGCCGCAGCGCGGCGCGGCATTCTCGACTTTCTCGCTGCCGCCTTCGCCGGCGCCGGCGACGCCGGCTATCGAAAACTATTGACGGTGAATGGCCAGGATTCACGCGGCGAAGCGTCGGTGATCGGCAGCGCGTTTGGCGCGTCGGCGCAACAGGCCGCCTTGCTCAACGGCTACGCCGGACACGCGCTCGACTACGACGACGTGCACAGCAGCGTGCGCGGCCATCCGGCGACCGTGCTGCTGCCTGCGCTGTTCGCGCTTGCGCAGACGCGCGGCAGTAGTGCGCTCGAATTGCTCGACGCGTACGTTGTCGGTGTCGAAACGATGGCGCGCCTCGGTCTGGCATTGGGCAGCCGTCATTACGAGCAGGGGTTTCACAACACCGCGACGCTGGGCACCCTCGGCGCCGCGGCGGCCGCGTCGTTTCTTCTGAAGCTCGATGCGGTGGCCGTCGAGAATGCGCTCGGTCTGGCGGGTACGCAGTCGGCTGGATTGCGCCTGCAGTTCGGCAGCGAGGCGAAACCGCTGCATGCCGGGCTCGCCGCGCGCGCGGGCGTGTTCGCGGCCGAACTGGCGGCGGCTGGCCTACAGGGATCCGCGGGCGTGCTCGATGGACCGGTCGGCTTTTTCGCCGTGTTCAGCGGCGGCGCTGCGCGACCGGAGCGGGTGCTCGAAGGATGGGGCGCGCCCTGGCAGATCGTCACGCCGGGACTGTATTTCAAACCGTGGGCATGCTGCACGGCGACGCACTACGCCGTGCATGCCGCGCTGACGTTGCGCGACCTACACCTGCTCACGCCGCACGACATCGAATGCGTGGCGGTGACCTTCCCGCCGGGCGGTGACACGCCGCTCGCGAACCAGCTCCCGGCAACGGGTCTCGAAGCGCGTTTCAGCGTCGAATACGCAGTGGCGGCTGCGCTGACGGACGGCTCACCTGGCGTGGCGACCTTCGCCGACGTACCCGTGCGCGACGACCTGATTGCGCTCGCCGCGCGCGTGGCGCGCCGTCATGATGAAACTGCGGCGCGTGCATCGACCGATCCGGCCACGCGTTTCTCGACCGTCGAGATCGAACTGCGCAACGGTACGATGCTGAGCCACAAGACGGACCGTCTGCATGGCGCTGAAGATTTACATGCGAAGTTTGCGGACGCCACCAGCCACAGCCGCGTGCTCGAATTTGTTCCTTCACTGATCGACACGATGCACAGCGCTGCCGATCTCGCTTCTCTTTTCAAAGCCTTCGCACAGATCAGCGTATGACCACGACCAACAGTCACGCCGCCCGCAGGCAGATGCGCCTCGGGCTCTTCATTCAGGGCGCGGGGCACCACGTCGCCGGATGGCGACATCCCGATGCGCAGGCCGGCAGCGAGAATCTGGCGCTGATGCAACGCATCACGCAGACCGCCGAGCGCGCGAAGTTCGACATGGTCTTTCTCGCCGACGGCCTGACGAGCGGACCCGATGCGCATCCGTCGATGGCGATGCGGTTCGAGCCGCTGTGCCTGCTGTCGGCGCTGGCGATGGGCACGCGCCACATCGGTCTCGCCGCCACGGCGTCGACTACTTATAGCGAGCCGTATCACGTCGCGCGTGCATTTGCGTCGCTCGATCATCTGAGCAACGGCCGCGCGGCCTGGAACGTCGTGACGACTTCGTACGACCGCACGGCCGCGAATTTCACGCGCGGCAATCACCCGGACCACGCATTGCGCTATGAAATGGCGGGCGAATTCGTCGATGTCGTCAAAGGACTGTGGGACAGCTGGGACGACGACGCGGTCGTAAAAGACAAGGCACGCGGCGTCTACTTCGATCCCGCCAAGGTCCATGCGCTGGACCATGAAGGGCAGTTCTTCAAGGTGAAAGGGCCGCTGAACGCGTCGCGTCCGCCGCAGGGACATCCGGTGGTGATTCAGGCCGGCTCGTCGGGACCGGGGCAGGATCTCGCCGCGCGCACTGCGGAAGTGGTGTTCACGGCGCAGCAAACAATCGAAGAAGCGCGGACGTTCTACCGCGACCTCAAGAGCCGTCTGCCGAAGTTCGGCCGCGAGGGCGAACAACTGCACGTGATGCCCGGCGTGTTTCCGGTTATCGGCCGAACGGAACAGGAAGCGAAGGACAAGTACGCGCAATTGCAGCAATGGACCGACACGTCCGGCGCATTGTCGCTGTTGTCCGACCGGCTCGGCCATGACGTGTCGAGGTATCCGCTCGACGGTCCGCTGCCTGAGCTGCCCGAATCGGATCAGTTGAAAAGCCGCGCCAAACTGCTGACCGATCTCGCGCGCCGCGAGAATCTGACTTTGCGCGAACTGTATTACCTCGTGGCGGGCGCACGTGGGCACCGCATCGTGTGGGGCACGCCGGTGCAGGTCGCGGATGCGCTCGAGGAGTGGTTCACCGGCGAGGCCGCAGACGGCTTCAATATCATGCCGCCGTATTTCCCTGGCGGCCTCGACGACTTTACGGAACTTGTCGTGCCCGAACTGCAACGGCGCGGTCTGTTCCGTACCGAGTACAGCGGCACGACGCTGCGCGATCACCTCGGCTTGCAGCGGCCCGTGAGCCGTTACGCGGCCCGTTGAGTCGGGCAAAGAAAAACACGGCGCCTGTGCGACAGACGCCGTGTCGTTGAGTCACTTGTCGCTGAGTCAGTTCCGCTCGGGCCAGGTATGCTCAGATCGCGAAGCGGCTCAGATCCAGTTGCAGCGGCACGCGCGGTTGCGTTGCGGGTGCGGCTTCCGGTGCAACCGGCGTGTGCGCCAGAAACGCCCGCGTGCGCGGACTCGTGGGCGCACGAAACAGACGCTCCGCGGGACCGTGCTCGACGATCACCCCGGCCTCGGTGAAATAAACCGCGTCGCTGACTTCTTCGGCAAAGCGCATCTCGTGCGTGACGAGCACGCAGGTCATGCCGTCCCTGACCAGATCGCGTATCACGGTCAGCACTTCACCCACGGTTTCAGGATCGAGTGCGGAGGTCACCTCGTCGAACAGGATCAGATCCGGCTGCATGGCGAGCGCGCGAGCGATCGCCACGCGCTGTTGCTGTCCGCCGGACAACTCGCCCGGATAGGCATGCGCTTTATCGGCGAGGCGCACTTTCTTCAGCAGATCGTAAGCGGTGCGGGTCGCGGCGGCTTTGTCGCGGCCGAGAATGCGCACCGGCGCAACGACCAGATTGTCGAGCACACTCAGATGCGGAAACAGGTTGTATTGCTGAAACACGAAGCCGACACGCTTGCGCAATTCAATCTCGTCGCGTTCGGACGCAAGTTGATCGACGCGCGTGCCGTCGACTTCGATCGTGCCGTGCTGGGGATGCAGCAGTCCCGTGATGCAACGCAGGATCGTCGATTTGCCCGAACCGGATGGACCGATGATCGACACGGCCTGACCGCGGAACACGTCGAGGTCGATGCCCTTGAGCACCGGATTGGCGCCGAATGAAAGATGCACGTCGCGCAACCGTACCAGCGGGTGCGCGGCGGAGGCGGAAGGGGCGGCGAAAGAGGCTGCGAATGTGGCGTCAGCTGAAGGCATAGCGTTTTTCAATGAAACGGGTGAGGCGCGCAATCGGATAGCAGTACGCGAAGAACAGTCCGAGCACGGTGAAATAGACGACGACCGTGAAATCAGCACGCGCCACGGTATTGCTGGCGACCTGTGCCGTGTCGAGCAGATCGTGCACACCGACTAGCGACGCGAGCGCCGTCGCCATCGTGATGCTGGCGTAGAGGTTCATCCATGGCGGCAGCATCCGCTTCACGCACTGCGGCAGAATGATCCAGCGGAATACCTGCGTGCGGCTGAACGCGAGCGAACGCGCGGCGTCCCACTGCGCATGCGGGATCGACTGGATCGCGCCGCGGAAGATCTCCGCGAAGTTGGCGCTCGCGGGCAGCGCAAGGCCGAGCGTGACCTTGAACCAGTCGGGGAACGGCAGCGTCTGATGGCCGATCGCGATCTCGAACGGGAAGACATAGGTCGAGAAATAGATCAGCACGAGCAGCGGCGCGTTGCGGAACACCTGCACATAGCCGCGCGTCGCGACGCGCACGATCCGGATCGGCGACAGCAGCAGCGGTCCGAGCACGAGACCGGCCAGGGTGCCGAGCGCGATCGCGAGCAGGCTGATCTCGATGTTGACCCACAGCGATTTGCCGAGCGCGGGCGCCCACGTGATGAGCGCGGCGAGCGTCGGGTAGTGGCGGCCATGGGCGATCTCATGCTCGAACACCGCAAGCAAGGCAGCGACGCCAACCACGGCGAGTAGCGCGGCAGGGCGGCGCCGTTCGCTCCGCGCCAGTGACGAGAGCGTTTCAGTGGCCATAGCCTGGCATCCTCAAGCGCGCTTCGAGCCAGCGCCCTGCGCGGTTGATTGCGAAGGTCAGCGCGCCGAAGAACAGCAGAATCAGGATCATCAATTCGAGCACGTTGTCGCGCTGCGTCCAGATCATGATCGACGCATAGGTGATGTCGCCGACGGCGATCGCCGAGGCGACGGTGGTCATCTTGACGAGATCCGTCATATTGTTGACGAGCGCCGGCAGCGCGAAACGCACCGCGAGCGGCAATTGCATGCCCCACAGACGCTGGCGGCGGCTATAGCCGAGCGACTGCGCCGCTTCCAGAGTGGCGCGCGGTACGGCTTCGATTCCGGCACGCAGCGCTTCAGCGTGAAACGCCCCCTTGTGCAGCGAAATCACGATCGCGCTCCAGATGAACGGCGTCAACGTATTGCCGCCAAGATTGCGCAGCACCTCGCTAATCAGCATGTTGATCACCAGAAACGCGCAGAACAGTTGCACAAGCGTCGGCGTATTGCGAGTGATTTCGACGAAGACTCGGGCCGGCCGCGCCAGCGCGGCGCGCGGCGAAGTCAGCATGGCTGCCAGCACGACGCCGGCGAACAGACTGCCCAGCGCCGTGACGAGCGACAACTCGAGCGTCACCAGCATGCCGTGCAGGAACGATGCGCGTTCGTCCGCGTCGAGCACGAAGCTGTAGTTCAGGCCGGTCTTGCCGATGGCATCGACGAGCGCTGCGGTGGCTTGCGAGAAGCCTGCAAGCGGCGAACTCATGTGCGTTGCGCCTTGTACTTCTCGTGCAGATCGAGCACGGCCTGCGAGGGCTGCATCGCGTTCTTGCGCTCGACATCGATCAGCCAGCCGCTGCGATGCCAGTCCTGCACGATTTTATCGAGCGCGTTCTGCGTGTCGGTTTCGCCCTTGCGCACCCAGATCACGGCCGGCGACGGAATCAGATCGTTTGAGACGGGGATGGTGTAGTCCTTCCAATCCGGATTGCGTGCGGCGAGCAGGCGCAAGGTGGGCGCGACATGCACCGCGGCGACGCAGTTATTGCCACGCAGCGCGAGCAGCGATTCCGGCTGGCCGCGGAATGCCTTCACCTGTGCGCCGTATTGCTCGGCAAGCGGCTTCGTGTAGTTGCTGCCCTGCGAGACGCACACGGGTTTGCCGCGCACATCGTTCCACGTCTTGATGCCGCTGTCTTTGCGCGTGATGAGCGCGCCGCCGATTTCCTCGAACGGTGTGGGCGGATACGAGAAAATCTCCGCGCGTTCCTTGGTGACTTCCATGTTGGCGATCAGCGCGTCGACCTTGCCTTGCTGAAGGAACTGCACACGATTCGACGGCTGCACCGGCGTCAGTTCCGCTTCGACGCCAAGCCGCTTCGCGACGTCTTCGGCGAGATCGACATTGAATCCAACCGGCTTTTGCGTGGCGGGGTCGAGTGAACCGAACGGCGGCCCGGACAGGATCACGCCAATCACGATCTTGTGACGCTGATGGATACGGTCGAGCGTGCTGTCCGCGTGCGCGGCGCCGGCGGCGAAGGCGGCGAGAACAGTGAAGGCGCGCAGAGCGCGGTTAACCGTGATGCGGTGGGTGATGCGGTGCGGAGCGTTGAACATGAAAGGATCGGCGGAATTCTGGATCGCCTATTCTCGGCATGCCGGGCTCCGGAAAGAACCAATCAATTTTCATACCGTTATCTGGTTCGCGCATTTGTGCAGACGACGCCGATGTTTAAGCATCGTATTGGACGTTATGACGTCGCATTGCGGTATTGCTTCGTCAAAAACATATACGACACGGAATGGCGACAACTTGAACGGCACACATAGCGTGCGACGGGGGACGGTTGGCTGATTCAACGCGAATCTGCAGCGCTGCCCGGCACAGGAGACAGGAGCATTTTTGACCAAGACAGGTTGGGCCCAGACTCAGTATGCTGGGCTTAACCAGTCAATTCATGCGAGGTCAAAAAGGTGCCGCACTATCTTTGCCATGAGCAGCCGGATTTGCTCGAGTTCGAAACAACCGTTGTTGCCGCTCGGCCCGGCGCGGTCGTGCTGAGCCGCTCGGCATTGCATCCGGGCGGGGGTGGCCAGGTCTCGGACGCGGCAACGCTGACACACGCACACGGCGCCGCCCGGATTACCGGTGTTTCGGCGGAAGGAAGCGTCTTATGGCATCTGCTCGACGAGCCACTCGAACTGAACGGCGACGTCCACGTCGCCATCGACGCGACCCGGCGTGCCACAGTTGCCCAGCTCCATACGGGCACGCACATCCTCAACGCGCTTGTGTATCAACGGTTCGCCGGCGCACTCGTCACGGGCGTACAAATTAACGAGGATGGTACCGCTCGCATGGACTTCGATTTGCCCGACGCGGATAACGATGCGTTGCGGTCTCTGGAGGAGCCCATCAACGAGGTGATCCGCCGCGGCATGGACGTGCGCGCATATTATGTAAGCGAAATGGAAGCAAAGGCGACGCACGGTCTGATCCGCAGCCTTTCGGTAGCACCCCCGCCGACACCCGAGGGCACTATTCGGATCGTGGAAATCGGCGATCTCGACCGGCAGGCCTGCGGCGGCACGCATTTGTCCAACACGGCGCAATCGAGACCTATCCGCATCGTGAAGATAGAGAACAAGGGCCGTCACAATCGCCGGGTAAGACTGGAACTGGTTTAAGGGTGGAACGAGGGGCGCGAACCATGGCGATGACTGAAAAAAGCGAGCAGGGGTTTGTCTGTTGGCGCGATAGCGCACTTGACGGCGCCTGCCTTGCAAGCGCCCGTTATGGTAAGCACAAGTTCGATCGGCACTTGCACGACGAGCTCGTTATCGTCATGACGGAAAACGGTGCCGGCCAGTGCCATACGCGCGCCGGTAGCGACATCGCCGGACCGGGCAGCGTGCTGGTGTTTGGGCCGGGCGAATACCACAGCGGCGAGGTGTGGGAGGGCCGTGAATGGATTTACCGTGCCATCTATCTTGACGTGGAAGGTCTCGCCGCACTGGGCGCCGTCTTTTGCCCAGACTCACGTCTCGACAAACCGCTTCTCGTTCCGCCTGGCCTCTATCAGGACGAGCTTCTTTCAGGTCTGCTGGTCAAGGCGCATGCCAGTCTTCACGAACACGGCTCGACGTCGTTGATGGAACGGCAGGCGAACTGGTGGGCGGCGATGGGCATGTTGTTCGGAAGGTATGGTCAATCCGGGCCTGATGCCGGCGAAGCACGGCGCGAATCCCGAAAAATGGCCCAGGTTCGTGACTACGTCGCCGCCAACTTTGCGCGCGACATATCGATAGACCAATTGGCTGAACTCGTCGGCCTCAGTCGATATCATCTGATGCGCGCTTTTTGCAAGGAGTTCGGTCTGCCGCCACACGCGTATGCGACTCAGATGCGCCTGCTTGCAGCAAGACGGATGCTTGCGGCGGGACATAACGCAGCAACGGCCGCTGCGGCAGTCGGCTTTTATGATCAGAGCCATCTCAACCGGCTTTTCAAGCGAGCATACGGAGTCACGCCGGGGGCTTACGCGGCGCTGAAGCCCGGGCAGTAGCCGGGGCAGCATCGCCAATCCTTTTAGCGGAGGAAGGGCGGCCATACGGATGATGTCAGGATTTCCTTACGCGCGATTCAGGATGCGTAGCTCCGATTTTCCGCGCTTCCTGACTGCGTAGCGCTCTTTGCCTGCTTAGGATGGAATATCGAAATCGTCTCACGCGGTTGCCTCTCCATGATTCCCTATCTGTCCGGACGCGAAAACGAGGTGGAGTACATCAACTCGATCTGCCTGCGCCTGTTCGATACATGGTGCGAGAACAGGAGTGTGACACCGCTGGGTTATCTGCTGCATTGCTGGCCGCTCCTGGATAGCGGGCCCCATGCGATCAGGCGGCTTGGCGATACGCTGCGCGAGCTCAGAAAATCGCATGCCGAAGCACTCGACCGGGACTCGTCGCACGCGTTGCGCGAACTGGCCGACTGTGTGGACGAGATACTCGCATACGGAACGGTGCCGGTGTCCGAGCGGATAACGGCAAACGGCTAGCGCAAGCTTGCGGGATCGAACCAGAGTTCCTTGCGCGACAGCGGGACCCACGCCGGCAGGAACGGATTCTGAAGCTCGACAAGTGTCCGCTCTTTCAGTTTCAGGGCGCTCAACTGCTGGCTGAAGTGCCGGTTGAAGAATGCATCGAAGCTGCCGTCCCGCTCCATCTGCTCGAGCCCGTCGCGAATGCGCGCGGCGAGGCGCGGTTCCGATTTACTAACGTAGAAAAACTGGGCAAACGGGTACCTGATCAGCAGATGGCGATCGATCGCGAGGTTCGGGTAGCGTGCTCCGTAAGCACGTAATTCCTGCGGCGCCTCGGTCACGCCGCGCGGGAACAGGTCGAAGCGCCGATGCAGAAGCATGAGAAAAAGCGAATCGTACGTTTCCGCCGTCCTGATGGGCACATGGTTGTACTCATAGACGCGCACGTCGCCCCAATTGCTGCCTTGTCCGATGGACAGCTTGCGAAACTGGTCGAGCGTGCGGACTGCGTCGATCTTCGGCTGGTTGTCGGCGGCGATCAGTGCGACGCGGTAGCCAAGCAGCCCTTTGTCGATTGGAAACGGAATCGGGATCATGTCTTCGTCGAATTCCCGGTGGCCCGCATCGCTGATCATGACGTTGATGCGTTCACCCTTGAGCGCCTCCTGATGCGAACGGGCTACCGAAATGGCGTCGGTGTAAGGCTGTTCGGCGTACGGGCCATACGCGGCGGTGGTGCGGGTGAGCACTTCCGTCAACAATTCGAACGGGTAGGCGTAGCGGACAAGGAATTCTTCTGACTTGAGCGGTTTGACGATATCCAGCGCGAATACCGCCGGAATCAGCGCGGCCCAGATCGACAATCCGGCGAGCAGGCCACGTATGGCCGCAACGCCCCAGGTGCGCGGAGAGAGGGCGCCGAAGCGGGATTTCGTGCAGGCAGGCGGGGTGCCGCGGGAGGCGCCGACGGTAGACCGCGAATCGGCGACGGGCGCAGAATAGGGCAAAAGAGATCCAGAGCACTCGCGGGGGAATATGGCTCTCAACACGTTTGGCGCCTTCTGGAGTTCGATCAATCGCTTTCGCCGCAGCGTAGTGCTGCGGCTTCTGGCGACGGTGTTGCTGTTCAGTTGCGTGGTTACGCTGGTTTTGACTGCATTCCAACTCTACCGCGATTATGCAAGCGGCATCGAAAGTGTCGAGACTCGCCTCGCCGATATCGACAGGAGCTATCGCGACAGTCTCGGCGAGGCACTGTGGCGCCTCGACCGGGCGCAGCTTCAACTTGAACTCGACGGTATTCTGCGGCTGGCCGATATTCGCGCTGCTGAGGTGCGCGAGGCCGGTTCGGCGTCGTCGCCGATGGTCGTCACGGCGGGTCGGCGTGTGGCGGAAGCGGCCGTGACACGCGAATTTCCGCTGCTCTACCGGGTGCAGGGCAAGGAGCAGCGCATCGGCACGCTCTACGTCGAGGCTACGCTGACCAATCTCTACCACGAGCTGACGCAGACCGCGCTCGTGATTCTGGTGAGTCAGGCGGCCAATACGTTTCTGGTTTCTCTGTTCACGATCTACATCCTGTCGCGGCTCGTGACGCGGCACCTCGGCGCTATCGCGCGGACCGTCGGCGGCTACGATTTCCATCAGACGCCGCGGCCGTTCAGCCTGCAGCGCCGCCCTCCGAGGCAGCCGGACGAGCTCGACCGGGTGGTTGCCGCATTCAACGATATGGGCGAGCGACTCCACCGCTGGTACCTCGAGGAGCGCGATGCGGCCGCCGAGCGCGAAGCGCGGCGCCTGGCCGAAGCGGCGAACCGGGCCAAGAGCGAATTCCTCGCCAGCATGAGTCACGAACTGCGCACGCCGCTCAACGGCATTCTGGGCTATGCCCAGATCCTGCGGCGCGACCCCACGCTGAACGAGCGGCAACGTGAAGGGGTGGCGGTGATCCAGCGCAGCGGCGAACATCTGTTGACGTTGATCGACGACACGCTCGATTTCACCAAGCTCGAAGCGGGCAAACTGCGCATCGAGATCGGCGACGTGCCGCTGGCCGCCATGATGGACGTGATTCGCGAAATCATCGGTGTGAAGGTGGAGCAGAAACAGCTTGAATTCATCTGCGAGATCGCCCCTGGCGTGCCGTCCGGTGTGCGCGCCGACGAACGCCGGTTACGGCAGGTCCTGCTCAACCTGCTCGCGAATGCGGTCAAGTTCACTGACCACGGCGAGGTGAGCCTGCATATCGCGCAGGGCGCGTCCGGGAAGGTTCGATTCGACGTGCGAGACACCGGCATTGGCGTGAGCGCGGACCAGCTGGAGGCGATTTTCGAGCCCTTCGAGCAGGTCGGCGGTGCCGAGCGGCGAGTCGAAGGCACCGGGCTCGGTCTCGCGATCAGCCGGCAATTCGTTCGTGCCATGGGTAGCGAGATCCACGTCGAGAGCCGGGTGGGGCACGGCAGCGCCTTCTGGTTCGAACTTGCCCCTGCGCTTGCCGAACCGGCCGCCATGCCTGCCGCACCCGCCACTCAGGTCGAGACGGGCTACCTGGGCCCGCGGCGGAAGATTCTGGTGATCGACGACGTACAGGTCAATCGCGAGGTCGTCGTCGAGTTTCTGACGAGGCTCGGCTTCGAAACCGTCGAAGCCGCGACCGGCCGCGAAGGGCTCGCGAAGGCGCAAAGCGAGGGACCCTCGCTGATCCTGACCGACATCGTCATGCCCGAAATGGACGGCCTCGAGACCACCCGCCGCCTGCGGCAACTTTCCGGCCTGGCTGACGTGCCGGTCATTGCGGTGTCAGCGACTTCGTCCGGCGCCGATGAGAAAAACAGCCTTGCCGCCGGCGTCAATGCGTTCCTCTCCAAGCCGGTCGATTTCGACAAGCTGCTCGCGCAGATGACTGCGTTGCTGGCGCTGACGTGGACTTATGCGCCGCAGACGCCATCCGTGGCACCCGGCGCATCGCAGGAGCCGCAGCTTGCCGTGCCTGCATCGGAAATGAGCGAACTGCACCGCCTCGCCCGCGACGGCAATATGCGGGAGATCGTGCTCTGGGCCGAACGTGTCGCCGCGCTCAACCCGCTCTACGCGTCGTTCACGGCACAGCTTCGTCAACTGGCGAAAGGCTATCAGTCGAAAGCGATTCTCCAACTGGTCGAGCAGCATATGGAACGCAGGCCGGCACCATGAACGACGCATCCGCCCACTTGAGTGGGCCACCCACCATCCTCATCGCCGACGACACGCCGTCGAATCTGGGCGTGGTCGTCGACAGTCTGGCGGACCGGGGATTTCGCGTGCTGGTCGCGCTCGACGGCGTGGAAACGCTCGAGCGCGCGCAATTTTCGCAGCCGGACCTGATTCTGCTCGATGTGAAAATGCCGGGCATCGACGGTTTCGAAACTTGCCGCCGGCTCAAGATGAACGACGCGACGCGCGATATCGCCGTGATCTTCATGACGTCGCTCACCGGCAGCGAGGACATGGTCGAGGGATTCGCGGCGGGTGGTGTCGATTACGTGACGAAGCCGGTGCGGGTCAACGAAATGATGGCGCGCATCGACACGCATCTGGCGCTGCGCGCCATGCACAGGCAACTCGTTGCCCGCAACAAGCAGCTGCAGAGCGAAGTGGCCGTGCGCGAGCAGGCCGAGGCGGCGCTGTCCCGCGTGCGCGACGGCCTGGAGGAGCGCGTCGCGCAACGCACCGACGAACTGGCGCGGGCGAATGCCCGCCTCCATTCGCAGATCGACGAGCGCAGGCGGGCCGAGGCGAAACTGCTGTCGAGCGAAGGGCGGTTTCGCACCATTGTCGAGACGAGCCCGGTGCCGCTGTGCATCACGTCGATGCCCGGCGGAAAGATTCTCTATACGAATGAGCCATTGCGGGAGCTATTTGGTATCGATGCGCGCGACCGCGTGGTCTCCAGCATCGTGGACCTGTATGCGGATCCCGCGGAGCGCAACAGGCTGGTGCAGCATCTGCGCGAGGAGGGCAGTTTCCGCGATATGGAAGTCCAGTTCAGGCGGCCGGACGGCACGACATTCTGGGCGATCGCGACGGCCCGGGTGGCGACCTATGACGATGCGCCTGCTATCTATGTCGGTCTGAACGACATCACCGAACGCAAGCGTATCGAGCAGGCGCTGTTCGAGTCGCGCGAACAGCTGCGCGAACTGTCGGCCTATATGGAAGCGATCCGCGAAGAGGAAAGAAAGCGCATCGCCTTGGAAATTCACGACGAACTGGGCCAGTTGCTGACAGCGTTGAAAATGGACGTATCGCTGCTCAGGATGCGTCTTGGCAGCGACCAGGAGGCGATGAAGAAAGCCGACAGCATGCGCGAACTGGTCGAAAAGACGATCTGGATGGTGCGCAACGTGGCGAGTCATTTACGGCCTGCGGCGTTGAACTTCGGGCTCGTGTCGGCGCTGGAGTGGCTGGTCGAGGATTTCGGCCGGCATACCGGCGTTCCCTGCCAGTTCCGGATCAACGGCAGCGAGCCCGTTCTTCCCGATGCGTTCGCGACTGCCGTGTTCCGCATCGTCCAGGCGTCGCTCACCAACGTCGCGCGCCATGCCGGCGCGACGCGAGCGGACGTGACACTGACCCGCACCGCGACGGCCCTCGATCTGCATGTCAGCGACGACGGTCGCGGCTTTGATCAGGAGGCGGCGCGCAAGAGTTATTCCTATGGCCTGCTCGGCATGAGCGAGCGCGCGAGGGCGATTGGCGGATCGCTGCAGATCGACAGCGCGCCCGGCGCGGGCACGGCGGTTTCGATTCACATTCCGTTAGACAACAAAGCAGAGAAATGATCAAGATCCTGATTGCGGATGACCATGCGATTGTGCGTGGCGGCCTGAAACAGATTATCGCGACGACGACGGATATCGTCGTCGCCGGCGAGGCCGCTCAAGGCTCGGAGGTCGTCGACAAGCTGCGCGCGAGTCACGTCGATCTGCTGTTGCTGGATATGACGATGCCGGGAATCAGCGGGGTCGATCTGATCCGGCGCGTGCGCGCGGAACAGCCGGCCTTGCCGGTCCTGGTGTTAAGCATTCACAACGAAGCGCAGGTCGTCTCGCGCGCGTTGCGCGCGGGCGCCACCGGTTATGTGACGAAGGACAGCGACCCGGAGGTGCTGCTTGCCGCTATTCGCAAGCTCGCCGCCGGCGGGCGGTTTATCGATCCGAAGCTCGTCGACGCGATCATCTTCGAGACCCACTCGGACGATGCGCCGCCTCATAACATACTCTCCGATCGTGAATTCCAGGTGCTGCAGATGCTGGCGCTCGGCAAAAGCATCAACGACATCGCGGACACGTTCTCGCTCAGCGCCAAGACCATCAGCACCCACAAGATGCGCCTGATGCAGAAGCTCGGTCTCAGCAACAACGCGGAACTGATCCGCTATGCGATCAGGCACGGGCTGGCCGCCGAATGATGCTTGTCTGATGAATCATCGCAGTCGTTGCGCTAGGGAAATCCTGACGTTCGAATCAGATTTTCCTGAAGGAACTATCCGCCGCTCCCGACTGAGCCGCCAACAAGGGCGCCTTACGATGGCTTCTATGGGCAATCATGGAGCGCAAACGGTCGTGGGAGAAAAGTCGTTACGCGGACTGGTCGAAAAATTGCTCGGTGCGGCGGGCGCCCAGCCAGTCCGGATACTGTTGACTCATCGTTCGCAATCTGGCCGGACACGCCGCGTGTGTGTCGAAGTGCAACGGCCGGGCGGCCCGCTCGCCCTGTTTTTCTTCCGCCACAACGATGGAACCTGGCATGTTTTTCCACCCGGCGCCGCGCGTCCTTCGATGAGCGTCGCCGGCTTGCCGTTGGACGACCCGATGACGGCGAAGGAGACGACGCATGGCTGAGGATACTCCGCAAGGCCTTTCGCAGAACGAACTGGAGCTGCGTACGTGGATGCTGGCATGGTACGACCACGCCGTGTCGGTCGGCTTCGTCCGCCCACCGTTCACGCTGAGCGACGCGACGGCAGAACGGCTCGAGGGTTATTTCAAGGTAGGACTCACACCGGTCGAAGGCGCTGAAGCGTTTTTTGGCGTCACGCATTGAGTCTTGCGGCGCACGCCGCGGACGCCTGAAGAACCGCGCCGGCTTTGGGCGGAGGCGCTTTCGCTCAACCCTGCCCGGTGGCCGCATGCTCCGGCGCCGGCGCTTGACGATAGCCGAGCCGCGTCGAGATCGCGTGACCCGACTGCTTGAGGAGGGCCACATAGTGCGATTTCGTGTCGGCGCCGCAGCGCATCGTTGGAAACGAAATCGACAGGCCCGCAATGACGCGGCCGAAGCGGTCGAACACCGGCACCGCGAGACACCGAAGCCCTTCTTCCTGTTCCTCGTTGTCCTCGCCGTAGCCTTGTTCGCGCACGTGCGGCAGGATGTTCAGCACGGCGTCGGCGGAGGCGAGCGTCTTTTGTGTCGACTTGCGAAATTCCACGTGCGAGAGCACGTCGCGCGCCTCGGCCGGGTCCATCCACGCGAGCAGCACCTTGCCGATCGCAGTGCTGTGCAACGGATTGCGGCGGCCGATCCGCGACTGCATGCGCAGCCCGTAGTCGGCGTCGATCTTGTGGATGTAGATGATGGCGTCTTCGTCGAATGCGCCGAGGTGGACCGCCTCGCGGGTCGCCTGCGCAATGCGGCGCATCTCGACGTCGGCCTCGCGCACGAGATCGACGCTCTCCAGCGCCTTCGCGCCTAGTTCGAACAGACGGATCGTCAGCCGGTAGCGCTCGGTCTCGACTTCCTGCGTCACATAGCCGAGCGCCTTCAGCGTCTGGAGCACGCGGTGGACGGTGGTCTTCGACATGCCGAGCCGCTGCGACAATTCACTGATGCCGATCTGTCCGCTGTCTCCGACCGCGCCCAGAATCGCGAACACCCTGCCGATCGACGAAACCGATTCGCCCCGGTCGTTGCCCGTGCCGCGGTTGCCTTCAGCGCTGTCCGCGTCCTGCGCGTGTGCGGCCGCGTCGTCCCTGCGCTGTCTGCCCATTGCTGTCATTTCCGTCATTTCCTATCGATACCGAGCGCCGGGAGCATACCGCGTCCAGCGTTCCACGTGACCTGCTGCCGGGCTAGCGCGCCGGCCACACGCTGGGTTGGGTGACGGTGCTGCGGCGCCGGTCTGGTTTCGAATGTAGCGCGGAATTTCAAATTCAGAACGGTGATCCGAAAATATTGTGCTTCCGCATCAAGGCTGGCAAGGGTCTTAAATGAGGCTCGGGTAAACGATGGACTAGAGTCTTGTCAAAAACGGAACGTCGTTCCTATCGCAATGCTATATTGCGCCGAAAGGGAGTAGCCCGACGCAAGAACGGGACATCACCCAGGGTTATTCACCCGACAACTGGACGCGAAGTCCATGGAGGAGACATGAAGCTCAAGAAGGCCATCGACCGCATTCCGGGCGGCCTGATGCTGGTGCCGTTGCTGCTCGGCGCCTGCGTCCACACATTTGCGCCGGGCGGGGGGAAATACTTCGGGTCGTTCACGAATGGCTTGATCACCGGCACCGTGCCGATTCTGGCGGTGTGGTTCTTCTGCATGGGCGCGACGATCGACCTGCGGGCGACCGGAACGGTGTTGCGCAAGTCGGGCACGCTGCTCGTGACAAAGATGGTGGTGGCGTGGATCGCGACGATCGTCGCCTCGCACTTCATTCCGATCGACGGCGTCAAGGCGGGGCTGTTCGCCGGCCTCTCGGTGCTCGCGATCACGACCTCGATGGACATGACCAACGGTGGCCTCTATGCGGCGGTGATGCAGCAATACGGCACCAGGGAAGAGGCGGGCGCGTTCGTGCTGATGTCGATCGAGTCGGGGCCGCTCGTCAGCATGATCATCCTCGGCGCGACCGGTGTCGCGTTCTTCGAGCCGCGCCTGTTCGTCGGCGCGGTGCTGCCGTTCCTGGTCGGCTTCACGCTGGGCAACCTCGACAGCGACCTGCGCGAATTCTTTGGCCGCTGCGTGCATCCGCTGATTCCGTTCTTCGGCTTTGCGCTCGGCAACGGCATCGACCTGAACGTGATCGTCACGAGCGGCTTGCCGGGCATCGTGCTCGGCCTCGGGGTGATCGTCGTGACGGGCATTCCGCTGATCGTCGCGGACCGCTGGATCGCGGGCGGCAACGGGGCGGCGGGGCTGGCGGCGTCGTCGACTGCGGGGGCCGCGGTGGCGAACCCGGCGATCATCGGCGAGATGATTCCGCGCTTCAAGCCGCTGGTGCCGGCCGCCACGGCAATGGTCGCGACCGCCTGTCTCGTGACGGCGCTTCTCGTGCCGATCCTCACCGCGCTCTGGGTGCGTCGACATCACGCGCGCGACATGTTGCGCGAGGAGTTCGCGGGGGCGACGGCACCCCCGCTCAACGAGCAGGACGTGCACGTTTGATGTGGCGTGGGTGGTCCTGCAACGCTTGGCGTTGCCGGCTTGCCGTGGCTTCTCGTAGAACCAATTGGCGACGCCATCCTCCTTGCCTTTCCCATTTGTTTAACTATGATGTTAAATATCAACCGAGAGGTTTACAAAAGGAGCCTGTCATGAGCGATCCGCTTCACCGTCCTTCACTGGGTTCGTCGGTGTACTACAAAGACCCGTTTGCCGCGCTTGACTGGCTCGAAAAAGCCTTCGGTTTCGAGCGTCAACTGGTCGTCACGGACAGCGACGGCCAGTTGGGTCACTCGGAAATGCGTTTCGGCGACGGCTACGTGATGATCTGTCGCGAGTGGTCGGAAGACGCGGCGAGTCCGGCCTCGATCGGCGGCAAGAACACGCAGTCGGTGCATGTTCAACTGCGCGAAGGTATCGACGAGCATTGCGCACGGGCGCGCGCCGCGGGCGCCGTCATCACGCGCGAGCCGGCGGATCAGTTCTACGGCGACCGTGTGTACGCGGCACGCGACCCGGAAGGGCACGTCTGGAGCTTCGGCCAAACCGTGCGCAAGGTGTCGCGCGAGGAAGCCGAGCAGGTGAGCGGCCTAAAAATCGAAGGATGGATGTGAGCGCATGGGACTGCCTGTTAGCGCAACGCTCGATCGAACCCTGGCGGCGCTAGCCGATCCGAACCGGCGTCGGGTGGTCGATCTGCTCAGCCAGCGGTCAATGCGCGCCGGTGAACTCGCGCAAGCCACCGGCCTGAGCCCGCAAGCAATGAGCCGGCATTTGCGGGTCCTGCGTTCGAGTGAGTTGATCGAAGAGTCGCATGACGGCATCGACGCGCGCGTGCGCCTCTATGTGTTGCGTTCGGCGCCGATGAGCGAACTGAAGGCATGGCTCGAACAGACCGAAGCGATGTGGTCCGCGCAATTGCTGTCGTTCAAGGCGCATGTGGAGCGGCAAGCATGAGTTCGCGCGTGCAGGTCTCGTTACGCGTTGCGGCGTCGCCGCTGCGCGCGTTCGACGTGTTCACGCGCGAGATCGGCGCATGGTGGCGGCCGAACGGGCTGTTTCAGTTCACGCCGCAAGGCGCGGGCGTGCTGTCGTTTGAACTGCCTTTGGAACCCGGCGAGCATGGGCGCCTGGTCGAAACGCAGCCGGACGGCAGCCTGTTCGAGATCGGCCGCGTCACGGTTTGGGCGCCGGGCCAGCGTCTGGCGTTCGGCTGGCGTCAGGCCAGCTTTACCGCCGCGCAGCACACGCATGTCGAGGTGCGTTTCGAAGCGATCGGCGACGAAACGCGCGTGACAGTCGAGCATCGCGGTTGGGATACGGTGCCGCAAGACCACGTGGCGCGCCACCATTTCCCTGATCGTGTATTTCTGCTGCGGCACGGCGAATGGTGGCAGGCGCTGCTGGCGTCGTTGCGTGCGGCGGTATCGAAAACCGCTACACCGCCAGCGCCACGCGCGCGACCAGCGCGGCGATGCTGGGACCGGGCGTGCCGGCGGCGATGATCAGCGCCAGCGCAAAGACGAGCAAAGCGGAAAGCGTCATGGATATCTCCGTGATTTTGAGTCAGCGCGCAGCCGCCGGTTGACGAAACGCCACAGTGCGCTCACCAGCAACGACCCGACACCGAGCCCCACGCCCAGCAGCACGATCGAACTCATATGATCGCGCACCAGCGGCACGTTGCCGAACAGATAACCTGCCGCCACTAGCGACACGATCCATAGCGCCGCGCCGGTCGTGACGAACGACACGAAACGTGCGAACGTCATGCGCGAGACACCGGCGACGAACGGCGCGAACGTGCGCACCACTGCAATGAACGGCGACAGGAGGAAGGTCAGGCCGCCGCGTGCTTCGTAGAATGCGTGCGCTTTACGCAGCGCGTTCTTGTCGACCCAGCGATAGTCGGCGGTATAGACTTTCTCGCCGATCGCGCGGCCGAACGCATAATCGACGATGCTGCCGGCCACGGTCGCGGCGAACAGCACCGGGATCACGATCCAGACATTCAGCGCGCCGGTCGCGGCGAGGCCGCCGCAGATGAAAATCAGCGGATCGCCCGGCAAAAAGAATAGCGGCAGGAAGCCGATCTCGACGAACACTACGAGAAACAGCATCGCGTAGACGGCGGCGCCGTATTGCACGATCAAGCCGCTGAGGTGCTGGTCGAAGTGCAGGGCGACCTGCAGCAGATGCATCAGATCCATCTTGAGTCGAACGGGAATTCAGGTGTTCAGGAGTGTAGTCCCGCGGCGGCGCGGGCACTTGTTTATTTCACCGTGATGATGTCAATATCGCGGCGTGTCCTTCAGGGAAAGTCGCACGAAACGCCCATGCAACAGGCTTCCAGCGTCACCTTCCGATTTGCCGCGCCGCACGATGCGCACGCTGTCCGTACGATCGAATTCGAGGCGGGCCAGCGCTTCGTCAGCGTCGGCATGGCCGGTATCGCCGATGCGCTGCCGATGGAGGTGGACCTCGTCAACCGCAAGATCGCCGCGCAGCAGATCGTCGTCGCCGTGGCAGCCGGCGAGACATGCGTCGGGTTCGTGATGTTCGAGCCGCAGGCTACGCGACTCTACGTCCAGGAACTCGATGTGCTTACGGCGTATGCTGGCCAGCGCATCGGTGCGGCGCTGATCGAGCAGGTCGCGCAACTCGCGCGCGCAAGAGAGATGACGCAACTCACGTTGTCGACGTTTCGCGAGGTGCCGTGGAACGCGCCGTACTATCGGCGGCTCGGCTTTCGCGATATCGAAGAAGCCGAACTGGACGCGGCGTTGATCGAGCGGCGCGACGCGCATATCGCCCGCGGACTCGACGAATCGAAACGTGTGTTCATGCGGCGCGATCTTGCATGAAGCTGGCGGCGCGCGCGGAGTTTGCATCGGGTAGCGCATAAAAAAACGCGGCGGGTGTGAACGGATTTCATGCCGGTCATACCCGCCGCGCGTTTTTGCAGCGTACTTCCACTAACCAGCCGCTTTAATGCGGCGGTCTATGCCTCCGCTGACTCCGCCGCTGTTACTCCACCGTTTCCAGCGCCGGATAATCGACGTAGCCGGTTTCGCCGCGCGCATAGTACGTTGCCGGATTCGGCTGGTTCAACGGTGCATTCGTTGCGAAACGGCGCACCAGATCCGGATTCGCGATGAACAGTTGACCCCACGCCACCGCGTCTGCTTCACCCGCGTCGAGCACTTGCTGCGCGGTTTCCTTGGTGAACCTTTCGTTGGCGATGTACGGGCCGCCGAACGCCTTCTTAAGTTGCGGGCCGAGGCGGTCTTCGCCGAGCGCTTCGCGTGCGGCGATGAACGCGATCTTGCGCTTGCCGAGTTCGCGAGCCACATAGCCGAAGGTGCCGACCGGATCGGAGTCGCCCATCGTATGCACGTCGCGGCGCGGTGCGAGGTGCACGCCGACACGGTTGGCGCCCCACACTTCGATGCATGCGTCGGTGATTTCGAGTAGCAGGCGGGCGCGGTTTTCGATCGGGCCGCCGTAGGCGTCGGTGCGCTTGTTGGTGCTGTCCTGCAGGAACTGGTCGAGCAGGTAACCGTTCGCGCCGTGGATTTCGACGCCGTCGAAACCAGCTTGTTTCGCGTTCTCGGCGCCCTTGTGGAACGCGTCGACCACGCCGGCGATTTCATCGAGTTCCAGTGCGCGCGGCGTCACATAGGTGCGCTCCGGACGCACGAGGCTCACATGGCCCTGGGCGGGGATCGCGCTCGGCGCAACCGGCAGTTCGCCGTTCAGGAACAGCGGGTCCGAAATACGGCCGACGTGCCACAGTTGCAGGAAAATCTTCCCGCCGGCGGCGTGCACGGCGTTCGTGACGATTTTCCAGCCTTCGACCTGTTCCTGCGACCAGATGCCGGGCGTTTCGGCGTAGCCCACGCCTTGCGGCGTCACCGAGGTGGCTTCGCTGATGATCAGCCCGGCCGTTGCGCGCTCGGCGTAGTACTTCGCCATCAATTCGTTCGGTACGCGGACTTCGCCGGCGCGTTGACGCGTGAGCGGCGCCATGATGATGCGGTTCGACAACGTGATGTCGCCAATCTGGAGCGGGTCAAAAAGAGTCGGCATATGAGTTCACCTTTCCTGGCGGGCGCATGGCCCGGGCCTTAAAAAACAACGTGATGAAAGAAGCGCGGCGACGCGGATGGGCTGCTCAGAGCTCGGCGTTCATATGCTCGAGAAACGCCTGAATGACGGGCTCGTTGCGTTTGAAAAACACCCATTGGCCGACTCGCTTCGACGTGACGAGGCCCGCGCGCTGTAAAGCGGCGAGGTGCGCCGACACGGTCGACTGCGACAGGCCGCAGCGCGCGTCTATCTTGCCGGCGCACACGCCTTGATCGAGCGGCAGTTCCTGGTCGGCGAAATGCGCGTACGGCTCCCGCAGCCAGCCGAGAATCTCCCGGCGCACGGGGTTGGCAAGCGCTTTGTGGATCGCGTCGATGTCGAGCGTCATCTGGGTGGTTTCAAATCATGAACAACAAACAGATGTGGCGCCGGTCGGCTCACGCATCTGCATCGCTACAAGACGAATCATATATCGGAATTTGACGATATACTTGAAGCCACTACTTTCTATGGGGTCGATAGGCTTGGCTTGTCCGGACGCACCGCCTGTCGCCAGACGCACTAACCGGCGTGCTGCGCCCTGGTTTCGTGATGGTGATCCGCGGCGAGGAACATATACATGGCGGGCACCACAAACAAGGTAAAAAGGGTGCCGATCGACAGCCCCGTGAAGATGACGAGCCCCATCGCATTGCGGCCCGCGGCGCCCGCCCCCGAGGCGATCACGAGCGGCACCACGCCGAGCACCATCGCGGCCGTCGTCATCAGGATCGGGCGTAGCCGCACGCCCGCTGCTTCCTCCAGGGCTTCGCGCTTCGATCTGCCCGCGCGCTGCAACTCGTTGGCAAACTGGACGATCAGGATGCCGTGCTTGCTGACGAGCCCCATCAGCGTGACGAGCCCGACCTGCGTATAGATGTTTAGCGTCGTCAAGCCGATGTTGATGAAGATAAGCGCACCGAAAAGCGCCATCGGCACCGAAATCAGAATCACGACAGGGTCGCGGAAACTTTCGAATTGCGCGGCCAGCGCGAGAAACACGATGATCGTCGCGAACATCAGCGTGATGACGAAGCCGCCGGATTCCTGCACGAACTGCCGCGACAGGCCCGAGTAATCCGCCGCATATCCCGCGGGAGCAACCTGTGCGGCCGCCTTGCGCAGGAAATCGAGCACCTCGCCTTGCGACACGCCCGGCACGATCACGCCCGAGATCGTCGCGGAGTTGAGCTGCTGGAAGTGGTTGATGGACTCCGGCACGACGTTGTGCTCGATATGAGCAATCGTCGAAGCGGGAATGACGCTGCCGTCCGGCGTGCGCAGGTAGTAATCGAGCACCTGCGAAGGATTCAGCCGGTCGGTCTGCAACACTTGCGGAATCACCTTGTACGATCGTCCGGCAATCGAAAAGTAATTGACGTAACCCCCTCCGAGCGCCGAACCGAGCGCTTGCCCGACATCGCTCTGCGAGAGCCCGAGCGAGGCCACCTTGTCGCGGTCGACCACAAGCGTGGCTTCCGGCTTGTCGAGCTTGAGATCGCTGTCGACGAAGAAGAACATCCCGCTCGCTCGCGCTATTTGCAGGACTGCCTGCGATACCTCGTTGAGATTCTCGAAAGGCTCGGTCGTGCTGATGACGAACTGCACCGGCAGCCCTTGCGAGCCAGGCAGCGGCGGAAACTGGAACGCCGCGACGCGTGCACCGGCGATCTCGTTCCATTTCTGCTGCAGTTCCTGCTGCAACTGCGTCGCGCCCTTGCTGCGCTTGTCCCACGTCTTGAACAGCACGCCGCCGATCCCCTGGTTGAGGGTCGGCGCGCCGGTGAGCTGGAACATCTGTGCATATTCGGGAAGCCGTTTGGAGATATCGAACACCTGATCCGCATACATCTGCATCTGCTGGATCGTCGCGTTCGGCGGCCCCTGGATCTGCGACAGTACGATGCCCTGATCTTCCTGCGGCGCGAGTTCCGATTTCGACGTCATGAACAGGTAGACCGCACCGCTGAGCAGCAGTGCGCCCATCACGGTGAATACCGGCCAGGTGTCGAGCGTCGCGTGCAATAGCCTGCCGTAGCCGCGATGCACGCGTTCGAACTGGCGATCGACGAAGCGCGCGAAGCGCCCGGACTCCTGGTCCGCGCGGAAGAAGCGCGAGCACATCATCGGCGACAAACTTAGCGCGATCACGCCGGACACCGTCACCGCACCCGCGAGCGAGAACGCGAACTCGGTGAAGAGGGCGCCCGTCAGGCCGCCCTGAAAACCGATCGGCACATACACGGCGACCAGCACGACGGTCATCGCGAGGATCGGTCCGCCGAGTTCGCGTGCGGCGATCAGCGCGGCATCAAAGGGCGGCTTGCCTTCCTCCTTCATATGACGATCGACGTTTTCGACGACGATGATCGCGTCGTCGACGACCAGCCCGATCGCGAGCACGAGCGCGAGCAGCGTCAGCAGATTGATCGAATAGCCGAGCAGTTGCATCACGAAGAACGTGCCGATCAGCGACAACGGCATCGCGATCACCGGCACGATGACCGCGCGGAAACTGCCGAGGAACAGAAAGATAACCGCGGTGACGATCAGCAACGCCTCGACCAGCGTCTTGATGACTTCCGTGATCGCCGTGTTGACGAAATCGGTGGCGTCATAAACGATCTCCCCCGTCATGCCGATTGGGAACTGCTTCTGCAGCGATGGAAAGACAGCGCGCACGCGCCTGGCCACGTCGAGGATATTCGCGTCCGGCGCGACCTTGATGCCGATGAATACCGAACGCTTGCCGCTGAAGGCGACGTTGAAGTCGTAGCTGTCGGCGCCGAGCACGACGTTCGCAACGTCTTCGAGGCGCACGATCGCGCCGTTCTTCTGCTTGACGACGAGTTGCTTGAAGTCGTTGACCGTATGCAGGTCGGTGCCAGCGTTCAGGTCGACGCTGACCATTTGTCCCTTGGTGGTGCCGAGCGTCGCGAGGTAGTTGTTGTTGCCGAGCGCCGTATAGACGTCGGCCGCCGTTACGCCGTGCGCGGCGAGGCGCGTCGAATCGAGCCACGCGCGCAACGCGAACTGCCGGCCGCCGAGAATTTCCGCCGTCTGCACGCCTTCGATCGAATCGAGCTTCGGCTTGACCACGCGCAGCAGGTAATCGGTGACGTTGTTGCTCGGCAGCACGTCGCTGTAAAAACCCATGTACATCGCGTCGGTGGTTTGCCCGATCTGTACCTTCAACACCGGCTGCTGCGCTTGCGGCGGTAACTGGTTGCGCACCGACTGGATCTGCGTGTTGATCTCGGTCAGCGCGCGATTCGCGTCATAGTTCAGGCGCAGCGTCGCGGTTATGGTCGACACGCCGGTGCTGCTCGACGAGGACAGGTAGTCGATGCCTTGTGCCTGGGCGATCGCCGCTTCGAGCGGCTGCGTGATAAAGCCGGCGACGGTATCGGCGTTCGCGCCATAGTAGGCGGTACTGATCGTCACGACCGCGTTTTCGGTCTGCGGATACTGGCGTACTTTCAGGGCTTCGAGCGAGCGCAGCCCGAGCACGAGAATCAGCAGGCTGACCACGGAAGCGAGTACGGGCCGCTGGATGAAGAGATCGGTGAATTTCATCGGGCGGCCTCTCTATTGTTCCTGAGGCGTCGGGTTCGGGTTGTCGGCCGGCTGCACGCGGTTGTCGATAACGAGCGGCACGCCGTTCTTGAGCTTGAGTTGCCCGCTCGTGACAACCTGCGTGCCTTCGGAGACGCCCTTCAGGATCGCCACCTGATCGCCGCGCGTCGGGCCGGGTGTGATGAACACCTGCTGTGCGACGGGCAACGTCTTACCTTGCGCGTTCGGTTGCGTGCCCGGCTTGACGATGAACACCGTAGCGCCATACGGGTTGTAGGTGATAGCCGTTTGCGGCAACGTCAGATAGCGCTGCGCGACGCCCGCGTCGATCTTCACGTTCGCGTACATGCCGGGCAGCAGCTTGCGCTCGTGATTGTCCACGCTCGCTTCGATCTGCACGTTGCGCGTCGCGCTGTCGATTTTCGGGTTGAGCGACTGGATCTTGCCGGTGAACGTTTGCCCGTTGAACGCGCTGGTGTCGACCACCACGGTCTGACCGATCGCGAGCAGGCCGAGTTGCTGTTGCGGCAGGTAGAAATCGGCGTAGATCGGGTCGATCGCTTGCAGCGTCACGATCGCATCGCCGGGATTGATGTACTGCCCTGGATTGACCGTGGTGATGCCGAGACGCCCCGCAAACGGCGCGCGGATGGTCTTCTTGTCGACGAGCGCTGTCTGTCCTGCGACTTGCGCCTTCTTGCCCTTCAGGTCCGCGGCGTCCGCGTCGAGCTGGGCTTTGGCAATCGCCTTGATGTCGTACTGCGCCTGATCGCGCTGGTAGACGGTCTGCGCGAGTTCTGCCGCTGCCTGTAACGAATGAAGCAGCGCCACGTCGGCGTCGTCGTTGAGCCTGATGAGGACTTGTCCCGCTTTCGCTTCCTGACCCGAGCTGAACGCGACTTCGCGTACGAGGCCGGCGACTTCGGTGGTCACGTCGACGCCGCGCACGGCGCGCAGGCTGCCTACCGCGGCAAGCTGCGGTTGCCACGACTGATAGCTGGCAACCACCGCCGAGACGGTGGCGGGTGGCGCCGTATTGCCCGCCATGGACTTCGCGAACATGTACGTCCTGAACTGGTTGAAGCCGACGAGCGCCGCCAGCAGCAGGCCGACACATATCAGCATGATCGTCATCCGCCTGGTCATCCTTGGTTTTTCAGTCATCGTCATGTCCTTCATCGGCATCGGGCGAAACGCCGAGCCTTATGTTCCTGACAGAGCGTGTTTCAAAGCGCGTGCTGCAAAGTACGGTACCGCGAGTGTCCTCTCGGGTTGGGTCATTGCGTTGCGGGAGTGGTGGGCGCGGCAGAGGCGTTCCACCAGCCGCCGCCGAGCGCCTGAAACAGCGCCGCGGTGTCGGCGTAGCGCGACGCCTGCGCCTGCGCGAGGCTCACCACTGTTTGCTGGTACTGACGTTGGGCGTCGAGGAGCGACAGGTAGCTCACGCCGCCGATCCGATACTGTCCGCGCGTGAGGTCGAGCGAGTCGCTGGCGGCGCGCCATGCGTCGGTTTGCGCTTTCAGGCCGGTGGCATCGTGATCGAGTGCGCGCAGCGAGTCCGCGACGTTCTGGAACGCGAGCAGTACCGTTTCGCGGTATTGCGCGTCGGCCTGCTCGTACGCCGCCTCGGCCGCGCGCTTCTGCGCGGTGAGTTGACCGCCGTGGAAGAGCGGTTGCAACAGGTTCGCGCCCAGGCTCCAGATCGTGCTGCCGGCCTTGAACACTTGCGCGGGTGTCAGCGCCTCGGCGCCGTAGCTGGCGGACAGCGTGATCTGCGGGTACATCGCGGCCGTTGCCACGCCGATTTGCGCGCTTGCCTGATGCAGCACGGCGTCGGCGGCAAGGATGTCGGGCCGCTGCCTCACCAGCGCCGACGGCAGGCTCACCGGCAGCGTCTGCGGCAACGAAAACATGTCGAGCCTGAATTCGGGCAGCGTGACGTCGCTGGGCAGCTTGCCGGCCAGCACGGCGAGCAGGTGGCGCACCTGGTCGAGCTGTTGCTGCAGGGGCGGCAGCGTCGCGCGGGTTTGCGCCAGTAGCGTCTGCTGCGCGAGCACCGCCGTGCGGCCCACGCCGCCCAGCTCGAACTGCTTGCTGAGCACGCCCAGTTGTTCGTCCTCCTCGGCGGCGATGCGTTCCGTGGCTTCGATCTGGGCGCGCAGCGAGGCTTCCTTGACCGCGGCCGTCACAATGTTGGCCGACATCGCGAGATAGGCGGCCTGCAACTGGTAGCGCTGGTAGTCGACTTGCGCGTGCAGCGCTTCGAGTTCGCGCCGCGTTCCGCCGAATACGTCGAGCTTGTACGACACGTTGACCGATGCGTTGTAGAGGTTGAACTCCTCGGTGAGTCCGGGCCGGCCGAACGCGATTCCGTTCAATTTTTCGCGCGTGGCGCCAAGTTGTGCATCCACGCTGGGCAGCAGCGTGCCGGCTTGCGCCGAGAAATTCTCGCGAGCCTGCCGCAATGCGGCCTGTGCAGCGGCGACGTTCGGGCTATTGGCAAAAGCGTCGCGGATCAGCGTATCTAGCGGCTCGCAATGAAAGAGGGCCCACCAGGCGGCGGGAATGTCCTGGCCCGGCACAAAGCGCTGCGGCAAGCCGGCGGCGCCCGGTGCGGAGGCCGTCTGCTCGGGCAATGGGGTGGTGGTGTAGGTGTCGGTAGGGGGCGCAAGGGGCGTGCGATAGTCCGGGCCGACCTTGCAGCCGGCCAGTGCTGCACAGCAGCAAAGCGCTGCGCATAGCGTGGCGCACTGAGGCCGCCGGACAAAACGCGGGTTAACGTCGATCATCGATCCACCTTATATCGCCTGCGTTTAGCCTAAACGACGGAGCGGACGCGGATATTCAGGCAACGTGAACTTTCGATGTTTTTCCTGACGCCGGAATGCATCGTGCCGGCCGACATCTGCGCGTAGCCTAGCACGGTCGATTGCAGCGCTCACGCGCGAGATCGCGTAGTCACGGTTCGGTGAGCCGGCGATGCCGCTTTAATTAATCGCGGGTAGCAGCGTTTGACCCGGCCGCATCGAGGAAAACCCTGGCGCGCCTGGGGTTGACGTGACGGACGGCTCGCTTCGCATCGCGAGGAGCCGTGCCAACGTGGGGAAGATCAGATTCTGGCGGCCGCATTTTTGCGCGGCAGGCGGCGGCAGGTGTTAACCGGCCGTTCAGCCCGCCACACATCGACAGCGTGTTTGACGCATGCGATTGGCGCGCTGCGTGCTGCGCGGGTTGTCAGCGCGACAATGCCGCGTCAATGCTTGCGATGACCCGGCCAGCCAACATGTAAATGATGCCGGTCAGTGTGCCAGCCCGATTTCCATTTCCGGGCAGTTTCCACTCCGTCATGCATGAGCAGAACCACGACCAGAAGGGCGAGACCAGCCAGCCCACAGAGGATGCCGAGGAGGTCATCAACAGATACAGAGGACTGGGCATGGACCGCCGATCCCAGGAGCTTCATAGCAACGCTAGCAAATTCACTCACGACGCCTCCCGATCAGGACACGGCCATGAATTCATTTTAGTTAATCGAACTCAGAAAGTTAATGGGGACCGTACACGGCCTCTGCGGCCAACAAGCCGGCGTCAGGCATTCTGAGTTCGACGCCCGACGCCTTCGAGATGACATCGCGCGACGGCGTGCGGCTCTAGAACTTGTGGCGCAGCGCGATGCGCGCAACCACCTGATTCGCCGTCGACGAAGGCGATTGCGTGCCCGGGATGAATGCATCATCCAGAATCGAGTTGGTCGAGCTGCCGGTGACCTTCTGATACTCGCCCTGCACGTAGACGTCGGTTCGTTTGGACAGGTTGTAGTCCGCCATCAGACCGACGGAGTGGATCTTCGGCTTTACGCTGCCCGTGGAAGCGTCATAGGTTTCCATCGTGTAGACGTACTGCGCGCCGACGAAGAACGCCGGGGTGACCTGATACTTTCCGTTCACTTCGAAGTTCTGGTATTTCAGCGTATTCAGCGTGACGCCGGTCGCGGCGAGCGGGATGCCGATATAGCCATTGCCGGTGGGGTTCTTGTAGTTCGAGTTGGTGTAGGCGAAGCCGACGGTGGCCGGACCGAAGGTGTAGTTGATGCCGCCGCCGAACACGCGCATGCGGCCGGCGATAAAGCTGGCGTCGTTCGCGGTGATCGCACCGTTCGAACCCACGCCCGGATTGTTCGCCTGCAGGTAGGCTGCGGCGACCAGCAGACCGCCGTTCGCATATTGAGCGCCGAAGCTGTACTGGCGGTTGTTGGCGAAGTTCGTGTCGTTGCTGAAGCTATACGTGCCGCCGAACTGGAACCCTGCCATCTCCGGGCTTGCGTATTTGATGGTGTTGTCGACGCGGAACGAGTTGTCGGTGTTGTCGTTGTCGTACGGGTGCGCGAACAGATAACCGGCCCAGTTGCCGTTGGCCGTGGTTTGCGCGAGGTAGTCGACCACCGAGTCATACTGCCGCCCGAGCGTGACCGTGCCGAAGCGATCGCTGCTGATGCCTACATAAGCCTGACGGCCGAACATGCGCCCGCCCTGATTGAGACGCCCCGAGTTCAGATCGAAGCCGTTTTCGAGCTGGAAGATGGCTTTCATTCCGCCGCCCAGATCCTCGGAGCCTTTCAGGCCCCAGCGGCTGCCTTGTGCATAGCCGCTCGCGAGTTCAACGACGCTGCCGTGCCCTACGTTGTTGGTGTAGTCGATGCCTTCGTCGATCACGCCGTACAGGGTCACGCTGCTTTGCGCGAACACCGGGGCGGCGACGGCGCCGAGTACGGCCATGGCGATGACTTTCTTTTTCATAAGATCTCCAGAATTTATTGGCAAGTGGCCGACGCATGATTTTCTGGCCAATACTTTTTGCAAAGCGAGGAATTCTGATGGCAGCAATCGGAAACGCCGATGGAGCGAGAACAGCAAGAGGCACGCTCTTATGGAACGTTTGCTATCCGAATTATTTGTTCGCTGCTGGAGGGGTTCGCAAAACAAGGGCGCCTAGGTGAGGCGCGAAGTAAACCGATGGTTTTGAAGTACCGCTACGGCGCGCGCAGCGCCGCCGGAAGAATGACTGCCTTGTCACCAAGGTGGAATGTGCGAGAACACGGATTCCAGATGCTCCACTACCGTGACTGCGCGGGGGACCCGCTTAAGCGTTAGCGGTTTGAGCCGCTTTCTTTTGCCTACTTTTCTTTGCGGCGGCAAAGAAAAGTAGGTGCCGCCCCGCACAGGGGCAACACTAATAAACCAATAACAAAACAAGGAAAGGCCAAAGAGGCAAGAGCAAGAAAAAGCCAACGCCGTAGGCAAAACAGCCACTTAAGCAGCAATGCCACCAACCGCAGAACTACGCCGCTCCTCAACCATCGCCTCAATCAACGCAGCAAGATCATCCGCGGCCGGATCGCGATTCACTGAAGAACGATGCAATTCAAGATCGGCCGGCGGCAAAGGCGGCAACCCTTCCTCTGCCCCAAGCACACGCCAGTTCTCCGGCAGCGTACAGCGATCGATGATAGTCACAGCCGCGCCATGGTTGACAGCAACCTTAATCCCGGTAGGACTCTGACTCGTATAAACCACTTGATACTGCCGCTGCAGCGCGGCCAGCGCTTCCAGCCCGCGCTGCCGGTAGCAACAAGTCTCCGGAAACAACGCGAGCGGCACCGACGCCTGCCGATCCAGTACGAAGCTGCGGTGCGCCGCCCACACCACCTCCTCGCGCCCCAGATGCCTACCGCTGGTCTGCGAGCCATGCCGCACCACCAAAGCCAGATCCAGTTCCCCCGCCTGCAGCCGTTCGAGCAATTCGAGCGACATCCGGCAATGGATATGGGGCCGCGCGCCAGGCCGCAGCGCATAGAACTTCTTGAGCAACTCAGGCAGCCAGAGCTCGGCATAGTCCTCCGGCAAGCCGAATCGGATCACGCCGTCACTGTTGCTCCGGTTCAGTGCCGCGATCGCTTCGTTTTGCACCTGAATAATGCGGCGGGCGTGAATCAGGAAATTCTCGCCGTCCCGCGATAAGGCAAGGCGCCGGCTATTGCGCAAGAACATATGCGTATCCAACCGGTCCTCGAGCGTGCGAATCCGCAGGCTGATGGTCGACTGGGTACGGTGCAATTGCTTCGCCGCGGCGGTAAAGCCGCCGCTATCGACCACGGCGACAAAGGCGCGCACCAGTTCGGGGTCCAGAGAGCTGAGTTTCGACCAATCGGGTCCGCTGATGGCAGCCATCGGAATTACTCGCTTTCCAAAGAAATTTGACGATCAAAAGATGGGGGCACTAGACAGGTGATTGTTGTCGAAAAAAATTCGCGTCACAAATCAGTCCGAACCCTTAATCTGGAGCACTGCCGTGTCAGTCAGTCTTTCTCTTGCCGATGCCGAATGCAACGATCTGAGCGACATCGTCGATACCGGGCGCTATCCGTTGCACGATCCGGACCATCCGCGCATGCGCGAGCTGATTGCGACCTGCCGCGCCCACCTGGCGGGCAACGGCAGCGCGGTGCTGCACGATTTCCTGCGGCCTGAAGCGCTTGCCAGGGCGCGCGCCGAGGGCGTGGCGTTGGCAGCCAAAACCTATTTTTCGACCCGTAAGGTCAACGCCTATTTCACCGCCGACGATCCGTCGCTGCCCGCCGACGATCCGCGCCGTGTCTTTATGGACCGCACCAGCGGCTTTGTGACGCGCGACGTGATTCCGGCCGATGCGATTGTGCATCGCATCTATGTGGCGCAAGCGATGAAGCGTTTCGTCGCCGCCTGTCTCGGCGAGGCGCGCGTGTGGGAATACGCGGACCCGTATGCGGGGCTGGTGCAGAACGTTATGCCGCCCGGCACCGAACAGCCCTGGCACTACGACACCAATGAATTCATCGTCTCGATGATGACCCAGCAGCCGGAGGCGGGCGGCGATTTCGAGTATTGCCCGAATATCCGCTCGCCCGAAGGCGAGAACTACGGCGACGTGGGCAGGGTGGTGCGCGGCGAAACACGTGCGCCGATCAACGTCATCACTTTGCAACCCGGCGATCTGCAATTGTTCAAGGGGCGTTTTTCGCTGCACCGCGTCACGCGGGTGCAGGGCGGGATCGATCGTCACACCGCGATCTTCGCGTACTCGAAGACGTCCGGCGTGATCGGCCGGCTCGAGCGCACCCGGCAGTTGTATGGACGCGTGTCAGAAATGCATCTGGAAGCCGAGCAGCGGCTCGTGCGTGCCGACAATCTGGTCGATTGAAGCTCTCCTCTTATAACCACCACGTCCCCTTCTAAACACGATGATTATTCGCCCGACTCACCGCCCGGAAGATTGTGAACCGACCGCTGAAGAAATCGCGCAGATTCAACGGGACCGGCTTGGCCGCGTGCGCCGTGAACTGAAAAAGCGCGACCTCACCGCGGCGATCCTGTTCGACCCGACGCATATGCGCTATGCGACCGGCTCGCGCAACATGCAGGTTTATTCGATGCGCAATCCCGCGCGCTATCTGTTCGTGCCGGCTGAAGGAAAGGTCGTGCTGTTCGAATACGCGGGCTGCGATTTTCTCGCCGACGGGCTCGACACCGTCGACGAAGTGCGGCCGGCCACGGCGATTTCCTATTACTTCTGCGATGACATGCTGGGTCGCGTCACCGAACGCTGGGCCGATGAAATCGAAGAACTGGTGAAGCAGAGCGGCGGTGGCAAGCGCATCGCGATCGAGAGCGCGACTTCGGCTGCGGCGTTCGCGCTGCAGGCGCGCGGCTATCAGATCTCCGACGCGCAGGAGCCGCTCGAACGCGCACGTGCGATCAAAGTGCCCAATGAGATCAAGATGATCCGCTCGTCGCTGCGTGCCGCCGAAGAGGGTGTGCGCAAGCTGGAAGCGGCGCTGGTGCCCGGCATCAGCGAAAACGAGCTGTGGTCGCATCTGCATAAGCACATCATCGAAACCGACGGCGATTACGTGGAAACGCGTCTGATCAGTTCGGGGCCGCGCACCAACCCGTGGTTTCAGGAGAGCAGTCCGCGCAAGATTCAGGCAGGCGAGCTGGTCGGACTCGATACCGACGTGGTGGGGCGGTTCGGCTATTACGCCGACTTCTCGCGCACCTTCCTGTGCGGCGACGGTCCGGCTACGGCGGCCCAGAAGAACCTGTACCGCCTGGCGTACGAACAGGTGCATTCGAATATGGAAAACGTGCGTGCCGGCACGACGTTCCAGGAGTTCATCGCCCGCGCCTGGAAGATTCCCGGGCCGTATCAGGCGCGCCGCTATTTCGCGCTTGCGCATGGCGTGGGCATGACCGGCGAATACCCGTACATCGTCCATCGCGAGGACAACGAAGCGAAGGGCTATGACGGCGTGATCGAGCCCGGTATGACGCTCTGCATCGAAAGCTATATCGGCCATGAAGACGGTGGTGAAGGCGTCAAGCTGGAGGAACAGGTGTACGTACGCGACGACGGCCAGGTGGAACTGCTGTCCGACTATCCGTTCGAGAAGCGCCTGCTTGCCTGAGTGTACGAGGCGGCTGCCCAGGCATTCGCCCAGCACTCGGATTTTCCGCAATCGAACTCAACGCAATTCAACGTTCCAAAGGTAATCGACGATGCAACTCAGACAATTCCGGGCGGCCCTGTGCGCCGCCGCGCTTGCCCTCACAGGCGCGAGCGCGCATGCCGCGGACAGTTGGTGCGCGCAGGGCAAGACCGTGCATTTCGCGGGCATTACGTGGGAAAGCGGCTCCTTCGCCACCGAAGTGCTGCGGCAGATTCTGGAAAAGGGCTACGGCTGCAAGACGGATGTCGTGCCTGGCAGTACAGCGGCCACCGAAACCGCGCTCGCACACAACGACGTGCAGGTGTGGGCCGAACAATGGACCGGGCGCAGCGAGATCACCGCGAAAGCCGTGGCCTCGGGCAGCGTCAAGCTGGTCGGCGACACCTTGCCGGGCGGCACGAAGGAAGGCTGGTTCGTGCCGGAATACGTGGTGAAGGGCGATCCGAAGCGCGGTATCAAGCCGGTCGCGCCGGGCCTTGTTTCGGTTGCCGACCTGCCGAAGTACAAGAGCGTGTTCGCCGACGACGAGGAACCGGATAAGGGCCGCTTCCTCAACTGTCCGACGGGGTGGGATTGCGAACGCGTCAACACGCGTCTGCTCAAAGTGCTGAATCTCGACTCGGCTTACACCAATTTCCATCCGGGAACCGGTGCTGCGCTCGACGCGGCAATCGCATCCGCGTATCAGCGCGGCGCGCCGATCGTCTTCTATTACTGGGGACCGGCCGCGTTGATGGCGAAGTACAAGTTCGTCGAGTTGAAGATGCCGGCCTATAACGACGCCTGCTGGAAGACCTTGCGTGACGAGAGCAGCACGTCGCAATGCGCATCGTCTTACATGGTCTCGCATGTCACGGTCGGTGTGTCCTCGCCGTTCTACGACGCGGACCCGCAACTCATGTCGATGCTCGGCAAGGTGAAGTTCCCGATGGACTTCCTCAACAACACGATTCTCGAAATGAGCACGAAGAAACTCGACGGGAGCGCCATGGCCACGCAATTCCTGCGTGAGCATCCGGAGATGTGGAAACAATGGGTGCCGGCCGATGTGGCGTCGAAGGTGCAGGCGGGCCTCGCGGGCGCCTGATCGCCGGCGACGTCATGAGCTGATGACGTCATCGCGCTTTGCGGATCGGTGTTGGACAGCGGATGTCCCACGTCTGCTGTCCACCTGCAGGGGAGGGGTTGATCATGAATTCGTTTTTTCTGCATCTTTCGATTGCCGACTGGGTGAACGATGCCGTGCAGTCGTTCGTCGCCCGCCACGGCGACAGCTTCCACCAGTTCAGCATCGCGCTATTGCGCTACGTCCTGGTGCCGCTCGAAGGCGCGCTGCGCGCCATGCCGCCGTGGCTGATTCTGCTGGCGGTTGGCGCGATTACGTGGAACGCGACGCGGCGTCTGGGCATTGCCGGCTTCTTCGTGCTGCTGCTCTACGCGATCGGCTGCTTTGGCCTGTGGGAAAAGCTGATGCAGACCCTTGCATTGATGCTGGTGGCAACCGTGCTGTCTGTCTCACTCGGCGTGCCGCTCGGCATTTTCACGTCGCGCAGCGCGTGGCTGCGGCGTATGTTGTTGCCGACACTCGACGTCATGCAGACGCTGCCGAGCTTTGTCTACCTGATTCCGGTGCTGATGCTGTTCGGTCTCGGCAAGGTACCCGCGATCCTCGCGACGATCATTTATGCGCTGCCGCCGTTGATTCGCTTGACCGATCTCGGCATCCGTCACGTGGACGGCGATGTCGTCGAGGCTGCCCGTGCATTCGGCACGACGCGCTGGCAATTGCTGGTGAACGTGCAGTTGCCGCTGGCGCGGCCCAGCATCATGGCCGGCATCAACCAGACGACGATGATGGCGCTTTCGATGGTGGTGATCGCATCGATGATCGGCTCGCGTGGGCTCGGTGAGGATGTGCTCGCGGGCATTCAGACGCTCGATGTGGGCAAGGGCACGCAGGCGGGCATCGCCATCGTGATACTGGCAATCGTGATCGATCGGATCAGCCAGGGCTACGGCCAGGATCGCCGCACGCGGCGCCTTTTCTCGCAACGCAGGAAAGCAAAAGCGGCTTCGCGCATTCCTTACCGCGTGAACAGCGCGCAGACGAACGAGACGCATGCTGGCGAAGGCGCCCTCGAAACCCGCACGGCGAAGTAACCGGAGAGCGATATGGCAGCGATAGAAGTCAAACACGTGTACAAGCTTTTTGGCCCGCAGACCGGTCATGCGCGCGTGCTCGATCTGTTGAGAGGCGGAAAGGGTAAAGCCGACATCCTTGCGCAGACCGGTTGCAATGTCGGTCTGAACGACGTGAGCCTGAATATCGGCGCAGGCGAAATTTTCGTCATCATGGGACTGTCGGGCTCGGGTAAGTCGACACTGGTGCGGCACTTCAACCGCCTGATCGAGCCGACCGCCGGCGAGATCGTGATCGACGGCTCGGACGTCATCAAGCTCAACGCGCAAGGTTTGCGCGAGTTGCGCCGCTTCAAGGTCAGCATGGTGTTCCAGAACTTCGGGCTGCTGCCGCATCAGACCGTGCTCGACAATACGGCTTACGCGCTGCGTGTGCGTGGCGAAAGCCGCGCGCAAGCCAATGAGAAGGCACGTGTCTGGCTCGGCAAGGTGGGCTTGAACGGTTACGGCGAACACTACCCGGATGAGTTGTCCGGCGGTATGCGGCAACGTGTCGGCCTTGCCCGTGCGCTTGCTGCGGATACCGACGTGCTGCTGATGGACGAAGCATTCTCCGCGCTCGATCCGCTGATTCGCACGGAAATGCAAGACCAGCTATTGCAGTTGCAGGCGACGCTGAACAAGACCATTGTGTTCATCACGCACGATCTCGACGAGGCGCTGCGGATCGGCAATCGCATTGCGATCCTGCGCGACGGCAAGTTGGTGCAGGAGGGATCGCCGGACGAAATTCTCACGCGTCCGGCGGATGACTATGTGAGGCGCTTTGTCGAGCGGCGTGCCGAGCAGCGAACCTGAGCGGTTTCCAGATTGTGCTGCTGCGTCGGTTAGTGAGAGCCGTCGCATGCTGCGCCCGTCGGCGTACTTTCACGACTGGCGCTATGCTAGCGGTTCTGTCTAATCCGTCTAGTCGAGGACCATCTCATGAAACACACATCGGGATCCATGATCACCTTTCGCCGCCCTGATGGCCAGGACATCCAGGGTTATCTGGCGAAGCCGCAGAAGCTCGAGGGCGCGCCCGCCATCGTCGTGATTCAGGAGTGGTGGGGGTTGAACGACCAGATTCGCGGCGTGGCGGACCGACTCGCGCAGTCCGGTTATCTGGCGTTGGTCCCCGATCTTTTCCGCGGAAAAACGACGGTGGAAGAGGAGGAGGCGCACCATCTGCTGGACGGGCTCGACTTCGGCGACGCCGCCAGCCAGGATATTCGCGGCGCCGTGCAGTACCTGAAGCAGCATTCGGAGCGGGTGGGTGTGACCGGCTATTGCATGGGCGGTGCGCTCACGCTGCTCGCGCTATGCAATATTCCGGAGGTATCGGCCGGCGTGGTGTGGTACGGCTTCCCGCCGCTCGAGTACATCGATGCATCGAAGATCAAGGTTCCGGTGCTCGGTCACTGGGCCACACAAGACGAGTTCTTTCCCGCCGAAACGGTCGACGCGCTCGAAACCAAGTTGACCGGGGCGAACGTCGACGTGGAGTTTCACCGCTATCTTGCGCATCATGCGTTCGCCAACGAGACGGCGGTTGGGCCGGGCCGTATCCCCAGGACCCAGTTCGATCCGGTCTGGTCGCAGTTGGCGTGGGACCGTACGCTGACCTTTTGGGGCCGCGAGCTGTGGCCGCAGCGGTAACACGCTGACTGGCGTCGCGGCGTGGACGCGGCGGCGAGTCGTCGCGCCGCCTTCCGATGGGCGCTGGCCGTAGAAGTCGGCCATCGTCGGGCTCGGGATGTCGCCGGGCGGGGTCGTGCGCAGGCGGGCCATCGCCTGATTTCATCTCATATGCGCTTGGCGTTGCCACACGCTTCGGGTTATATATGCTGTTCCCCAGCAACAGCTACCTTGAAGCCCTTGCGCGATGTCCGACACTCCCATCCAAGCCGCCGTCACCCCCGAACCGCAGGCCGTGTCCACACAGGCCAAGCGGAGTGCGATCTTCATCGTCGCCACTATCAATCCGGACGCGGAGAGCCGCGACACCGTGCGTGCGTGGTGCGCGGATATCGCCGCACTGGTGCGGGCGGTGGGCAAACGGAACCCTGACGGCGGCCTGTCGTGTGTATGCGGCTTCGGTTCCGACGCCTGGGATGCGCTGTTCGGTGCGCCCCGACCGGCCGGTCTGCACCCGTTCCGCGAGTTCGGCTCGGGCGAGCGCCTGGCAGTGTCGACACCGGGCGACATCTTGCTGCACATTCGTGCCGACCAGATGGATCTGTGCTTCGAACTGGCCACTCATCTCATGGGCAGGCTCGGCACGGCGGTGACGGCAGTCGACGAAGTGCATGGGTTTCGTTATTTCGATCAACGCAGCATGGTTGGTTTCGTCGACGGAACCGAGAACCCGACCGGTAACGAAGCTGTCACGTTTACCGTGGTCGGTGAGGAGGACCCCGAATTCGCGGGAGGCAGCTATGTCCTCGTGCAGAAGTATCTGCACGATATGACCGGCTGGAATGCGTTGCCGGTCGAAACGCAGGAGCGCATCATCGGCCGCACCAAACTCTCCGACATCGAACTCGACGACGCAGTGAAGCCAAGCTCATCGCACAGTTCGCTCACCGTGCTCGAGGAAAACGGCGAGGAAGTCAAGATCCTGCGCGACAACATGCCGTTCGGGCGACCCGGCTCAGGCGAATTCGGCACGTATTTCATCGGCTATGCCCGTTCGCCGGCGCCGATTGAACAGATGCTGGAGAACATGTTCGTCGGCCGGCCGCCAGGCAACTACGACCGGCTGCTCGATTTCAGCCGCGCGGTGACGGGCGGGCTGTTCTTCGTGCCGTCCGAGCCGTTGCTCGAAGCGCTCGCGGATCGCAGCCCGGCTATCGCCGCGAGTGCGATCGAGTCTCCTGATTTCCCAACAGTTATCGAGCCGGTCGGCGATGGTTCGCTGAATATCGGCTCTCTCAAAGGAGCACCTCAGTATGAATAATCTGCATCGCGAGCTGGCCCCCATCTCCACCGCGGCCTGGTCGGAGATCGAGGAAGAAGTTGCACGCACCTTCAAGCGCTCCGTGGCCGGCCGTCGCGTGGTCGATGTGAAAGGTCCTGGCGGCGCCAGTTTGAGCGCGGTCGGCACCGGTCACCAGTCGACCATCGCCGCGCCGCAGGAAGGCGTGAGTGCACGCCAGCGCGAGGTGAGGGCGCTAGTCGAACTGCGTGTGCCGTTCGAGTTGCAGCGCGAGGCGATCGACGACGTGGAACGCGGCGCGAGCGATTCCGACTGGCAGCCAGCGAAGGATGCAGCACAGCAATTGGCCTACGCCGAAGACCGCGCCATTTTCGACGGCTACAAGGCGGCGAACATCGTCGGTATTCGGGAAGGGTCGTCGAACCCCACGCTGAGCTTGCCGGCTGACGTTAGCGACTATCCCACCGTCATCGCCAAGGCGCTCGAGCAGTTGCGGCTGGCCGGCGTCGACGGTCCGTATTCGGTCCTGCTGGGCGCCGATGCGTACACCGCGGTGAGCGAAGCGAGCGATCAGGGTTACCCGGTGCTCGAACATATCAAGCGGCTGGTGAACGGCGAGATCATCTGGGCCCCGGCCCTCGACGGAGGCAGCGTGCTCTCCACCCGTGGCGGCGACTTCGACCTGCACATCGGCCAGGACCTGTGCATCGGATATTTGAGCCACACGGACCAGGTGGTGCGCCTGTACCTGCAGGAAACGTTGACTTTCCTGCTGCTGACGAGCGAAGCATCCGTCGCGGTGTTGCCGGAGTAGCTACTCCGGCGAGGCGATGAAGGTTTCCGCGGAAATTGTGCGGAGGCCTTCGGTCGACGCGATGCTCACGAGGACAGCCAGCCGCGATTGATCGGCCACGCGAGCAGCGTGCGGTACAACATGACCAACCCGCGCATCACCATGGTTCCGCCTAGCCGCCAAAGCGGCATGACCAGCAGGAATGCGATGCATGCGATGGCGACGGCGCCCACCATGTCGAGCGGGAAATGGACGCCGACAAACACGCGTGCCCACGCAACGGCGACGCCGGACAGCAGCATGAGCATGCCGTACCGTCGCAGCCCCCCCAACAACAAGGTCAAGGCGACGCTCGCGAATATCGTCCCGTGGTCGCTTGGGAACGACGGGTCTGGCGCATGTTGCAAAAACGTATGGCCGATCCCGATCACGAACGGCCGGGGATGCGGCCAGACAAGACCGATGATCTGATTGATGCCGAGGGCGAGCAAGGTTACGCCGCACACGCGAACCGCCGTGTCGCGCTGACGCTCGTCGCCGGATAGCCACATCGCTACCAGCGACAGCGGAATGAGATAGATGACGTAATCGGCGATAAACCGTGCTGCGTTAATTTGCCAAACCGGCGTCGACGCTGTGGCGTTGATCATCAGAAAGAGCGCTTGATTGAACGCTTCGAGTGTATTCATGCAGTGCGTTTTTTTGAGAGACGTGTCAGGAATAGTGGACTGGGCACCGAGGCGCAAACCAGCATAGGCGCGACGGCGAGCGCTGCTCCGCTAGCCGGAGCGCCCGCCGCCGGAACGCCGGCAACCGGCGCGCTTGGAACGCTCGCGGACCGATCTTAGTGTGTGAACCTTAGGGAATGCTTAGATCGGTACGATCGAGGACCGACCCTCACATCTTCAGGTCGATGCGTCCATAGACACCGTCCATCTCCCCATTTGGCCCCGCAGCAAAGAACAACGTGTTCACCGGCTGATTATCGAGCCCGTAGCCGAAAGCGATCCCCCATAGACCTCCCTGCACGAACGTAGTTCCACTATTCCTCGGGCGACGCCAGGAGCGACACCGGCACGCCATGACAACTCACCGTTGCCACTACGGCGGCTCCGAAGTCTGCGCTCCCGTTGCCGTGAGCATCGAGTGCCGCGGCCTGCTTGTCGGCGCGCAGGATATTGATTGGCCACGACGGACGGAACAGCCGTTCATGCGCCAGCGCACCGATCCAGAGTGGGGTGAATGACGCGCCGTTTGCCACTGCGTAGCCACTTGGCCAGAAGCGCAGTACGTCGCGTTCGTCGCGCGTGCCGCCGGGACGCGTGAAAACGAGCGACGAGGGCACACCGTTGTTCAGCTTCGGCAACACCGGCAGCGACACGGCTGCGACGTTGGGCGAGGCGAGAGAAAGCAGGCTGCGCGCCGACAGGTCCATGCCTTCGACCCACCCCTGAGCGCGGAGTCGTCCCTTTATCGCATCGCGGTTCGACACCCACTGCAGCGTGAGGGGTTCCTTGCGGTCGCCGCCCATATCGGAGCGATAGCAAGGCAGATGCCTCCAGAGGGAAACGGTCCACTGCGATTGCGTGACCAATACGGGTGGCGGGGGGCGCGTACTATCCGGCGGCGCGGCGGGCGGGTTGACGCCAAGCTGCACGCCCACGGTCACGAGCACGACCAGCAGAATCACCACTGGCATGAACTGGCGTGACGGTGGTGGTTCCGGATGCCGCCACATGGCTGTCAGCGCAACGATGGCGACCCAGACGTACGCCAGCGCCGCGCCGCCAATCGCATCGGAAACCCAGAACCTGCCGAAGTAAAGTCCCGCCAGCGCGACGACGACCACGACGACCGCACTCGCGGTTGCGACGAGCAAACCCTCCAGCATGCCGACCCGCCGCGCGAGCAGAAATGCCAGAAAGCCATAGACGATCACGGTAGCGGCGACGTGATTGCTCGGAAACACATAGGCGGCGGATACGAGCGAATCCGGCGGAGCACGGTGCATCGCGAACTGCAAAGCGAAGATCAGCAACTGGGAAAATGCAACCGCAGCCAGCCAGTAGCCGATGGTGCGCCAACGTCGTTCCCACAGCATCCACAGCGCAACCGTGACGACCAGTGTTGCCAGCGTAACGACGCTGCCCAGCGTGGCGAGACCTGCGAGGACGGTATCGCTCCAGGGAGTGCGGACCGATTGCAGGAAGTGATAGACGGATAGGTCGATGCGCACCAGCGGATCGCCGCTGATGACGTCTTCGAGAACGACGAAGAAAAGCGCGCCGCATACCAGTACAACGGACGAGGCCGCCACAATACTGCCGGCGTCCGGCTGATCGGGATCCAGCATGCTCCGGGCGAGACGGCCGACTCGGCCCGGGTGCCGGCTGGCCCAGTTCGCCAGATGGCGGCCCGCCGCGCTCGACCACGCATTGGCGTGCGACAGCAGAAAGCGCGCGGCTCGAAAGCTCAGCCATACGATGCCCGCCAGCAGCGCGATGATGACGACGAGTCGGAACGACACCGCGCCGGCCAACAGCACCGATGCGCCGAACACCACGCCCGGCAGGATATGGGCGGGCGCCCAGAGCAGCGCCGAAAGGACGTTCATGGTGTAGAAGCGCATCGGCGTCATGCCGAGCATCCCCGCAACCACCGGCACGATCGCCCGCAACGGTGCGACGAAGCGGGCGAACACGATACTCTTCGCGCCATGCTTTTCGAAGAACCGGTGGCCTGCATCGAGCACCTGCGGATGCTTGCGGAAAGGCCACACCTGGACGATCCTGTCCTTGTAACGGCTGCCGAGCAAGAAGCTTATGCCGTCTCCCGCGACCGCGCCGGCTATCGCCGATACGAACACCCAGCCAAGGCTCAGCGATCCGGTGCCGGCCAGTGCGCCGGCCAGGAACATTGCGGTGCTGCCAGGGATGAAGGTGCCGATCACGGCAATGGCTTCAAGGAACGCTGCAAGGAAAACGACCGTAAGCGTCCATGCCGGGTGACCGGCGAGCAGATGCAACAGTTGGACGTACGCTTGTTCCATCGTGCGCTATGGACCGGTCTGACGTAACGGTTGATGATAACGCGCACGGTCGGATGGCACTATCGGCGCGTGTCAGGGTCAGGCAACGGATCATTGCCCTAACATTTGGTTAGTGGTGTTCATCGGCGTGGTTTTCACGCTCGCGCGGTTCAGCGAGGCATTCCTCGTACCGCGCGCGATGCCGGGCGGCGTGCCGGTGGCCCTGGTGCCACTCGTCTGGTGGCGATGAATTTCGTGTATTCGGTGTCGGCGTATCCGTTCGGAAAACGGGCCGATCCGATGAGCTGCGCCAGGCTGCCGGCGATTGGACTCGTGGTGCCGACTGCGTCGGATATCGTACTGGCGTACGGCAGTCACTGGCCGGTGGTGATACTCGGTGTCGTACTGTGGGGCTTACACATGGGACTCATGCAAGGAATGCTCGCCACGATGGTTGCGCTACGGCTTACCCGCTCCCCAGCGCATCAGCGAAGTCGAAGCAGGAACGGCACGAACGCCATGCACGTGTATTTGCGTCGCGCGTGGGCGAATTTCATCAATGATTGCTGTGCATGGCGTTAGTGCGGGACCACAGGTCAGTCGTCTTCATCTCCATGACGATGGTGCTCCCAGCCGCGGTGCCTGCCGTTGTCGTGCCAGCGGCGTTCGTCGCGGTACTCACCGCCATATCCATAACCGCCATAGTAGACAGGTGCCGGTGCATAGACCACAGGCGGCTGATAGATGACTGGGGGCTCCTGGACATACACGGGCGCCGGCACCCCAAGGAACACGCCGACGTCCACGTGCGCCATGGCGGCACTGGAAGCGCTCGCAGCGCAGAGGCCTGCTGCGAATAAAAGAGTGAGACGTTTCATTGTGTTTCTCCTGACCCGTTCGCTTCAGGCGGGCGCCGAGCGGTGACGGACGAGCTGGATTGTAGGGCGGCTTAGGCCCGGTATGTACGCCACCATTGTCACTTGTGTAACCACTGGTAACATCACGGCCCGCCGCGCATAAGTTGTGCGGCAGGCCGCCCGACCCGGGCTCACGAATCGGGTCACGAAGCCGTCAGGGAATCGCCGGATACGTGGACGCGCTCGCCAACCTGTACGGCCGGTTGGGTCGGATAGCTGAAGTTCCGGTAGCTGCCGTCCTGCATGCGCACTTGTACCTGATAAGTCGTCTGCTTGCGCACGGCGTGCTCGATGCCGTTACCTGCCACGCCGCCACCCACTGCCCCTGCAATGGTCGCGAGAACTTTACCGCGGCCGCCCCCTATCTGATTGCCGATCAGCCCGCCTGCGACCGCGCCACCCACCGCGCCGAGGCCTGTCGTCGGCTCGGGTGCCTGGACTGTGTTGATCGCGACGACTTCGCCCGCGTACGGGTCAGCGACTGATCTCGTCGACGCAGATTCCGAAGGCGCCTGGTATCCCTGGTTGTTCGAGTAGCGCGGCGCCTCCGCTGCCGCAGTGCTGTGCGTGTGATGGACGCGCGGCCGGGCAGGGGCGGCTTCCTGTGCAGTATGTTGTACCGTATTCGCCGGGATAGCGGCCAGCGGAGCGCTTGCAACCGGTGCCGCAACTGCTGCGACCGGCGGCGTGGGCGCCGTGACAGCGCGCGAGGTCGGCAGAATGCCGGTCATCGCCGCGATGCCGGTGGCGCTGGCGAGGATAACCGCCACCGCCGCGCCTGCGACCAGAGGATGAATGCGACTGCGCTGCGGGTTGCTGGGTGTGAGGTTCGTGTTCATTGTGGACTCCGCTGGTAGGTGTCTGCAATAACGCCGCAACACTGAGGGCGGTGCACTCGGCCAGCCCGCTGCTTTGTAAGCATTTGTACAACTGGACGGCGCGTTTCCACGCATCGCTTGCGGCATGACACAAGCGATGCGAATGTATTTTATGCGCGAACAAAGCAGGGCGGGCCGCCGTCTTACTCATTGACCGACTTCACTCGTGAGCGTCATGTGCTCAACAGCAATACGACGTTGTGTGTGTCGGGCAGAGAATTCGATGGCGTTATGGAGTCGGCTATGAAGATCGTCACAAACAGTATTTTGGCGGCGGTTTTGGTTGTGTGCATGTCGGGAACCGCTTACGCTCAGTCAGGAAGCGCTACCCCCGGTGATCCGAGCGGCGCCAATGGAGCGGGCACAGGAACGGGCTTGGGAACCGGTGCGGCAGGCACCGGCCTGAGCGGGGGGCCGGCGCGCGGCACGACAGCGATCGGCGGCGGGGTCGGCACTGGATCGGGCGCGCCTGCGGCCAACAACATGAGAGCAAATGGCACGAGCCTGAATATGAACCCCGACCCTCGAGCGCCTAACGTCGGGGGAAACGCGTTCGCACCGCCGCGATAGTCCGCACGTCGTTGCCGGGTTCGCGCAGCGACGTGCGAACCCTGTTGTCTAGCCACACACGTACTACGGTCAACGCCGCGTTGCGCAGTGGCGAATGCGCGACTCAATCCTGAGCGTGTTCAGCCGCCTGCTCGATCAACGCGGCAACTTCCTTGGGACGCGACACATACACCGAGTGGCTCGCGCCCTGTACTTCCACCGTGTGGCTACGCTCTGGCGTCAATATCTCGTCGGAGTTCCCCAACCAGCTGCAGAACAATTCGCTTTGCAGACGCGAGATGTTCCACGGTCATCGACCGCGCCAGGCGCGCGTTGCCGGTCTGGCAAGCCTCGAGGATTTTCAGGTGCTCGTCCTGGAAGGCGTGCGTATCGGCGAGCAGCGTGGCCTGCAGTCGTTCATAGCGCTCAACCTGAGCGCGCAACTCCCATATTGCGTTGAGCTGACGGCTGTTGGCGCACGAGCGGTACAACAGTTCATGAAACTCGCGATTGAGTTCGCCCTGTCTCTGAGCCGTATCGGCTTCTCCTAGAAGCCGGTGAACGAGTTCCGCGCGCGATAACGTTTCATTGTCCATGCGTTTCACCGCGCGGTAGATTGCGTCTCCCTCGAGCAACATGCGCAGACTATAAATTTCCTCCACGTCGGCCTCGGTGAGGGTCCGCACGACCGCACCGCGGTTCCGGAGGATTTCGACCAGTCCTTCGCCCTCCAGCCTTTGTATTGCCTCCCGCATCGGAACCCTGCTCACGCCAAATCGGTCGGCTAGCTCACGCTCGACTAGCCGTGCGCCGTCGCCCAGTTCACCCGCCGCAATCAGTTCGCGTAGCGACATGGCGACTGTGTCTGCCGTCGAATCCAGTTTGATTTCCATGTGCATGTGTCCTTGCGATTTGGAATAATGGTATACCAAATGGCAGGTGGCGTATAGAATTCAGGTGCAGGGAAGTGACGTCCGGTTCAACATCGAGGAGATTGGCATGGCGTACGGCGAGCACAAATATCAGGTAGCGGTGGAGTGGACGGGTAACCGCGGAAGCGGTACATCGGGGTACCGTGAATACGCGCGGGACCATGTGATCGCCGCGGGAACCAAGCCCGACATTCCGGGATCATCGGACCCGGCATTTCTCGGCGACGCCAGCCGCTGGAATCCGGAAGATCTGCTGGTCGCCTCGGCGTGCGCATGCCACAAGCTCTGGTATCTGCATCTTTGTGCCGATGCCGGCATTGTGGTTCTGCGCTATCGCGACAACGCCGAAGGCACGATGCTCGACGACCCGAAGGCGGGTCGCTTTTCGAAGATAGTCCTGCACCCGCATGTCGTCATTCAGGCCGGTGGCGATCTCAGCCTGGCCGAGCGTTTGCATCATGTCGCACATGAGAAGTGCTATATCGCGAACTCGGTCAACTTTCCTATCCTGTGTGAGCCGACAATCGAGACGGATGCGGTTTGACGGGTGCGTGACGGTTTTTTCGGATTTTTGTCTGATAGGGCGGGAGCACTCAACAACAGCCGCCGCGATTGATTCGCGACTATCACTTGCATCCGGTAGAAATATCGCAGCCCCGCCGATTTCCTCCATTTCCCCACTCCGCAAGTCACTTTTCACGCTCCTTGTGTGCAACGCACAATGTCATCAGAAATGATGGATTTACTGAAGTAAAAAAACTTGCATTCCGCGCAGAAAAAGCTACCTTAATTAAACAAAATGACTCTGGTTCGGCACCGGAGGAGACACATGCCGGCTACACGTATGATGATTGCGCGTCGTGCGGGCGTTAGCGTGGCCACGGTCGATCGTGTGTTGCGCGACGATCAGGCCGTGCGTCCGGAAACCGCTGAACGCGTTCACCTCGCGCTGGCGACGCTGCGCGACGAACGCGCGAGTCGCGGCCGCCCGTCGAAGCTCAGTTCGTTTCGCGTCGCTTTCGTGCTTCCGCAAATCAACTCGCGCTTCCTCGATCATGTGGAGCGCAACATCGCGCTGTCCGCGAGCTTCTTTCGCGAACACCGGATCATCCCGTCGTTCTATCGCTGCGATTTCTCAAGCCAGCGCGATACCGCCGCATTCTCCGAGCAAGTGGTCGACTACGACGCACTCGTGCTCGTGCCGCTCGACTATCCGTGGGTCGAACGTCTGATCGAGGACATGAGCGTGGCGAACGTGCCCGTCGTCACGGTGTTCTCCGATCTGCCCGCGAGTCGCCGCGCCGCGTATGTCGGCGTCGATAACCGGATCGCCGGGCGCACAGCCGGTTTGTTGATGGGCCGCTTTCTCGGTTCTCGCATCGGCACGGTGGCGGTGCTGTCCGCATCGTCGCGCTTGCACGATCAACTGGAGCGGCGCACCGGCTTCTCGCAAGTGCTGGAAGAGGATTTCCGCAACCTGCGCTGGATCGCCGAGCCCGATTTTGCCGAAGACGACGACGGCGCAGGTCTCGCCGCGCAGGGCCTGCTTGCGCGTCATCCGGATCTGGTCGGCGTCTATGCAACCGGTGGCGGCATCTCCGGGATTGCGTCGGCATTGCAGGAATCGGGCGAGAAATCCCGCCTCGTTCTGATTGGCCATGAGTGCACCGCGGAAACGCGTAGCCAGTTATCCGAGCGCGCGATCGATGTGATCCTCGATCAGGACGTGCGCGGCATTGTTCACTGGGCCGGTCTCGCTGCAATCAATTTTCTTAACGACGTGCGTGGTGCGCTTGCCATCCCAACGCCGGAAACCCGAATTTATCTTCGTGAGAATGCGCATGCCTGAAGCTCGCGACACGCGGATTGCGGTCTGAATCCGCTGGAGCCGAAACGCGGCGCCCGGCGCATGGGCGCTGTTCCATATCAGGTTGGAGACCCGAGAAAGACAAGGAGAAGACACATGTTTCGTCTTACGTCAGCAAGGGTAATGGCGGCGGCCATCGTATCGTTGGGACTCGGCATGGCGACGGGCGCGCAAGCACAGGGCAAGCAGTTGACCTTATGCTGGGCGGCGTGGGACCCGGCCAACGCACTCGTCGAACTGTCGAAGGATTTCACGAGCAAGACCGGCATCAAGATGAAATTCGAGTTTGTGCCGTGGACCAGTTACGCGGATCGTTTCATTAACGAGCTCAATTCGCACGGCAAACTGTGCGACCTGATCATCGGCGACAGCCAGTGGATCGGCGGCGCGGCGGTCAATGGGCACTACGTCAAACTCAATGATTTCTTCGCGAAGAACAAGATATCGATGAACGACTTCGTGCCGGCGACCGTGGTCGGTTATTCGGAGTGGCCGAAGAATACGCCGAACTACTGGGCGTTGCCGGCAATGGCCGATGCGGTCGGCTGGACGTATCGCAAGGACTGGTTCGCACGCCCTGAATTACGTGCGGAGTTCAAGCAGAAATATAAACGCGAACTCGAGCCGCCCACCACGTTGGACGAACTCAAGCAAACCGCCGAGTTCTTCCAGGGCCGCAAGATCGACGGCAAAACCGTGTACGGCGCCTATATTTTCACCGAGCGCGGTTCCGAAGGTATCACGATGGGCGTGACCAATGCGCTCTATAACTTCGGTTTCGAATACGAAGACCCCAAGAAGCCTTATCACCTCGACGGCTTTGTGAATTCACCGGGCGCGGTCAAGGGGCTGGAGTTCTACAAGGCGCTCTACAAGTGCTGCACGGCGCCGGGCATGACCAACGCGTACATGCAGGAAGGACTCGACGCGTTCAAGTCCGGCCAGGTGGCGATGCAGATGAACTGGTTTGCGTTCTTCCCTGGACTCTATAAAGACCCGAATGTCGGCGGCGACAAGATCGGCTTCTTCGTCAATCCGCGTGAGTTGAAGCAATACACGCAGCTGGGCGGGCAGGGCATCTCGGTCGTCTCGTACTCGGATCATAAGGACGACGCGCTCGAGTACATCAAATGGTTCGCGCAGCCCGACGTTCAGCAGAAGTGGTGGCAGCTGGGCGGCTATTCGGCGGCCAAGTCCGTGGTGGATGCACCGGACTTTCCAAAGAGCGCCCCCTTTGCACCGGCTTTCCTAAAGTCGATGGCGATCGTGAAGGATTTCTGGGCCGAGCCCGCTTATGCCGAACTTCTGCTCGATATGCAAAAACGCATCCATGACTATGTGGTGGCCGACAAGGGCACGGCCAAGGAGGCGCTCGATCTGCTGGTCAAAGACTGGAACAAGGTCTTCAAGGCCGAAGGCAAGAACTAGCGTGTATCCGGACTGGACCGGCGGCGCGTGCACGTGCATTTGCACATTGCGCCGGTCCGCTTAAAGGAGTCAGGCATGTTGGCAAACAAGCCTTTTGCGTCGACGGGTCTCGAATCCGGCGCGTCGGCGCGCGTGCGCACGCGCCTGGCCGGCCTGTCGGACAGAACGATAGCGTGGCTGTTCATTCTCCCGACGATCCTGTTGCTGCTCGCGATCAACATCTTTCCCTTGATCTGGGCATTACGTTTGTCGTTCACGAACTTCAAGTCGAATATGCCGAGCATGCCGGCGCGCTTTGTCGGCATCGACAACTACGTCGACATTCTCACCGACGAAGACATCTGGTACGCGATGCAGGTTACGGCGCGTTTCGTGTTCTGGTCGGTCGGACTTGAAGTTCTTCTGGGTTTCGGCCTCGCGCTGCTGATCAACCGGCAGTTTCGCGGCCATAGTTTCTGGACCACGCTGATCCTGCTGCCGATGATGCTGTCGCCGGCAGTAGTGGGTAATTTCTGGACCTTTCTGTTGCAGCCGCAGACGGGTCTCTTCAACGACATCGTCGGCTTCTTCACCGGCATTGCGCCCGGCTCGTTCCAGATGATCGGCGACGTGTCGCTTGCGCCGTGGACCATCGTGATGGTCGATACATGGATGTGGACGCCTTATGTGATGCTCATCTGCCTCGCAGGTTTGCGTTCGATTCCTGACTACATCTACGAAGCAGCCGAAGTGGATCGCGCCACGCCGTGGCGCCAGTTCTGGTCGATCACGCTGCCGATGACCTTGCCGTTCCTGATGCTCGCCGTGCTGTTTCGCGGCATTGAGAACTTCAAGATGTTCGACATGGTGAATCTGCTGACCTCGGGCGGACCAGGTTCGGTAACGGAAACCGTGTCGATCACGTTAAAGCGTGCCGCGTTCGAGAAGTGGCAGACCGGCTATTCGTCGGCGCTGGCCATCATTCTGTTCGTGACGGTGTTCGGTGCGGCGAACATCTACGTCAAGGCGCTCAACCGGGTGAAACAGCGATGAGACCGACTGCTACCCAACATTCGGTGGTGGCGTCGTCGGCGCGCGGCAAGCGGTTCGCCGCAGCGGCCGTCATCACGTATGCATTGCTCGCGACCTTGCCGATGGTCTGGATCTTCCTGACGAGCTTCAAGTCGCAGGAAGACGCGATCGCCTATCCGCCCGTCGTACTGTTTCAGCCGTCGATGGAAGGCTACGTGAATCTGTTCACGATCCGTTCGCGGCAGACGCCGGAGTTCATCGCCAGTCTGCCGCCTGCGCAGACCTGGTACGAGCGCGACGTGCGCAAGCGCAACATGGTGATCGCGGGACCGTCGAAGGTTTTGCCGCGTTTCGTGAACTCGCTCGTGATCGGTTTCGGCTCGACTTTTCTCGCGGTGTTTCTCGGCACGCTCGCGGCTTACGCGTTCTCGCGTTTCAAGGTGCCGCTCGCCGACGATCTACTGTTCTTCATCCTGTCGACGCGCATGATGCCGCCGATCGCGGTCGCGATTCCGATCTACCTGATGTACCGCGCGCTGGGTTTGAGCGACAGCTATGTCGGCATGATCGTGCTGTATACGGCGGTGAACGTATCTCTGGCGGTGTGGCTGCTGAAGGGTTTCATGGACGAGATTCCGCGTGAATACGAAGAGGCGGCGCTAGTCGACGGTTATACGCGCTTGCAGGCCTTCGTCAAAGTGGTGCTTCCGCAGGCGATCACCGGCATCGCGGCGACTGCGATTTTCTGCCTGATCTTCGCATGGAACGAGTATGCGTTCGCGTCGCTGCTGACAAGCGGCGATGCGCAGACCATGCCGCCGTTCATCCCGTTCATTATCGGCGAAGGCGGCCAGGATTGGCCTGCCGTTGCAGCAGCGACGACGCTGTTCGTGCTGCCGATCCTCATCTTCACTGTCGTGCTGCGCAAGCATCTGTTGCGTGGCATCACCTTTGGAGCGGTGCGCAAATGAAACGAGACTCCGTGTTGTCGCGCAGGCATTTTCTACGCCGTGGCTACAGCGAAGCGGCGTCGACCGCGCTGATCGGTCTCGGCATGGCGATGCTGGTGCAGCCGTTTTCGCTGGCGTTGTTCACGTGGTCGTTTCCGGTCGTCCTGGTGGGCGCGCTCGCGTTCGTCGTCACCAGTCATTTCCCGGACTGACAATATGTCCACGATCGTTCTCGCCAACCTCCACAAACGCTTCGACGACTTCGTCGCGGTGCGCGGCACCAGTCTGACGATCGGCGCGGGGCGCTTTGTCGTGTTGCTCGGTCCGTCGGGTTGCGGCAAGACCACCACGTTGCGGATGATCGCCGGGCTCGAGTTGCCCACTTCCGGGCAAATCCTGATCGACGGCGAAGACGTGACGGCGTTGCGTGCGCGTCAGCGCGATATCGCGTTCGTCTTTCAGATGTTCGCGCTGTATCCGCACATGACGGTGCGCAACAACATCGCATTTCCGCTGAAAAACGAGCACGTGTCGCGCAAGGAGATCGCGACCCGGGTCGACGCGGCCGCGCACATGCTGCGCATCGAGAGCATTCTCGATCGCAAGACCGGCGGCCTGTCCGGCGGCGACCGGCAGCGCGTGGCGCTCGGCCGTGCAATCGTGCGGCAACCGAAGGCGTTTCTGATGGACGAACCGCTCGGCACGCTCGATGCGGACTTCCGTGAATTGATGTGTCTCGAACTGCGCAAGCTGCATAACGCGCTTGCCGCGACGACCGTCTACGTGACACACGATCAGAGCGAAGCGATGGCGATGGCCGACGACATAGTTGTGATGAACAAGGGCGAGGTGTTGCAAGCCGGGCCGCCGCATGAGATCTATTACTTTCCGGCGACGGTATTCGTCGGCAACTTTATCGGCAGTCCGCCGATGAATTTCTTGCCGGTGGATGGCGGTGTCGATGTGGGTCACGAAGAGGTGAGCCTGCATGGCGCGGCGGTGCCGGTGCCGCGGTGTGAGCAGGCCGCTGCGCACGTGTTGCTGGGTATCCGCCCGGAGCATGTCGTCATCGATGAACACGGTCCGCTGCGCGGCGAGGTTATCGCCGATGAATATCTCGGCTCGCATCAGGTGCTGGTGATCGAAACCGCACTGGGTATTGTGCGTGTGCGTGCGGGCAAAGATGACGGTTTGCCTGCCGGATCGCCGGTCGGTCTGTCGTTTCGGAAGGAACGCACGCTGCTTTACGACGCGCAATCGGGCCGCCTGCTGCCGGGCGCCGCTCACACGATTCCCGCATACGGAGAAGCTCATGGCTGAAATCCAGTTGCGCAATGTGTCGAAACGCTTTGGCGACATCCTCGCTGTCGACGATCTTTCGATCGATGTGAAGGACGGCGAGTTCGTGGTGCTGCTCGGACCGAGTGGCGCGGGTAAGACAACCACGCTACGCCTGATCGCCGGGCTGGAACGGCCGGACGCCGGCGACGTGCTGATCGACGGCAACATCGCGACAGGCGTGCATCCATCCGATCGCGATGTTGCGTTCATCTTCCAGCAATACTCGCTGTATCCGCATCTGACCGTGTTTGGCAATCTCGCGTTTCCGTTGCGCTCGCCGAGAAGGCGCAGCAGCGAGGTCGAGGTGCGCGCGCGAGTCCACGCAGTGGCCGAGCTGCTGCACATGGAATCGAAGCTCGACAACATGGCAACGCATTTGTCAGGCGGCGAAATGCAGCGCGTGGCGATAGGGCGCGCGCTCGTGCGGCAGCCCAAGGCGTTTCTGATGGACGAGCCGCTGTCGTCGCTCGATGCAAAGCTGCGTGAGGAGTTGCGCATCGAACTCAAGCGCCTGCATCGCACGATCGGCGCAACGATCGTCTACGTTACACATGATCAGGTCGAGGCGACGACGCTCGCCGATCGCATCGGCATTCTCGAACATGGGCGTCTCGTGCAACTCGGCACGCCGCGCGAAGTGTATGGCAATCCGGTTTCGCTAAGCGCCGCGCAGCGGCTCGGCTCCCCGCCGATCAACCTGCTGCCGCCCGCGCTGTTCGATTCGGCGCACATGCCGGCGGGCACGGCGACCGTCGCGATCCGCCCCGAGGACATCGTGCTGCACGACACTGATGCACGCGATCAACGCGACGTTGCGGGCGCACAGGATGCACTGAATCTGAAGGTGCTCGAATATTCGCCGCTGCGCCACTTGCTGATTCTCGATCGCGCCGGAACCGCCGTGGTGGCGACGACGGTTGCCGAGCGCAATTTTTCGCCAGGGCAATCGGTCGGCGTTTCGCTGCCGGCGCGCAGCCTTCTATATTTCCGTGCCGACGGCAGGAGGATCCCGACATGAACGGCAAAACGGTCATGACGTGCATCGACGCCGCCTATGCGTCGCTGAAGGAACACACCGACGAGATCGCTTTGCTCGACCAGCAGATCGGTGATGGCGATCACATCTTCAATCTGCTGCGAGGCATGGAAGCGCTGCTTGCCGTGAGAGCGGATATCGAAGCGGAAGCATTCGGTCCCGCGCTCGAACTCGCCGCATCCAAGGTGTTGTCGACGGTCGGCGGGTCGTCAGGGCCCTTGTTTTTCTCGTTGCTGAGCGGCATGGCGAAAGCGTCCGCGGGAAATACGCTGGACGTGGCCGGTTTCGCGCATGTCTTTTCAGCAGGCGTGGACGCAGTCGGTCAACGCGGCAAGACCGGCGTCGGCAGCAAAACGATGATGGACGTGCTGATCCCTGTAGCCAGGCGCTTCGATGAACTCGCCGCGGAAGGCGCGACGGCCCGCGAAGTGCGCGAGGCGCTACCGCAGGTCGCCGAGGAAAACATGCTCGCGACCCTCGACATGCTGGCGACCAAAGGACGCGCATCGTTTCTCGGCGAGCGTTCGCGCGGACATATCGATCCCGGCGCACGTTCCAGTCAGATCATGATTGCGGCGATATGCGTGCGGCTGGCGCAACACAACGAGTGAAGGAGCGAGAAACCGTGAAAAAATTCATCAACCATGTGGACGACTTTCTCGCCGAGAGTCTGGCGGGATTCGCCACCGCGCATAGCGACCTAGTGGTGCTCCACAATGAACCCGTGTTCGTGCGCCGCAAGGACCTGAAGCACGGCAAGGTCGCGTTGATTTCAGGCGGCGGCTCGGGGCACGAGCCGCTGCATTCGGGCTTTGTCGGTTATGGGATGCTCGACGCCGCCTGTCCAGGGCAGATCTTCACGTCGCCGACGCCGGACCAAATGATGTCCGCCGCGAGGGCCGTCGATACCGGTGCGGGCGTGTTGTTCATCGTGAAGAACTACTCCGGCGACCTGATGAACTTCGAAATGGCGTCGGAGATGTCCGAGGTGCCGAACGCGATGGTGTTGATCAACGACGACGTGGCCGTCGAAAACTCGAGTTACACGACGGGGCGCCGGGGTGTCGCGGGCGCGGTGATCGTCGAAAAGCTGGTGGGCAGCCTGGCCGAGAGCGGCGCGAACCTCGAGCAATGCAAGGCCTTTGGCGACCGGATCAACAAGCGCACCGCGTCAATGGGCGTGGCGTTCACCAGTTGCACGGTGCCGGCGGCCGGCACGCTGACGTTCAAGATCGGCGACGATGAAATCGAAGTGGGCGTCGGCATTCATGGCGAGCCCGGCCGGCGGCGCGCGAAGTTCGCGCCGGCCGACGCGATCGCGGGCGAATTGCTCACGGCGATCGCTGAAGACCTGAAGCCGGCGGCTGACGCGGAGTTGCTAGTGCTCGTCAATGGGCTCGGCGGCACGCCGCTTGGCGAGCTTTATCTGCTCTTTAACTCCACGCGTGTGTGGCTGGAGCAGCGCGGTCTGAAGGTCGCCCGTGCGCAGGTCGGCGCATTGACGACTTCGCTCGAAATGGCGGGTGCCTCGATAACGCTGTGCGTGCTCGACGATGAGATGAAGCGCCACTGGGATAGCGCAGTGCATACGCCGGGATTGCGCTGGGGTATGTAGGGGAGGCGGATCGCCATCGGTGCGTCTGCAGTGACGCTACGGGAGAACTGTATTTTGGCGACGTCTCCTGCGTAGACGGCGGCCTCGCGATGAACAAATTCGCCGTCGTGCTTTCGCCGGCGAAGGTGGGGTGGCTTCGGCTTTGCTTCATTGGGCGCAACTAACGGTCAAGCCCGCCGGACGCCTCCAAATAACGCGGCGGTGCCCCAAGCGGAAACTTGAGACGACCGCCGCCCGCGTCCCACGCAGCGGCTATGCAGTGAAGAGCCGGCTATGCCACTCAACGGTTACCGTCAAGCAGATCGCCGAGCAGGCCGTCGAATGCGGCTTGCGCGTCTTCGAGTTCCTGCAATGCGGCGTCGAAGGTTTGCAACGCGAACTGTGAAGGCTTGCCGCTGCCGGCAGGCGGGAATTGCGATTGCAGCGAAGCAAATGCGGACTGCACCCGCCTGGTGGCGGTCAAAACGCGCTCCATTGCCGCGGTTTCTTCGGCTCGCGCCTGTTCGTGATCCATGAAAACTCCGTGTTCGTCTGGTCGGCTCGCGCCGTATCAAATGGGTGACTATGCCACGACGGCATTCAGGACAGCGGCAAGCCGCCGTTGGCTTTCACTTCGCGCAACGACAATGCCGACTCCACCGACGTCACGCCCGGCAGGCTGCGCATCTCGTCGCGCATGAATGTGCCGTAGTCGTCGAGATCGCGCGCGACGACCTGCAGGATGTAGTCCGCGCTGCCCGACACGTTGTGGCACGCCAGAATGCGCGGAATCGCCTGCACTTCACGCTCGAAGCGAGTGGCTACGGCGCGGTCGTGCACCGCAAAGCGCACGTAGACGAACGCCACCACGCCGAAGCCAAGCGCGGACCGCGACAGCATTGCGCGGTACTGATCGATATAGCCGTCGTTCTCCAGCCGCTTGAGACGGCGCGCGCATGGCGTCTCGCTCAGGCCGACCGTTTCGGCGAGCCGCGCATTCGACATGCGGCCGTCGCTTTGCAGCGCGGCGAGGATCGCGCGGTCTGTTTTATCGAGCTCGGTGGTCATCGCTTTTCGTCGTTGATTTTGGGCTAGCGGGAAACATGGATTAAGAGGCAAATATTAGCGCATTCCTCCAAATTTTATGGATCCGGCCATGTAGTTCGCCAGCAAACCCTCCATCGACGATAGCAACATAGAGGCCTTGAAACGCGAGGCTCCTATGATTTCCGCACATCTTCTGATCGTCTATATGGCCGCACTGTTCGTCGTCTACGCAGTGCCCGGACCGGACATGGCGCTGGTTCTGCAAACCAGTATTGGACGCGGCGTGCGCAGCGGCTTCGCTGCCGCCGGCGGCCTCGGGGTGGCGCGCGCGACGCACGTCACGCTCTCGGCATGCGGTGTGGCCGCGCTGTTGCGCAGCGCGCCGTGGCTATACGAAGTGGTGCGCTACGGCGGCGCGGTTTATCTCGCGTGGATCGGCATCCAGATCTTTCGCTCGCCGGTGTTCGCGTTGCCTGAAAGCGGCGCGGCGAGCACCGAGTCACGGCCGTTGCGTGCCGATTTCGTCAAGGGCTTGCTGACCAATCTGCTGAACCCGAAAGCGCTGCTGTTCTGCTCGGTGCTGTTGCCGCAGTTCGTGCGTCCGGAGGCCGGACCGGTGGCGTTGCAGATGATCGAACTGGGTCTGGTGCTGCTCGCCATCGGCGTGTGCTTCGACGTCATGTACGCGATCGGCGCCGCGCGCATCGCCGGCTGGATGCGCGCTCATCCGCTCGCGCAAACGCTGCAGCGCTGGACTTTCTCTGCGGCGCTGATCGGCTTCGCGTTGCGGTTGTCGCTGGACTGATTTTCCCCGCGGCTCACTTGCTCAATTTATGCTCGCGCCGCGAGCGGTCCTCGATGATTGTCCGGCGATGCTTGTCTTTCATCTTCTTCCAGCTTTTGCATTCGTCGCGGGTGCGCAAACAGCCAATGCAGAAGCCGGTCTTGCCGTCGAACTTGCAGATGTCGATACAGGGTGATTCGATGCTCATAAGGTGCGGTGAATAGGGGATAGTTGCCGCGACTGTCGCATGGGCTATGGCCACGCGCAAAGTGATTGTGTTAATAAAGCCGATAGATGGACGCGCAAATGCATACATACGCACGCGGCCACTCAACCACTCGCTTCCTTCTATCGATGAAAACTTTTCTGCTTTACACCGTGACCGCCGTTGCCGAAATTGTCGGTTGCTATTTGCCGTGGCGCTGGCTGAAGGAGGGTGGCTCTGTCTGGCTGCTGGTGCCCGGCGCGCTCAGCCTCGCATTGTTCGCCTGGCTATTGACGCTGCACGGCACCGCCGCAGGCCGCATCTACGCGGCGTACGGCGGTGTCTACGTCGCTGTGGCGATCGTGTGGTTATGGTGCGTCGACAAAGTGCGCCCCACGCTGTGGGATGCGGCCGGCGTCGCATTCACGCTGGCCGGCATGGCGATCATCGCTTTCCAGCCGCGCGTTTGACATTGCTCATGCGATGCTCATGTGCCCATTGCGCACCGATCGCGCACCTCTCACGCAGCAGCGCGCACGCCGCTTACTTGATGCCGCCCAGATAGTCGAGCTTGCCGAGTTCGACGCCGTTGTGACGGAGGATGTCGTAAGCCGTCGTGACGTGAAAATAGAAGTTCGGCAGCACGAATCCCAGTAGGTACGAAAGCCCTGTGAACTCGATCGGGCCGGTGCGCATTTTCAGCGTGATGCTCCGTTGTTCCGATCCGTCGATCTGTTCCGCATTGAATTCTTTCAGATAATCAATCGTCTTTTGAAGGCGAGCATGTAGTTCGTCGAAGGTCTGTTCGACGTCTTCGTACTTCGGCGCTTCTACGCCTGCGAGACGTGCGGCGCAGCCCTTGGCCGTGTCGCTGGCGATATAGATCTGGCGCACCAGCGGCAGCATGTCCGGAGCGAGCCGGGCGTTCGTGAACACGGACGGGTCGATCTGTTTCTCGGCAGCGTGTGCTTCGGCTTTGCCGAGAATGGCTTGCAGGTTGGTCAGGCCGCGCACCAGCACGGGCAGTGATGCTTGATACATCGTAATGGACATGGGGTTCCTCTGATTCTTCGATCGTGCGCGCGGGCGGCGCGCGAGGCAATGTAACGGCTGGATTGCCGCTGCAGCATCATAGCGCGAGCAGTGCACGATGCGAATTGACGAGGCGCGACGTTAGCCATTCGGACAACTGCCGCGCATGCCGGAACTGTGGTCGAATGCATTTGTCGGACGGCTTGACGGAGTTCTTGAAACAGCAATCCTCCGCCGGTTCGAGGTAGGGAGATTGTGCAGGCGCGTGCCGTGGCTGGGTTTGCCTGGGTATTCCAGCGGTCCGCGCCGTCACGCTAACAGGAGAGTCGGTACCATGGCCAACAAGCATCCGCTGCCGGGCAGCGAGCGCACGGTAGAGCAAGGTTCGAAAGTCGTAGGGCAATGCGATCCCGCTGAACGGATCGAGGTTTTCGTGATGCTGCGCCGTCAGCAGCAAGCACAGTTCAATGCGTTGATGAGCAAGATCGAGGCGGGTGATCCGGGCGTCAAACCACTGTCGCGTGAGGCGTTTGCAAAGGATTACGGCGCGGCGCCGGACGACATCGCCAAAGTGAAAGCCTTTGCAGACGCGCATGGCTTGACGGTGGTGCGAGAAGATCCGGCGGCGCGCTCAGTATTGCTGAGCGGCACGATTGCGCAATTCCAGACCGCGTTCGGTGTGCAGCTGCAGCATTACGAGCATCATTCGGCCGGCCAGTTCCGCGGCCGCACCGGCACGATCAGCGTGCCGGACGATCTGCACGGCGTGGTGGAGGCCGTGCTGGGTCTCGACAACCGGCCGCAGGCGCGGCCGCACTTTCGCATCCGGCCGCCGTTCCAGCCGGCCAGATCGCCGCAGGTTTCCTTTACGCCGCCGCAGCTCGCGTCGCTCTATCAGTTCCCACAAGGCGACGGCAGCGGCGAGTGCGTCGGCATCATCGAACTCGGCGGTGGCTACGTCAGCTCCGACCTCACAAGCTATTTCGCGAGCCTCGGCGTCCACTCGCCGACGGTCAAGCCGGTCGGCGTCGACCAGGGCAGCAACCAGCCGACCGGCGACCCAAGCGGCCCGGACGGCGAGGTCACGCTCGACATCGAAATCGTCGGCGCGATTGCGCCGGGCGCGACGATCGCGGTGTATTTCACGCAGAACAGCGATGCCGGTTTCATCGACGCGGTGAGCCGCGCGGTGCACGACACGACCAATAAGCCCTCGGTGATCTCGATCAGCTGGGGCGGGCCCGAGTCGAATTGGACCAGCCAGTCGCTGCAGGCTTTCAACAGCGTGCTGCAGGCGGCGGCGACGCTCGGCGTGACCGTGTGCGCCGCGTCGGGCGACAGCGGCTCGAGCGACGGCCTGGGCGGCGGCGATCACGTCGACTTCCCGGCGTCGAGCCCTTATGTGCTGGCGTGCGGCGGTACGAGCGTGACCGCGTCGAGCACGTCGATCTCGCGCGAAGTGGTGTGGAACGACGGCCCCGGTGGCGGTGCGGGCGGCGGTGGCGTGAGCCAGGCGTTTCCGGTGCCGGTGTGGCAAGGAGGCTTATCGTCGACGAGTTCTGACGGCAGCAAGACGCCGCTCAGCGGGCGCGGCGTGCCGGACGTCGCCGGCGACGCATCTCCTGCCACCGGCTACAGCGTCCTGATCGACGGCACGCAAACGGTGGTCGGCGGCACGAGTGCGGTCGCGCCGCTGTGGGCGGCGCTGATTGCGCGCATCAATGCGGCGAAAGGACAACCAGCCGGTTTCATCAACCCGAAGCTGTATAAGGCCACGGATGCCTGCAACGACATCACGCAAGGCAACAACGGCAGTTTTGCCGCGTCGGTAGGCTGGGACGCGTGCACGGGACTCGGCAGTCCCAATGGTCAGAAGGTGGCGGCAGCACTATAGTCTGGTGAGCGGCGGATCGGCTCGGGCAGTGGTAGGGTGGTGGCCCGCTCAGGTGGTTGCGAGCCGTCCACGCCCGGTAACAACGAGCGATGTGCGCCGTGTCGGCCAGCAAGCGTTACGGGTGCATTTCAAGAGGCACACGAGATAAGACAACACAAGACGTCAACGACGTTAACGAGACGTTAACGAATCCATGGAGCGATCATGACAAACACCGAGTCAGCTTCCGTTAGTCCGCCGTCGTCACACAATTCTCATGCGGCGCCCGCGCCAGCTGCGGCGAGCGCGCCGCCCAACGCCGGCGACCAGCCATTTTTCGATCCGGTCGCCTATGGCAACGGGCCGGACGATTCCGTCACCGAAACCGCTGAAACAGCCGCGATCACGCACCATTCGGTCACAATCGGCGGGCACAAGATCAACTACACGGCGACTGCCGGTCACCTCGTGATTGTCGATCCGAGCAGTTCGCAGCCGGAAGCCAGGATGTTCTACGTTGCGTTCACGCAGGACAACCAGAAGGAGGAAACCCGCCCGGTGACTTTCTTCTATAACGGCGGGCCGGGTTCGTCGGCGGTGTTCGTGTTGCTCGGCTCGTTCGCGCCGCGCCGCATCAAGACGTCGATGCCGAGCTTTACGCCGCCCGCGCCGTACTCGATGGAAGACAACCCGGACAGCCTGCTCGACAAGAGCGACCTCGTGTTCATCAACCCGGTCGGCACCGGCTACTCGGCGGCCATCGCGCCGAAGAAGAACCGCGACTTCTGGGGCGTCGACCAGGACGCGGACTCGATCAAGCAGTTCATCAAGCGGTTTCTGACGAAGAACAATCGCTGGAATTCGCCGAAGTATCTGTTCGGCGAATCGTACGGCACCGCGCGCAGTTGCGTGCTGGCGTACCGGCTGCATGAAGACGGCGTCGATCTGAACGGCATCACGCTGCAATCGTCGATTCTCGATTACACGCAGTCGGGCAATCCGGTCGGCGCGTTGCCCACTGCGGCTGCGGACGCGTGGTATCACAAGAAGCTCGGCATCGCGCCGCGGCCTACCGATCTCGGCACGTTCGCCGAAGAAGTGGCGCAGTTCGCCCGCACCGACTATCTGGCGGCGCTGCGCAAGTTTCCGACTACCGATTCGGCAACGGTCGAAAAGCTCAGCGAATACACCGGCATCGACACCACCACCTTGCTCGCCTGGAGCCTCGATATTGCGTCGTATGACAGCCGCAGCAATTCGCTGTTCCTGACCACGCTCCTGAAATCGCAAGGCCTCGCGCTCGGCGCGTATGACGGGCGGGTGACGGCGATCGACACCGGCATCGCCGGCATGATCGATCCGAACTCCGGCGGCAACGATCCGACCATGACGGCCGTCTCCGGCGTCTACACGACCATGTGGAACGTGTATCTGAACGAGCAGTTGAAATACACGTCGAATTCGTCGTTCACCGACCTCAACGATCAGGCGTTCAAGTTCTGGGACTTCGGCCACATCGACCCGACCGGCGCGCAGAAGGGTCTCGACGCGAACGGCAACGTGATTCTGTACACCGCCGGCGACCTCGCCGCAGTGATGGCGCTCAATCCCGATCTGAAGGTTTTATCGGCGAACGGTTTTTTCGATTTCGTCACGCCGTTCTATCAGACGGTGCTGGACCTGCAGCAGATGCCGCTTCTCAGTCAGCAGGTCCGGCAAAACCTGTCGGCGCGCTTTTATCCGTCGGGTCACATGGTCTATCTCGACGGCGGATCGCGAACCGCGCTTAAAGCGGATCTCGCGAAAATGTACGACGCGACGGTGTCCAATAGCCAGGCGCTGTTCCGCATCCGCGCATTGCAGGCTCGCGTTGCCCGGCCGGCCGGCGGGTGAGCGGCTCGCGCCGGGTACGTCGTCGCTATCCGGTGCGTGGGAGCGGTGTTGTGAAATGCATTCGTGCCAGACAAGCCGCGAACCTGAGTCTTTGAACGCCCTGCAGCGCGCGCTTCACGGTGCGAGCGAGCAGGGCATTTTTTACAGTCTTATATTGAATATGTTTTAATTGACCTGCGAATTGAACTATTGCGCGCCGTTTCCCGGCGCGCCGACGAATGAACGCAGCCATTGTAGACAGGCGTCGCAGCAACCATCGCGGCGGCGCAACCAACAGTACGTATGAGGCAATTCCGTCGACGCTCGAGCGTCAGTGCGGCCCCGCGCGTCTTACACGCCGAAGGCGCTTAGCGGTCGCGCTCGGCTTCACCGCGGTACTCGCTTTGCGTATCGGCGAAGCCCGTGCCCAGGATGCCGCGATGCTCGACGAGCGCGTCACGCAGCAATCGGTAGGCGAAACCATTTGCCGCCCCGGCTATGCGGATACTGTCGCGCCTCCGTTCGACGAACTCATGGCGCACAAGGACAGAATGCTCGCCGCGCGCGGCATCGATGCCGACAGCGGTGTGGCCTTCGCGCTCGATCGGCGCGTGCCGATCGAGCTCGGCGGCTCGCCGGACGCACCTTCCAATCTCAATCTTTTGCCATGGGCAGGCCAGCAGGGTGAGCGCCGCAAGGCACGCGCGGCGGTCATGCTCAAGCGCTGCGTCTGCGAGGGCAAACTGAGCCTCGCGGAAGCGCAAGCTGCAATTGTCGGCAATTGGTCCGTGGTTTATTCGGGCTTCAGTCAGACGTCTTGCGACGTGAGCCGTCTCGATGTCGCCACCGGCTCGGAACGCGAAAGCGCGCCATGAGGCTGGGCGCCGCTGCGCACGACGCCCGTCCCCCGCAGGATGGCTGTTTCGACGCGTGGCACGGCTCGGTTTGTGCATCCGGTATCGACGTTCGGCACTCGCGCCGGGCCTCTACCGCTGAATATGCATTTGTTTTGTATTTTTGCCGGTGCTTATTCAGGTACAGTGCATTAACGGATGTTTTAAGTCGTTTTCACGACATTGTGTCGCATCGCTTTTGCTGTCGATTGTGGCTATCCTGAAAACAGGACGAAATTCGAAGGGGAGATTTAAATGGTTGCCTTCTATCTGTCGTTGGCCGCATTGGGTGCCGCCGGCGCTGCATTTATCCGCCAACTCGCCGCAACTCAGGCAAAACAGCGTGCGGCGTTGCGACCGGTGCGCGTGCATACCGCTGGCCGCGGTGCGGACCGCCGCGCGCACCGAGGGTAGCCGGCATGAACCTGATCGTGCGCAACATCGCGGAATCGTGCAGCGAGCAGGAAGTACGGGAATTCCTCAAGCGCGAGCTTGGCCATTACGCGAAACATGTCGATGTGGTCGACGCCGGCAAACCCGGCGCGTACGCCACCGTCGAACTGGACGCGCAAGTGCCGTATGTGGGCGAAGTGATCGCGCGGCAGATTCACGGCAAGCATTTGGGCGGTCTGGCGCTCGAGGCGAGCGCCGATCTGTTCAGCGACGAACCGCCCACCGCGAACTGAATAGCCGCTGCCGCCTTTCTCGAACCAGGTGCGCGTGACAAGCGCACCCAGTTTGTCACATTTCTTCTCTCATGCCCCGCCTGTCTGCACCGGCCAATCGAACGGCGTGTAGGGCAACGCGCGCTTGTGCTGTGTGACGTCATAAAAACGCATAATCGTTTCGCGCGCGGCATCGCTCACCGGTTTGCCTTCCAGAAAGTCGTCGATATCGTCGTACGGAATGCCATATGCGTCTTCGTCCGGCCGTTGCGGACGCAACATTTCGAGGTCGGCGGTCGGCACTTTGTGCGCCAGTGCTTCGGCGGCGCCTAGCGCGCCGGCCAGCGCGCGCACGCGACGCTTGGTCAGACCGGCGAGCGGCAGCACGTCGGCGCCGCCGTCGCCGAACTTCGTGAAAAAACCCATGACCGATTCGGCCGCATGGTCGGTGCCGATCACTACGCCGGCCCGTGCGCCCGCCACCGCGTACTGCGCAATCATCCGTTGGCGGGCCTTGATGTTGCCGTGAACGAAATCCTGCTGCGAGTCGTCGGGAAACAGCACGCCGCTCGTGTTCAGCGCGGCAAGCATCGCATCGGCAGCTGGTTTGATGTCGACGGTGAGATTTTCATCCGCGAGAATGAACTGCAATGCCTGCTGCGCGTCGGCCTCATCTTTTTGAATGCCGTAGGGCAGGCGTATTGCGACAAAGCGGGCGTCATAATGTTCGGCGCGCAACCGTTCGACCGCGAGTTGCGCGAGGCGCCCGGCTGTTGTGGAGTCGACACCGCCGCTAATTCCGAGCACATAGGTTTTCAGGCCGTTGCTGCGCAGATAGTTCGCCAGAAAGACGATGCGGCGCTCGATTTCCTGCGCAGCGTCGAAGTCCGCGCCGACGTGCATTTCCGCGGCGATGCGTGCCTGGCGTGCGCTTGGGTCTTGTTGCGCCATGATTTCTTCTTCCTCCATTTAGGATTGTGTCAAAGTCAAACGATGTGCGCTTGCATGCGAAATGCGCGAGCGGCGTAGCCATAAGCGTGCCGGTTCAGCCGGCATGCTGTGACACATCAGTATCGGGTTTATTGTCAATATCGGCCTTAAATACAGTTTGTTATGTGCCGTTAAATCGGTTTGAGAATCGTCAAAAATGGACGAATATTATGGCGATTTTGATAAGCCGGCCGATTCTTCATCGACAGATTGCGATGTGCTTAGTAATATCGTCGAGTATCCGTACGCCGCATGAGCTGGCGGGCAGTCAATAATAAGCAGGTTTGCTCAAATTCGCGATGAACTACCCTAATCGGCCTGGCCAGCCTGTTCCGGACCGCATGACTTCCGCTTCGGTAGATCGTCGGCACGAAGTGGCCTGTATGCCATCTTCACCCTATGCGCCGCGTTCTCCGCGCGTAGCTTATTTGATGCGCTATCTGACGCGCGCCGTGAGCGCCTTCTTCTGCGCCTTGTCATGCAGCATCGCAATCGCGGCCCCCGCGCCGGCGGACCGTCCGGCGCCGCGGATCGACGCGTCTGATATTGTCGCGTCTGATGCGGTCGGCGTGGTCGACCCGCGCCGGGCGTTACTGTTTCGGGGCGTGTTCGCTCAAGAGGTCGCCCGTCGGCTGAAAGTGCCGGCCGCGGAGCAGCGCGCCTACGCCGACCGTCTGCAAACGGCGCTCGGGGAGAAGGTCCTCGGCAACCTGTCGGGCGAGTATGTCGTGCTGGTCGATCGCAACGCCAACGTGCAGGTGCTGTTCATCTACTTTCGCGCGACTCCGTCCGATACCTGGCAGATGATCGGCGCGTCGCTCGTCGCGACCGGCCGGCCCGGCGAGTACGATCACTTCATCACGCCGCTTGGCGTGTTCGAACATACTCCCGCCAACATGGACTTCCGCTCCGAAGGCACGACGAACGAGAACCACATCCGCGGCTATGGCAAGCGCGATATGAGGATCTTCGATCTCGGCTGGGCGCAAGGCGAGCGCGGCTGGGGTAAGGGCGGTATGTCGCAGATGCGCTTCCAGATGCATGCAACCGACCCCGACCGGCTCGAGCCGCTGCTCGGCATTCGCCATTCGAAGGGCAGCGTGCGCATTCCCGCGTCGCTCAACGCGTTCCTCGATCATTACGGTATTCTCGACGCCGAATATATGGAGTTGGTCGCGTCCGGCAAATCGCTGTGGGTGTTGAAAAGCGATCGCCAGGTGACGCCGTGGGCGGGGCGCTACGTCGTCGTGGTGGATTCGGGGCGCAAAAATCGCCCGGCGTGGGCGCCGGGACCCGGCACCAAGGCGCGAGCAAAAGTGCCGGCCGGCGCGGACACGGCAGACTAATTAGCGGGTATCGCGCGAGTATCGAACGTGTCGATCTTGTGAGAGGGTGGAAGGGCGAGAGGCGACCAACGGAGAACGGCCCGTACGTCACTCAACGGCTCACGAGCGCGCCAGCAACACACCCGCCAGCGCCACTGCAAAACCGGCGATCTGTACCGGCAGCAGCGTTTCACCGAAGCCGAGATAACCCTCGAGCGCAGCCAGCGGCGGCGCCAGAAACACGAGCGCGGTGGCGCGCGCGGCGTCTCCGCGCCGGACCATCCACACCAGCAAAGTCACGCCGATGCCGGACAGCATCACGATGCCCCACGCCAGCGAGGTCCACAGCGTCCGCGAAGCAATCCAGCGATGCTCGCCGAGCGAGAGCGCAAAAATCACCGCGACAAGCGCCGCACCGAAATTCTGCACCGCGCTTGCGCTGCGAATGTCGGCCTTCGCGAGCGAAGTCTTCTGAAACAGCGTGCCCGCGGTAATCGCGCCGACCGCGAGAATCGAGACGAGCACCACCAGCCAGGGCGGCGCGTCGCCATGCGGCGTCGGCGGCGTGGCGGCGGCCAGTTTCGGTTCGAGGACCAGCGCGACCCCGACGAGGCCGAGCGCCATTCCTGCCCAGCCGCGCCGCGAGAGCCGCTCGCCGAACAGCGGCGCGGCGACGGCTGCCGTCGCCAGCGGCTGTAGCGCGCCGAGCAAGGCCATCACGCCGGCGCTCAAGCCCTGCGCGACCGCCCAATAGCCTGCGCCGAGATAGACGCCTTGCAGCAGCGCGCCCGCCACCAGATGCTTGCCGAGAGCGCGGCCGGTCGGCCATGCGGCGCGGGCGAGCAACGCGGCCAATGCGAACAGCAACGCGGTGCCGCCAAAGCGCGCAAGCAGAAACAGATTGGGATCGGCATACGGAGTGATCGCCCGGGCGACCACGAAACCAGTCGACCACAACACGACGAACACGGCGGCGGCAAAGGTAGCGAGCATCGAGCTTCGGCGGTGGGAATGCGAAAGTCCGCCATCTTGCCGAGGCGCGCGAAGCGCGTCTTGTTCGAAGCTGCAATCGCCGGCGTACGCTTAAGCCACCTGCCGCCGCAGGTTCACCACATCAGCAACAGCACCGTACCCGCGCCGAGCACGCCGCCGCATACCGCGCACGCCCACAACAACACGCGCGTGCGCCGATATTCGCGGCCGAGTTCCTCCATCAACTGAGTATTCTGCCGCGGCGTGCGAGCGCGATCATGCTCGTGCTGCAGGTATCGAACGGCGAGTTGCGGCACGCGCGGCAGCATATGCGCCAGATGCGGCAGTTCGCGCGAAATGCGCTTGATCCAGCCGCGATGATCGAGGTCGCGCCGCGCGATGCCGGCCAGCACACTGCGCGTGATATTCCACGTATCGACGCCCGGATGCAGCGCGCGCGCCAGCATTTCCGCCTGCTGGAACGAGCGCTGCGCGGTGGCGAGGCGCCCGGACACGGCGCCGTCGAACGGTTGCACCGCGTGCAGCAGATGATGAAACAGCGCGCCCGCCGAGCGGTCTTCGGGAGCGGCCGCGAAATGCGCTTCCGCGCGGGTGCGCAGTTCCGCTTCGAGCATTTCGGCGCGCGTGTCGTGGGGCACGTGCCCGGCGTCGCGATGCAGTTCGGCAAGCCTGCCGTAATCCTGGTCGAACAGGGCGGTCGCGCCATGCACGAAGAACTCGCGCTCCTCGGTCGATAGACTCGACATGATCGAAAATTCGGCGAGCACGAGGCGCCCCAGCGTGTCCGGCTCGACGCTCACGCGTACCCGGCGCGAGTCGAGGGTCGCGTGAAAGAAGCCGTGCTCGAAAGCCTGTTCGGTCACCACCTCGACGATATGCGCGGCGAGCGGCGCAAGTTTGATGCGGTGCGCTTGCAGACCGGGCAGATCGCTGGCCGGCAAGGTGCTGATGCGCTGCATCGTCAGCGTTTCATTGGTGCACAGGTCCCAGATCACGGCCGGCACGGCAATGCGCGTGTCGCCGTCGAAATGATGGCCGGTCTGGCTCAGGTTGGCGGCCTCGGCGCGCAGGTCGAAGCGGCGCAGGATGTCGTCGGAAAACGTTTGGGCTAGCGCGCGCAGTTGCAGCCGGCGTGCGGTGCCGGAGAACTTTTCCAGCCAGCGCGCGACCCAGCGCAAAAGCGCGAGTTCGTCGCCGATCTGTTGCAACAGATCGGCGCGCACCAGTTTGACGGACACTTCGCTATGACCGTTGACCGGCACCGCGAGCCGCGCAAGATGCGTCTGTTCGGCAAAGCCGCCGCGCACCGGCACCAGATCGACCGCACTGAAGATCGTGGTTAGCGGCCGACCGAACGCGCGCGTCAAGGCCTGCTCGGATTCCTTGGGCGGAAGCGGAGTTTCGAGGTGATCGATCGCGTCGATGGCCTCGTGCAAGGTGCCTGTCGCCAGTTCGGGACGTTCGGCCAACGTCTGTGCGAAGCTGCTCGCCAATGGACCGAGCGCCGGCAGTAGGCCATGCAGGCTCTCGCGGCTGCGCCCGGATGCGTGCACACGGCTGACCAGTTCGATCATCCAGTGCAGTTTGTGATCGGACGGGGCGGCGAGCCAGATCAGGCGCGCGCCATAACGCAGCGCGTGGAACAGCAACAGTAAGCGGCGAAACAGTGGCGGCATCGGCGGTTCTATTGGCGGCCGCGTGACGTCGACACGCGGCCAAGGGCGTTCAGGTTAGCAGGGAAGCGCGTCAATGGGAGCATCCCCGCGCCACGCGTAATACAATACGCCGGCCTTCTCCAATCGTGGCGAAACCCAAGCGTGCCGGCTCCCGGCCCTCAATAGATGCTCGCAGAACAACGTCACCAATACATCCTGGCGCAAGTTGCCAAAACCGGCGCGCTCTCAGTGGCCGAGCTGGTCCGCGAATTGAACGTGTCGCGCGAAACGATCCGCCGCGATCTGAACGCGCTGGCCGGGCGCGGTCTGTTGGTTACGACCCACGGCGGCGCGCTGTCGAGCGACCGGCGCGAGCCCGACCTCGATACGCGCGAAGCCGCCAACGCCGGCGCCAAGCGGGCGATCGGCGAACGCGCGGCCGAGTTCGTGCCGGACGGCGCATCGCTCATCATCGATTCGGGCAGCACCACGCAAGCGGTGGCGCGTGCGTTGCTTGACCGGCATCGGTTGTCGGTGTACACGAACGACTGGCGCATCGCGCTGCTGCTCGGCCGCCGCAACGACAACCGTGTGACGCTGCTCGGCGGCGAACTGTCGGATATCGAAGATGCCACCTTCGGCCTCGACACCGTTCATCAACTCACGCAGTACCACACGGACTTCGCTTTCATCGGCGCGGGCGGCATCTCGCCGGACGGCTACCTGACCGACTACAGCCGGATGGCCGCCGAAGTGCGCAGCCGGATGATCGCCGCCGCCGACACGGTGGTCATCGTTGCCGACCATTCGAAGTTCGGGCGTGTGACGCCGGTGCGCATCAACGGTATCGAATCGGCGCGCTATCTGGTCACCGAGCTGGCGCCGGAGCGTGCGCTCGGCAAAGCGATTACGGCGCACGGTCCGGAAATCCTGATTGCCTGAGCGGTTGACCTGCTACTGACCGCTACTTCACGCGGATGCCGAACCGTTCGAGCGTACGGCCGATCGCGGCCACCGCGTTATGCAGTTCGTTTGCATCGATCGCGCCGATGCAGCCGACGCGAAACGTTTCCACTTGCGTCAGCTTGCCCGGATACAGCACGTAACCGGCCTCGCGCACCGCGGCGTAGAAATCGGCGAAATTCCACGCAGGGTCGCGCGGCGCGTGGAACGTGACGATCACCGGCGCCTGCACTTCAGGCTTCAGGAACGGCTCGAAGCCGAGCGCCTTCATCCCGCTTACCAAAGCCGCGCAATTGAGCGCGTAGCGTGTGCCGCGCGCGGGCTGGCCACCTTCCGCGATGAACTGATCGAGCGCGGCGCGCAATGCGGCGACCACGTGAGTGGGTGGCGTGAAACGCCATTGCGTCGTCTTCTGCATGTAGACGTACTGATCGTGCAGATCGAGCGCCAGTGACGGCGAACGGCCTTCGCTCCGTTCCAGCACGCTGCGCCGCACAATCACGAAACCCATTCCCGGCACGCCTTCGAGGCACTTGCCGCTCGCCGAGATCAACGCGTCGATGCCACCGCGCCGCAGATCGATCGGCAGCGCGCCGAACGAACTCATCGCGTCGACAATCAGGCTCTTGCCGTGCCGCTGACATACCGCGGCGATATCGTCGAGCGGATTGAGCAGGCCGGCGCTCGTCTCCAGATGCACTTGCGCAACGTGAGTAATGCGCGAGTCGCGATTGAAGGCGTCTTCGATGGCGGCGGCGCTGACCGGTTCGTCTTCGCGCAGCGCCAACTCGACATAAGCAATCCCCATCCGCTGCAATATCCTGATCAGGCGGGCGCAATACGCGCCGTTGTTCGGCACCAGCACACAGCCTTGACGCGGTACCAGCGTGCCGATCGCCGCCTCGACCGCAAATGTGCCGCTGCCTTGAAGCGGTACGCATACATAGTCATGATCGCCATGTACGATTTTCACGAGGTCGGCACACACGCTATGGGTCATGCGGTTGAACGCGGCGTCCCACGAACCCCAATCGCGCAGCATCGCCTCGCGCGTTTGGGGCGAAGTGGTGAGCGGTCCCGGGGTCAGCAGGACTGGGTTGTTTCCAAGGATCACACGGCCTCCTTTATCAGATGAATACACGTTGCCCAAGTAAGGCGGCGAAAAGTTTGATTTGGATATTATTGGCGTATTGTGTCATTTTTTGGAATTCGACAGAATAGTCATGGCGTTGTCATGGAAACCTGTGATTCTTGCTGTGCCCATTCAGGCATGGCAGGCAGCGCGACTGTCATAGGTGGGCTGTAAGTCAGGCTGGAGAAGACGCGGCAAAGTTGTCGGCAATCTGCAATCGTGTGAATTTGCACGACAACTGGCTGCGGGCAATACGCAAGCGGCGCGGCGCTACCGCCGTTCAATCACAACAGGTATCGGGGTTTCCCGACCGTCTGGTTTTTTGCCTTTCGGAGAGAGCGACATGACAAAGACGAATTCCCTTCACGCAACTGCTGGCCTCGTACGCAAACTGCTGCCGGCGCTGGTCGCCGCGGCAGCGTTCGGCGGCGCGGCCATGCCGGCCCAGGCGGCCGACGCAGTGGTGCTGTACACCGCAGACGGCCTCGAAAACCTCTATAAAGATGTGCTGCCGGCCTTCGAAAAGAAGGAAGGCGTGAAGGTCAACATCGTCACGGCGGGTAGCGGCGAAGTGGTGAACCGCGCCACCATCGAAAAGGATCAGCCGAAGGCCGACGTGATCGTCACGCTGCCGCCTTTCATTCAGCAAGCCGACCAAAGCGGCCTGCTGCAGGCTTATCAGAGCGCCAACTACAAGAACGTGCCGGCGATCGCCAAGGCGCCGAACGGTGCGTGGGCGACCTTCGTGAACAACTATTTCTCGTTCGCGATCAACCCGGAAGTCACCAAGACCCAGCCGAAGACTTTCGCTGACCTGCTACACCCGGACTTCTCCGGCAAGGTTGCCTACTCGAACCCGGCCACGGCGGGCGACGGGATGGCGGTGATCATTCTGACCACGTCGCTGATGGGCGAGGACAAGGCGTTCGATTATCTGAAGAAGCTCGAAGAGAGCGCCAAGTTCCACACCAAGGGCACCGGCTACCTCGACGTGCTGCTTTCACGTAACGAAATCGCGTTCGCCAACGGCGACCTGCAAATGGATCTCGACGATGCCGCGAACGGCGGCCTGTCGCTCAAGCCGATCTTCCTCGCAGCCGGCGCCGGCGGCCAGCCGACTACGTTCCAGTTGCCGTACGCGATCGGCCTGATCAAGAACGGTCCGAACCAGGCTGAAGGCAAGAAGCTGATCGACTATCTGATGTCGACCGAAGTGCAAGCCAAGGTGCCGGACATCTTCGGCATCCCGGGCCGCACCGACGTGCCGCTCGCCGGCAAGAACGGCGAAGCCGTCAAGCAGGCTATTGCGGGCGTGAAGCTGATTCCGGTGGACTGGACCCAGGTGATGGCGAAGAAGGCTGACTGGACCGCGCGCTGGAAGAGCGACGTGATCGGTTCGTCGGGCAAGCAGATCGAAGTCGTCAAGCCAAAGTAAGCCGCACGCAGCGAGTTGCAATTAGCAGTCGAATCAGGCGGCGCCTCCAGGTATCGTGCGAGGCGCCGCATCAGCATTAATCCAGCTGGAGGATGAACCCGGTGAATACGGCCAGTCTTGCTCACCCCGGCGCGCTCGGCGCCTCACCGGACGCGCTCGAAACCGCGCGTTCGAACACGCCAGGCGGCGTGCAGATCGACCATCTGACTGTGCGCTTCGGTTCTCGCATGGTGCTCGACGATCTGTCGCTGACCATCGAGCGCGGCGAATTGCTGACCGTGCTCGGCCGCAGCGGTTGCGGCAAGACGACGTTGTTGCGTTTCATCGCCGGGTTCATCGAAGCGGACGGTCTGGCCGGCACACTGACGGTCGCCGGTCACGACCTCACCCATGTGCCGCCTCATAAGCGCAATCTCGGCTTGTTGTTCCAGAGCTATGCGCTGTTCCCGCATCTGTCGGTGTTCGACAACGTGGCCTTCGGATTGCGCGCGCGCCGCACGCCATCCAAAGACGTGGCGCGCCGTGTCGCCGATGCACTCAAGCTCGTGCAACTGGGCGATTCCGGGCATGTCATGCCCGCGCAGTTGTCAGGCGGCATGCAGCAGCGCGTGGCGCTGGCGCGCGCGCTGGTGATCGAGCCTGACGTCCTCTTGCTCGACGAACCTCTTTCCGCACTCGACGCCAATCTGCGCGCGTCGGTGCGTTCCGAATTGAAGGCGCTGCACGAGCGCTTGCCGAATCTGACGATCGTCTGCGTGACGCACGATCAAGACGACGCCCTGGTGCTGTCCGACCGCACGCTGCTGATGCGCGAAGGCCGCATCGCGCAGCTCGGCACCCCGCAGCAGTTGTACGACACGCCGAATGACGCGTTCGTCGCGCGCTATCTGGGCGCGGCCAATCTGCTGCCGTCGCAGGTCGCGTTCAGCATGGGGGATGCGCGCTACAACGAGCGTGAGCGCGTGGCCTGTCTGCGTCCGGAAGCGCTGCGTATCGTGCCGCTCGGCGAAGGCCAGTTGCATGGCGCGATCGCGTCGGTCGAGTGGTACGGCGCGGTGTTGTCAGTGTCGGTCGTGCTCGACGCGATGCCCAACGAGCCCGTGCTGGTCACCATGCAGCGCGGCCAAGGCATGATGCCGGAGAAGGGCGCGCGTGTTTCCCTGCGTTATGAGGCAGACGATGTTGTCCTTATTAACCCCTGATACGCCCAATTCGCTCAGCGCGGCCGACGCCGACGCCCGCCGCAGCGCCAGTGCCGCGGCGCATACGGCAGCGGTCAAGCGCCGCGAACGCGCGGCGCAATGGCACCTGCTGTTCCTCGCGGTGGTCGTGCTCGGACCGCTCGTCATTTATCCGCTCGTGCGGCTTGTGCTGTTGAGCCTGACGGGGCCGCACGGTTTGAGCCTGCAAGCCTATGCAGCGTTCTTCGGCAATCCGGAGACGCGCGGTGTGGTCGGCACGACGCTGTGGATACTGTTTGCCAGCGCCGGGCTCGCGTCGCTGCTCGGCGTCGCGCTGGCGTCGCTGTTGTTCTTCAAGCCGTTTCCGGGTGCGCGGATGGTCACGCGCTTCCTCGAGTTGTTCGTCGCGTTTCCGTCGTTTCTGGTCGCGTTCACGCTGATCTTTCTGTACGGCTCGCAAGGCTCGATCAGCATCGGCTTGCAACGGCTGTTTCATCTGCAGGCGCCGCCGCTCAATTTCCTGTTCGGCGTCGGCGGCGTGATTCTCGCGGAGGTGGTGTTCTACGCGCCGTTCGTCGTGCGGCCGACTCTCGCGTCGTTCGCCACGCTCGACATGCGTCTGATCGAAGCTGCGCGCAGCCTCGGCGCGCATGGCTGGATGGTCGCGTACAAGGTGATTCTGCCGCTCGCGTGGCCGGGCATCGCCGCCGGCACGATCCTGTGTTTTCTGCTGACGCTCAACGAGTTCGGCATTCTGCTGGTGCTCGGCAGCGCCCACCTGATTACGTTGCCGGTCGCGATCTACAGCTCCGCCACCGTCGATCTCGACTTGCCGACCGCCGCCGCCGGCGCGGTCGTGATGCTGATCATGTCTTTGTCGCTGTACGCGTTGTACCGCCAGGTCAACCGACGCAAGGTGAAAGGAGCGGGCCATGGCCGTTGAACTGGACCCGACCGTATTGCCGGTCATGCACAAGAAGGCGCGGCCGGTGCGCCGCAGTCTCGCGGTGCGGATACTGGGCAGCCTGTTTCTCGGCTTCGCCGCGTTGCTGTGCTTCTGGCTGTTCGTCCTGCCGGTGCTGGTGGTCGCGCTGTCCAGCGTGGCCGCGCACTGGTCCGGCACGATCTTGCCGGATGGCTTCAGCATGCGCTGGTTCGAGCGGCTCAGCTCGAGCGACTTCGACGCGCTGACCACCAGCCTCGAAATCGGCATGGGCGTCGCCGTGCTCGGCACGATTCTCGGTCTGTGGCTGGCGTTGGCGCTCGAAGGGCGCGACCGGCGCGGCCTCGGCGCCATCGTCGATACGATCGCCATGATGCCCAACGGCGTGCCGAGCGTGGTGCTCGGGCTGGCGGTGTTGATCGCGTATCACAAGCGTCCGGTCGATCTGTCCAGTTCGGCGGCGATCGTCGTGTTCGTGCAGCTCGCGTTGGTGCTGCCGTTCTGCTACCGGTGCGCGGCTGCCGCGTTGCGCCCGGAGTTGACCATCTTGCGCGAAGCCGCGGCAAGCCTGGGGGCGCCGCCGTCGATGGTGTTGCGCCGCGTCGTGCTGCCGCAACTGGTGCCGGCGATCCGTGCCAGTCTCGCACTGGGTTTTGCGCTGTCGCTCGGCGAACTCGGCGCGACGCTGACCGTGTACCCGCCCGGCTTTGCGACGGTGCCGATCGTCGTCGTCGGGCAAGTGGAGCGCGGCTATTACCTGCCGGCCTCCGCGCTGTCGCTGATTCTGCTGCTGGTCTCGCTTGCTGCGCTGCTGCTGATCGCGGCGCGTGTCCCGCGTCGGCGATTGGACTGACGGGCAATTGCTGATTTTTGCGTTTGCGTGCCACGGGGGCGCCCCCGCACAAATCACATAAATCTCACATAGCAATGTGGCAAAATATGCCAAAATGACCGAATATATGCAAACCACTTCAATCGATTCGATCGAGGTTGTGCGCAGGCATTCGTTGACGGCGCTAGTCCGCGACGAAATCGAACGGCACATCATCGGAGGGGCGCTGGCTCCCGGCGACAAACTCAACGAAGCCGACTGGGCCGCGCGTCTGCAGGTATCGCGCGGGCCGGTGCGCGAAGCGTTTCGCGCGCTGGAGCAAGCCGGCCTTGTGCGCACCGAGAAAAACCGCGGCGTGTTCGTGCGGACGGTCTCGCTGGCGGAAGCGGACGAGATTTACGCGGTGCGCGCGGTGCTCGAAGAGGCGGCGTGCCGGATGCTGGCTTCGAGTATCGATGCGCGGCAGCTTGCCGGGCTGCGCGAGTGGCTCGACGCCATGCGCGCCGCGCTCGATGCGCAGGATCACGACGCCTACGCGCGCGGGAATGTGGCGTTTCACGACGCGATCGTGGCGGCCTCGGGCAACGTCAAGCTGTACGAGACATATCGAAGGCTGGTGAGCGAATTGAGTCTGTTTCGTCGCGCGGCGCTGGCGGTGCGTGCCGACGCGATGGAACGCTCGCTCGCCGAACATCGCGCGATTCTGACCGCGCTGGCCTCGCGCGATGCCGACCATGCCGCCGCGCTGATGCACGCGCATGTGAACGGCGGCCGGCAGCGCGCGCATGAGGCGTGCGAACCGGCCGGCGCGTTGGGTGAAATGCAGAGGTCCGGCCAGGGTTTGATGGCAGCGGATTGACTACAAGCACGCGTGATCGACACGCATGGAAGGTAACGATGGCAACGCTAAGCGAACGCAGTATTGAAGTGAACGGCCGTAACTACCGGCTCCCGGCTGAGCCTACTGTGGTCGTCTGCGTGGACGGCTGCGAATACGATTACCTCGAAGCCGCCGTCGCGGCAGGCGTGGCGCCGTTCATCGGCAAGATGCTCAAGAGCGGCGCGGCCTTCAAAGGCGACTGCGTGATTCCGTCGTTCACCAACCCCAACAATTTGTCGATCGTCTGCGGGGTGCCGCCTTCGGTACATGGCATCTGCGGCAATTACTTCTGGGATCCGGACGCGAACGGCGGCGAAGGCGCGGAAGTGATGATGAACGATCCCGCCTATCTGCGCGCCGGCACGTTGCTGGCAGCCGCCGCCGAAGCGGGCGCCGCAGTTGCCGTGGTCACCGCGAAAGACAAGCTGCGCCGGCTGCTCGGCTGGCAACTGAAGGGCATCTGCTTCTCGGCGGAAAAAGCCGACAAGGTGACGCGCGAGGAAAACGGCATTGATGAGGTGCTCGATCTGGTCGGCTTGCCGGTCCCGGACGTATATAGCGCCGGTCTGTCCGAGTTCGTGTTCGCCGCCGGTGTGCGGCTCGCGGAAACCCGCAAGCTCGATCTGATGTACCTGTCGACCACCGATTACATCCAGCACAAATGCGCGCCGGGCACCGAAGGCGCGAACGCGTTCTACGCGATGATGGACGGCTATCTTGCGAAGCTCGATGCCCTCGGCTGGGTGATCGGCGTCACCGCCGACCACGGCATGAACGCCAAACACGATCCGCAGACCGGCGAGCCCAACGTGATCTATCTGCAGGACGTGATGGACGATTGGCTCGGCGCTCGCAGAGCACGTGTCATCTTGCCGATCACCGATCCGTATGTGGTGCATCACGGCGCGCTCGGTTCGTTTGCGACGATTTACCTGCCGCGCGATGTCAACGTCGCGCAGGTCATCGAGCGGATCGGCGGCTTGCAGGGCATCGAAGTGGTGCTCGACAATCGCGCGGCATGCGAGCGCTTCGAGCTGCCGAACGACCGCGTCGGCGATATCGTCGTGGTGAGCACTAAACATGTCGTGCTCGGTACGCGTCGCGAAGAACACGACCTCTCCGGACTGACCGTGCCGCTGCGCTCGCATGGCGGAATCTCCGAGCAGGAAGTGCCGCTGCTGTTCAATCGGCGCGTCGAGGCTTTGCTAGCCGGTAAAAGTGATAAGAGGCTGCGCAACTTCGATATCTTCGATGTCGCCTTGAATCATGTGGCGGCATCATGAACGCGATGCTGCAGGACCATCCGGCATTTCGCACCGAAGCGCTGCGGCTCAAAGGCGAGCGAGCGACGCGCGAACGCATGCTCGACGTGTTCGATCCTTTTACGGGAACGCGCGTGGGCACCGTCCCGCTGGCGAGCATTGAAGACGTGCGCGCCGCGTTCGAATATGCCGCCGCGTATCAGGCGAAGCTCACACGCTACGAACGTTCGCAGATTCTCGAACGCGCCGCAGCGTTGCTGCGCGAGCGGACCGAAGCCGCCTCGGATCTGATTTCGCTCGAGTCGGGCTTGTCGAAGCAGGATTCACGTTACGAGATCGGCCGTGTTGCCGATGTATTCAAGTTCGCGTCGATCGAAGCGTTGCGCGACGACGGGCAGAGCTTCTCCTGCGATCTGACGCCGCATGGCAAGAAGCGCCGTGTGTTTTCGCAGCGCGAGCCGTTGGCGGGTGTGATCGTCGCGATTACGCCGTTCAACCATCCGATGAACCAGGTCGCGCATAAGATTGCGCCGGCGATCGCGACGAATAATCGCGTTGTGCTCAAGCCGTCGGAGAAGGTGCCGTTGTCGGCGTTCTATCTGGCGGACATTCTGTATGAAGCCGGCTTGCCCGCACCGATGCTGCAGGTGCTGACCGGCGATCCGCGCGAAATCGCCGATGAACTGATTACGCATCCGTTGGCCGAGCTCGTGACCTTCACGGGCGGCGTGGCGATCGGTAAATACATTGCCGCGAAAGCGGCCTACCGGCGTGTCGTGCTGGAACTGGGCGGCAACGATCCGCTGATCGTGCTCGAAGACGCCGACCTCGAACGCGCGGCGACGCTTGCCGTGCAGGGCTCGTATAAGAACTCCGGGCAGCGCTGTACCGCGGTCAAGCGGATGCTGGTGCAGAAGGGCATCGCGGCGGATTTCACGGACCTGGTCGTCGAGAAAACGCGCGCGTGGACCTATGGCGATCCGTTCGATGCTTCGAATCTGATGGGCACCGTGATCGACGCCGCTGCCGCGCAGCTTTTCGAAGCGCGCGTCAATGAAGCGGTGGCGAGCGGCGCGCGGTTGCGAATCGGCAACCAGCGCAACGGCGCACTCTATTCGCCGACGGTGCTCGACGACGTCGATCCCTCGATGACGCTCGTGCGCGAGGAAACCTTCGGGCCCGTGTCGCCGATTATTACCTTCGACACGCTCGACGACGCGATTCGTATCAGCAACGGGACGCCGTTCGGGTTGTCGTCCGGTGTGTGCACGAACCAGCAGGACGCGATCACGCGCTTCATCAATGAACTGCGCGTGGGGACGGTCAACGTATGGGAAGTGCCGGGATACCGGATCGAATTGACGCCGTTCGGCGGCGTCAAGGATTCCGGGCTTGGCTATAAAGAAGGCGTTCAGGAAGCGATGAAGAGCTTCACCAACCTGAAGACCTTTTCATTACCGTGGGAGTAATAGCGTGGCATTGAGTCTGAGCGACATCCGTTCGTTATTCGAGCAATACGGCAATCTCGCTTATAGCGGCGAGCTGGTGACGCAACTCGAACACGCGTTGCAAAGCGGCGCATTGGCGGAAGAAGAGGGTGCCCACGACGAACTGGTCGCCGCCGCCTTTTTGCACGACCTCGGCCATCTGCTGAATCTGCAAGGCGAAACACCGACGGAGCGCGGCATCGACGATCTACATCAGTATTTTGCGCTGCCGTTCTTGCGGCCAGTGTTGTCGGATGTGGTATTGGAGCCGATCCGGCTGCACGTCGACGCCAAGCGCTGCCTATGTGCGATCGACAATGCCTATTTCGGCAAGCTCTCGGCCGATTCGGTGCGGAGCCTTGCGTTGCAAGGCGGCATCTTCAGCGAGGAAGAGGCTGCGATGTTCCTGAAGAAGCCCTACGCCGAAGACGCATTGCGCCTGCGCAAATGGGACGATCGCGCAAAAGAAGAGGGCCGCGTGACGCCCGATCTCGATCACTATTTAGGCGTGGTTGAGCGAGCGATGCAGAAGCACGTGATTGCCTGAATCTGTTGTTCTTGTTTGCTATCTTCGCGCCAAATCTGGCGCAATCCATACGTATCAAAATAACGCTTGCAAGCCGCGGTCCGGCTCGCTAGAATCTCGCTCTTTCGCGCTTCGGACAACGGGGCGCGGGAGGCGGGAGAGCCAGTAATGGCGGGGGTTTCCGAGAGGTCGGGCAGGTTCAGGAAGTTAAAAAAACCTGTTGACGACGTAGCGAAAGTTCTCCATAATCTCGCTTCTCTGCTGCTGATGCAGCGACGCAGAACGAAGCGGTGCCGGGTGGTTGTGAGGTTGACGACGCGCGGTGGCGGTTTGGTGGTGAATGCGCACTCGATCTTTAAAAATTAACAGCCGATAAGTGTGGGCGCTTGATGCGCGACGCGACGATGGATTCTTCGGGGTCTGTCGACAAGCGAAAGTATCAAGTCTCACACTAGTATCAAGGAAAGGTTTTCCTGCTGGGGTGGATTCACGCCGGCAGGAGGATCATTCGTCAGTACGTTGAGTGAGCGACCGGTTGGTAAAACAACCGAAAAACAGTAACAGGTTTGAACTGAAGAGTTTGATCCTGGCTCAGATTGAACGCTGGCGGCATGCCTTACACATGCAAGTCGAACGGCAGCACGGGAGCAATCCTGGTGGCGAGTGGCGAACGGGTGAGTAATACATCGGAACGTGTCCTGTAGTGGGGGATAGCCCGGCGAAAGCCGGATTAATACCGCATACGCTCTACGGAGGAAAGGGGGGGATCTTCGGACCTCCCGCTACAGGGGCGGCCGATGGCAGATTAGCTAGTTGGTGGGGTAAAGGCCTACCAAGGCGACGATCTGTAGCTGGTCTGAGAGGACGACCAGCCACACTGGGACTGAGACACGGCCCAGACTCCTACGGGAGGCAGCAGTGGGGAATTTTGGACAATGGGCGCAAGCCTGATCCAGCAATGCCGCGTGTGTGAAGAAGGCCTTCGGGTTGTAAAGCACTTTTGTCCGGAAAGAAAACCTCTGGGTTAATACCCCGGGGGGATGACGGTACCGGAAGAATAAGCACCGGCTAACTACGTGCCAGCAGCCGCGGTAATACGTAGGGTGCAAGCGTTAATCGGAATTACTGGGCGTAAAGCGTGCGCAGGCGGTCCGCTAAGACAGATGTGAAATCCCCGGGCTTAACCTGGGAACTGCATTTGTGACTGGCGGGCTAGAGTATGGCAGAGGGGGGTAGAATTCCACGTGTAGCAGTGAAATGCGTAGAGATGTGGAGGAATACCGATGGCGAAGGCAGCCCCCTGGGCCAATACTGACGCTCATGCACGAAAGCGTGGGGAGCAAACAGGATTAGATACCCTGGTAGTCCACGCCCTAAACGATGTCAACTAGTTGTCGGGTCTTCATTGACTTGGTAACGTAGCTAACGCGTGAAGTTGACCGCCTGGGGAGTACGGTCGCAAGATTAAAACTCAAAGGAATTGACGGGGACCCGCACAAGCGGTGGATGATGTGGATTAATTCGATGCAACGCGAAAAACCTTACCTACCCTTGACATGTATGGAATCCTGCCGAGAGGTGGGAGTGCCCGAAAGGGAGCCATAACACAGGTGCTGCATGGCTGTCGTCAGCTCGTGTCGTGAGATGTTGGGTTAAGTCCCGCAACGAGCGCAACCCTTGTCCCTAGTTGCTACGCAAGAGCACTCCAGGGAGACTGCCGGTGACAAACCGGAGGAAGGTGGGGATGACGTCAAGTCCTCATGGCCCTTATGGGTAGGGCTTCACACGTCATACAATGGTCGGAACAGAGGGTCGCCAACCCGCGAGGGGGAGCCAATCCCAGAAAACCGATCGTAGTCCGGATCGCACTCTGCAACTCGAGTGCGTGAAGCTGGAATCGCTAGTAATCGCGGATCAGCATGCCGCGGTGAATACGTTCCCGGGTCTTGTACACACCGCCCGTCACACCATGGGAGTGGGTTTTACCAGAAGTGGCTAGTCTAACCGCAAGGAGGACGGTCACCACGGTAGGATTCATGACTGGGGTGAAGTCGTAACAAGGTAGCCGTATCGGAAGGTGCGGCTGGATCACCTCCTTTCTCGAGCTAACGTGTCAAACGTTGAGCGCTCACGCTTATCGGCTGTGAAAAAGACAGACTCAGGGGTCTGTAGCTCAGTCGGTTAGAGCACCGTCTTGATAAGGCGGGGGTCGATGGTTCGAATCCATCCAGACCCACCACTGTTTCTGCGGTGGCTGATCAACTGAAACCTCTGGGTATGAGTACAGGTAGTGATATCTGTGTATGACTGGGGGATTAGCTCAGCTGGGAGAGCACCTGCTTTGCAAGCAGGGGGTCGTCGGTTCGATCCCGTCATCCTCCACCAATCCTCAATGCCGGTTTTACTGCGGTGAACATTGAAAGATGTTTGCGGTGTAGTGAAACAGGCATTGGCGATTGAGCCAGTCAGAGTGATATGAAGCAGAGCTTTATATCGGCTGTCGTTCTTTAACAATCAGGAAGAAGTAGTAAAGAGATTCACGAAAGGATACTTAGAGATGGGTGTCCGAGTAGGTGAATCAGGGTTGTGATTGTATCAATGTATTTTATAAGTGATCGAAAGATTGCTTTGGAATACGGCGCAACACGAATACTCAACCTGTAACGATGTGATGAAGTCATGCGCAAGCGTGGCGGAGACACACCCGTTATAGGGTCAAGCGAACAAGTGCATGTGGTGGATGCCTTGGCGATCACAGGCGATGAAGGACGCGGTAGCCTGCGAAAAGCGGTGGGGAGCTGGCAAACGAGCTTTGATCCACCGATATCCGAATGGGGAAACCCACTCCGTATGGAGTATCCATGGCTGAATACATAGGCTATGCGAAGCGAACGCGGTGAACTGAAACATCTAAGTAACCGCAGGAAAAGAAATCAACCGAGATTCCCAGAGTAGTGGCGAGCGAAATGGGACCAGCCTGTACTCTTTATCTTCATTGTTAGTCGAAGGCTCTGGAAAGTGCCGCCATAGCAGGTGATAGCCCTGTAGACGAAAACAGCGAGGAAGAACTGGGTGTACGACAAGTAGGGCGGGACACGTGAAATCCTGTCTGAAGATGGGGGGACCATCCTCCAAGGCTAAATACTCGTGATCGACCGATAGTGAACCAGTACCGTGAGGGAAAGGCGAAAAGAACCCCGGGAGGGGAGTGAAACAGATCCTGAAACCGCATGCATACAAACAGTCGGAGCCTCGCAAGGGGTGACGGCGTACCTTTTGTATAATGGGTCAGCGACTTACATTCAGTGGCAAGCTTAACCGATTAGGGCAGGCGTAGCGAAAGCGAGTCCGAACAGGGCGTTCAGTCGCTGGGTGTAGACCCGAAACCAGGTGATCTATCCATGGCCAGGATGAAGGTGCGGTAACACGTACTGGAGGTCCGAACCCACTAACGTTGAAAAGTTAGGGGATGAGCTGTGGATAGGGGTGAAAGGCTAAACAAACCTGGAAATAGCTGGTTCTCTCCGAAAACTATTTAGGTAGTGCCTCGTGTATCACCTTCGGGGGTAGAGCACTGTCATGGTTGTGGGGTCCATTGCGGATTACTACGCCATAGCAAACTCCGAATACCGAAGAGTGCAATCACGGGAGACAGACATCGGGTGCTAACGTCCGGTGTCAAGAGGGAAACAACCCAGACCGCCAGCTAAGGTCCCCAAATATTGCTAAGTGGGAAACGAAGTGGGAAGGCTAAAACAGTCAGGAGGTTGGCTTAGAAGCAGCCATCCTTTAAAGAAAGCGTAATAGCTCACTGATCGAGTCGTCCTGCGCGGAAGATGTAACGGGGCTAAGCAATATACCGAAGCTGCGGATGCACAGTAATGTGCATGGTAGGAGAGCGTTCCGTAAGCCTGCGAAGGTGCATTGAAAAGTGCGCTGGAGGTATCGGAAGTGCGAATGCTGACATGAGTAGCGATAAAGGGGGTGAAAGGCCCCCTCGCCGTAAGCCCAAGGTTTCCTACGCAACGTTCATCGGCGTAGGGTGAGTCGGCCCCTAAGGCGAGGCAGAAATGCGTAGCTGATGGGAAGCAGGTTAATATTCCTGCACCATTGTTAAATGCGATGGGGGGACGGATCGCGGAAGGTTGTCCGGGTGTTGGAAGTCCCGGTTCCTGTGTTGGAGAAGGCGCTTTGGCAAATCCGGGCGCGCAATTCAAGGGCATGGGACGAGTGATCCAGGTCACGAAGCAACTGGAAGTGGTTCCAAGAAAAGCCTCTAAGCTTCAGTTTAACAAGACCGTACCGCAAACCGACACAGGTGGGCGAGATGAGTATTCTAAGGCGCTTGAGAGAACTCGGGAGAAGGAACTCGGCAAATTGGTACCGTAACTTCGGGATAAGGTACGCCCCTGTAGCTTGACTGGCCTGCGCCAGAAGGGCGAAGGGGTTGCAATAAACTGGTGGCTGCGACTGTTTAATAAAAACACAGCACTCTGCAAACACGAAAGTGGACGTATAGGGTGTGACGCCTGCCCGGTGCCGGAAGATTAAATGATGGGGTGCAAGCTCTTGATTGAAGTCCCGGTAAACGGCGGCCGTAACTATAACGGTCCTAAGGTAGCGAAATTCCTTGTCGGGTAAGTTCCGACCTGCACGAATGGCGTAACGATGGCCACACTGTCTCCTCCCGAGACTCAGCGAAGTTGAAGTGTTTGTGATGATGCAATCTCCCCGCGGCTAGACGGAAAGACCCCATGAACCTTTACTGTAGCTTTGCATTGGACTTTGAACCGGTCTGTGTAGGATAGGTGGGAGGCTGTGAAGCGTGGACGCCAGTCTGCGTGGAGCCGTCCTTGAAATACCACCCTGGTTTGTTTGAGGTTCTAACCTTGGCCCGTGATCCGGGTCGGGGACAGTGCATGGTAGGCAGTTTGACTGGGGCGGTCTCCTCCCAAAGTGTAACGGAGGAGTACGAAGGTACGCTAGGTACGGTCGGAAATCGTGCTGATAGTGCAATGGCATAAGCGTGCTTAACTGCGAGACCGACAAGTCGAGCAGGTGCGAAAGCAGGTCATAGTGATCCGGTGGTTCTGTATGGAAGGGCCATCGCTCAACGGATAAAAGGTACTCTGGGGATAACAGGCTGATACCGCCCAAGAGTTCATATCGACGGCGGTGTTTGGCACCTCGATGTCGGCTCATCTCATCCTGGGGCTGTAGCCGGTCCCAAGGGTATGGCTGTTCGCCATTTAAAGAGGTACGTGAGCTGGGTTTAAAACGTCGTGAGACAGTTTGGTCCCTATCTGCCGTGGGCGCTGGATATTTGAAGGGGGCTGCTCCTAGTACGAGAGGACCGGAGTGGACGAACCTCTGGTGTACCGGTTGTCACGCCAGTGGCATCGCCGGGTAGCTATGTTCGGAAGAGATAACCGCTGAAAGCATCTAAGCGGGAAACTCGCCTTAAGATGAGATATCCCCGGGGCTTCGAGCCCCTTGAAGGGTCGTTCAAGACCAGGACGTTGATAGGTCAGGTGTGGAAGCGCAGTAATGCGTTAAGCTAACTGATACTAATTGCCCGTAAGGCTTGATCCTATAACAGGTGTGTGTCGGCAGCCGTTAGTGCTTTGGCACTTATGGATGCCCCACCCTGCGCCACGCGCAGGGTCTCCAGAACACACAGGTTGAGATCAGTGTTGTGCCGGAAACAACACAGCCCGCATGACCTGATGTTGAATCATCAGAAACTACTTCTTCCAGATTGGCTGTATTGCCCCAGGGCAGTACGGCAACAAGTCATGCCTGATGACCATAGCGAGTCGGTCCCACCCCTTCCCATCCCGAACAGGACCGTGAAACGACTCCACGCCGATGATAGTGCGGATTCCCGTGTGAAAGTAGGTAATCGTCAGGCTCCCCTGCAGCAACAGAAACCCCACCCCACAAAGGTGGGGTTTCTGCGTTTACGGCCCGAAAACCTTCGCGACTGAAAACACGCTTGGTTCTTTCTCTCAGTTCCTTCCCAACTGAGGCGCATGCGCCGAAAACCCAGCGCACCGCTTCGTCCTTTCGTTCTGGATCAATGTCCTGGATGGCTATCTCTATCGGCGATCACGCCCGCCGGAGCCGGAACGTGCAACGCGTCATTGACTGCGAGCGCCTGGTCGACTTCCGCGAGCAGAGCTTCGTCGCGCGCAATCACTTTTGGCAGATGCGCACGCAGAAATTCAACCCATGTCCGTGTCTTTGCATCGATGAACTTACGTGACGGATACAGCGCGTAAATGTTCATCTTCTGCAGCGTATGCTGCGGCAACACACGCACCAGCGTTCCGTCGCGCAAGCCTGCAATCGCTGCATAGAGCGGTACCATGCCGATGCCCATTCCTTCACGAATCGCCACGATCAGCGATTCCGCGATATTGACCTGAACCGGCCCGTTGATCTCCATCGTTTCACTGCCGTTAGGCCCGTCGAGTACCCATTCATGGGGCGGAAAGGCCGGTGTATGCAAGATCAGGCATTCGTGATGCGCAAGATCGCGAGGTTCTTTCGGCGTGCCGCGGGCGCGCACATATGCCGGCGACGCGCACAAGATGCTGAATGTCGAGCCTAGCAGCAGCGACACGAGGTCCGAATTCGGCAAAGACGATGCGCCGACCACAGCCACGTCGCTGCTGCCTTCAAACAGATCAGGCATCCGCTGCGATAGCGTGAGTTCGACGGTGACCTCGGGATAAAGCGCGCGATAGCGCGAGATGGCCGGCAGCACGTAATGCTGGCCGATGCTGGCAAAGCTATGCATGCGCAAAGCGCCGCTAGGCCGCTCGTGCGCGCAACTTGCTTCTTCTTCCGCTGTATCGACGTCCGCGAGGATCTGCAGACTGCGCTTCAGGTAGCGCTCGCCAGCCGTGGTGAGCGCAAGGCGCCGCGTCGAACGGTTTAGTAAACGTGTGCGCAAATGAGCTTCGAGCTCAGAGATCGCGCGCGACATCGCACCGGTCGTTGAATTGAGCGAATGCGCGGCGGCGGTAAAACTACCGGCTTCGACCACGCGCACGAACACTCGCATATTTTGTAACGTATCCATCGATCCTTCTATTTCACGGCAGAGGCCATATTGTCCGCCTGTCGCGAAAACTCATCGTTGTTCGTTCTGGAAGGGACGTTCCGTCCCCGTCCTATTAATGCGCGCGACGCATGCTCCTACAATCGGCGCCTTGCCTGCCGGTGTGCGCGGTTTCTTCACCGGTGCTTTCTTCAGTGACAAACCGGGGCGCATTACTTTTCCATGAAACGCCAACATGCGATCAAACCGACGGTGGACTCTCGTCGGCAGTCGAACGACATGTTGCAAGCGCTCAGTGCCGCTACTCGCGATTGGGCGAGCAGCGACGGTGTGATCTGGCTGTATCTGCTGAAGACCGTAACAGCCGGCTTGCTGGCACTTGGCATTGCAATGCTGCTGGATCTGCAACAGCCGCGCATCGCGATGACTACGGTGTTCGTGCTGATGCAGCCATTCAGCGGCATGGTGCTCGCCAAGAGTTTCTATCGGATTCTCGGGACCGCGGTAGGTACGGTCGCTGCGCTGGTGCTCGGCTCGCTGTTTGTCCAGCAGCCCGAGTTGTACATGCTCGGCATGATTTGCTGGGTGAGCGCGTGTATCGCTGCGGCGGTCCGTTATCGGCATTTCAGGTGGTATGGCTTTGTGCTGGCGGGTTACACCGCCGCCTTGATCGGCATTCCGAATGTCAATGCGCCCCACGATCTGTTTCTGGCCGCGCTAACGCGCGCGGCGGAAGTGGCGGTCGGCATCGTGTGTTCGAGTGCGGTGAGCGCGCTAATCGTGCCGCAGCGTTCCAGCCTTGCGCTGCGACGCGCGCTACAAATTCGATATACGAATTTTACTGCGTTCGCCGCCGACGTGCTGGGCCGCGGGCTCGAGCGTGGGCAGTTCGAGCGGCGCTTTGCCGATCTGGTCGATGAAATTGTCGGTTTCGAAGCGACGCGTATTTTTGCCGCCTTCGAAGACCCCGCGATGCGCTCACGCAGCCAGCATCTCGGTCGTCTGAACGGCGAATTCATGGACGCATGCGCGCGGTTGCATGCGCTGCATCAGCTGCTCAAGCGTTTGCGCATAAGCGGGCCGCGAAGGATGGTCGAGGCCGTCACGCCGTACTTTCACGAGCTGTCGGCGTTCATCGCGCCACAGCCTGGTACCGAAGTCGATGCATCGCGCGTGGCCGCCCGTCTGCGGCTCTTTCAAGCGACGCTGCCACGACGCGTGCGCGCAACAAGGCGGCCTCTCGAAGCGGCGTCCGCTGAATCGCTGGCGGACTTCGATACGGCTGCGGAACTACTGTATCGGTTCGTCGGCGAATGGATCGGGTATTCGGAGACTTACGCTTCGCTGGCGCAGCGCAAGCCGGCAGGGCGGCAGCGCAACACCAGCCGCTATGTCAGCAAGACGAACGGCTTCGTCGTTGCGTTCACCTTTGTCAGGACTGCGGTGGTGACCGCAGTCGTCGGCTGGTTCTGGATCGCTACCGACTGGCCGAGCGGCGGTCTTGCGGTTATTGGCGCAGCGTTAGGATGCGCGCTGACGTCCACCGCGCCGAACGCTTCGAAGATGGCCGTGCAGATGGCCGTCGGCGCCGTGCTGGCGACCATGACCGGCTACCTGTTCACCTGCTACGTCTATCCGAACATCGACGGTTTTCCGCTGCTTTGCACGTCGCTCGCGCCGGTGCTTGCGCTTGGCGCGTTCATCGCGACACGCAAGCGCGCGTCGGGTTACGGCATCGGCTTTGCGGTGTTCTTCTGCCTGCTCGCCGGACCGGACAACGTCGTCACGTATGCGCCCGATCTGCTGATCAACAACGGTATCGCGGTCATCGCATCGCTGCTGCTCGCGGCGATCGTCTTCGCGGTGGTTTTTCCGGCCGATATGCCGTGGCTCACGGAGAGAATCAAGGGCGATTTGCGCGCGCAAGTCGTGTTCGCGTGCAAGGGCGAACTGCCAGGACTCAATCAGCGATTCCAGTCGAGCACGCACGATCTGACTTCGCAACTGCGTCTGCTGCTGGCGCGGCGCTCGCGGCGCCGCCGCGACGCTTTGCGCTGGATGCTGGTCACGCTCGAAGTGGGGCACGCCGTGATCGATCTGCGCAACGAAGTGGCTCGCGCGCCCTACGCGCGGGCACTCCACCCGCGCTGGGGCAGCAGCCTCGAGCGCACCGGCGCTGACCTCGCCCGGCTCTTCGCGCAGCCGGACGCACGTGGTCTCGAACGCGCGCTCGTATCCGTGCGCTCGGCTACGTGGACGGTGCAGGACGTTCTCGAAACCGTTCATACCGATCGTGATAAGCGTCACGACCTGCAACGCATCCTCAGTTGCCTGCATTTCATTCGCACAGCCTTGCTCGACAAAGACGCGCCCTTCAACACGCGCTGAAGGATGTGCCCGATCACCAGGCGATCCGATCCTTCTGCCAGATGGAAAGATCACTTCCGGGCAGCCCCGTTTATCTGCGCAGATGGCAGTCATATAGTTTCATCACTGCCACGCAGTCCCCCAAAGGGACTTCATACGGGGCGTAACCGTAAGTACTGGAGAATAAAATGAAAGTGTTGAAGATTGTCCTGATTGCCTGCTCTTTGTCCGCTGCCGTTGCTCACGCACAAACTGCCCCCGCCGCCCCGACGCCGCAAGTTGCGCAAGCGAATGCGCCGCGCGCCAACAGCGTCGGTGCGGAAGACCGGGCTGTTGCGCCGAAAGCCAAAGTTGAAGAATGTGTCGGTCCTATGAGTTTCTGCAATATCTACTTCGGCAGCTAAGCAGCGTCGCGCGTCACACTGGCAGTACCTGCAAGACCTGACGCGAGAGTTTGGTGCGTGACGAGACACCTGGCCGCGACGCCGTTCCATCGAGACGCCGCGGCATGGTGCGACAATCTGGCTACTGAGCGAAGCACACCGCAGACGTGCGCACCGGTAGACTGGGCTGGTGACTATGGAGAGACTCAGTTTCATGTACGAAGACCGGATTCGTTGTGCCGCGCTGCGCGGCAAGATCACTTCAGCCGCCGAGGCAGCGCTGCTGATTCAGAACGGCATGCGTGTCGGCGCCAGCGGCTTTACGCGCGCGGGCGACGCCAAGGCTGTCCCTGTTGCGCTCGCCGAGCGGGCGCGCCACGAAGGCAAACCGCTGCGCATTACGCTGATGACCGGCGCATCGCTCGGTCATGACGTTGACCGCATGCTGACCGAGGCGCACGTATTGGCACGCCGTCTGCCGTTTCAAGTGGACAAGACCTTGCGCGACGCGATCAATCGCGGCGAAGTGATGTTCGTCGATCAGCATCTGTCCGAAACCGTCGAGATGCTGCGCGCGAATCAACTCGGCAAGCTCGACATCGCCATTATCGAAGCCGCCGCGATCACCGAAACCGGCGGCATTGTGCCGACCACCTCGGTTGGCAATTCGGCAAGCTTCGCGATCCTGGCAGACAAAGTCATCGTCGAAATCAATCTTGCTCAGCCGCTCGCGCTCGAAGGGCTGCACGACATCTGGATCCCGGGTCGCAGGCCGCACCGCGAACCGCTGCCTATTGTTAGTCCGCAAGACCACGTCGGCACGTCGGCTATCGAGATTCCGCTCGAAAAAATCGCCGCGATCGTCATTACCGATATGGCGGACAGTCCGTCCACGGTGCTGCCCGCGGATACGGAGACCGAGCAGATCGCCGGCCATCTGATCGAATTTTTCCAGCACGAGGTGTCGCACGGGCGCATGCTCAGGAGCCTGCCGCCGTTGCAGGCCGGCATCGGTACGATTGCCAATGCGGTGCTCGCCGGCTTTGTCGATGCGCCGTTCGATGCGTTCGAAATTTATTCAGAAGTGCTGCAGGATTCGACTTTCGACCTGATGGACGCCGGTAAGGTGACGTTCGCCTCCGGTGCGTCGATCACGCTGTCGGCCGCGCGCCAGGCGCAGGTGTTCGGGGAACTCGAGCGCTATCGCGACCGTCTCGTGTTGCGTCCGCAAGAGGTCAGCAACCATCCTGAAGTCATTCGCCGGCTCGGGCTGATCGCATTGAATACCGCGTTGGAATTCGACATCTACGGCAACGTGAATTCGACGCATGTAGGCGGCACGCACATGATGAACGGTATCGGCGGGTCGGGCGACTTTTCGCGCAATGCGTCGTGTGCGATCTTTGCGACCAAGTCGATGGCAAAGAGCGGCCGGATCTCGAGCGTCGTGCCGATGGTGCCGCATTGCGATCACAACGAACACGACGTGGATGTGGTGGTGACGGAGCAGGGGCTCGCCGATCTACGCGGGCTTGCGCCGCGAGAACGCGCCACGCTGATCATCGAGAACTGCGTGCATCCGCTGTATCGCGATCTGCTTCGCGACTACTATCGGGACGCCTTGCAATGGGGTGGGCAAACGCCGCATCGGTTGGACCAGGCATTCGCATGGCATACGCGGCTGCGTGACACCGGCTCTATGTTGCCGGCGGGGGAAGCACTTCTTTAAGTAAGGCCGGCGTCAGGTGGCATTGGCCCCTGACGCCGCACAACATCAGTTGCTATGGTCAGGTACCGCGTCGGAAGAGCCGGACAATGAACAATAGAATGACCGCGCCGATCACAGCGGTAATGATCGAACCGATCCAGCCGCCGCCGAGCGAAATATGCAGCACACCGGCAAGCCAGCCGCCGATGAACGCGCCGACAATCCCGACGATGATATCGACGATCAGGCCGAAACCGCCACCCTTGACGAGCACGCCAGCCAGCCAGCCGGCGATCGCGCCGATGATGAGCCATGCAATGATGCCGTGTTCCATAATCGAGACTCCATGGTTAAGTGTGAAAAATTCACGGTGACAGAGCTTAGTCGATGGCTGTTGCACCGTCCATATTCAGGACGTGGAATTAACATTGTCTAAATCTATTGCAAGCTAAGTGTAGACGATGCGTGGAGATATGGGGGGCTTATCGACGGCCGGTCATTCCGGCGTCGGCTCCGCTTCTTTAGCGATCCAACTGACGCTGGATACGCTCTTTTCCATGCTGATGCGGCTCGCCATCTGCTCCAGTTTAGATTGATCCTTCGGATGCAGTTTCAACGTGGCTGTGACGCGAATGCGGCCCGCATCGTCTTCGACGTCTTCGCTCGTCAGGCTCTGGAAGGACAGCGGTGCTGAATACATCGAATTGGACAGGGCTGTACGAATATGAATCTCGTCAGCTTCCCGGCACACTACTGTCAGCACGTATTCGCGCACCAGGTCTGCGTTTGAGACGGGCGTCGCGTTGATGGTACGGCTGACTTCGCGCAGCAGCGTGTTGGTCAGCAGTACGACCACGGTGCCGGCGAGCGCCGGGCCGTAATGGCCTGCGCCGCACAATACACCGACCGCCGCCGAGCACCACAAGGTCGCGGCCGTGTTGATCCCCTGAATGGAACCTTTGTCGCGCATGATCACGCCGCCGCCGAGAAAACCGACGCCGGACACGACATATGCAGCAATCTGCGTGATGCCGGCCGTGCCGGTGCCGGTCAGCACGCCGAGGGTAACGAACAGGCACGCGCCGCTGGCGACCAGCGTGATGGTGCGCAGGCCGGCACTGCGCTGCCGCATCTGCCGTTCGAGGCCGATGGCGACGCCGCAGGCGAAAGCGGCAAGGAGCCGCAAGACGAATTCAAGTGTCATCGATAAGAAAAGTTGGTGTGCGCTTCGCACATTGTGAATCCTGCGCGTGACAGCAGCACGTATCCGGACGTGGACACGCGGGTGCGTGTCAGGCGTGACGAGGCGCGCAAGCAAAGGCTCGTGGCGCGCAATGCAATGGAGCATCTGTACGGCATGGAGCCATGCAGCGCTTCATGGGCAGTATGAGGGGATAAACGACGTGCACCGTCTGGCCTCACGGCAAGACGGCGACAGGCAAACTGCTGACGCGGAAATCTTGCGGATCAGGCGATCGCGCGAATCGAAGCTCGACTGCTACTACTGCTACTGTCCAAGATCGTCATTCCGGTTAAATGAGATGGGCGAATTTTAGGCAGCTCTGCAAAGTTAAGTCAAGCCGGGATGAAGTCTGGTTGCGACGTTGCTTTTTGCAACCTTTAGGACGTTTCCGCGGCGAACCCAGATTCTTCCTTGCATAAATACGGACTCCGAATATTGACGGTGTCCGTCCCGGAAAACACACTGTCTGGATACTTCAGGACACGTCGTGCCGCGCCGGTCTGGTTTGGTGCTCAATCCGCGTTGCACTTCTCACGGCTTCGCAGAACGCTCTGTGCGACGTCATCTTTTTTCCGCTGTTCACCCAATTAAGGAATGTATGAAAGTTAAAGCTCTTGGCATCGTTGCCGGTGCGTTGATCGCTGCTGCGCCGCTCGCGTCGTTCGCCGCTGGCTTGCCCGCGCCGTTTGAAGGCAGCAGCACGCTGCAAGCGGATGGCGTCGTGAAATCGGTGGATCAGGCGAAACATTCGGTTACCGTGCTCGACGCACAGGGCGGGGAAGCCTCGTTCAATATCACGGATATTGGCAACCTCGCGCCGATCAAGCAGGGCGGCAAAGTTCATATCCGGATGATGCGCAATGCCATATGACGTGACGCTTCAGTCTGGCTCGCCGGGCACGAGGCGCAGCCGCGTGATTTCCGAGGGCGCGCCCAAGCGCTTCGGCGGCCCCCAGTAGCCGGTGCCGCGGCTCGTGTAGACCCACAGTCCGTTCAGACGCGCGAGACCCGCCGTGAACGGCTGCTGAAAACGCACAAAGAAATTCCACGGGAAGAACTGGCCGCCGTGCGTGTGGCCGGACAACTGCAACGTGAATCCTGCTGCTGCGGCCGCTTCTGCGGACCGCGGCTGGTGGGCGAGCAGCACTTTGATCAGCACGTCACCCGGCGCGCCGGCGAGTGCCGCAACCGGATCGCTGCGGTGCAATGGATCATGGTGACCTGCCGAGTAATCGGTCACCCCGGCAATCACGGCGCGTGCACCGTCGTGATCGACGATCACGTGCTCGTTCAGCAGAACGTTCAGACCCAGGCGCCGGAACTCGTCGATCCATGCGTTCGCACCGGCGTAATACTCGTGATTGCCGGTCACCAGGAAGGCGCCGTGACGCGCGCTGAGCCGCCCCAGCGGCTGCGTGTGTTTGGTCAGCTGCGGCACGCTGCCGTCCACGATATCGCCGGTTACGGCAATCAGGTCCGGCTTGAGGCGATTGACCGCGTCGACGATCGCGTCCACGTAACGGCGTTTGATGGTCGGGCCGACGTGGATATCGCTGATCTGGACGATCGTGAAGCCGTCGAGCGCCGCCGGCAAATCGTCGATCGGCACCTCGATCGTCACGACCCGGGCGCGGCGCCGCGCGTTGAAGAGGCCGACCAGCGTAGAGAGCAGTGCGAGCGCTGGCACGGCTGCAGCCGTGCCGGTCCGCCAGTGCGCCAGCGCGATGGTGTTCGGCCAGATTGCGTCGACGGTCAGCAGCGAAGCCAGACCAAGGTCGCGTACGAAAGTCAGCACCAGCAGCGATGAGAAGAAGCCCATCGTCAGCAGGCCGACCCACGCTAGCCGGTCGCTGAGCGGTTGCTGTTTGACCGTGCGCGCCAGCATGCCGAGCGGAATCAGAAAGATCGACAGAACCAGCCACACCGCACACAGCCACCGGCCGGCGGCATTGATCGGCAGATCGGGAATCAGGCGAAAACCGACGTAAATGTGCAGCAGAATGCCAATCAGGATGATGCGAACAAGAAACGATGAGCGGCGCATAGAGAGGATAGAGGCGGGAAGGGGCCGGCGCAGTTGGAAGACCAGCGGCGGCCGTCAGCTCGAACCAGGAAAAACGCTGACGGCCAGATCATTCTACTGGCATGTGCTATCCCTTGCCGGCCGTGTCAAATTGGGCCGCCCCGGGCGCGAACCGGGCCACTGTTGTCGCTGCGAGAGATTGCCGCAACGCAGCATCCGTCGTACCGTATGAAGCCCTTCCAGGCGGGCCGCTCAGCATAATTAAACGCCCTTTGAGTTGTCGTCGTGCGTGGACTATTCTGGAAGAGAACCGGCTTATATCAGGGTTGTCGCGGCTCTGTGGCGGTTCGGTTTATCGTCGGAAGAGGGTGAGGCAGGAGACGCATGATGAAACTGCTCAGATCAGGCAATCGGGCACGCCACGCACATCACGCGCATCACGTCGGATATGAGGGAAGCCACGTGATGCTGCCGCTGGTAGCCATATCGCTGATGGCAGTCGGCTTGTACTACGGCGTACGCGACATCGACTTTTCCGAACTGGGACGAAGTGCGTTATTCGACGTCGTGATGGTATGCGTCGCGCTCGGCATTGCCGGGGTGTTCGGCGTCGTCGGCGGGTGGTTGCGTTCCAATGGCGACGACGCCGAAGAAGGTTTTTGTTTTATCGGCGCGGTGATCGGCGTGGTGGTGTTCTACGTGGCGTTGTTCACATAAACACGCAGCGGCAGGTTCAGACTATTCAGACGATCCGCGCAGCTTCGTCGAAGGTGAAGCGCGGGCTGCGGGGAAACAGTTTCGACGCGTCGCCGTAGCCCAGATTGATCAGGAAATTCGACTTCACCGTCGTGCCGGCGAAGAAGGCTTCGTCGACCTTGGCCGCGTCGAAGCCTGACATCGCGCCGGTGTCCAGGACGAGCGCGCGCCGCGAGAATCAGGTAGCCACCTTGCAGTGTCGAATTGCGATAAGCGGTATCGGCGATTGCCTTGTCGTTGCCGGCAAACCAGCTGCGCGCGTCGGCGTGTGGAAACAGTTTCGGCAGATGTTCGTAGAACGCCATATCCATCCCGACGATCACCGTACAGCGCAAGCCGCATGCGTGAGCGGCGCCGTCGCTGCCGCCATAATAGCCAAGGTTCTAACACGAGCACGCTGAGCGTGCGCAATCGCATTCAGGCAATCTCATGACGGATCTTTTCGATGACCTTCCGGCACCCGACGTCGACTGGTATCCCGACTGGCTCGCGCCTGAAGCAGCGGTGCATGCGATGGCTCACCTCATCGGCGAAGTTGAGTGGCGTCAGGACATGATAGGCACTCCCGCCGGGCGCGTACCACTGCCGCGGCTGACTGCCTGGCAGGGCGAGCCGGACGCGATCTATGTCTACTCAGGCATTCGCAATGAGCCCCAACCGTGGACCCGAACAGTCGCCGAACTGAAGGCCGCCGCCGAAGCAACATGCAACGCCCGCTTTAACAGCGTACTGATCAATCGCTATCGCAGCGGCACCGACAGCATGGGATGGCACGCGGACCGTGAGCCCGAGCTAGGCGCGCGGCCGCTCATCGCCTCGGTCAGCCTGGGTGTGGCGCGCACTTTCGATTTGCGGCACAACAGTACGGGTACGGTTCAGTCATTTTCGCTGAAGGGCGGCAGCCTGCTGGTGATGAAGGGCAACACGCAGGCCGACTGGCGGCACCGGGTGCCGAAAGAACCGGGCGTCGCCGGTGAGCGAATCAATCTGACATTCCGTTGGGTGACGCCGCGCACGGCGAACCGTTAGACGAATCGGTCGTCGAGCACTTAAGCGCATAAAAAGCATGTGGAGGGCGCGGGTTCCTGGCCGGCGCTACTCTCGTGACAACGGCGGCCACTCTTATGTCGGCGCCACGGCCGATACCGTCCGCTATACCGAAATTGGTATCGCCAACGCAAATCATATGATTGGACGGTTAACGCGTCAGACACTACGCTACAGCACGATCCACGCTCCGAGACATGCCGGAACGGCGGGCGGTTCGATGGATCGCCTACACAACAACGATCAGGAGACAGTCATGGCGAATACACGACGCGCCGCATGTCGTGCGTTGGGCGCTCTCGCGATTTGCGCGAGCATCGGTGCGCTGACGCTGACAACGCCGGGCGCTTACGCGCAAGACAAACAGATCACGCTCGGTTTCGCGCAAGTCGGCGCTGAAAGCGCATGGCGAACCGCCAACACCGAGTCGGTGAAGTCCGCGGCCACGGACGCGAAGATCAAGCTCAAATTCTCGGACGCCCAGCAAAAGCAGGAAAACCAGATCAAGGCGATCCGTTCCTACATCGCGCAGAAGGTCGACGTGATCGCGTTCTCGCCGGTCGTCGAATCCGGTTGGGAGCCCGTGCTGCGTGAGGCCAAAGCCGCGAAGATTCCGGTGATCCTGACCGACCGCAACATCGACGTGAAAGACACCTCGCTATACGTCACGATGATCGGTTCCGACTTCATGGAAGAGGGGCGCCGTGGTGGCCATTGGCTTGCAGATCACTATAAAAACGATCAAGGCCCCGTTAACATCGCTGAACTTCAGGGAACGGTCGGCTCGGCGCCTGCCAACGACCGGCATTCGGGCTTGATCGAAGTGATCAAGAGCGATCCCAAATTCAAGATCATCGCGTCGCAAAGCGGCGACTTCACGCTTGCCGGCGGCAAGCAGGTGATGGAAGCATTTATAAAAACTTATGGAAATAAAATAAATGTAGTTTATGCGCATAACGACGATATGGCGCTCGGCGCCATCCAGGCGATGGAAGAGGCCGGTATGCATCCCGGCAAGGACATCACTGTCGTCTCGTTCGACGCGACCAAGGGCGGCTTCCAGGCAATGGCCGCGGGCAAGATGAACGTCGACGTCGAATGCAGCCCGCTGCTGGGGCCGCAACTGATGTCGGCGGTCAAGGACGTGATGGCAGGCAAGCCGCTGCCCAAGCGCATCCTGACGGAAGAGACCGTCTTCCCGATGAGCGTCGCGGCGCAGACTCTGCCGACGCGCAAATACTAAGGCGAAGTACTAAGCACTCCATAGGACAGAAGCAGGACAACAGCGCAGTACAGGCAGATTGCAGGGTTTCTCCAGCGGTGCCTGACCGCCCAGCTACTTCGGCAGCGGGCGGTCTCTTTTCCACTGACCCTGCTGAACCGAAGCACCGCCGATCGAGCGAGGTCTATGACGCATCCCGCTTCCGAACCGAATCCGCCAGCCAGTGGCGCAGTTAAAAGCGCCGGCACCGCCTCGAACGAACTTGAGCCCATACTGGCGACCGCCGGCGTCAGCAAGACGTATCCGGGTGTCAAAGCGCTGCAGCGAGTCGACTTCCGGCTGTTTCCGGGCGAGATCCACACGCTGATGGGCCAGAACGGCGCCGGCAAATCCACCTTGATCAACGTGCTGACCGGCGTGGTCGCGCCTGACGCCGGTACGATCCGGCTCGGCGGCGAGACCGTGGCGTTTGCGTCGCCACAGGAGGCCGAAGCAGCCGGCGTGCGCACGCTGTATCAGGAGGTGAATCTGTGCCCGAACCTGTCAGTGGCAGAGAACATCTTCGCGGGCAGGCAGCCAAAGCGCTTCGGCGCGATCGACTGGCCGGATATCAAACGGCGCGCACAATCCGCGCTCGCCCGTCTGGACGTGACGCTCGACGTCACCAAATCGCTCGATGCCTATCCCATCGCCGTGCAGCAAATGGTGGCGATCGCCAGAGCGCTCTCGGTCGATGCGCGCGTGCTGATTCTCGATGAGCCGACCTCGAGTCTCGACGACAGTGAAGTCGCCCAGCTTTTCAAAATACTTCGACATCTTAAGCAATCCGGCATCGCGATTCTGTTCGTCACGCACTTTATCGAGCAGACCTACGCCATCTCCGATCGCATTACGGTGATGCGCAATGGCGAACGCGAAGGCGAATATCTCGCGCGCGATTTGCCCGCCGATCAACTGGTCGCGAAGATGGTCGGCCACGAGCGCATGAGCGCGCGGCTACGCGAAGCGGCGCACGAAGGGCACGAGGTACACGAAGGGCAGGCGAGCAAGCAGGCTGTTCAACCGTTCGTCGAACTGCGCGCGGTTGGACGGCGCGGCACGCTGCAGCCGATCGATCTCGACGTGCAGCCGGGCCAGATCCTGGGTCTCGCCGGTTTGCTCGGCTCGGGCCGCACGGAGACCGCGCGGCTGCTGTTCGGCGCGGACCGCGCCGACAGCGGCATGATCGTGATCGAAGGCCGCGCTGTGCGGCTGCGTTCGCCGCGCGATGCGGTTCGCCACGGCATCGGCTACTGCGCGGAGGATCGCAAGAAGGAGGGCATCGTCGCCGAGCTGTCGATTCGCGAGAACATCCTGCTGGCGTTGCAAGCGAGGCGTGGCTGGTTGCGCAAGATCAGCCGGAATCGCGCGCGCGAACTGGCCGACATGTGGATTGAACGGCTCGGCATCAAGGCAACGGACGCCGAACAGCCGATCGGCCTTCTCTCCGGCGGCAATCAGCAAAAGGCCTTATTGGCGCGCTGGCTCGCCACCAACCCCAAGCTGCTGATTCTTGACGAGCCCACCCGCGGCATCGACGTCGCCGCCAAGTTCGACATCATGGATCGGTTGCTGGCGCTGTGCGCGAATGGCCTGAGCATTCTGTTCATTTCGTCGGAGATCAGCGAGGTGCTGCGGGTCAGTCATCGCGTGTTGGTCTTGCGCGATCGCCGCAAGATCGCGGAGGTGGCCGGTAAAGCCTCGAACGAAGACAACATCTATCGACTCATCGCGGGGAGCGGCGAATGAAGCTATCGAACTGGTTCGTGCGCGACGGCGTGGAGCGTCCGTTGATCTGGCCGTGCGTGACGCTGGTGCTGTTGTGCGGCTTGAACCTGTGGGTGAATCCGCATTTTCTGTCACTGCGCATGCTCGACGGCCACCTGTTCGGCGCGCCGATCGACGTATTGAATCGCGCCGCGCCGCTGGTGCTCGTCGCCACCGGCATGACGCTCGTGATCGCAACACGCGGCATCGACATTTCGGTCGGTGCGGTAGTGGCGATTGCCGGCGCCGCAGCGGCGACGATCCTGGCGACGCAGCCCGCACCGAGCGCCGGGCTGATCGCGCAAGCGTTGGTGGCGGCGCTGATCGTCGGCGTGCTGAGCGGGATGTGGAACGGGCTGCTGGTCTCGTTTGTCGGCATGCAGCCGATCATCGCAACGTTGATCCTGATGGTTGCGGGCCGTGGCGTTGCGCAATTGCTGACGGCCGGGCAGATCATTCCAATCGGCGCGCCGGGCTACCTGTTCGTCGGCGGTGGTTACTGGCTGGGCGTGCCGTGTTCGGTGTGGATCGCGAGTGTGGCCGTGCTGGCTACCGCGGTGCTCGTCGAAGGCACCGCGCTCGGGCTTTTCATTCGCGCGATCGGCGTGAATCCGGTGGCGACGCGCCTTGTCGGCTTGCGCTCGAAAGCACTCGTGTTCGCGGTGTACGGTTTCTCCGGATTGACTGCGTCGATGGCGGGCATCCTCATCAGCTCGAACGTGCGCAGTGCCGATGGCAACAACGCCGGCCTGCTGCTCGAACTCGATGCGATCCTGGCGGTGACACTCGGCGGCACCTCGCTGCTCGGTGGCCGCTTCAGTCTCGCGGGCACCGTGCTCGGCGCGCTGATCATTCAGACGCTCACTTACACCACTTATTCGATCGGCGTGCCACCCGAAGCGACGCTCGTCGTCAAGGCGGCCGTGGTGCTTGCCGTGAGTGTGATCCAGTCGCCGTCGGCGCGAACGCTGGCCATGTCGCTCGTCACGCAGCGTGGGGTGGCGCGATGAGGCGGCTTCTTGAGGCGTGTGCCCATATCGCCGATCCGCGCACGCTGCCGATCGCCGTGACGATTTTGCTGTTCTGCGTGCTGTTCGGCTTCGGCTCTGTGGTGTACACCGGATTTTTCTCGTGGCAAGTGCTGCTTGACTTGCTGGTCGATAACGCGTTCCTGTTGATCGTTGCGATCGGGATGACCTTCGTCATCGTGTCCGGCGGGATCGATCTGTCGGTGGGCTCGGTGGTGGCGTTGACCACCATCGTCGAAGCCGTGCTGTCCGAGCACATGCATCTGCCGGTCTGGCTGATCGTGCCGATCGTGTTGCTGATGGGCACCGTGTTCGGCGCGGTGCAGGGCGCGCTGATCCACTTCTTCCGCTTGCAGGCGTTCATCGTCACGCTGGCCGGCATGTTCTTCGCGCGCGGCCTGTGCTTCCTGATCACGACGCAGTCGATCACCATCAGCGATCCGACGTTCCAGAAGATTTCGGCGTTTCGCCTCGACATCGGCATCGGTTCGGTCACGGCCAACGTGCTGATCGCATTCGTCACGCTGGTCGCGGCGATCTATGTCGCGCATTTCACGCGCTTTGGCCGCAACGTGTATGCGATCGGCGGCAATGCGCGCTCGGCGTTGCTGATGGGCTTGCCGGTCGCGCGCACGAGGATCGGCGTGTATGCGCTCAGTGGCTTCTGTTCGGCGCTCGGCGGCGCGGTGTTCACCTTTTACGTGCTGTCGGGCTATGGCCTGCAGGGGCAGGGCATGGAGCTCGACGCGATCGCCGCGACGGTGATCGGTGGCACTTTGCTGACGGGCGGCGTCGGCTATGTGATCGGCTCGCTGTTCGGCGTCGGCATTCTCGGCACGATCCAGACGCTGATTACCTTTGACGGCACGCTCAGCTCGTGGTGGACCCGCATCGTGATCGGCGCGTTGCTGTGCGCGTTCTGCCTGCTGCAACGGCTGATCGAGCGGCACGCGAAATCGGTGCGGCGGCCAGGTGGTACGGGCGCGGTCGTGACACCTGGCCGCGAGCGTGGGCAAGGCCGCAGCGACGTGGCGGCGTCCGACTCGCATGCGATCGGACGCGCGCCGGAACAGGCGTTGTAGTAGCGCAAGCCGCCGCGTCTCACGCGCTCAGGCGCCGTCGCACGGTAGCGGCCAGTTTGTCGAACGAAAAGGTGCTCGCGGCCAGCGCAGCGGTGTCCGGAAAGTTCGCGCGCGCGATGTCCGTCGACACCTGGCCTGGCGGCGCTTCGACCAGCACACGGGCGCCTATTTCCGGCATCACGCTGAGCGCGTCGAACCAGCGCACGGTGTAGCGCATGTTGGTGGCAAGATCGTCGCGGATGGCCTCCGCCGTGTGCAGCGGACGGCCGCCTCGATTGCCGACATAGGTGCTGTGCGGCGCGCGAAAAGGCACATCCCGCGCATACGCAACCAGCTCGTCCGTGGCATGCGCGAGCAGTTCGCAATGCGACGGCACGCTCACCGCGAGGCGGGTTGCGTTGCGCGCGCCTGCGGCCAGCGCGCGTTCTATAAACGTATCCAGTGCGCCATTCGCGCCGGCCATCACGATCTGACGTGGCGCATTGACATTGCCGATATAGACACGCTGATTGCCTTCGCTCGCATGTTGCGCGGCGAGTACTTCCAGTTGGTGTTCAGTCAAACCCGACACGGCCGCGAGGCCATAGCCTGCTGGATATGCCGTCTCCATCAATTCGGCGCGCTTGCGAACCATCCTCAATGCGTCGTCAAAGCGAACCGAGCCGCAACTGACCGCCGCGGCATAGGCGCCGACCGACAAGCCCGCGCTGATCTCCGGCGTGAGGTGTTCGTGCGCGAGCGCGCGCGCGAAGGCCACGCCCGCGACCGTCAAGCCGACCTGCACGGCGACGGTCGAACGAAGCGCATCCGCTGTGTCGAGTGTCAGTACATCGGTGCCGAGCGCCTCGGACGCTTCGTCGAGCGTTTCGCGCACCGCATGGTGCTGCGGCAGACGGTGCAGGAAACCGTCGGTCTGCGCGCCTTGACCGGGAAATAGAAGGGCGAGCATCAGGCATCGCCGTGAGCAAGCGCCCACGGATCGGCGATCAGTTGCGGGCCCTTTGCATGGCGAGCCATCACGCGTGCTTTGCCCGCTGCCCACTCGGCGAGTGCAACGCCGCCAGCGGGTGTTTCGAGTTGCGCATCCACGCGAATGCCGGCGCGTCGTGCGTGAGCTTGCAGCTGGTTCAGGATCTGAACGGCGGTGTCGTGCGAGAGTTTGGCTGGTGCGCGAATCAGCAGATCCAGATCGCTCGACGCAGTGACAGTGGGTACCTGCGTCGCCAGTTCGAAACCCGTGCTGCCGGTTGGCCCCCAGATGAAGCCGGCTAGCGCGCCGGTCATGTCGCGTTGCAATGCCGCGAGGGCTGCAAAGGCAGCCAATGTGCCGCGCTCGGAATCGGGCTGGTATTCCGCCAAGGTTTCTGGCGCCACCACGGTCCCGATATCGGCCGAGCGCGCCCATGTGCCGTAGCGCTGCGACCGCGCCGTACCGCGCAGACCAATCGCGACGAAGCCTCCCGCGGCCAGCGCGCGTCTCACGACTGCATATGGCGCACGTTCAAAGGCGTCCCGCACCCACGCCGGTTCGCCGTCGAACCGCTGCAAACGACGCAGCCGCAGCAGATCATGCGGCCGCCAGCGCGGGTCGTAACCCAACCCGCCATCCAACGCGCGACCGGCTGCGAACGGCGGGGCAGCACATGCCTGCATCACGCGGCATCCCATTGTTCGGCGAGACGCCGCCGCACTTCGATCGACGCCGCGCGGTTCCGTTTCGCCGCCGCCGATTCCAATCGATGCGACAGATCGCGGCGGCCTTCTCGCGCGCTGCGAACCTCGTCCGATAACACCTGGCGCACGCGCTCGATTTGCACCGCATCCGGCGCATCCGCGTCGATGCCTTCGATCAGCTGGTCCAGTAGCCCGAGTCTGGCGAACGAGGCCATCGAGTACGACATCGGCACGATGGTTTCGCCGAGCGCGTCGAGCGCTTCGACCGTGCGTCGCGTGACGCGCGCGGCTGCTTCCTTGCCCATTGCGTGAACCATGGTGCCGGGCGCGTCGAGCGCGACGATCCGGTTGGCCTGATAGCCGTGCGCGAGGAACGCGCCCGACATCGCCGGTCCGACGATGAGCGCAATCACCGGATGCCCGGCGGCGCGCGCCGACGCATAGGCATCGACGGCAGCGGCGCAGGCGAGGTGAATGCCGAGCATCTCCTCGCGATAACCGTACGCCTGGCTTTTCACATCGACGATCGCAACGATCGGGCGGTGCGTGCCGCTCGCTTCGTCCTGTGCGATGGCGTCGCGCACAGCACGCGCGAGCAGCCAGCCTTGTTCGAGGCCGACGACGTTATCGGTCGCGCGTGGAAAGCGGTTGTCGGGATCGGGGACGACCGTAATGAAACGCGCGGTTTCGTCGCCGAGAGGGGCATCGCCGCTCCATACGGGCGCCTTATCGGACGGTTCTCCGGCCAACGCACGGAACCAGCGCGCGCCGCGGCTGAGTGTGGTGTCGCTCATGCTTGCTCCTTGCGCGGGTGATAGACCGCACGCATCGCTTCAGGTGTGACGCTGGCCGGATCGATTTGCGCGAGACGGTTCAGAAAAGTGTCGACCTGCTCGCTGCGATGCGCAGCCGGCAGTCCCTGCGCGAATGCCGAACGCACGGCGGCACGCACCGCGTTTGCGTCATCGTCGACTAACTGATCCGCGAGCGCGGTCGCTGCCCGTTGCTCGCCGCCGATCAGCTGCCACACGCGCCGGCGATCGCTGGCGTCCAGTTCATCGATGCCGGCTTCCTGCTCGATCACTTCCGGGCCGTTCATGCCGAGCCGCCCCTGTCTGGTTATCACCAGATACGAGCACAGCGCGGCCGCCAGCGACATGCCGCCGAAGCAGCCGACCATCCCCGCGATCACGCCGACCACCGGCACATGCCGGCGCAACGCGACAATTGCAGCCTGAATCTCGGCGATCACCGCGAGGCCGAGATTGGCTTCCTGCAAGCGCACGCCGCCGGTTTCGAACAGCACGACAGGCCGCACCGGTTTGCCACGTTCGCAATCGCGCAAGGCCATTTCGAGCGCGGCCGCAATCTTGCTTCCCGACACTTCACCGATGCTGCCGCCCTGGAACGCGGACTCGATCGCGGCCACCACGGCCGGTTCGCCGTCGATAGTGCCGCGTGCGATCACGCAGCCGTCATCCGCCTGGCAGACGACGCCTTGCAGCGGCAGCCATGGTGACTTGATCCCGTCGAACGGACCGAGCAATTCGCGGAAGGTGCCCGCATCCAGCAGCGTGCGGGCACGCTCGCGCGCCGGCAATTCGATGAAGCTTTCGCGCAGCATCGGCGCGGCACCCGTTGTTGATGTCGTAGCAACTGTACTCATGCGTCGTCCCCCTGTTCGGCGGCTTCGACGGCTTCCGCGAGCCGCAATGCCACGACGCCCGGCGTTGCGCCGAAGTCGTTGATTTCGATTTGTGCGGCGCCGTCGTAGCGCGTGAAGAAGCGGTCGAGCACGCTCTTCCAGATATGGCTGTAGCCGTCGACGCTGGTGCGCACGACCACGTGCGCGGTCAACCCGGCAGTGCTATCGGCCGGCGACAGCAGCACTTCAAGGTCGCCCGAACCGACCACGCCGACATGCGCGCGGGTCGTGACGGCGCGTTGCGCCGGATAGTCGAAGGTCAGATGTTCCATGGGACTGAGCTCCCGCCGGCGTGGTGATGCGCCAGCATGTCGAGAAAGAGGGTAGCGGCGAGCAGATCGGCTGCGCCGCCGGGCGATGCATTGAGCGACAGCAGTTCGTGTTCGAGCGCGGCAAGGGCGGCGCGGCCGGCTGCGGTCGAGCTGCCGCCGGCGTCGAGGACACGCCGCGCGCCGCGTTGTCCAGCGTGCAAACCGGGCAAGCCCGCGCGATGCAACAGGCACGTATCGTCGAGTGAGGCCATGATCGAGAGCAGGGTGTCGACGCGCGCGGCGTCTTCGTCGATGCCTCGAACGCGCGCCGCTAACAACGCGGGCAGACCGACGTCGATAACGTGTGGGAAACCGTCTTGCGCCTCTCGTCGCGCGCCGCCGACCTGGTAGCGCCGACGTACGCGTTCACCGTGGCTCCCGGTGGGCGCGGCGAAGCGATCCGGGAAGCAGGCGATCCGCGCGGCGCGCGTGCAGATGTGCGCAGCCGGCAAGGATGCAGATCCGCCCGAGCCGGAGGCGCCCGCCACCAGCAGGCCGACAATCCAGATCGCGCCTCGATGCGCGTTGCTGCCGCCGGTGGCGCGCAGCATGTCCACTTCGCCCGCGCGGCCGATCTGCGCGAGTTCAGCGCGCAAAACCGCGGACGGTTCACGCCGCCGCGATGCCCGCGCGAGCGCCGCGAAAGTTGGCTCGAGCGAATGAGCGGAACGCAGCATGGTAGCCAGATCGAGGTCGCGATGCGCGCCGCTGCCGCGCCGGTCGACCAGGGCGGGTTTCGGCGTGAGCTGAGCTTCTTCGATCAGCGCGGTGACGGCGAGCCGGGCAAGTCCCGCATCATCGGAAGCGATCTCATGCGTTGCCGTGGTGCGCGGCTCAGCCGTTGCAGGCCAGGCATCGCACGTAGCGAGCCCGGACGATTCATCCGCACGCTCGAGCAAAACAGCGGGCGCCATCGTTACCAGCTCCTGAAGCGCGCCGGCGGCGCGTAAAGCCCGCCCGACCACGTCACCAGATCGTCGATGCTGCGTGCGGCCAGCAATGAACGCTTCGCTTCGCCGCGACGAATGCCCAGATCTTCCGGATACGCAACGATGCCGCGCCTGCGCAACTCGGCCGTTTTTTCCGGCTTCGCACGCAGCCCGATCGGGGTCACGCCCGCCACCGCTGCCAGTGCCGCGCGCCGCTCGTCGATCCCTTCGGCCTTGTGCAAATGCGCGATGCCTTCCTCGGTGACCACATGGCTCACGTCGTCGCCGTAAATCATCACGGGTGCGATCGGCATGCCGCTTTGCGCGCCGACCGCGATCGCATCGAGTTCATCGACGAAAGTCGGCTCGCCGCCTTTCTTGTATGTTTCGGCCATCTGCACGACCAGCTTCTGGCCGCGCGAGACCGGCCCTTGATTCTTCAGCAGCTTGAGCCACGCTTCGCTCGAATGACGCCGGCCGCGTGGATCGTGACCCATGTTCGGCGCACCGCCGAAACCCGCGAGGCGCCCACGCGTCACCGTCGATGAATTCGCGTCCGCGTCGATCTGCAGCGTCGAGCCGATAAACAGATCGACGCCGTATTGTCCGGCCAACTGGCACAGCACGCGGTTCGAACGCAGGCTGCCGTCGCTGCCGGTGAAAAATACGTCCGGCCGCGCTTCGATATACGCCTCCATGCCGACTTCGCTGCCGAAGCAATGCACGCTTTCAACCCAACCCGATTCGATCGCGGGGATCAACGTGGGATGCGGGTTGAGGGTCCAGTTGCGGCAGATCTTGCCTTTCAGGCCGAGCGATTCGCCGTAGGTGGGCAGCAGCAATTCGATCGCCGCGGTGTCGAAGCCGATGCCGTGATTCAGCGACGTCACGCCGTACGGCGCGTAGATGCCGCGAATCACCATCATCGCAGTGAGCACCTGCAAGTCGCCGATATGCCGGGGATCGCGCGTGAAGAGCGGCTCGACGGCGAACGGCCGGTCAGCTTGCACGACCACGTCGACCCACGAACCCGGAATGTCGACGCGCGGCAGTTCATCGACGATCTCATTGACCTGAACGATCACGATGCCGTGCCGGAACGCGGCGGCTTCGGCGATCGTCGGCGTGTCTTCGGTATTCGGGCCGGTGTACAGATTGCCGTGACGGTCGGCTTTCTCCGCGCACAGTAGCGCGACGTGCGGCGTCAGATCGACGAACATCCGCGCGTACAACTCGACGTACGTGTAGATCGCGCCGATTTCCAGCTGGCCGTCTTCGAGCAGTTGCGCGACCCGCAAGCTCTGAGGTCCAGCGAATGAGAAATCGACCTTGTGCGCAATACCGCGTTCGAACAGCGTCAGATGTTCAGGACGGCTGATGCTTGAAATCAGCAGATGCACGTCGTGAATCTTTTGTGCATCCACTTTGGCGAGCGAGCGCGACAGGAAGTCGGCCTGCTTCTGATTGTCGCCTTCGAGCGCGACGCGGTCGCCGGGTTGAATCAACGTTTCGAGCGCATCGACGATGCGGTGGGTCGGCAGTACGCCGTCTTCCAGCCACGATGCAATGGCGGCCAGGCGCCGGTTCTTTTCGTCGCGGCGCGTGGTCCATGAACGGGTTGGGGGTGACGCTTCGGCGGATCGGTTCATCGGCGGATTCAGCTCCCGGAGGTGGTGCGCGTGCGTCTTGCGCGCGGCTTGGGTTGATTCGCTAGCGCGGCTTCCGCCTGTGCGCGTTCAGTCAGGAAACGGTAGAGCAGGTCGCCAGTGCCGAGCAAATGCGCGACCACCAGCGCTTGCGCAGCTGGAACATCGCGGCGTTGCACCGCGTCGAGCAAGGCGGTGTGTTCCTCGTCGGATTCGCCCTTGTACGACGGCAGCCCGAACTTCAGCCGCAGATACCGTTCGCCGCGCCGATGCAACGCGCCGATCATGTCCTCCAGTTGCGGACGGGCGGCGGGCGCATACAGGCTTATGTGGAACGCGGCGTTGCGCGTGACGTACAGCGACGGGTCGGCTTCACGCTCGGCTGCGCGGCACAGGTCCGCGGATTCGCGCAGCGTGGCGGCGGTGTGATTCGGAATCGCGAGGCCGATGGCGAGGCTCTCCAGCGCCGAACGGATCTCGTAGATCTCACGCGCTTCATCCGCCGACAGCGGCGCGACGGTTGCGCCTTTATGCACCGCGGCTTTCGCCCAGCCTTCGCTTTCCAGCTGGCGCAGCGCCTCGCGCACAGGAATGGCGCTGACGGAGAAATGCCGCGCAATGGCGTCTTGCCGCAGCGGCGCGCCAGGCGCCAGCGTACCGTCGACAATCGCCGCGCGCAGCGCCTCCGCGATCACGCGGGACGTGCTTTCGCGCGGCGCCGCCGCAGGCAGAAGCGGGGTGCGCGCCGGGGCGTCCAGGGGAAAACCATCTGTTGCGTCGCTCATAAGATCAAATATTATATATAAAAAGACGCGTTTTACAGGTGGGCAAACCCGGAATGTTTTCCAGCAGACCGCTGGCCATGTCCCTCGCCGTGGTTGCAACACGGCACTTCAACTCCATCACAAACGCGCCATCCCGTTGTTCCCGATATGTACGAAAGTACGCCAACTTGCAGGACCGGAGGAGCATGATGAATTCACTGACCGACCGCATGTCGGTTGCACGGCGTCGCACGCCGCTCAATCGTTCGCAGATTGTAGGTTTTTGGGGAGCTTGGGCCGGCTGGACGCTCGACGGGATGGACTCGTTCATCTATGCGCTCGTGCTGACTCCGGCCTTGACCGAATTATTGCCGCGCTCGGGCTATGCGGCGACACCCGCGAACGTGGGCCTTGCCGGTTCGATTCTGTTCGCGCTGTTTCTGGTCGGGTGGGGGTTGTCGTTTATCTGGGGACCGCTCGCCGACCGCTTTGGACGCACCAAGGTGCTGGCCGGCACGATCTTCACGTTCGCCATTTTTACGGGGCTCGCCGCGACGTCGCACAACGTGTGGGAGCTCGGCATCTACCGCTTCATTGCCGGCGTCGGCATTGGCGGCGAGTGGGCGTTGGCGGGCACGTATGTGGCCGAGTCGTGGCCCGAAGATCGCCGCAAGATGGGCGCGGGTTATCTGCAAACGGGCTACTACGCCGGCTTCTTTCTGGCCGCGGCGCTCAATTACACGGTCGGCGTGCATTACGGCTGGCGCGCGATGTTCCTGACTGGAGCGGTGCCGGTGGTGGTGGCGATTCTGATCTTGCTGCGCGTGAAAGAGTCGGAGAAGTGGCAGAAAGCCGAAGCGCGCACCGTGCGCACCAAGCCGCTGAGTGAGATTCTCGGGCCGGCTTACCGGCGCCGCACGTGGGTCGCGTGCATTCTGCTGACGATCGCCATCGTCGGTTTGTGGGCGGGCGCGGTGTACGAGCCGTCCGCGGTGATTCAACTGGCGACGAAAGCCGGCATGGCGAAGAACGATGCGATCAGAACCGCGTCGCTGGCCACCGGCTTGCTGTCGATTGCGACGATTCTCGGCTGTCTCGCGTTGCCGCTGCTGGCCGAACGCATTGGCCGCAAGAAGACGCTGGCGGTTTACTTCACGGGTATGGCGGTGTCGATCGCCGGCAGTTTCGGCTGGGCGTTCTATCTGCCCAATGGGCTTGCGCCGTTCATCGCGTGGCTCTTCGTGCTGGGATTTTTCGGCGGTAATTTCGCGTTGTTCAGCTTGTGGCTGCCGGAGCAGTTCGAGACCCGCGTGCGGGCGACAGCGTTCGCGTTCTGCACGTCGTTCGGGCGGTTTGTCGGCGCGGGCGTCAACTTTTTGCTAGGGGCGGCCGTGCTGCATATGCATACGCTCGGCGTGCCGGTGGCGCTAACGGCGTTGGCGTTTGTCGTCGGGTTGTTCGTGATTCCGTTTGCGCCGGAGACGAAGGGGGAGGTGTTGCCGCAGTGAGGTGCTTTCACTACGACGACTAAAAACACCGGGCGCAACGCCCGGTGTTTCGTTCAACGCCTTCAACGCCAGCAGCATCTGAAAGTCCACGCGCGCGCGGTCCGCCTGCACGCAGCGCGGCTGAAACTCAATCGGCGTGATGCCGCGCCCGTCCACCGGGCCGCAACATCGAAAGCAGTGGCCAGCCGAGATTGACGCCCAGACTCGCGACGACAATCAACGCCATGCCCGCGAGTTGCGGCAACGACAGCGCCCGCCCATACACGACGGCATCGACGACAATCGCCGTCAGCGGATACACGAACAGCAACACGGCGATGACCGGCGTCGTCAGCTTGGGCAGCGCGCCGTAAATCAGCACATACGACAGCCCCGTGTGCAGCACACCCATGCCGACCAGCCAGAACCACTGCATCGGCCCGATATGCACGGCGGTGAGCGGCGCAATGAACGGCAGACACACCACGCCGACAAAGCACTGTGCGAGCGTCAGCAGGTGCGGCCGTAAACTGCCGAGCCCTTTGGCGATCAGCGTGACGCTCGCATACAGCACCGAGCCTGCCAACGCTTCGCCGATGCCGATCAGATAGCTCGTGTGTCCTTGCAGATTGTCGGTCGCCGCGACGCCCGACGCGAGTATGAGCCCGACGAACGCAGTCGCGATCCAGCCGAGCCGGTCCATCCCGAGTCGCTCGTTGAAGAGCGCCGCGCCGATCAGCACGACCCAGAATGGCTGTACGTGAAACACAACCGTCGCGACCGCGATGCTGGTGCGATGAATCGCATCGAAGAAGCCGACCCACTGCGTGACCATCAACAGGCCGGAGATCAGCGCCAGCACGACGGTGCGCCGCGTGAAATGCTGGCGCGTGAAAAAGCCCTTCCACGCGCAATACGCGGCCAGCGCAAGAAAACCGAACAGGCAGCGAAAGAACACCAGCGTGAGCGCACCGAGCCGCGCTTCCTCGACGAAGATGCCGAGCGTGCCCATCAATAGCCCGCCGCTGGCCAGCGTGATGGCGCCTTGTTGACGTGGGGTGAGGGACATGCGAAGCGGCTCCGTGGCAGTGAGTCCCAAGTATCGCGTGGCTTGCATGGCACCGACAAACGAATTAAATTGAGAAATTCCATAAGCTGGATTGATAAATCATGCACCCCGAATTCGACGTCGATCTGCTGCGGACTTTCCTCGCGGTGGTGGAAACGGGCAGCTTCACGAAGGCGTCGGCAACCGTGCACCGCTCGCAGGCGGCGGTCAGCATGCAGATCAAGCGGCTCGAAACCATGCTCGGCACCACGCTGTTCGCCCGCAACACGCGCAATCTCTCGCTCACGCGGCCCGGCAACACGCTGCTCGAGTACGCGCGGCGAGTGCTGGCTTTGCATGAGGAAGCATGGTCGGCGATCGTGCGGCCCGAGGTGACCGGGCGCGTGGTGCTCGGCGCGCCGGACGACTACGTGTCGTCGTTGCTGTCGCCGGTATTGCGGCGCTTTTCGAATCTGTATCCGCACGTGGAGATCGAGATCGTCTGCGCGCAGAGCACGTCGCTCGCGCCGATGCTGGCCGATAACAAGATCGATCTCGCCTTCGTCACGCGCGACCGCAAGTTGCGCGGCGAATTCGTGCGCAGCGAGCCGATGGTGTGGGTGGGGGCTTCGGTGGATACACCGGTGCTGGCGGCGTCGCCGTTGCCGGTGGGACTCTACGAGCCTGGATGTGTCGCGCGGCAGCATACGCTGGCGGCACTCGACGGCGCGCGAATCCGTTATCGGGCCGCGTTCAGCAGCGCGAGTCTGATGGGTCTCGTGGCGACCGTGGATGCGGGATTGTCGGTGATTGCGCTGACGCGTTGCAGCGTGCCGTCGCGGCTGGCGATTCTCGGCGAAGCGCAAGGTTTGCCGAGAATCGCGCCGCTGGAAATCGTGGTGGCGCGCAGCGCCAAATCGGACCGGCCCACGTGCGACTATCTGGCCGCGCAGATGGTGCAGGACTTGTCGCTGCGTCCGCAGACGCGCGCGCCCGGTGTGGCGGCGTCCGCGTAACGGCTGATAGGTAACGCATCGCAGCGTCGCTTAACTGTGTTGCTTGGTTGCGTCGCTTATTTTTGTCACTTATTTGTGTCAATTATCCGCGGGCATAGGCCGTCACATCACCGTCGACGGCGAGCCGCACATGCTCGCCCGGCCGCGGCGTCAGGTAGCCCGGCACGCGCGCGCGCACCACGGTCTGCGCGGGCGACTGCAATTGCAGCGAAACACCTGCGTCCTGCCCCTGGAAGATCACGTCCTGCACGACAGCTTCATACGACGCCGCACCATTCGGCATCGTTTCGTCCGCGCGCAGCAGACGGATCTGTTCAGGGCGCACCATCACGTCGACGGCGCCATGACCCATCGGCGCGCATAAGGGCAGTTCACCCAATTCGCACGTCACGCGATCCTGTTCGACCACGCCCGGCAACAACACCGCCTCGCCGACAAACGACGCCAGTTCTCGCGTGACAGGCCGCCGATACAAGGTCTCCGGCGTCGCTGTCTGAATCAGCTTGCCTTGCCATAGCACTGCGACTTCATGGCCGAGCGATAGCGCTTCCGACTGATCGTGCGTGACCAGCACGGCTGTCGCGCCGGTCGCGGCCAGCGCGCTCACCACCGCTTGCCGCGTTTCAAGCCGCAATGCCGCGTCGAGCGACGAAAACGGTTCGTCGAGCATCACCAGCGTCGGCGAGGGCGCGAGCGCTCGCGCCAGTGCGACACGCTGCTGCTGCCCGCCGGACAGTTGCTGCGGCGCGCGCTCGCCGAAGTTCGCCGGCAAGCCGACCAGCTCGAGCAATTCGGCCACGCGATGACGCGCACGGCGTTGCGCGCGCGGCAGGCCGAACACGATGTTGTCCGCCACGGAAAGATGCGGAAACAGCGCGCCTTCCTGCGGCACGTAGCCGATGCGGCGTTGTTCGGACGGGACATGCAGGTTCTCGCCGGCCACGCGGCGCCCGTCGATTTCGACGGTGCCGCTGTCCGCGCGTTCGAAGCCGCACAAGAGGCGCAGCAAAGTGGTCTTGCCGCTGCCGGATGGCCCGAGCAGCGCGAGGAGCGTGCCGCGCTCGATGGACAGATCGATGCCGTGCAGCACCGGATGGCCGTCGAACGATTTTTGCAGTCCGCGGATACGAAGTTCGCTCATGAGAATCCGATGAGAAAAGCGAGGTGCGTCAACTGCGTTCGCCGAGCAGCGCCGATTTGCCGAGCAGCGCGAACAGCAGGCCGGAGGCGAACAGCGAAATGCCGGTTAGCAGTGCCGCATACGGCGCGGCGGCGGCGAAGGCCATCGTCGACGTGTCGGCCCAGACTTGTGTCGCGAGCGTTTGGGTGTCGATGGGCGAGAGCAGCAACGTCGCGTTGAGTTCGGTGACGACCGAGATGAACACCATCGCCGCTGCGGCGCCGAGCCCCGGGCCGGCAAGCGGCAACAACACGCGGAACACAGTCTGCGACCAGCCGAGGCCGAGCGCGCGGGCTGTCTCTTCAAGGCGCGGTTGTGCCTGCATCAGGGCGGCGCGCACACTCACCAACGCAACCGGCATGAACAGGATCGCATATGCGATGATCAGCAGTGTCGTGCTTTGATAAAGCGGTTGCAGTGCGTGCACCGCGAGCGAGACGATCGCCAGCGCGATCACCAGACCCGGAATGCCTTGGGCGAGAAACACCGTGCGTTCGAACAGCGTCGCGAAACGCGTCGGATAGCGCACCAGCAGGAACGCGAGCGGCAGGACCAGCAGCGTGGTCAGTGCCGCGGCGGCGAGGCCGAATCCAAGCGACGAGATCGTCGCGTTGAACAGCAACTCGGGTGACACGTCAGCCGGTGTGACGGCGGCAGCGCCCGGCTGCGTGAGCCAGTAGCCGATCATGCCGAGCGGCACGCCGAGCGTTGCGATCGCCAGCGCGGCGAAGCCGGCCACCACGATCCAGCGCCATGCGCCGAGTTCGTAGCGCAGCACCGCGCGACGCGTGCCGCGATCGAAGCGTTCATAACGCGCCGCGCCGCGCACACGGAACTCGAACGCGAGCACGATAAGGCAGATCACGATCAGCAGGCAGGCGAGCAGCGAAGCACCGCCGCCATCGAAACTGGTGCGATATTCCGCGTAGATTTGCGTCGTGAATGTGCGAAAGCGCAGCAGCGTGAACGCGCCGAATTCGGACAGCACGCCGAGCGCAACCAGCAACATGCCGCCGAGCAGCGCCGGGCGCAATTGCGGCAGCACCACGCGAATGAAAGTTGTCCAGCGGTTGCAGCCGAGCGCGCGCGCGCTTTCTTCGAGCGCCGGGTCCATGCCGCGCAACGCGGCGGCCACCGGCAGATAGACCAGCGGGAAGTACGCGGACGTCAGCACCAGCAACGCCCCCGCGAAGTCCTGTAAATCGAGACTCAACGACACCCACGCATAGCTCGAGATGAAGGCCGGCATCGCGAGCGGCGCGGCAGTGAGCACGGCCCACGCACGGCGTCCCGGCAAATGCGTGCGTTCGACGAACCATGCGGCCGCCGTGCCGATGACAGCGGAGACAAGCGTGGTCGACACGGCGATCAGCAGCGTGTTGACCAGCAGTTCACCCACCAATGGCCGGACTATCAGGTCGACCGCCTCGCCGATCCCGAAGCTTGCCGCCCGCCAGAAGGTAAACGCAATCGGCAGCAACACCAGCAAAGCGCTGAGTGTTGCTGCCGCAAACAAACCGCGCGGCGCGCGCGAGTGGGCGCGCGCCGGGGTGGGAGTTACAGCCGGTGGCCCGGCTGACACGGCATCGCTCATTTACAGCAAGCCTGCCTGACGCAGCAGCTTGCCGGCCTGGCTGTCGTCGCCGAGTTGCTGGATCGTCAGCGACGGCGGGCTCAGTTCGGCGAACGGCTTGAGGATCGGGTCCGGCGCGACGCCCGCATGCAGCGGATATTCGAACATGACGTGGCTGTTCGCCATCAACTTTTGCGCGCGTTCGCTGACCAGATAGGCGAGAAACTTCTGCGCGCCGTCCGTGTTGTGCGCGGACTTCAGCACTGCCGCGCCCGACACGTTCACCAGCGCGCCGACATCGCCGTTGCCGAAGTGATGAACCGCGCTGCGGGTTTTCGCGTCGCCGAGTTCGGCGTGCAGACGGTCCCAGTAGTAGTTGTTGACCACACCGGTGGCCACGCCGCCGCGATTGACGGCGGCGACCACGCCTTCTTCGTCGTCGAAAATCTGCGCGTTGGCTTTCAGGCCCTTCAGCCATTGGACGGTTTGCGCTTCGCCCTTCAGCGCGAGTACGGCGCTCACGAGCGGCAGGAAGTCGGCGTCGCTCGGTGCAATGCCGACCTTGCCTTTCCATTCCGGCTTGACCAGGTCGAACAGCGATTGCGGCAGTTGCGATGCTTGCAGCTTGCTCGTGTTGTAGGCCAGCACGCTTTCACGCGCGGTCACGCCGACCCACGCGCCGGTCGGCGAGTTGAAGCGCGCCGGCACGGTGGCGAGGGTCGAGCCGTCGACCTTGTTCAAGAGGCCTTTCTCTTCGAGCAGCGTCAGCTCGGGCGAGTTTTCCGTGAAGTACACGTCGGCGGGCGTGGCGGCGCCTTCCGCGACGAGTTGCGCGGCCATCGCCGGGCCTTCGCCGTTGCGGATCTTCACCGAAATGCCGGACTGCTTTTCGAAGTCTTTGGCGAGCAGATTGACGACCTGTTCGTGCTGCGCGTTGTACAGCGTGATCGACGCAGCGTGAGCCGCCGTCGGTGCGGTGCCGAGTGCGGCCAGCGTGAGCGCGCCTGCGCTGCTGACGATGCGCAGGCGGGTGACAAACCAGGAATGAGCCATGATCCTAAAGTCCATAGATGATGTAATAGTTGATCTTCTCTGCTGCTTATTTTGCTGATCGTCTGGCGGCTGCCATTATGTCTCGAACAGCCCCGCGCCGATATACGAACCCGGCTTCGCGCCCGGCGGCACCGCGAATACCGCGCTGCCTACGTGCGTCGTGAACTGGTTCATCATGTCGAACTTCGCGAGCTTGTCGTTGATCGGAATGAAGCCGGTACGCGGATCGCTCTGGTGGGCGACGAAAATCAGTCCCGCGTCGTATTCGGTTTCCTGGCGCCATGGCGGCCAGCGCTCGATGTAGAAGTTCGTGCCCTCGTTGTACGAGTACGAGCGGCGCAGAATCTGCGCACCGTTGTTGCTCGCCTGATTCGACAGACGCACGTGCGAGTTCTCCGGAATGACAGGATTGCCGTCCTTGTCCTCTTCCTTGAGGTCCACCGGGTCGAACTCGTTCTTCTTGCCGATCGGCGCGCCGCTGTACTTGTGACGGCCGAACACCTGTTCCTGGAAACCCAGTTCGGTGTTGTCCCAGTGTTCGAGCGTGATACGGATGCGGCGCACGACGGTGTAGGTGCCGCCTTCCATCCACGGTGCGTCGGCAGTGGCGCCGGCCCACACGAACTCGTTCATCAACTGCGGCTTGGCGGTCGACGGATTATTGGTGCCGTCCTTGAAGCCCATCAGATTGCGCGGCGTCTGACCGCGCGGACCCGACAGGAAGCCGGACTGGCCCCAACGCATGGTCGCGACACCGTAGCCGAGGCGTGCCAGTTGCCGCACCGCGTGGAAAGCGACTTGCTGATCGTTCGCACATGCCTGGATGAACAGGTCGCCGCCGGTTTTCTCGGCGATCAGCTGGTCGCCGTTAAAACGCGGCAGATCGACAAGCGCGGCAGGGCGGCGCGCAGCGAGGCCGTAGCGGTCCTTGCCTTCATGCGTGAAGAGGCCCGGGCCGAAGCCGAACGTGATTGTCAAACCGGCGGGGCCGAGACCGAGCACATCGCCGGAATCGGGCGCGGCCTTGTCTCCGCCCACGTCGCCCGGGGGCAACGGCGCGGCCGTGGCGCCTTGCGTCAGGCGTGCGGCGGCGTCGGTCCAGGCACGCAGCAGCGCGATGACGTCGTCGCGCTTGTCGGTGGTCAGATCGAGCGCGGCCACGTACGTGTGACTCTGCTGCGGCGTGACGATGCCGCCTTGATGCGCGCCATAGAACGGCTCGACTGCCATTTGCGGATCGGCATTGTGCGCGGGCGTCTTGCCGAGCGCGGCCTGGGGCGTACCCAGACCCGCGCCGAGGCTCGCACCGGCCGCTACCGCTGCGCCGCCCGCTTTGAGAAAGCCGCGCCTTGCAGGCCGCGACGGATGATCGTTTGCCATGGTTACTTAGCCTTTATTTGGCCTTGGGTTTTGCGGGGTTTGCGTCGTTTATCTGCGTCGCCTGGTTGCGTCACTTACTTCGCCAGCACCAGCGTGTTCACGTCGTCCTGCACGTAATAGAAACCGTCGCCTTCCGGTGTCATCGCGATGCCGAACAGGTCGCCGTTGCCGGGAGGCGATTGCGCCTTGTCGGTGTCGATCCAGCGGGCGTAGAGTTGCTTGCCGCTGGCCGGATCGATTTCGACGACCTGGCCGTTCAACGCATTCGTGACCAGCAGGTGGCCGTTGGGCGCGGTGACCATTGCCAGCGGTCGATGCAGCAGGCCGTCGGCGGTCAACTGGCGGCCGACGCCGGCGCTGGTGTCACGCGTCATCGGATCGTCGATTTCGGTGACGCGGTTGCCGATCGCATCGGACACGTACAGTAGTTTCTGATCGGCCGACAGCGCGAGGCCGGTCGGACCGACGAGGAACACGCCCTTGTCGGCCTGCGCGCCGAAGCCGCTGCCCACGACCGTTTCCTTCTTCACGACCGGCGGCTTACCGGCCGGCACGTCGAGGTCCAGACGCAGCACGGTGGCCTGCTTGAATACCGGCGGATTGCCGTTCGCGTCGCCCACGCCGAAGCCGGCGTTGCTGACGAACAGCGTCGCGCTGCTGCCGTTATCGACGACCGCCATGTTGCCCCACGGATCGTTGATGTTCGGGCTGACGATGCTCGAGGCGACCTTGCCGTTCGGATCGATCACGATCAGACAGCCGGCGCCCTTGGTGCCGGTGGTGCCGTCGTTGCTCGGCGTGCTGCCGACGATCACGTAGCCCGACTTGAGCATCGTCATCGCGGTCGACAGGCCGATGCCGCCCGGGCATTCCTTCAGATCGCGCGGCACCGTGGCGAACACCGTCATCTGCTTCGTGTCCGGGTGATAGTTGACGATCGTGCTGCCGGTGCCTTGCAGATTGGTCGAGTTGTTGAAGTTGCCGACCAGCACGTCGCCTTGCTTGACGGTGCCTGCCGTGACCGGCGCGACCACGACCGCGTACGGATTCTGGTCGCCGTTTTCCGGCACGGTGTTGATCAGCGTGGTGTGATGCTTGACGGTTTCAAGGAAACCCTGCGGCTCGGCGTGCGCGCTGCCGGCCGTCGCGAATGCAGCGGCGCTGACAGTGACGGCGATCAGGGCCCGCGCGGCGTGCGGCGAAAATTTGCGCGTGCGATTGTTCATGAATGAGCCTCCGTGCCTGCGCACAAAGCGGTGAATGCGGTCATGTTCGAAAGCATGATGGATTGGGAGCCTGTGTAAATGGCGCTAACGGCGTCAGAACGTGATGTTGGTCCGCACGCCGATGACGAACGTGTTGCGCAGCGGCTGCGTCGGATCGCTCGGATTCTGGCCGGCGCCGGCGTTGAACGTGTATTGCGCGTCGGCTTGCAGCGTCCACCACGGATTAACCTGGTACTGGTAGGTCGCTTCGAGCGCGGTTTCGCTGGTGCGCACGCCGTACGGGCCGCCGCTGAATGCCAGGTTATCCTGATCGAGTTCGTGTGCGTGGCTGCCGACCTTGATGTACGTCAGCGCGAGGCCAGCGCTGTCGTTGTCGCGGCCTGCGAACGGCGCTTTCAGCACGATGCCGAGGTTGGCTGCGACGCTCACCAGGTTGCGGTCGCCCGGCGCGCCCATCACACGGGCGAACACGCCGAGGCTGCGCGCTTCGTCCGGGTTCGGACGCCAGATCATCTGGTCGGCTACCGCGTAGACGCTGTAGTCGCCACGGCGCTTCGCGGCGATGCCGGTGCTTGCCGGATTCGCCAGCGACAAACCAGTGTTGTCGTAGCGCAGATCCGCGAAGCTGCCGTTGTTGTACCAGACACCGATCTTGTAGGTGCCCGGCAAACCGCCGCCGCCCGCGCCGACCATTTCGCCGTCGGCCGGCTGGTTGATGGCGTACTGCAATTCGCCGATGAACAACGCGCCGTTATGCAGGTTGAAGTTGGTGCCGCTCTTATTGTTGGGATTGTTGCCGAGCGGATCGCCGTCGAACACGCCCGCGAGCGCCGTCAACGAAGGCGTGATCTGACCGCGCACGCGCACGCCGAGGGCCGACAGCGGATAAGCCGGGCCGCCATTGGGCATGTCGTAGGACGGCAGGGCGGGCCAGCCGAACATCGTATTGACGAACAGCGCCGAATACGTGCTGGTGATGAATTCCTGGTCGATACTTTGCTGACCGATCTTGACGTCGACGCGCTTGTTCAGGAACGACTGCTGATACCAGAGTTCCCACAGACGGGTTGTATCCTGCGCTTCGATACCGCTCGCCGTATTCAGCGTGCCGAGCTTGTCGGAACTCAGATTGCGACCGTGGATTTGCAGTGCGCTGACGTTGAACTGGCCGCCCGGCAAGCCGAAGGCTTTTTGCGTATCGACCTGTACCGTGGCCGTCGTCAGACCGTCGTAGGCGACGCCGCGATCGAGGCCGCCGCGCACGTTGCCGAGAAGTTCGCTGGTTTCGGTCAGCGCGAATGTCACGCCGTATTTGCCGAGCCAGGGGCGCAGACCGCCCATGTCGCCGAGCATGGTCTGGCGATTCCAGAAACCGGTCCACTGGCTCGTTTGGGTCGCCTGGATATTCAGGTCGGCTTCCGGCGCTTCCGGCGCGGCATCGGGATTGGCTTCGGCCATGGCCGCGCCGGCTGTCAGCGAGGCCCATGCGAAAGCGGTGCAGAGGGCGGCGCGCCGCATTGAAGGCAGACGAGAGCGGCGTACGGCGCGGCCGTACGGATCGGCATCCCGGAGTGAGCGCGCGTGAGCGGCGGATCCGTTGGACTGGGCGAACTTCATCGAAATCCTTATTGTGTTGTATCGACTGATCTAACCATCGCGGCGCTATATGACTGCGTGCCTGCGATTTGCCGCATCGGTTCGCGACGCCGGATGCAGCAGATGGCGAGATCGTACGCATGCGGAATGGGTGCGTCAACACAAATGAGAACGATTCGCATCAATATTACTGAGATGTAATACTGATATTTACGCACTGCTGCGAAACGGCATTTGAATGTAATTTAAACGGAATAAATATGTAATGTTTCAGTATGGTTTAAGTCATATCGAACGTGTGGCATGAGGGGGTGTCGAAGCGCACGAGTACCTCGGAAGACCAATGTCAGGAGATAGATATGAAGAAACGCATGCTTTTGCTTTCGTTGCTTGCTAGTGGTGGTTTGCTGGTGAGTGGCGTATCGAGCGCGCAGTTGAATCTGAAGCAGTTCGGCATAGGCGGCGACAGTTCGGCGGATGCTGGCGCGACGGCGTCATCGGGTGGTGTGTCGCAGTTGCTGCAGACGTACGTCGGCGCGAACCAGCAGGTACTGAATGGGCAATCGAGTCTTGCATCGGCGATGGGTTTGAGCAGCGCGGCGGGCCAGGCGCAACAGGCGGCGGGATTGTTGAGTGGTGGAACGCCGTCGGTGAGTCAATTGACGCAAATGGGCGGTACGCAGCAATCGTTATCGCAGACGCTGACCCAGGCATTCACGAACCGCGCGAGCGGCGCGGCGCCGGCGACACCGGTGAACAAGCAGGCGTTCACGGACGGCTTGTCGTCGTTAGGCAAGGGCGTGAGCCAGTATTCGAGCTTGCAGTCCGGGCTGGGCGGCATTGGCCAGATGAACCCCTCGTCGCTATTGCAGGCGGCGATGAATCCACAGACCGCGCAGGCCGCATCATATATAGCGCAGTCCGCGCCGGGGCAATTGCAATCCTTGATGTCGACGCTCAGCTCGGCGGTGCAGTTCGCATCGAGCCAGGGCATCAGCGTACCGTCGATAGCGACGGCGGCGTTGAAGGGCGGGCAGTAAAACAGATTAAACGGCGGGGTTTCGCCCGGCAGGGCGGGACCCTGCTAGAGCGGTATGAGGAAGTGCTTCACGGCGGGCGCAGCGCGAGCCCGCGAGCCGAACCAGGCGCAGGCGCCAAAAGCGCCGGGCGGTTTAATGAAGCACCGCTGCGGCGCGCGCAGCGCCGCCGGAAGTATGACTGCCTTGTCACCAGCGCGGAGTGTGCGAGAACACCGATTCCAGATGCTCCACTGCCTCCTCCAGGCCAGGGGACCCGCTTAAGGGTTAGCGGTGTGAAGCTGCTTTCTTTGCTTACTTTCTTTGCGGCGGCGCCCCGAAGGAAGTCCACTTGGTGGGCAAAGAAAGTAAGTGCCTGCCCCGCACAGGGGCGACGCTAATAGACCACTAAGAAATCAAGGAAAGGCCAACACCGCAGGCGAACAACAAAAAAGCTATGATCATCACCCAAGACCGCACCGAAGGGCAAAACCCATAAGCGCCCGGCGCCCCAAAGGACGACACCGATGTCACACACAGTGAATCTGGACAACTACTTCACCCGCATAGGCTACAAAGGCCCACGCGCGGCGACGCTGGAAGTCTTGCAAGAGCTGCACAGGCTCCACCCTAAAGCGATCCCATTTGAGAACCTCAACCCTTTAACGCGCCGCGCAGTAAACCTGGACATCCCATCGATAGAAGAAAAGCTGGTAACCCAAAACTGCGGCGGCTACTGCTTCGAACAAAACGCACTTTTCGCGAGCGTGCTGAAGCAATTAGGCTTCAAAATAACGCCGCTAATAGGCCGAGTCCTGTGGGGCCGCGAACCGGAAGCAATCCCCCCTCGCACGCACATGATCCTCAGCGTCGACCTCGACAGAAACAACGACAACAACGAAACACAATGGATTGCCGACGTCGGCTTCGGCAGCGTGACACTAACAGCGCCCCTACGCCTAACCCCAGGCATCGCGCAGCAGACCCCGCTAGGCACCTTCCGCCTCGCCGACGCGTCGCACGACGCGCTCTACCTCGAAGTGCAGGCGAGAGACAAAACCTGGTCCCGCATCTACCGCTTCGATCTGCACCCAGTCGAGTGGATCGACTACGAAACCTCCAACTGGTACACCTCGACCTCACCCGATTCGATCTTCGCGAGCAACCTGATCGTCTGCCGTGTACTGGAGCAATCGCGCCTGACGCTCCTCAACGACCAGCTCAACAAACGCGCCGCGGATGGCGAAATAATCAGCGAACGGCAACTCAAAACCGCAGACGAACTCGCAGCCTGCCTGCGCGACCAATTCGGCCTGAACACCGGCGACATCGACATCGCCGGCATATTCGACCGCGTGCGCAAGCCCGCGGCGACGGCCGCCTGAAACGATGATCAAGCGCCTCGTCTTCCAGACGTTGATCTCGCTGGCCGTCATGGGCGTGCTGCTATTCGGCGCGGCGGGCACGCTCGCGTGGCCGGCCGCCTGGTGGTATCTGCTCGAGATAGGCGTGCTAAGCCTATGGATCGGCTTCTGGCTGGCGCGCCACGATCCCGGCTTGCTCGCCGAACGTCTTGCGCCGATCATGCAGGCGCAGCAAAGCCGCTGGGACCGCTTCTTCATGATCGTCGTCGCGCTGGTGTGGTGCGGTTGGCTGATCCTGATGGGGCTCGACGCCATGCGCTTCCATTGGTCGGCACCGTTGCCGGTGTCGCTGGTGAGTTTCGGTTCGCTTTGCGTGTTCCTCTGCATCTTCATGTGCCGCTTCGTGTTCCGGGCGAACAGCTATGCCGCACCGGTCGTGAAAATCCAGACAAGCCGTGGTCACAAGGTTGTCGACAGCGGCCCTTACGCGTATGTCCGTCACCCGATGTACGCCGCCGCGCTGCTGTTCTTCGTCGGCACGCCCCTGTTGCTCGGTTCGTGGTGGGGTTTCACTTGCGTGCCGCTCATGGTGATCGCTCTCGGCTGGCGCGCGGTGGGTGAAGAGCGCTTGCTGGCATCGCAACTCGACGGCTACGCCGACTACATGACCCGCGTGCGCTACCGCTTTATACCGTTCGTCTGGTAGGCCCGCGGATGCGCCATCGCGAAGCGCATTCGATCGCTTTGCACCAACCTGTCTAGACAAAACGCACCGCGCTGACGCACGCGGTGGTGAACAGTGCACGACCTCCATCCTTTCAACACTTCCTTAAGAGCCTTGTAAGACGGGGCAACTAGGGGCTTACCCGATGATTTGAGCGATTTCCAGAAAATCCTCTTGCGACAGCTTTTTGACTCATGCAGACTTGTCTATACAAATTCAGCGGCGGTTAAAAAATCCGCCTCGACGGTTTCCTCAATCAAAGGAGTTTCGACGTGAAGTTCAAGCGCACGACGTTAGCAAAAGCATTGATGGGCGCCGTCCTCGGCGCCGCGACCATTTTCGCGGCACCGGTGCAGGCGAAAGACTGGAAGACAGTGACGATCGCGCTGGAAGGCGGATACGCGCCGTGGAACCTGACCTTGCCGGGCGGCAAGCTGGGCGGCTTCGAGCCTGAACTGGTCGCCAACCTGTGTGCCCGCATCCAGTTGCAGTGCAACCTCGTTGCTCAAGACTGGGACGGCATGATCCCCGGTCTGCAAGCGGGCAAGTTCGACGTCCTGATGGATGCGATCTCGATTACGCCCGAGCGCGAAAAGATCATCGCGTTCTCGAAGCCGTACGCCGCCACACCCGCGACTTTCGCCGTGACTGACGCGAAAGTGTTGCCGAAGGCCGCGCCGACCGCCGCGGTCGTCAAGCTGTCGGGCGATCCGAAAACCGATCAGCCGACCGTCGACGCGTTGCGCAAGCAGTTGAAGGGCAAGACCATCGGCATCCAGTCGGGCACGGTCTACACCAAGTTCATCAACGACGGCTTCAAGGACGTCGCCACGATCCGCGTCTACAAGACTTCGCCCGAGCGCGATCTGGATCTGGCCAACGGCCGCATCGACGCCTCGTTCGACGACGTGACCTACTACGCCGCCAGCATGGACAAGAAAGAAACCGCATCGATCGTGATGGCCGGCCCGAAGATCGGCGGCCCGATCTGGGGTCCGGGCGAAGGTCTCGCGTTCCGCAAGCAGGACGCCGATCTGAAAGCGAAGTTCGACACGGCGATCAGCGCCGCGCTCGCCGACGGCACGGTCAAGAAACTCTCCAACAAGTGGTTCAAGACCGACGTCACGCCTTGATGCGTCGTCGCGTACAGCTGTAGCGGCGGGCGCGGCGTCACGCTGCGCCTGCCGGCTGGTTCGATCCGTCGTATCCGTCGTAATGGATGAGGGGTAGGGAATGGCTCTGATAGAGATGCTCGGCTTCGGGCCGGAAGGCTGGGGCGGCGTGTTGCTGCTGGCAGCATTGATGACGGTCGCGCTGACGCTCGCGGCGCTTGCTGTCGGTGCCGTATTTGGCGCGCTCGTCGCGGCGGCCAAGCTGTCGCGCTTTCGCACGCTGCGCGTCGTCGGCGATCTGTACACCACCGTGTTTCGCGGCGTGCCTGAACTGCTCGTCATCTATCTGTTCTATTTCGGCGGCTCGACGCTCGTGACCAACGTCGGCCAATGGTTTGGCGCGGAGGGTTTTGTCGGCGTGCCGCCATTCGTGATCGGCGCGCTCGCGGTCGGCATGATTTCCGGCGCGTATCAGGCCGAGGTGTACCGCTCGGCGGTGCTCGCGGTGTCGCGCGGCGAACTCGAAGCGGCGCGCTCGATCGGCATGCCGACGCTGACAATGGCGCGTCGCATCCTGATTCCGCAGGTGCTGCGCTTCGCGTTGCCCGGCATCGGCAATGTGTGGCAATTGAGCCTGAAAGACTCGGCGCTGATTTCCGTCACCGGTCTGGCCGAACTGCTGCGTGCAAGCCAGGTCGCGGCGGGTTCGACGCATCAATACTTCACGTTCTTCGTGGTGGGCGGCGCGTTGTATCTGCTGATGACCAGCATCTCGAACCGGGTCTTCAACCGCGCTGAAGCACACGTGGGCCGGTCCTTCAAGCGCAACTTCGCGCGCAACTGACGAAGAGCGGACATCATGAATTTCGACTTCGATTTCCTGCTCGACACGCTGCGGCAACTGATTGCGGCCGTGCCGACCACACTCGGGCTGTTCTTCTGTTCGTTGATTCTCGGCGGCTTGCTCTCGCTCGTGATCGTCACGATGCGCGTGTCGCCGCATTGGCTGCCGAATCGCTTTGCGCGAGCTTATATCCTCGTGTTCCGCGGCTCGCCGCTCCTGATCCAGATGTTCCTCGTGTACTACGGGATGGGCCAGTTCGGCGTGATTCGCGAGAGCTTCCTGTGGCCCGTGCTGCGCGAGCCGTATATGTGCGCGGTGCTGTCGCTCGCGTTGTGCACGGCTGGATATACCGCGGAAATCATTCGCGGCGGGTTGATGGCCGTGCCGGTCGGTCAGATCGAAGCGGGTTATTCGATCGGTCTGTCGGGCTTCGCGTTGCTGCGCCGTGTGATCGGTCCGATTGCGTTGCGTCAGTGCCTGCCCGCGTATTCGACCGAAGCCGTGCTGCTCGTCAAATCGACCGCGCTCGCGAGTCTGGTCACCGTGTGGGAAGTGACTGGCGTTGCGCAGCAGATCATTCAGCAAACGTATCGCACCACTGAAGTGTTCATCTGCGCCGCGCTGATCTATCTGTTCCTGAATTTCGTCATCGTGCGCCTGCTCGGCATGCTCGAAACGCGTCTGTCGCGCCATCTGCGCGCGGCGCCCACGCAAACCGCACCGAGCCGCCCGGTTTCCACCACCACCGAAGCACGTCGCGCCGCGCCCTGAACGGCCGCTTATCCTGTGGAGATTCCCATGAACGCTACGGCACCCGTTGCACTGTCGGTCAAGAACATTCATAAGTCGTTCGGCGACCATCACGTGCTCAAAGGCATTTCGCTCGACGCTCATCAAGGCGACGTGATCTCGATTCTCGGCGCGAGCGGCTCCGGCAAGAGTACCTTTCTGCGCTGCCTGAACCTGCTCGAAACGCCCGACGACGGCTCGGTCGCGCTGGCCGGCGAAGAACTGAAAATGAAGCGCCGCGGCGACGGCAAACTGCAACCGAGCGACCGCCGCCAGGTGGACCGGGTGCGCTCGCAGCTCGGCATGGTGTTTCAGAACTTCAACCTGTGGTCGCATATGACCGTGCTGGAGAATCTGATCGAAGGGCCGATGCGCGTGCAAAAGCGCAGCCGTGCCGAATCGGTTGAAGAGGCCGAAGCGCTGCTCGCGAAAGTGGGCCTCGCGGAAAAGCGCGGCCACTATCCAGCGCATCTGTCTGGCGGCCAGCAACAGCGTGTGGCGATTGCGCGTGCTTTGGCCATGCATCCGAAGGTCATGCTGTTCGATGAGCCGACCTCGGCGCTCGACCCGGAACTGGTCGGCGAAGTATTGCGCGTGATGCGCTCGCTCGCCGAAGAAGGCCGCACGATGCTGGTCGTGACGCACGAAATGGGTTTCGCGCGCCACGTGTCGAATCGCGTGTTGTTTCTGCATCAAGGCCAGGTGGAAGCCGACGGCACGCCCGACGAAGTCTTCGTCGAATGCAAGTCCGAGCGCTTCAGGCAATTCGTGTCGAGCCACCACGACCGCACTACTAGCTAACTCACCACGTGAAGGGCAATATCATGGCCGTGATCCGTTCCGATCGTCCTCTCGACTGGGCTCAGGTCGCGGCGGTTGCCGCCGGTGAGCCGCTCGAACTTTCCGCCGGCGCCCGCGCGCGCATCGCGGCGGCGCGGGTCCTTGTCGAACAGATCGTCGAGCGCGGTATTCGCGCGTATGGCGTGAATACCGGCGTCGGTGCATTGTGCGACGTGATCGTATCTCCGTCCGAGCAGCACACGCTGTCGCGCAACATTCTGATGAGCCATGCGGTTGGCGTAGGCGTGCCGCTCGGTGTCGCCGAGACGCGCGCGATCATGGCGGCGGCTGTCAACAACTTTGCGCACGGACATTCGGGGATTCGCCTCGAAGTCGCGGACCAACTCGTCGCGTTGCTTAATGCCGATTGCTTGCCCGAAGTGCCGGCTTTCGGCTCGGTCGGCTATCTGAGCCACATGGCGCATATCGCGCTGGTATGCATCGGCGAAGGCTATGTGCGCTATCGCGGCGAACGGCTCAAAGGGCGCGACGCGTTGCAACTGCTTGGCTTCGAACCGCTGGTGCTCGAAGCAAAGGAAGGCTTAAGCCTCGTCAACGGCACACCGTGTGTGACAGGTCTCGCGGCGTTGGCTCTCGCGCGCGCCGAGCGCCTGCTCGACTGGACCGACGTGGTCGCCGCGATGAGCTTCGAGAATCTGCGAGGCCAGCTCGCCGCGTTCGATGCCGATTCGCTGGCATTGCGCATCTCGCCCGGCCTGAGCCTGGTCGGCGAACGGATGCGCACGGCGCTCGCCGGCAGCGGCATTCTCGCGGCAGTGGTCGGCCAGCGCACGCAAGACCCGTTGAGCTTGCGGACCATTCCGCATGTGCACGGCGCCGCGCGCGACGTGCTGGCCGCGACCGCCGAAGTGCTCAACCGCGAGCTCGCATCGATTACCGATAACCCGATCGTCGCCGGCACGCCGGATGAGCCGCGCGTTTATTCGCAGGCGCATGCGGTGGGCGCATCGATCGCGCTGGCGATGGACAGTCTCGCCACCGCGATCGCGCAAGTCGCGGCAATGGCCGAGCGGCGTCTGGACCGTCTGGTCAATCCGCTCGTCAGCGGCTTGCCGGCGTTTCTCGCCGAGCCGGGCGGCACCTGTTCAGGTTTCATGATCGCGCAGTACACGGCGGCGTCGCTGGTCGCACAGAACCGGCGTCTGGCGATGCCCGCGAGCCTCGACGGCGGCATCACGTCCGGCTTGCAGGAAGACCACTTGTGCCACGCGACGCCCGCCGCGCTCAAAGCGCTGGAGATCGTCGACAACGCCGGGCGCATTGTCGCGATCGAATTGCTGGCCGCGGCGCAGGCCTACGACCTGCAAACCGTCGACGCGCCGCGCGCGCCGCATACCGACGCGCTCTGGCAGCGTGTGCGCGGCGTCGTGCCGACCTATCGCGACGACCGGCCGCTCGCCGACGATATGACCATCGCGTTTCGCATGATCGCCGACGGCGCGCCGCCACCGCTGCCGAACCCGGGTAAGATGCGGCCTGCGCTTGCCACCGCTGCCGCTGCTGCGGACCTTGCCGGATTGGCGAGCGTGGCCGGCTGTGCGGCCGGCGCTGCCATGGCCGTCAACGACGGCCCACCGGCGGCCCATCGGCAACCCCTACAGCTTGATTGGAGACAGTGCCGGTGAGCGGGCTTACCAGCTGGTGAACCGGCGTATTGCGTACCACCCACGAGGTCGACGTGAACAACATTACAAACGCGCAAACCGCAGACACTCAAGACCACCCAGGCCGCAACCATGCGGCCCCCGCCAAGGCGATGCCCGCCTATGAGCAGATCAAACGCTACGTGCTCAAACGCATCAGTGAAGGGGAATGGAAACCGGGCGGGCTGATCCCGTCCGAAACGGAACTGGTCAAGGAATTCGGCGTTGCGCGCATGACAGTGTCGCGCGCGTTGCGCGAGCTGACCACCGAACGCGTGCTGACGCGCGTGCAGGGTTCAGGCACCTTCGTCGCGCCGCAACGCTACGAATCAACGGTACTGGAAATCCGCAATATCGCTGACGAAATCGCGGCACGCGGGCATCGTCACTCGGCGCGCGTGCTGACGCTCGAAACCAGCGACGACCCGCAGGCGCTCGACTCACTTGGTCTCGCCGAGGGCCCGGCATTTCACTCGTGCATCGTGCACAGCGAAGAAGGCGAGCCGATCCAGTATGAGGATCGCTACGTCAATCCAAAGGTCTTCCCCGACTATCTGCAACAGGATTTCACCGTCGAGACGCCGAATCACTACATGGTGCGTCTCGCGCCGATTCAGCGCGCGGAGTTTCGCATCTATGCGCAGAAGCCCGATGCGTATGTGCGACGGCATCTGATGATGGAGATCGGCGAGCCGTGCTTGCAGCTATGGCGCCGGACTTGGGTGGGTGAAGCGGTCGCGACCTCGGTGCAGTTGTGGCATCCGGCGTCGCGTTTTCATCTGGCGGGGAACGTTTAACGAACGCGTGCGGCGCGTTTGCGCGGCTAGCCTTGCCGTTGCGACATATCCGGCGAGAAACGGCAACCCAGCCGATACCGCGAGCCCGGATGCACGAAACGCGCGAACGTCACCGCGACGCCGCTCGTCCAGGTGCGGCGCATGAGCGTCAGGCACGGTTCCTCGGCACGAATCTCCAGCAACTCGGCTTCGGCGCGCGTCGGCAAACCCGCATCGACGACATGCTCGACGTCATGCGCCGGCACGATATCGTACAGATACTCCGACGGCCGGATCGATGCGAAATCCTGCTGCAGAAAATCCGGCGCGATCGCCGGATTGACGTAGCGGTCTTCCAGTTGCACCGGCAAGCCGTTCTCGCGATGCACGCAGATCACGTGAAATACGGAAGCACCCGGCGCGAGGCCTAACGCGTTCGACACCGTCACCGGCGCGGTTTCGCGTTGCGCCAGCACGGTGTCGTAGCTGTATTCATGGCCGCGCGAGCGGATCTCGTCGCCGATATGGGCGATCATCAGCAACGTCGATTGCGGCTTGGTTTGCGCGACGAAGGTGCCGACGCCGGATACGCGTGTGACGAGGCCTTCGTCGGCGAGCTCGCGCAGCGCGCGATTGACCGTCATGCGCGACACGCCCAGCGTCGCCACCAGGTCGAGTTCGGAAGGCAGACGGTCGCCCGCTTGCCGCGCACCCGAGTCGATGATCTGGCGAATATGGCTTTTGACCTGCTCGTAGCGCGCGGCCGGCGCATCGGATGCCATGCGCGCGGTTTTCATCGCCGCGGCAGGAAGCGGCTTGTCGTGAGCTTTGCTGCGAACTGTGGCGGACATCGGCGGCCCTCGCGCTACTGTCCGTGCGAGGCGGTGGCCAACACGAGCGCGCTCATACCGGCTCCGCCTCGTCGGGACCGCGCGCCCAGAAGGCGTTGCGGTCGAAGTAGTTTTGCAGGAACTGCCGCAAGCGCGGCTGCCCGGCATCGTGAAAGACTTCGCGCGGCTTTCCCTGGACGGCGATGCGCCCCTGGTCGATGAACATGACCTTGTCGGCGACTTGCGCGGCAAAGCCCATTTCGTGTGTCACCACCGCCATCGTCATGCCGTCGCGCGCGAGTTGTTTCATCACTTGCAGCACTTCGCCGACCAGTTCCGGATCGAGCGCCGAGGTCGGCTCGTCGAACAGCATGATGTGCGGCTCCATCGCCAGCGCGCGTGCAATCGCGACGCGCTGCTGCTGGCCACCCGAGAGTTTCGAAGGATACGCATCGCCCTTGTGCGCGAGGCCGACCGTTTCCAGCATCGCGTTGGCGCGGCGGCGCGCTTCGTCGCGCGATAGATGACGCACGCGCAGCAGCGCTTCCATCACGTTGCCGAGCGCCGTCATGTGCGGCCATAGATTGAACTGTTGAAACACCATGCCGACGTTGCGCCGCACGCGATTGATTTCGCCTTGCGACGCCCGCATGCGTTTGCCGTTGCGCTCGCTATAGCCGAGCAGTTCGCCTTCGATGCGCACGTCGCCCTGATCGTAGGTTTCGAGCGCGGCGAGGCAGCGCAGCAGCGTACTCTTACCCGAGCCCGACGGTCCGATAATGCAGACCACTTCGGAACGGGCGATCTCGAGATCCACACCGCGCAGCACTTCGACTTCGCCAAAGCGTTTGCGCAAGTCGCGCACTTCGATCAGCGGCGTGCCGGGTGGCGTATCGGCGGCAGCGGTGGACGCGGAGGAGGGCATGTCGGCGATGGCGTTCATAGGGTGGTCCAAGTTCCGTTCATGCCATGAAGCGCGCGATGCGGGCTTCGGCCCACATGCCGGCGCGCGAAGTCAGCTCGACCAGCGCCAGATAGCACACGCACAGCGCCAGCAGCGTTTCGACGAAAGCGAAGGTAGCCGAGCCGATGCCGGTCAGCACGAACGTGAGCTCGGGCACGGTGACGATCGACAGCACCGCGGTTTCCTTGCTCAGCACGATAATCAGATTGGTCAGCGCCGGCACGATCAGCACCAGCATTTGCGGCACCTGGATGCGCAGTACGGCTTGCCAGCGCGTGAGTCCGAGGCAGGACGCCGCCTCGAGATGTCCCGGCGGCACCGATTGGAAACCGGAGCGGAATGCTTCGGCGAAATACGCGCTGCCGTACAGGCCGAGGCCGAGCACGCCGGCCGTCATCGGTTCGAGCGTGAGACCGATTGAAGGGCCGCCGTAGTACAGCAAAAACAGTTGCACCAGAAACGGCGTGCCGCGAAATGCTTCAATATAGAAGCGTAGCGCGCCGCGCACCCAGCGTCCGCAAAAGAGTTGCAGCACGGCGATCAGAAAGCCGATCAGAATGCCGATCGCGACGCCCGCGATCCACGTGCCGAGCGTCGTCGCGAGACCGGCGGCGATCGGTTGAAGATTGTGCGTGATGACGGTGGGGTCGAACTTTTGCATGGCTTGGCGTCAACGTCCGGCTTGGGCTCAGGCGTGCTGCAAACGATATTCGGCGGCATGCGCAACGAGCGCGAGCGCACCGCAGATCACGAAGTAAATCAGCCCCGCAGCAAGGTACGCTTCGAGCGGTCGATAAGTACTGGCCGCGATGTTCTGCGCGGTGCGGGTCAACTCGGCCACACCCACCACCGAGATCAACGACGAAGCCTTGATCAGCAGCACCATTTCATTGACGAGCGACGGCAGCGTCAGACGAAACGCCTGCGGGACCAGAATCCGCCGCAGCATATCGAACGGTGAAAGCCCCAGCATGCGAGCGGCTTCGATATGACCCGGCGGGATGCTGAGAAAACCGCCGCGCAGAATCTCGGCGATGTATGACGCGGAACATAGCGACACGGCGCTGATCGCCGCGACGACCGGCGACACATTGATCCCGGCGAACGGCAGCAGGTAATACACAAGCAGCAGTTGCACCAGCATCGGCACGCCGCGAAAGAAGAACACGTAGGCGCCGCCGAACATGCGCGCCGCGCGGTTCGCGGAAAGCCGCGCCGCGCACACGCCGATCGCGACGAAGAAGCCGATCACGAGGCCCGTCAGCGAAATGCCGATGGTGGCGAGCGCCGCGTGCAATAGCAGCGGCAAGCCCTGGGCGAAGACGGTTGTGCTGAACATAAGCGTCGCACTCGCTAGAACGGGGAGGGCGATGCGGCTCGTCAGGAAGCCCGCATCGCATACGTCAAATCGCGTGCATCAGGACATCAGGTCATCAATAGTTCGGCGTGGGCATCGTGGTTGGTGCATCCATCGCGACGCCGAACCATTTCTTCTGCAAGGTCGCGAGACGTCCGTCGTTGTGCATTTTCACGAGCGCGGCGTTGAAGGCATCGGCAAGCGGTTTACTGTCAGCGTCTTTACGCAGGCAGTAGGCAAAGTACACTTTCGCGCCGAACGGCGGCTGCACGACCGCGAAAGTTTCCGGACGCTGCTTGGCGACATAGGCGATGTTGGTCATCGAGTTCGCGACTGCCGCAATGCGGCCGGCGGCCAGATCGGCATAGGCCTGATTGTTGTCAACGTATTCGCGGATTTCAGGCGGCTTCGGCAAGGTGGCGGCGTAGCTCTTCAGCTGGTCGAGTTGCGCCGAGCCTTTGCCCGCGCCGACCGTCTTGCCGGCGATGTCCGACGATTGCTTGACCGACGTATCGTTCGCGCGCTTGAGCAGCGCGTCGGTGGCGTCCGCGATTGGCAGCGTGTATGTGTAGCGCTCCATGCGCGCCTTCGTCACCGTCAGCGGGCCGCCGACCATATCGAACTTGCCCGCTTCGAGACCCGGCAGCACGCTCGGCCACGGCAAGTCGATGAAGCGCACCTTCACGCCCATTTCCTTGCCGACCTCGGCGAACAGATCCTTGTTGAAGCCCGCTTGCTGGCCGTTTTCGAGGAAGTCGAAGGGCGCGAATTGCATCTCGGTGCCGACGACCAGTTCGCCGGCTTTCTTCACTTTGGCGAGCTGGTCTTCCGCGTGGGCGCTGACGCTTGCCGCGCACAACGCCAGCATGACCAAACGACACTTCCAGCCTGCAAGGATGCTCATGGGATTCTCCGGTTGGCAAAGCGGTGTCGCGCGCAAGCGGCTCATAAGACGGGCTCGGCGCGAGTCATGCGATGCAGTATATACCGCAGTTTTCCTGCGAAATAAATAAACACGCGAGTAGAGAAAAGCCCTTACGTGAAGCGTTGCGACGTTACTTGCGAGCGTGCTTTTGGCGGTATATACAACTGGGATGCAGGAGGCGTGCGCCGCTGTGACGAGTTTATTGAGCGTGATTGGCGGGCCTCTTTTGTCAGTTGAATAGGCCGGCCCTTCAGGGACTTTCAGGGAGCTAAGCGATGCCCGTGACCCGTATTCCGATCATCGACCTCGCCGGCGTTCGCGCCGGCGATCCGCAAGCTTTGCAGCGCGTGGCCCATGAAATCCGCGAAGCGTGCACGACGATCGGCTTTTTCTACATCGTCAATCACGGCGTGCCGCAAGCTTCGATCGATGCGGCCGAGCAGGCGGCGCGCACATTCTTCGCGTTTCCTGTAGAGACCAAGCGGCGTGCGGCGGTGAATCAAAGGCATCGCGGTTTCAACGCGCTCGGCGACGCGACCATGTATCAGGCGAAGCGTCCCGACTACAAGGAGTTCTTCAGCATCGGGCTGGAGTTGCCGGAGGACGATCCCGATGTGCTCGCCGGCCAGGCGCTGCGCGGGCCGAACAACTGGCCGGACTTCATGCCTGAATTGCGTCCCGCGCTCTATGGCTATTACGAAGCGGTGGCGACATGCGGCGCCGATCTGCTGCGGGCGGTGGCGGTGAGCCTGGGCGTCGGCGAGCATTTCTTCGCGCCACGCTACACGAAGCGGATGCAGCGCACGCAGATGGTCTACTATCCGCCGCAGCCGCCCCAATCGGACGCCGATCAGTTCGGCGTCGCGCCGCATACCGACTACGGCTGCATCACGTTGTTGTGGCAGGATCAGGTGGGCGGCTTGCAGGTGCGCGAAATCGCCAACGATACGTGGGTCGAGGCGCCGCCGATCGAAGGCAGCTTCGTGGTGAACGTCGGCGATCTGCTGGCGCGCTGGACCAACGACCGGTTCCGCTCGACGCTGCATCGCGTGATCAATGCATCGGGGCGCGAGCGCTATTCGATCGCGACGTTCTATGATCCGACTTACGGCGCGACGGTCGATCCGCGCGAACTCGGTACGAGCGACGCCGACCTCAAGTATCAACCGGTCGCCGCGGGCGACTACATCCTCGGACGCATCAACGATTCGATGGGTTATCGGAAGAAGGCAGCACAGGAACCGACTGCATGACAGATAAAAACCCAGCACCGCTTTGCGCGACGCTCGACGCGTTGCGCGCCGCGCTAGGTGACGACGCGGTGCGAGTCGGCGAGCAGATCGGCGAACGCGCGATGACCGACTGGACGCGCCACGATCCGACGCGCCCCGCAGCGCTCGTCTTGCCGCGCAGCACGGAAGAGGTCTCGCGCGCGCTGGCCATCTGCCACGCAGCGCATCAACCCGTGGTGCCGCAGGGCGGCATGACCGGCCTCGCCGGCGGCGCGATCGCACGCGCCGCCGATATCGCGCTGTCGCTCGAACGTTTAAGCGGTATCGAAGAAATCGATGTCGCCTCGGCCACGCTGACGGTGCGCGCCGGCACCACCTTGCAAACCGCGCAGGAAGCCGCCGCGGAGGCGGGCTTCGAACTCGCGCTCGATCTGGGCGCGCGCGGCTCGTGCCAGATCGGCGGCAATCTGGCCACCAACGCGGGCGGCAATCGCGTGATCCAGTCGGGCACCGCGCGCGATCAGGTGCTCGGGCTGGAAGTCGTGCTGGCGAACGGCGACGTGCTGACGTCGTTGGGCAAGATGGTCAAGAACAACACCGGCTACGACCTGAAACACTGGTTCATCGGTTCGGAAGGCACACTTGGCGTAATTACTCGCGCGGTGTTGCGGCTGCATCCACCACGCACGGCGCGGCACACGGCGCTGGTCGCACTCGACGATTACGATGCCGCGGTGAACCTGCTGCGCCGCTTGTCGACGCGCTTTGGCAACGACATCGGCGCGTTCGAGATCATGTGGCCGGATTTCTACGATTTCGGCGTGAAGCTGACGGGCGCGCGTTCGCCGTTCGCAGACGTACACCCGCTTTATGCACTGATCGAACACGCGAGCTTCGACGTTAGAGACGACGGCGAACGCTTCTCCGCCGCGCTGACCGAAGCGCTCGACGCGCAGGTGATGCGCGACGCCGTGATCGCGCAATCGGTCGCCGACGTACGGGCCTTATGGGCGATTCGCGAATGCACCGCGGAGTTTCCGGTGCGGCTGGACGCGATCAACTTCGATGTGAGCTTGCCGATCGGCGAGATCGGCGCATTCGTCGACCGTTGCCGCGCGGCGCTCGATCAGCGCTGGCCGGGCAACGAATCGTATTTCTTCGGCCATATCGGCGATTCGAATCTGCATGTCACTGTCGACGGCCATTCGATACCGGGCGTCGAGCATCACGCGGTCTATGCGTTCGTCTACGAGATGCTCGGGCCGCTCAATGGTTCGGTGTCGGCGGAACACGGGATCGGTTTGCTCAAGCGTGAGTTCTTGCCGATCTCGCGTTCGCCCGCCGAGCTGGCCGCAATGGCCGCGATCAAACATGCACTGGACCCGCACGGTATCCTGAATCCGGGCAAGCTGTTCTGAGCGGGGCGTGCGCGCCTGGCTCAATGCGCATCCAGATACCTCGCGATCACCGGATAAACATCCACTGCCGCGTTCTTGCCGAATATGCAGTCGATGTGCCCGTAGCCGGGAATCACATGCCGCTCATACGGCTGCTCAGGGAAACGCTCGACCAGAATGTCATAGGTAATCTGGGTGCTTTTCGGCAAATAGGTTTCGTTTTTATCGCCATGGATGAAACCGATCGGCAGGCGCATGCCCTCGAGTCCCTTCATGCCGTTCATCCCCCCGAGGTAGACGTCTTTCCCGGCGGCGTCGACAACCTTGCCCGCCCGCACCATGGCGGCCAGATGCTTGAACACCTCGACGTCATGCACGCCGAGCAGTTCCTGCAGATTCGAATGAAGCGTCTCGCTCAACTGTTCGTGTTCGTATAGCAAGCCGTAAAGGAAGGTCGCACGATGACAGATGGGATTGCCGCAGCCCTGTTTATGATTGAGCGGGTAGAACTTCAACGCTTCATCGAGCAGGTTGTGGGGCCACTTCTCGTGCTGCGTATACGCGGTCAGGTCGAGCACGCCGAGATGCTCCATGATGTCAGGTATATGCAGGCCGCACTTGATGCGTTCCAGCGTGCCCGGCACCGGATGCGCCGATACTTGCGAGATGACCGCCGAGCGCACGCCCTCGAGGCCGTACAGCAACGACATGCTCAATGCCAGCCCACCCATGCAGTGGCCCAGCACCTGAATTTTTGGCGCGCCGGTCAACTCGCGCACTTTCGCGACGGCGGCCGGAATGTCCTCGCGAGCGACCTTGTCCACGTTGGTCGGCACCAGCACGCTCGGCATTTCGATGCTGACGCGCAGATCGACGAGCCACACGTCGTAGCCGGCCGCGCAGAGATATTCCACCAGGTTGGTCGCGACCAGATCGGTGGAATAGATCCGGCTCGAGACACCCGAGCCGTGGATCAGCAGCAACGGACGCGCCGCTTTGTTGGCGCTGTCGACGTAGCGCGTGAGCCGCAGTTGCGTCTTGTCAGGCGTGTCGAAAAAGAAGACTTGCGGCGCCGGCGCGCGCAGTGCCCGCTTCAAACGCGGTGACATCTTCGAGTCAAAAAACTGCAGGGGCGCGGCCACACCGCCGTATTCGGTAAACAGCACGCCCGCGAAAAACTTGCCGAACTTCAAGGTCCATTCGAGGCGGGTCTTCAGGTCAGGTGCGTTCGTGACTTCCAGCGTGCGCTGCTGTTTGAGGAAGTTCTCCGGCGTGATGATCAGCGTCGCTTTGCCGAGCGCCGGCGCATCGGCTTGCGGCGACTCGCGAATCTCGGCGTATAACGTGTTGGTCTGTTCCCACAGATTGATCGGCGACGTGCGCGTGATGATCTTTCGCCCAGTCAGGTAGTACGTCTTGCCTTCGGTGGCATTGAGCGTCATGCGATAGTTCATGTCACGCTGATCCACGTCCGATTGATCGACGACAAAAAGGTTGAATGTGCCGTCGGCGATCGTCATGGGTTGCGCGGAAAGCGCGGGGCAGGTCAGCGTGCCGGCCGTGCGCGCCTCGTGTTGCGGATTGTTCAGCATGTCGGCCAGATCGTCCGATTCGACGGTCAACGTGAACTGGATCGGGCTCGTAGCAACTGCGCCGCCCGCGACCGTCGGCGTATACGTGCCGACCATCGTTTCAGTGAAACGCAAACCGATTGCCCTGGGCGGCGGCGTGGCGGCATCCCCCTTGGACTCATAGTCGATGTGCCAGTCGTGCGACGCCGCGAGCAACGCGCAATTGCGCTCGGCAAGCGCCGAGATCGTCAGCAGCGGATTGACCCCGAGCGACATCGGCATCACCGCGCCGTCCATCACATACAGGCCTTCGTGCACCGCCTTGCCCGCGTTGCCGCTGAACACGCGGCCCGCGTGATCGACCACGCCGTGCTCCGCGTCTTCGCCCATCCCGCAACCGCCGAGCGGATGCACGGTGACGACGCGGTTGCCGGCCATATCGGCGGAAATCGGATTGCGCAGGAATTCGCCGCCGAGCGGGGCTGTCGAGTCGATGAGCGTCTTTTCGACCGTCTCGAAGATCGGTTGCTTGCCGGCGTTCGGCCAATGGATGCGCGGACTGCCTTTTTCATCCACGCGAATCTGGCCGCTCTCGTCGTCATGCGCCATCACGAGGTAAGTTTGCGAGTGGTTGAGCGCGCCGTGGTAGGGCCCGCGCAGGAGACTCTCGATCACGCGCGCGGGCGCGCCGAGCGGTTCGTCCGCTGGCCGCGGCGCGGGAATGTCCACGCCTTCGAGCGGCGCGGCGCCGCCGAGCACGCCGATCATCGCCACACCGATCGGTCCGGCGAGCGAGCCTTCTTCGATCACGAAGCCGTCTTTTACGTCTTCAGTGTTGCGATGGTCGATGATGCCGGTGATGGTCGGCCCGACTGGCGCAATCTCGCCCGCCGTGTGCGCGCCCCAGCCGACGCCGTTGATCACCTGGTTGGTGTTGTAGGCGAAGGCGAGTACGTCGCCGTTACCGGTGAAGTGTTCGCCGAGTTGTTTCGACACCGGCAGCCCGGCCTTGCTGGAGCGCAGCAGGAGCGCCGTGGAACCGATGGTGCCGGCCGCCACGATCACGATATCGGCGCTGATGAACAGATCGGGCGCGCCATAGCTTTCGCGGCCGAGACTGACCAGTTGATAGTTCACGATCCATTTCTGCGTGTCTTTGTCGCGCACCACCGAATGCACCGCAGCGCCCGTGAAAATCTGTGCGCCGTGCGCGACCGCATCGGGCAGATAGTTCATGTGGGTCGAATTCTTCGCGTCGTAGTTGCAGCCGGAATTGCAATCGCCGCAGCCGACGCAGCGGTTCTGATCGACGCCCGCTGCGTTCTTGCCGGTCTTGAAGGTAACGGTGATCGGCGGCCGGTAGAAGCGGTCCTGCATACCGAGCGCTTGCGCCGATTGTTCGAGCGCCTGCAGTTTCGGTAGCTGCGGATAATCGTCGGGCACCGGCGACGGCTGCAGCATCTCGCGGGCAAGCTTGTAGCCGGTGTCGCGACCCGCCTTGTCGCCGCGCAGCGCGGCCGGCCAGCGCGGATCGTCCCACAGACGCGGATCGGCTTCGAGCGCGACGTTCGCGTTGATCAGCGAAGTGCCGCCCAGCCCGCAGCCAACCACCGCATTCACCTCGGAATTCACGTGCACTTCGAGCAGCGCGAGCGGCGAGCCGATCTGCGCGAGACTGGTGTTGTATTGCACCTGCGCGGCGCCTTCGAGCGGCGTGCGCGGAAATTCGCCGGCCATGAATTCCCGCCCGCGCTCCAGCACGCACACCTGACGCCCGGCGCGCGCCATGCGGCTGGCGGCAATCGAGCCGCCATAACCCGAACCCACGACCACGACTTCGTAATGCGGCTGCAGCGCCGTCATGGCGCTCGATAAGCGATTCATCACGACCACCTCGTCAGGAGTTGGAGCCGGGTGGGGGAGCCCGGAGTTCGGAAAGAAGACGGTGCGCGGCCGCCGGTTTTTTATCGTAGGCGGTGCGCAACGACAAAAAAAGGCGCATGGTACGTGGCGCGCACGCCATATGTGCTGCTTCTACTGTGTTCAGGAAAGCCGGCGACCGGACGGAGCCGTTTGTTCAGGTGCAATTAGGCTGCTACTTCATTCATTTCGCTGTCGCTCGATTCGGCGGCGAGCAGGTTCAACACGAGCAGAATCGCCGCGCGATTGTCGAGGTCGATCTCGATGCCGAGCACGTCGGTGAGCCAGCGGCCGATCTTGGTGTTGGAAAAATCGGCGGCATTGGCCGTCTTTTTCATGGTGACGCCGAGTTTGACTGCGCGATAGTGATATGAGGGCACACGATGCTGAGCCGCGACCGCCGACAGACCGCCTTTACCCTCCGAGCACCAGCCGAGGCTGCCGGCCAGCACAATGCGCTCCGGTTCGTCGAGGCTTTCGATAAAGGCGCGCGCCGCGCACCGCACGCGCTGTTCGTCGAGGCCGTACTGCAACAGCACGCTTTCGACCGGGTCTTCCAGCGCATGCGCGTGCAGATCGATTTCCTGCACCATGCCTTCGTTTTCCATCGATACGTTGCGCTGGTGGCCCGCGCTACGCAGGCAGTCGATCAGATAGCGGCGAAAGTACGCGCACAGTGCGTAGCCGTTGGACGGCGCGCTGTCGGCGCAGGCATGGGTTTCCGTGTGGCCAGGCGCGAGACGCAGCACCTTCGAGTAGATGAACTGCGCGACCAGCTCTTCCTTGTCTTCGCCGAGCGCCTGCAATTCGAGCGGGTGATAGGTCCGCAGCGCCCGCCTGACCAGCTCGACCATCGACACCATTTCATCGGCGGACAGCTGGGTACGCCGGCGCCACAGGTCGGGCAGGATCGCATCGTCGAGATTGCGGACGAACTCGTGGCTCGGAACTGCGCCCATGAAAGCCTCCATAAGGGGTAAGGCAAGGAGCGCGGTGAGCCTGAACTGCAGGCGGGCAAAGGGTGGTTGAAGACTTGAAGCCGCGCTGGAATGTGAAACCAGTATGGTTTCCGGCGACGGCTTCGCCTATATGGATTAAGTGGTAGCTGATGGGTAAACTGCTGGGTAAACCATCTCAAAAACGAATTCAAAAGAGCGCTTGCCGGGCCGTCTTACCCGTTGTCGCGCGCGGTGCGCTGCACCAAAACGCTGCGCGCACGCAAACGAACCATGCCGCACCTGTGCGCAGCACCCCCGGCCCGCGACGCCTGCTTCGCGGCTGACTCTTCGCGCTACGCCATCGAATTTGCCGTGCCCGACAGCAACCATCTTGCATGGGACCGGAGTAAGTGCTTTGCATGGGACCAGAGTAACGCGCTATGGGGCTGGAGTAAGCGCTAAAGCGCTAACTCCAGCCGACACGCGAACTCTGGCCGACAGCTAAAGCGCTAACTCCGGTCGACAAAGGAGACCACACGATGCGGGCCGACCCTATGCAGCATGCGATCGACGAAGACCTGGTGCGGGTGCTGTACGCCCAGGACCCGATCGCGTTCTTTTCGCACTGGTTTTCGATCGCCGTTCTGGTGGCGATCTACTGGCCGAAGCCACCGTCGCCGACGCTGTTCATCGCGTGCTTCGGGTTCTATGCCGCGGCCAATTGCGCCGGCCTCGCGCTGTGGATCTGCAATCGCCGCTATCCGAACCTCGTGAGCCCGCGCGCGTGGATCAATCTGCATGCATTGCGCGGCATGCTGCTGTACAGCGCGCCGGGCGTCGCGGTCTGGTTCGCGTTCCAGAGCCCGCAAACCGACTTGCCGCTGCTGCATACCGTGATGATGGTCACGTTGGCGGCGGGCGTGTTCATGGCGAACGGCTTCGATCTGCTGAACTTTTCGACCTCGATTCCCTTCCTGCTGTTGCCGTCGATCGTGTTGCATTTCGGCTCGCATACGTTCGACCGCACGATTCTCGCGATCGTCCTCGCGTTTTTCTTCTGTGCGATCAACGTCTATGCGTTGAGTTATCGCAAGCTGTTCCAGCGTGTCGTGCACGCGCGGGTGGATCAGCAATATCTGGCGGAGTCGCTGGCCGCGCAAAAGCGTGTCGCCGAAGAAGCCAGTCTCGCCAAGACGCGTTTTTTTGCCGCCGCGAGCCACGATTTGCGCCAGCCGCTGCACGCGATCGGTCTGCTGGCGGCCTCGCTCAACGATGCGGCGGCGACGCCCGTGCAGCACGCGAGGACCGCCGAGCACATCGTCTATAACGTCGAGGCGCTGAACCAGTTGTTCAATCAGGTGCTCGATCTGGCCCGGCTCGAAAGCGGCGTGACCCAGGTGCTTCGTCTGCATTTCCGGCTCTCCGAACTGTTCGAGCGGGTCGGCAGCCAGTATCGGCCACAGGCGGCGGCCAAAGGGCTGGCGCTGCGGATCGCGCCGACCACGATGGTGGTGCACGACGATCCGGTGCTGCTCGAACGCGTGTTGAGCAATCTGCTCTCGAATGCGGTGCGCTATACCGAGGAAGGCGCGATCTGGATGGGCTTGCGCCGCTCGGGGCAGCCTTCGGGCGGCTATATCGAGGTGCGCGATTCGGGCATCGGCATCCCGCCCGAAGAACATGAGCGCATTTTCGAGGAGTTCTATCAGGTGGCCAATCCACAGCGCGACGCGCGCCAGGGGCACGGCCTGGGATTGCCGACGGTGAAGCGGCTGGTCGGTTTGCTCGGCGGCGAATTGCAGGTGCGCTCGGCGCCGGGCCGTGGCTCGGTGTTCCGCTTTCCCGTGCGGGCGGGCGAGGCCGGCGGGATTGTCGCGAGCCTGAACGAAGCGGTGGCGGGCGGCCCATCGGCGCAAGGGCGGCGCGTGCTGTGCATCGACGACGACCCGTCGATTCTCGAAGGCATCGCCAGTCTGCTGGCGCGCTGGGGTTGCAGCGTGCGCGGCGCACGCGACGAAGCCGACGCGCTCAGGGCGCTTGGCGACGGCTTCGTGCCGGATGCCGTGTTATGCGATTACCAGTTGGCGAACCATCGGACCGGCGCGCAGGCGCTCACGGCAGTGCGCAATGTGCTCGCGCATGGCGGTCACGAAGGCGTGGTGACGCTGCTGATCACCGGCGATATGGCGTCGGCGGAACTTGCGGCGCTGGCCTTGCAGGGGATTCCGGTGCTGCACAAGCCGGTCACGCCGGCGCGCTTGCGGCGCACGCTGGAAATGCTGTGGCAACAGGCCGAACTGGATAAGGGGCGGGCGGCGGCCACCATAGAGCGGCGCGCCGGCGAACCGCAGAGATCGCAGAGCGGAACGAGGAGCGAAACGAGGAGCGAAACGAGGGGCGAAACGAGGAGCGAAACGAGGAGCGAGTCGGAAAGCCAGACGCAGAATCAGACGCAGAGCCAATCCCAGAGCGAGTCGCAAAAGTAGGCGGCGTGTACACCGCCTACTGCGGCAGGTGCCGCTACAGGGTTTTCCCGGCTTCCAGCCAGCCGTTGATCACGGCGATCGCCGTCGAGCGGTTGTGCACGCCCAGCGCCCGGAAGATCACCGACAGATGCACCTTGACCGTGCCTTCGGCGACCCCCAGTTCACGCGCAATCATCTTGTTGGTCCAGCCGCGATGAACCAGCCGCATGATGTCCTGCTGCCGCGGCGACAGGTTCTCCAGCAAATGCTGCTGGTGCGGCTGCAGCGTCTGGATTTGCACGATGGGTTCGGTCAGCGAGGCGCCGGCCTGGCCGGACGCCTGAGCGGACGCCTCAGCAGGCACTTCGGCATGCAAAGGCTCGGTCTGTGCCTCGCGCGAGCCCAGCAGGCTGAGCGCTTCCATCGGCACGTATGCACCGCCTGACAGCACCAGTTCGATCGCCTTGAGCATGACGCTGGCGGGCTGCCGCTTCGGCACGAAGCCGAGCGCACCGGCTGCGAGCACTGCGCGCATTTCGTCAGGCGATTCTTCGGCGGAGAGCACGACCACCGGCAACGCGGGATTCGCCTTCAACAGCACTTCCAGCGATGAGGCGCCGCTCATTCCCGGCATATGCAGATCGACGATCGCGAGATCGTGATCGGCGTCGGGCCGCGCTGCGGCGGCGAGGGTTTCCCAGGTGTCGGCCTCGTCGAATTGGGCGTCGGGATCGAGCCCGCGCAGCAGCCCCTTGACGCCTTGCCGGATCAGTTCATGGTCGTCGGCCACTAGAAACTTCATGATGTCTCCGCGAGTCGGGCCTGCGCGTTGTGGACTACCGCCGTTGTGCTGCTCGTTGTACTTCTATTGAGCCGCTCAGCTTGTGGCTGTGGTTGTGCCGACGCAGGCGCGGATGGTGCGACCCCCGTCGCACACCCGTCCGTCAGTCCGCCGCGGGTTGCGTCATGCCGCGGCGTGTGGCCCTTTCTTTGCTGCGAGCCTCCTTGACGGCGGAGGCTACTCCCTGTGAATCCCGTCATCGCTTGCTACCCCGCGATCATAAGCCGATCGGTGGTGCGGCGCGCCTTGCGGGTTGCCGCTTAAGTGACCTCTAAGTGTCTATTTGACAATTTGTACGATCGCCGGCTGGTTCGATGGACCAGCGTTCCAGGTAAGGCAGGTCTCCCGCGCATAGGTTCCGGCTTGCTACGTAGACGAGCCGCATACCCCGTTTTTTTAAGCCGTCCATGCAGGATTCCGAAGGTTATGCGCGGCGGGTGAAATCACGCCAGACAAGGATCTATTTGACAGCGAAAAGCGTCGCATTCATCAGAAGCTTGAACGCATAACCGAGCGACATCGCCGAGGCCACGCCGAAGCACCACAGCGCGATGAACCACAACCAGCCCGGCAGTTTGCGGGGAGATTGGCGAGCGGCACGGCCGCCCTTAGTGATAGTGATGTTGGTCGCCATGACGCACCTTGCCGCGAAATACCCAATAACCCATTGTCGTATAGCCGATGATGATCGGCAGAATCACCGCCGCGCCGACCAGCGTGAACATCTGGCTCGAGCGCGGCGCTGCCGCTTGCCAGAGCGTCATGCTCGATGGAATCGCATACGGCCACAAGCTCACCAGCAGCCCGAGGTAGCCGAGCAGCACCAGCACCAATGCCAGCACGAACGGCGTGTTGTGATGCCGCTCGCGCACCGCGCGATGCATGAAGAACGCGCAGATCGCCACGAGGAACGGCACCGGCAGCAGGCGGTAGAACAGGCCGTCGTCGAACCAGCGTTGCGCGATGTTCGGATCTTGCAACGGCGTCCACAGGCTGACTATCGCGATGAACCCGAGCAGCACGATCGTCAGCGGCCACACCACCCGATGCAGGCGGCGTTGCAGATCGCCTTCGGTCTTCGCGACCAGCCAGCAGCAGCCGAGCAGCGCATAGGTGACGATCAGACCCAGACCTGTCAGCAGACTGAACGGCGTGAGCCAGCCGAAGGCGTCGCCGGCATAGGCGCCGTCGACCACTGGAATGCCTTGCAGGAATGCGCCCAGCACGACGCCCTGAAAGAACGCCGCACCCGCCGAGCCGCCGATGAACGCCAGGTCCCATATATGCTTCGTGCGGTTGGCCTTGGCGCGAATCTCGAACGACACGCCGCGAAAGATCAGGCACGCGAGCATGAAGATCAGCGGCAGATAGAGCGCGGACAACACGGTCGAATACACGACCGGAAACACCGCGAATAGCCCCGCGCCGCCGAGCACCAGCCAGGTTTCGTTGCCGTCCCACACCGGCGCGACGGTGTTCATCATCAGGTCGCGTTCCTTTTCGTCAGGGAAGAACGGAAACACGATGCCGATGCCCAGATCGAAGCCGTCGAGCACCACATACATGAACAGGCCCAGTGCGATGATCGCGGCCCACACTACGGTTACATCCATTTTCTATCTCGTCAGCAGTAGTGAAGCGGGTAGGGAAGCCGTTACGGTCAGGCGGCGTCGATCAGTCGATCGGCGGCGGACAGCGGGCGGCGCGCGGTGTGATCCGGCGAGTGTTCCGGCACGCCATGCGGCGTCTGCCCCGGCAGCGCCGGACCCGAGCGCATCAGCTTGAGCATGTAATAGATGCCGGTGCCGAACACCAGGAAGTAGACGACCACGAACGCCATGAGCGAGATGCCGACCTGTTGCGTGGTGAGCGGCGACACGGCCTGCGAGGTGCGCATCACGCCGTACACCACCCACGGCTGACGGCCTGCCTCAGTGGTGACCCAGCCGGCCAGCAGCGTGATGAAACCGGTCGGTCCCATCGCGACAGCGAGCCGCTGGAACCACTTCGCCTCGAACAGCCGGTCGCCACGGCGCAGCACCCACGCGGTCACCGACATCAGAATCATCAGCACGCCAAGCCCGGCCATGATGCGGAAACTCCAGAACACCACGGTCGAGTTCGGCCGGTCTTGCGGCGCGAATTCCTTCAGGCCGCGAATCTCGCCATCCCAGCTATGCGTGAGGATCAGGCTGCCGAGGTGCGGGATCGACACCGCATAGCGCGTCGTTTCCGCCTGCATGTCCGGAATGCCGAACAGATTCAGCGCGGTGCCGCCTTTCTCGGTTTCCCACAGACCTTCGATCGCGGCGATCTTGGCCGGCTGATACTTGCGCGTGTTCAAACCGTGCTGATCGCCGACGAACGCCTGGACCGGCGTGAGGATCAGCAGCAGCCAGAGCGCCATCGAGAACATCTTCCTGACTGCCGGGTCGCGCCGTCCGCGCAACAGATGCCACGCGCCCACCGCCGACACCACCAGCCCCGCGACGATGAATGCCGCCATCGCCATATGCGCAAGCCGGTACGGGAACGACGGATTGAAGACGATCTTGAACCAGTCGAGCGGCACGACCTGGCCGTTCACGACTTCGAAGCCTTGCGGCGTCTGCATCCAGCTATTCGAGGCGAGGATCCAGAAGGTCGAGATCAGCGTGCCGATCGCCACCATCAACGTCGCGCCGAAGTGAGCGCGCGGACTCACGCGCTGCCAGCCGAACAGCATGATGCCGAGGAAACCCGCTTCGAGGAAGAACGCGGTCATCACCTCGTACATCAGAAGCGGCCCCGTGATAGGACCGGCAAAACTGGAGAAGCCCGACCAGTTGGTGCCGAACTGATAGCTCATCACGACGCCGGAGACAACGCCCATACCGAAGGCGACTGCGAAGATCTTCGACCAGAACAGGCAAAGATCTTTGTAGTACGCCTTGCCGGTTTTGAGCCAGCGCCATTCGAGCACGGCGATGAAGCTGGCGAGGCCGATGCTCAGCGCCGGAAAAACGATATGAAACGAGACGGTGAACGCAAACTGAATGCGAGCGAGATCGAATGCCGTGAGTGCGGAGTTCATAAGCGTGAAGTGCGTGATGCCCGAGGGCGGACTACGCGCGTCGACCGTTGTCGATGCGCACTGCGCTGGGCAGATGGCACAAGAGTAGGGGATGGCAGAACTTTTTGCTGCGGCGCGACGTGCGTCAAAAAACCGCGTTGTTTTGTGCTGAGTCTGAATTTTGAGACGCTAAAGCGTTGATGGGCATCAAGTTTTCCTGATTGCGTGCTTGCGCTCATTCTCACTGTTTGAAGTGCCGACTGCGTCAATCGACCGCGCTGCAACAACGTGGTTCGCGCCCGCTTTGCGTCGTGGTTCGCGAATCGAACGACGGGAAGAGGGCGGGAGCAGGACCGCGATGAACGGTTACGACGGCGTCGGCACCACTGTGTGTTCGCCTGAACAATAACGCCGCCGCTGGCGATTTTCTACTAGCCTGTTAGTTCGCCAAGCGGATCGTTTGCTTCTACCATGCGACGAATATCGCAACGTGTGCGATCCGCGCCGGGCAGCCTGCTTGAGTCGCGCGAATGGGTTTGAAAGGGCACGCTTCATCCACCTGCCGGTGACGGCAGACTTCACCCCAACAGGAGTCGAAAGATGAGCACGATCACCACGAAAGACGGTACGCAGATTTTCTACAAGGACTGGGGCAGCGGCCGTCCGGTCGTCTTCTCGCATGGCTGGCCGTTGTCAGCGGACGCCTGGGATGCCCAGATGCTGTTCCTCGGCAGCAAGGGTTTTCGCGTGATCGCGCACGACCGGCGCGGCCATGGCCGTTCGAGCCAGCCGTGGGACGGCAACGACATGGATACTTACGCTGACGATCTGGCCGCGCTGATCGAGCATCTCGACCTGAAGGACGCAACGCTGGTCGGCCATTCGACAGGCGGCGGCGAAGTCGCGCATTACATCGGCCGTCACGGCACGAAGCGCGTTGCGAAAGCCGTGCTGATCGGCGCCGTGCCGCCGCTGATGCTCAAGACCGAGGCGAACCCCGGTGGCTTGCCGATCGAAGTGTTCGACGGCATCCGCAAGGGTGTTGTGGACGACCGCTCGCAGTTTTTCAAGGACCTGGCGCTGCCGTTCTACGGCTACAACCGCCCGAATGCGAAAGTGTCGCAAGGCGTGATCGATTCGTTCTGGGCACAGGGCATGGCCGGCTCGATCAAAGGGCTATACGACTGCATCGAGCAGTTCTCCGCAGTCGACTATACGGAAGATCTGAAGAAGATCGACGTGCCGACGCTGGTGCTGCACGGCGACGACGACCAGATCGTGCCGATCGACGCGGCGGGCCGCAAGACCGCAACGATTGTGAAGAACGCGACACTGAAGGTCTATCCGGGTGGCCAGCACGGTATGTGCACGGTCGAGGCGGATAAGGTGAACGCCGATCTGCTGGCGTTTCTGGGCTAGTAAGTCATGTGGGCAGGCGCGGCGCGTGCTGGCTCGTGCACACCGCGTCTGCCCCGGTTTCAAAAAATCACGTAGACCTTGCGCATGGTCTCTTCGACTTCCCAAAGCCCTTCCGTGTTGGCTTCGAAGAACAACGTGTCGCCACTTTCAAAGTGCACGGTCTCTTCGTTATCAGGCGTGAACCGTCCACGGCCCGCGAGGAAGTGCATCACTTCGGCCTGCTTCACTGAACGGCGGTAGGTGCCCGCCGTGCACTCGAAAATACCGGTGTCGATGGATTCGCTGCCCTTGATCACTCGTTGCACGCCCGACACCTTAATCGGCGTCGTGCCGGGCAGTCCTGCTGTGCCCCAATCCTCGAGGTTCTGCAGATTCACGCTTTGTTTGATGTGTTGAACCTTCATGCTCACGTTACCTTTTGAATGTGCGGGAGTCAGCTCACCGGCTGTTTGTGATGGTTCGTTCGACCTTGCCCAGCCGCACGACGGTGACGCCGGGACGCAGTTGCCGCAGCGAGGGCATCACGAGCATGCAGTTGTCGTAAGGCGTGAGCACGGGTGCGCCGTTCGACCAGCCGATCACGGCGCCGGCTTGCGGAAAAATTTCCAGCCCGGTGTAGGGCGCCGCAAAACGAAAATCCATGCTCTCGGCCACCACCGGTTGTGTCACCCGCACGACGTGTTGACCGGGCGGCAGCGGTGCAATCCAGCCGGCCGGCAGATCCGCCTCGTCGACCACGCCCGCCAGCAGAAGAAAGCGCGCGGTCGTATCGCGCGCCACCGCAACCGCGCTCTGTTCCCAGTGCTGGCCGCACTCGATCAGCAGCGCGTTTTTCGAGCTGTCCGGCTCACCGAACCCTTCGTAATCGCGCATCCGCCGTCCTTCCGGATGACCCTCGTCGCAGATCACGGTGGCAGGCGTGCCGAGCCTGACCGCAAGGTCGATTCCTTTCTGCAATGGTCCCGAGACGATCAGCGGCGCGCTTTTCTCGTGCATCGAATGAAGGTCGAGCAGGGCGTCGACGCTGTCGATTACCGGCCGCATTTCCCGCGCGCGGGCCAGTTCGCTGGACGTGCGCGACGTATCGTCGAGCACCGCGGCGGTCCACACGCGATTGAAGTCCTGGTCGACGAAACGGGCCGCGTCGGGTTTCGCAGGATCGAAGCTGCGATACGCGGCGACGTTCGCAAAGGCAAGCGTCAAGCGTCCGCGCCGCGGCCTCAAACCGCGGCGCAGCAATTCGTCCACCACGATCGCGCCGCACACTTCGTTGCCGTGCGTCAGCGCGTTGATCATCACATGCGGTCCCGGCGCGCCCGAGTCGAACGTATGGACGTAGGCAATGCCGGACGGCGAGTGTTCATGCGCCGAAATATCGGGGAATTCGACTTCGATGGGATAGGCCTCGGTGCTCATTCCGGTGCTCATTCGAGATTGCCCTGGCAGAGGTATTTGATCGACAGATAGTCGTCCAGACCGTACTTCGAGCCTTCGCGTCCGTAGCCCGATTCCTTCACGCCGCCGAACGGCGCGGCCTCGCTCGCGACCGCGCCTTCATTGATACCGACGATGCCGGTTTCGAGTGCGCGCGACACGCGGTCGATGCGCTTCACGCTTTCGCTGTAGAAGTACGCGGCGAGGCCGAACGGCGTGTCGTTGGCGGCCTGGACGGCTTCGGCTTCGTCGTCGAAACGGAACAGCGGCACGATCGGGCCGAAGGTCTCTTCGATATTCAACTGCATGTCCGCGGTGGCGTCGGCGAGCACGGTGGGCGCGTAATAGTGCGCGCCCAGTTCGGGCAGGCGCTTGCCGCCGGTCAGCACGCGCGCGCCGTGCGACACGGCGTCGTCGACGTGGCGGGCGATCTTGTCGAGCGCACGCGTGTTGATCATCGGGCCGATCTGCGCGGCGGGATCGGTGGCGGGCGCGACCTTCAGCGCACCGACGCGCTCGGCCAGCATACCGGCAAAACGCTCATACACACCTGCCTGCACATACACGCGATTCGGACACACGCAGGTCTGGCCGCCATTGCGGAACTTGGCGGCGAGCAGGCCGGCGACGGCGGCGTCGAGGTCCGCGTCGTCGAACACGATGAAGGGCGCATTGCCGCCCAGTTCCAGCGACAGTTTCTTGAGCGTTTCCGCCGATTCGCGTGCGAGATATTTGCCGACCGGCGTCGAGCCGGTGAAGGTGATCTTGCGCACGCGCGCATCGTGCAGCCAGTCCGCGACGGTCGCAACCGCGTGATCGCGCGACGCCGTGATCAGGTTCAGCACGCCCGCCGGCACGCCGGCTTCGTGTGCGAGCAGGACCAGCGCCGAGGCGGTGAGCGGCGTGTCTTCAGCGGGTTTGGCGATCACCGTGCAACCGGCGGCGAGCGCCGGGGCGATCTTGCGCGCGATCATCGCAAGCGGGAAGTTCCACGGCGTAATCGCCGCGACGATACCGATCGGCTCCTTCACGGCCGTCATGCGCTTGCCGCGCTGCTGCTGCGGAATCAGATCGCCGTAAATGCGGGTGGCCTCGTCAGCGAACCAGGCGACGTACGATGCGCCATACGCCACTTCGCCTTTGCCTTCGGCAAGCGGCTTGCCCTGTTCGAGCGAGATCAGCGCGCCGAGCGCTTCCTGATTCGCGACGATCAGCGCATGCCAGCGGTGCAGCACCGCCGCGCGTTCTTTCGGCAGCAATGCGCGCCACGCCGGCAGAGCGCGGGCAGCGGCATCGGTGGCGGCGCGCGCGTCGGCCGGGCTGCTGTCTGCGGCCTGGGCGATCGTCTTGCCGGTGGCCGGATCGGTGACGGCAAAGCGTGCGCCTTCTTGAGCCGGCGTCCAGTGTCCGTCGATGAAATTGTCGGAGCGAATCAGCTCGCTCACTTCAAAAGTACGTGCCATACGGTTCCCCTTGATTGCCCTTTGCTCAACTTCGCTTAAGCCAGTTTCGCCGCGATCGCCTGGCCGACCTCGGCCGTGCTCGCCTTGCCGCCGAGATCGCCGGTATGCGGACCTTCGATCAGCGTCGCTTCGATCGCCGCCAGAATCGCGTCGTGCGCCTCGCGTTCGCGGCCTTCGTGATTGCCGAGGAAGTCGAGCATCATCGCGGCCGACCAGATCATCGCGATCGGATTGGCGATGTTCTTGCCGGCGATATCAGGCGCCGAGCCGTGCACCGGTTCGAACAGCGAGGGAAACTTGCGATCGGGATTCAGGTTGCCCGAGGGCGCGAGGCCGATCGTGCCGGTACAGGCCGGACCGAGATCGGACAGGATGTCGCCGAACAGATTGGTCGCCACGACCACGTCGAAGCGGTCCGGGTTCAGCACGAAACGCGCGCAGAGAATGTCGATGTGCTGCTTGTCCCATGCCACATCCGGGTATTGCGCCGCGATGCCTGCCGCGCATTTGTCCCACCACGGCATGCTGATCGCGATGCCATTGCTCTTCGTCGCGACGGTGATCTTCTTGCGCTCGCGCCTTTGCGCGAGATCGAACGCGAACTTCAGCACGCGCTCGCTGCCGTGCCGCGTGAACACGGACTCCTGCAACACGAATTCGCGCTCGGTGCCTTCGAACATCACGCCGCCCACCGACGAATACTCGCCCTCGGTGTTCTCGCGCACGATCCAGAAATCGATGTCGCCGGCCTTGCGCCCCGCGAGCGGCGAAGGCACGCCGGCAAACAGACGTGCAGGGCGCAGGTTGATGTACTGATCGAATTCGCGCCGGAACTTCAAGAGCGAGCCCCACAGCGAGATGTGGTCGGGCACCGTGTCAGGCCAGCCGACCGCGCCGAACAGAATCGCGTCGGCGGATTGCAACTGGGCCTTCCAGTCGTCCGGCATCATCTTGCCGTGCTTCGCGTAGTACTCGCAGCTCGCCCATTCGATGTGCTGGTATTCCAGTTCGATGCCAAAGCGCTTACCGACGATGTCCAGCACGCGGACGGCTTCCGGCATGACTTCGACACCGATGCCGTCGCCGGGGATGACTGCGATCCGATATTTCTTCGACATGTTCCTGCTCCTCCAATGGGACTTTCGACGTTTCGATAGCGGTTATTTTATTCCTGCCAATTAAGCTTAAAATGGTCACTTTAGTTAAGCCACTGTGCACGATTCGTGTACAAACGCATGTGCAAATAAACGACCTATGAACACCGTCCCATCACCCGATCTCGGCGATTTGCGCGTGTTTTGCGAAGTGGCGCGCAAATCGAGTTTCAGCGCGGCGGCCGAGGCTTTGTCAGTCTCGGCGGCGTACGTCAGCAAAAGAATCAATGTGCTCGAGACTACGCTCGGCACGAAGCTGTTGCACCGTTCCACGCGGCGAGTCGCGATCACGGAAGCGGGTGAGCGGGTCTACACATGGGCCGAAAAAATTCTCGACGACGTCGAGCAGCTCGTGGAAGACGTCTCCACCACCCGCCGCATTCCGGGCGGCAAGTTGCGTATCTCCAGCAGCTTCGGCTTTGGCCGCCGCTACGTGGCGCCCGCGCTCGCCCGTTTCTCGGACCGGTTTCCGCAGCTGAGCGTGCGGCTCGATCTGTTCGACCGCCTCGTCGACGTGGGCGCCGAGGGCTTCGACCTCGATATCCGGATCGGCGACGAAATTGCCTCGCATCTGATCGCGAAGCGGCTCGCATCGAATCATCGGGTATTGTGCGCGTCGCCCGAGTACCTCGCGCGGTACGGCGCGCCGCGGCAACTCGCCGATCTGTCGTCGCATGCGTGTCTGGCGATCAAGGAGCGCGATCATCCATTCGGTCTCTGGCGTTTAACAGCGCGTGGCGAAACAGTGTCGATCAAGGTCACCGGGCCGTTGTCCACCAATCACGGCGAAGTGGCCGTGCAATGGGCGTTGGCCGGCCGCGGTATCGTGCTGCGCTCGATGTGGGACGTGCGGCCGCTGCTCGAAAGCGGGCAGTTGCAGCAGATACTTCCGGACGTGACGCAACCCGCGAACCTGTGGGCGGTGTATCCGGCGCGTCTCGCGCAATCGGCAAAGGTGCGGGTGTGCGTCGACTTTCTGAGCGAGGAATTCGCGCAATGGAGTCCGCCGCCTGAGCCAACAGCGGCGGCGGGCCAGGCGACCTGAATGGGAACATGGCTCGCGCCAGATGAGGACGGCATTGACTCATCCGGTCGTATCGATCAGATTTCCAAACGGTAGCCTACGCCATATACGGACGCGATCGGTTCGCTGTCCGGCCGTGCTCCCTGCAGCTTGCGGCGCAGGTTCTTGATATGGCTGTCGACGGTGCGGTCGGTGACCACCCGGTGATCCGCGTAGAGGTGGCTCAGCAGGTAGTCGCGAGAAAAAATGCGTCCCGGCGATTTCATCAGTAGTGCAAGGAGCCGCAATTCAAGAGGCGTGAGCTTGAGCTCCTTGCCGTCGAGTAAAGCAAGATGAAACTGCTCGTCGACTTCTAGACCGCGTGGCGCCTGGGGCAAACCGTCGGCAGCGGGGGCGGCAGGCATCGCACGGCGCAGGATCGCCTTGACGCGCGCAACCACTTCGCGCGGACTGAATGGTTTGCAGACGTAGTCGTCGGCACCGATCTCGAGACCCAGCAGGCGGTCGATTTCGTCGATACGCGCGGTCAGGATAATGACGGGCAATGCCGAAAATTGCCGTAGCTCGCGGCAAATGTCCATGCCGCTGCGCCCGGGCAGCATGAGGTCGAGCAGCATCAGCGCTGGCGGCGTTGAGCGAATGAATGGCATCACGTGATGGCCGTCGTCGAGGATCGTGGTGATGAAACCCTCGAGGTGCAAATAATCTTCGAGCACGGCGGCAAGCTTGGGCTCATCCTCGACGATCAGGATGTGCGAAGGGCGCCCTTCGGTCATGATGTCAGTCTCCTTCCGGCGGAAAGCGGGCAGTGATCCAGACGCCGCCTAGAGGCGAGGCCTTGGCGTCGATCGTGCCGCCATGCGCCGTCACAATGGCGTGGCACAGCGAGAGGCCCAGGCCCGCGCCGCCGTTCTGGCGGCTGCGTGATTCGTCCACGCGATAGAAGCGGTCGAACAGATGCCCGAGCGCGGCCTCGGGCACACCGGGCAGCGAGTCCTGCACGTCAAGTTGCCAACCGCTGGCGCTCTGCGAAAGCGACACGCGCACCTGGCCGTCCGGATCGGTATAACGCAACGAATTTTGCAGCAGATTTTTCAGCAGTTGTACGAAACGCGCGGGATCGACCGCGAAAGTGGTGTTGGCGATTGCCGGCATACAGGTCAGGTCGAGTTCAATTCGTTTCGCCTTGAACGACTCCCGCATGGCCTCGATCGAAGCTCGCGCCAGTTGCCCGACATGAGTTGGCGTTTTGCGATAACTGAGTGCGCCGACGTCGCTCAGAGAAAGCTCGTATAAATCCTCTATGAGCTTGTTGAGCATGTTCACTTCGGTTTGCAGTGAAGCGAGCGAATCGTGGTCGAACACATGCACACCGTCTTCTATCGCTTCCAGCTCGCCGCGGAGCACGGCGAGCGGCGTGCGCAACTCGTGTGAAATATCCGCAATGAAATCGCGCCGGGAGCGCTCGGCTTTATGCAGCGAATCGGCCAATACGTTGAAGTCGCACGCAAGCCGGCCAAGCTCGTCGCGTCTGCCGGCGGGCACCCGCGCCGTGTAGTCTCCGCCAGCAAGGCGATGGGTCGCATTCATCAAACGCTTGACCGGGGCGAGAACGATGCGCGCAAGTATCAGCGCGACTAGCGCCGCGAGCACGACAGCAACGCCCGCGATCTCCAGGGTCGCGCGCTGCTGCTGCGCCTGGAAGGCGATGTCGGCGGCGTCCGAAAGGGTGTCGGGCCCGGTCGCGGCGAGCCAGCCCACTACCTTGCCGTTGTAGACAACGGGTCTCATCGCGCTGCCGGGTGGCGGAGGCTGGCCGTTGCTCGCCACGAGTTCGTGGCTGGCGTCGTAGAGTGTGACGGGCGGCCCCTCGGGTGAAGTGTTACGAATCATGCCGTCATGCGACAGGGACGAAGGGGCTGGAGGGAGCGGCCGGTCATAGCTACTGTCGCCGCCCACGACACCGCTTGCTGACACACGGTCACGCTCTATCGTGATGCCGGGATTGGACGGCGGCGCCGGCGGCAGGCGCATGCCCCAGTGCGGTCCTTCGGACGGGCCCGAGAGCGGTCCGAGCAGTTGCTGAACGCTTCCGCTCCCGGGAAAGGTTCGCCAGGCCGGCGGCTTGCCCAGTTGCGCTGTGGCCTGCTCTTCGCGCAGGGCGTCGTGTGCGGCACCGTCCAGCAGCGCGAGCCATGGCGTCGGGATGCTCGCGCAGGAAATTCCAGTTACCGCGAGCGGCGTATTCACTCGTCACCTTCGCCATGACGGCTTTGATGCGCCCGGCGTTGCGCTCCCGAACGTAGTGCAGGAAACCGTTTTCGAAGCTCACGCGCACGGCGTAGCCCATCGTTAAAGAAATCGCCAGGCAAGCGACTAATACCGCGAGGAACATTTTCCAGGTAATGCCAAAGCGCATCTTCATTCGCCGCTGCCGCGCGTGGGAGAGAAAGACCCCGAAAGGGTGGCTCGGACGAGTACGGATAGTTTCACTTTGCATGGCTGAATTCTAGATGAATGCCGCGTCAATCCACCGTTGCCGACGAATCTCCACAACTTCTCCATCCTTTCTTCGTTGTGTCTGCGCGTTGCCTAGATAAGATGGCGTGGCATTTTTACGGTGGCCTGACCAAGAGGCCATATCCGGTGGTCAGTTCCGTCAGTGGAGCAATCTCATGCAAGTTTCCTCACCTGTGAACCGTGCCGTGTCGCGCGGTTTCCGGCCCGGCCGAAAGACAGTCACCGCTGACAGAGCCCGCTGCAAGGCGGAAAGCGGCGTTAGCGCAGCACGGGTGACGGACGTCGTGAAGATATGCGGCTGCCGCGTATCTGCGCCGCTCATGCAACCGTGGGGCGAGTGCTGCCGGATCGTCGAGTGGATCGACCGCAACGGTGAGTACTCTTGCATTGCCGTGCGAGGCGCCGCGACCGAGGCCGAGATCAAGGAGCGCGTGCGTACGCATCGCAACGGTCTGCGCCACACCCTGACGGACGACCCCGCTACGCCTGCGGGCCGCGTGCGTCTGCGGCGCGCTTGAGCGCTGTTGAATCTCACTGTCGCAGGTATTTCAGTTCGGCGGAAAGGGATTGTAATTCAACCAAAAAACTTCGGTATCCTATGTCTGTCTGACTGGCAGACTTAAATTTCGGTGTTTCTTTTATGCGCATCCTCATACTCGTTCTGGCCGTGGCAGCGATCTGCTGCCCTTCGATCCGCCATGGTTTGCGATTGGAGGGTATAAATGCTTTCACACACGGCAATGGCCGCGTTCCCGCGGGTGGCGCAGATGATCTGAGCGGGTGCGCGTCACGGGCCCACTATGCCGCGGGGTTCAGGCCGATCGTTCCGGCGGATTTCCACTACGGGTTCGGTGGCCTGCTGGCGGCAACCAGTGACCTGTATGACGACTATGTCGACGTGATCGACGCCGCGATGACGTTGCCTATCATGCAGCTAGCGGTGGCGGAAGATCGAAAATAGCGCCGCATGGCGGCAAGCACGCAAAGTGCCGTGCGATCCCGTTCGCGGGAATCTTTCAGTATCTTCCATCGTGCAGCGTGAGCGTTACGCCTGTCCCACGACGCGAGTTGCAAATCAATCGCTCTTCATATCGACCCGGTCGTCATACGGCCCCAGTGCCTCGTTCGCCAAACTCCCTGTGACCGGCAAAACTCGCACTTTCGCGCGCCCCATGCGCGGGTGGCGACTCTGGCGATGGTACGAACATATAGCCTCGTCCGCGCAAGGTCTGAATGAACTTGGGGGCGGACGGATCTGCCTCTATCACGCCGCGCAAGCGGCAGACCGCAACATCCAGACTGGCCTTCTGGCTCTCAGCCCTTCCTAGCTGGCTGTTGACCATCGAGCGCGTCAATATTCGCATCGGGTTGCTTGCGAACAGCTTGAGTAAGGCAAACTCGCCGGATCGCAGCGAGATTTCGCAGCCGTTCTTGAGCAGCCGTCGCGTAGCGAAGTCTATCTGGTAACTGCCGAACGAAACCTTCTCACGAATTTCCGGTGCGTCGCAAAGCGTCCGGTTGCAGCGTTGCACGGCGCGCTTGATCCTGGCGGTCAATTCGTGCGGATCGACGGGGTCGACGATATAGTCGTCCGCACCCAATTCGAAAGCGACGATTTTGTCGACGATCTCGTCGGAGGTGCTTTGTACGAATATGGGCATGTCGTAGCCCGCTAACCGCAGTTGTCGGAGCGCCTCTCGCGCCTCGATCATCGGCTGCTCGGCGCGCAATAGAATCGCTGACGGACACTCCAGTTCCACCCGGCTGACAAGCTGAGCCGCGCTATACAGTACAGAGAGCGCGATCTGGTTCTTATGAAGGTGAAAGCGCAACTGATCCCGGACTGATTGGTCCGGTTCGACTACAAGAAGGTTAATAGTCATAAATCTGCGTTACCCCCCAACCGGAATCGACGGTTGCAGTCTGTGCGACGTTCACGTTCAGCCATTTCAACCATCCGCTGCTTTGGAACGACATATCGAACTCGGAAAGCGGACCGTACGCGGTCGCGCTGATGATGAGCGAATGATATGTATTAATGTCGGAGCAACAATGGCGAAATTGAGGAGACTTTGTGAAGTCGGAGCAGGAGGGCGAAGATGCGGAGCTTTGAACGGGTTGCGAACCGATTCAGGCCCGGTGGGCACCTGACAACGCGACCGGATGGCGCGTTGGTGTGTGTCATGCCCGCGGTATTCATGCAATGACCGCGGGCGTTCACGATCAGAACGATGTGCCGATCTGAAACTGGAATTTCTGGTACTTGTCGGTGGCGTGTTTGATCAGCGGGAAGCCGAGAGACAGCTTGAGTGGTCCGATCGGCGAGATCCACTCGAGACCGGCGCCGTAGCTGTACCGCAAACCGTTGGCACCTGTGCTGTTGCCTTCGTCGCCCCAGACGTTGCCCGCATCCATGAAGGTGAAGACGCGCAGTGTCCGGTCCCAGCCGGTGCCCGGCAGCGGGAACGTCATCTCGACATTGGCCACGACCATCCGCGAGCCGCCGATAGGGTCGCCAGTCGTCTTGTCGGTAGGACCGAGCGAACCCGAATCGTAGCCGCGTACCGAGCCGATGCCACCCGCATAGTAATTCTTGAAGATCGGGTACGCCTTTCCCGCGAAGCCGTTGCCGTAGCCGCCTTGAAGATTCAGGCCGAGAATGAAGCCGCGCGCGAATGAATAGTAATACTGCGCCTGAACGTCCGCCTTGTAGTACTCGGTGCCGCCAGCCGGGGTGCCGACTTCGCCATTGCCTTGCAGGAAATAGCCCCGGCTAGGCACCAATGCGCTGTCGCGGTTATCCCGGGCCCAGCCCGTCGTAATGGGCACGTTGTTCACCACATGGCCGAATTCCGCCACGTAGTCCTTGTAGCTCTGAGGAGTCAAGGAATCCGTCGTCAGCCGGTTCTGTTCGATACCGAGGCCGAAATAGACGGTGTCGGCTTCGGAAAACGGAATGCCGAATTTCAGGTCGGCGCCGATCGTGAGGATCCTGAAACTCGTATCGGTGTAGTTATAGAGCGGGTAGGTCGTGCGGTAGTAGACGTCGGTGATCCGCTTGATGCCGTCCACCGTGAAGTACGGATCGGTTTGCGTCAGAGTAAGCGTGCGGTAGGTCTTCGCGGTGTTCACGTTCAAGGCGAGGCTGGTGCCCGAGCCGAACACGTTGTCCTGCGAGATACCGGCTGACAACACCACCTTGTCCGTCGACGAGTAGCCCGCGCCCAAAGTAATCGCGCCGGTCGGCTTTTCGCTCACCTTGACGTCCACATCGACCTGATCGGGCGAACCTTCTACCGGCACCGTGGTGACGTCGACATCGGTGAAGTAGCCGAGACGGTTGACCCGGTCTTTCGACAGCGTGAGGCGGTTCGAATCGAACCACGAGCTTTCGAGCTGGCGCATTTCGCGGCGCACCACTTCATCGCGCGTGCGCGTGTTGCCGACCACGTTGATGTGACGCACGTACACACGGCGGCTCGGGTCCACTTGCAGCGTCAGGTCGACCTTGTGGTGTTCCTGATCGATCTGCGGCAATGCGTTGACGGTGGCGAACGCATAACCGTACTCGCCGAGCTTGTCGACGACGGCCTTGGTGGCGGCCTGAAGTTTTTCGGCGGAGAAGCGCTCGCCCGGCTTGATTTTGATCAGCTGCGTTAGCTCGCTCTCGCGATCGAGCAGGTTGCCTGCGAGCTTGATCGACGAAATCGTGTACGGCTCGCCTTCATGCAGCGTGACCGTCAGGTACATCTCCTTCCTGTCCGGCGTAAGCGATACCTGGGTCGACTCGAAGTTGAACTCCAGATAGCCGCGGTTCAGGTAGTACGAGCGAATGTGCTCCAGGTCCCCGGTCAGCTTGTCTTTCGCGTACAGGTCGTTCTTCGTGTACCACGAGAACCAGTTCGGCGTGGACATCTGCATTTCGTCGCGTAACGTGTCCGTGCTGAATGCGCTGTTGCCGATGAAGTTGATCTGGCGGATCTTCGCGCTCGGGCCTTCTGCGACCGAGAACAGCACCGCCACGCGGTTGCGGTCAATCGGCGTGATCGTGGTGGTCACTTCGGCGGCGTAATAGCCGCGCGTCAGGTACTGGCGCTTTAACTCCTGCTCGGCTTTGTCGACCAGCGCCTTGTCGTAGTAACGGCCTTGCGACAGCCCGACCGAACTGAGCGCCTTGGTCAGGTTTTCCTTGTCGAATTCGTGAATACCGGCAAAGTCGATCGTACCGACCGCCGGCCGTTCCTGAACCTGAACGATGACGGTATTGCCTTCAGTCGAGATGCGTACTTCGTTGAAGAAACCGGTGGCATACAGCGCGCGAATGGCTTCCGAAGCCTTGTCGTCGCTAAACATGCCGCCTTGCTTGATAGGAAGATAGGCAAACAGGGTGCCGGGTTCGATGCGTTTGAGTCCCTCGATCCGGATGTCTTGCACGACGAACGGCTGTGCCGCGTGAGCCGACCCGGCTGTCAGCGTGATGCCGGCGAGCGAGAGCGCGCCCGCGATACGGCTCGTTAAAGCTTGAAGATTCATCTTGGGGTTCTGTCCTGATGCAGCGCGCGAAGCGCAAACGAGTACGCTCGACAGCGAGCGGTGCATTCGAAACGACGTTCCATGGCTCTGGAAAGCGCGAAGTATAGGAGCGTGCTTCCCTGCCATCCGTTACCGAAAACTTTCCGCTCATTAGGGTTGCTAACGCGTCCGTCGAGCCGGCTGCTCGGGCCGGTGCGGATTACAGTGGGGACGTCGAAATAATGCGTTACAGATCCGAAGGGAGCGTAGGGCACGCGTAACCTGAAACCGTTCTTGCGCTGGTATCGTCAAATGGTCGGCTTCCGCTACCTGCGTAGCACCATTTGGAGAATTGATCATGATCGAATTTCTTTCACCGGCGATTCTTGCGGCTGTCTTACGCGCGAGCTCATCGCCGATCTTTTCAGCACGTCTGGCGACGGCGTCGATGCGCACGTTGCGCGACGTGTCCGGCAGCACGGTGAGCGCAGCGCAAGGCAGGGCGGTGGACCGTTCCGCAGGCACGCAGGAGGGCGCACGCCGTGCCTGATCCGTCGACCTTCATGCTGAATTCGATCACCGATATGCAGTTGACGGCAGATGGTCAATATCTGCTGATACACGGCAATCAACCCACGGCGGCACTCCACCGTTCGGTGCTCAATGACCTGCTGGTGGCGCTCCCGAACGCAATCGAGCACGCCGACCGCGTGCTTCATGACAATCAGGAGATGGGCTTCGCGCTGCACTGCCAGGGGTGGGAAGTCGGCAGACTGAACGGCATGGAAATGGTGGTGATCCGGTTCCGTCTATCCGGTAGCGCGGGGCTATCGTTTTCTTTGCCTGCAGACCAGATTCCGTATCTGCTGCAGGCGCTGGGTGGCGCAGCGGGCGCGGCAGGCGTGGCGGATTCCCGCTCTAACGACGTCACGCTCCAATAGCGCCGCGCGCACTCCCCGCTGTTCATCCTGACGCACGTCAGGGTTTCCGTTCGCCTTGATGCGTCTGTCATCCTTTCCGAAACTTATCTGTTTTGATACTACGCGGTGTATTTCGACGCCTACGCTTAAGGCCTGTCGTTTCGTTCATGCTGGGTACGGCCGGATGCGTGCCGCTTGCCGGATATGCACAATTAGTCGGCGCGTCTGCGGTCCCGGAACCGCTCGACGGCGTCTGGAGCCTGCGGCTTGAGCCGCAACTGACCGAGCAGCCCTTACGGGCGGGAGACAAGCCCGCTACGTCGGTCATCGGCGATTCGATGACCACCACGACCGACACGGACGTTTCGCTGAAGGGGCACGCGCAACTGCGGCGGTACGCGTCGATCGTCAAGGGCGATGCGCTGCACTACGACGTCGATAGCGATAAGGCCGACGCTTACGGGCAGGTGCAACTGGTCGACAATGGCAATGTGTTCGACGGACCAGACGCACATTATTACGTCGAGGCGAATGAAGGCTACATCAGCGTGCCCAAGTACCGGTTTCATCTGACTGGAGGCTGGGGCAGCGCTCAACGCGCGGATCTGGTCGATAACGAGCGCACTGTCGTTCATCACGGTACGTATAGCACCTGTCAATGCGAGTCGGATCCCGCGTGGTATCTGAAGGCCTCCGAATTTGACATCGATAGCGGCAACGACGAGGGGATCGCGCACAATAGCGTGCTGTTTTTCCAGGGTGTGCCGCTGCTTGCGAGTCCGTGGTTATCGTTTCCATTGTCCGGCGCGCGGCGCAGCGGCATCCTGCCGCCGACGTTCTCGATGAGTTCGACCAATGGCGTCGACGTTTCGGTGCCGTACTACTTCAACCTCGCACCGAACTACGATCTCACCCTGACGCCTCGCATCATGTCGAAAAGAGGGGAGATGTTGACGGCGGACTACCGCTATCTCCAGCCGAACGATTCGGGGTCGATTTCGGTCGCGTGGCTGCCGCACGACGCGATCACCAAAACCGATCGCTACTCGATCTCGCTGAATCAGAACTGGAATCTCGGCTCGGGCTTTGCCGCCTACGTCAACTACAACCGGGTCTCGGACTCGACGGTGGTGACCGATCTTGCGTCGGGTGTCGCGTTTCCGACGGGTTCCACCACGCTGTATCAGCAGGAAGCGGGTCTGACTTACACAAGCGGGCCGTGGAGTGTGCTGGCTCGCGAGCAGCGTTGGCAGGCTTTCTCGAGCGACTCGACCTATAACCGCGAACCGCAGGTCAATGTCCGTTATGCGCGCTACAACGTAGGGGGCTTCGACTTTGGCGCCGAAGCGGATGCGACGCGCTTCACGATCTCGTCGGCCGATGCGACGCAAGGCAGCCGTTTCGTTTTCAACCCTTACGTAAGTTATCCGATCGAGCGTCCGGGCTGGTTCATCACGCCGAAGCTCGCATGGCATTTCGCCGCGTATGACCTGACGTCGATCGGAACGGATGCACCCGCCGGACAGCCGAAGACGTTCAACGTCAACGTGCCGACATTCAGCTTCGATTCGGGCATGCGCTTCGAACGAAGCGTGCGGCTCTTCGGGCAGTCGTACATCCAGACGCTCGAACCGCGGCTGTTCTATGTGTACACGCTTTACCGCAACCAGTCGTTCGCGCCGTTGTTCGATACGGCGACGGCCGATTTCGGACTAGCGGAACTGTTCATGCCCAACAGCTTCGTTGGCAATGACCGGGTGTCCGATTCCAACCGCATCACGGCTGCACTGACTTCGCGTTTCATCGATCCTTCGAGCGGCGACGAGCGGGCCCGTTTCGTCCTTGCGGAGCAGTACGACTTTCGCACGCCGCGCGTGACCCTCAACACAGACGACGCAATTGGCACCGTTGCGCGCACGAGTGTGATCGGCGGCGCGTCGTACAAGCTGGGTCCGGGCTTCTCAGCGGAACAGGCCGTGGAGTACAGTCAGGCCAACCACTACCTCACGCATGCGGAAGCCGGCTTTGGCTGGGCGCCGGCCGCACGGCAGGTGTTGAATGTCGCGTATCGCTACACGCGCGCCAACAGCACGCTCGACTATCAACCGGTCAATCAGTTCATCGTGTCCGAGCAATGGCCACTATCGCACAACGTGGTCAGTGTCGCGCGTGTCAATTACGACATGAGCGCCCATCGGCTGATCGCAGGCTTGCTGGGGCTTCAGTACGACGCGGATTGCTGGTCGCTCGGTGTCGCGTTCGAGAAGTACACCAACGCCACCAGTTCGACCACGTCGCCCAGCACCGGCACGCGTGTGTTGATGCAACTCCAGCTCAAAGGCTTTTCGCAGGTCGATAACGGTTTGCTCAATCAGTTTCGCGCGAACGTGCCGGGTTATACGCCGGCGACAACGGAAAGCGCACCGACATCCCGGTTTAGCGATTATCCGTAACGGGCGCCGGCAATGGCGTGGCGGTGCGGGTACTAGTTGTGGTTCTGTGAGAACAGCGTTTCGAGCGGGTAGTGGCTCTTCACGAACGGCGATTTGATGATCACGTAGCTGAAGTACTTCTCGATGCCGATATCGCGCTCCAGCAGACCTTCGACGATGCTCTGATAGTGGCTCACGCTGCGCGTGACGAACTTCAGCAGATAGTCATAACCGCCGCTCGCCAGATGGCACTCGACGATCTCGTCGACGTCGCGGATCGCGTTGACGAACTTGATGAAGTCTTCCCGCCGATGATCGGCGAGCGTGACTTCGGTAAACACGATCTGCACGTCGCCGAGCTTTTCGAGCTGGATCTGCGCACCGTAGCCGATGATGTAGCCGGCTTTCTCCAGACGCTTGACGCGGATCAGGCAAGGACTGGGCGAAAGGCCGACCGCGTCGGCAAGCTCGACGTTGGTTATGCGGCCTTTCTTCTGCAACTGTGAAAGTATGCGCAGGTCAATCCGGTCCAGCTTGCAGTCGCTGCTCATCGTAACGTTATCGCTCCGGCGATGGATGAATGGGTCTCTAAGAATCCTCTACTCTAGCACGCAGCGACATGGCTTTTGTCCCTAAGCGCGGCCCTGACATCGGCTTGCGCGAGAACGTCGTCGAGAGTCTTTTCGAGTCTCTCGAACATCAGATCGAACTCCGCCTCGGTGTACGACAGCGCCGGTGCAAAGCCGAGAATATTGTCGCCAAACGCGCGGAAGATCAGGCGGTTTTCATACGCGGCGGCAGCAATCCGATCGGATAGTTTCAACGAGGGATCGAAACCCGCTTTGCTGTTTTTATCCGCGACGAGTTCGAGCGCGCCGAGCAGGCCACGGTGGCGCGAGTCGCCGACCAGCGGATGGGCGAGCAGCGCATCCAGGCCCCGGGCGAAACGCGGGGCGCGCGCCACGCCGTTGGCGAGCAGGCCACCTTCGTGATACAGCCGCATGACTTCGAGGCCGATCGCCGCGCTAACCGGATGCGCCGAGTACGTGTGACCATGACCGACGATCGCTTCGGCGTCGCCATCGGCGATGCCCTGGTAGATTTCGTCGGACATCAGCACCGCGCCCATCGGCGCATAGCCGGCGGTCAGGCCCTTTGCCACGGTCATCAGATCCGGTTCGACGTTTTCGGCCTGGCACGCAAACAGCGGACCGGTGCGGCCGAAGCCGGTGATGACCTCGTCGGCGACGAACAGAATGCCGAGCTTGCGGCAGGCTTCGCGCATCGCTTTCAGCCAGCCGACCGGCGGCACGATCACGCCACCCGAGCCCTGAATCGGTTCGCAGAAGAAGGCCGCGACATGATCCGCGCCGAGCTCCGCCACCTTCGCTTCGAGGGCAGCGACCGAGGCGGCGATCAGCGCGGCGTCGTCGGCGAAATGATTGCGGTACGTGTACGGCGATGGCAGATGATGCTGGGTCGGTAACGGCAGATCGAAGTTCCGATGGAACGCCGGCAATGCGGTGAGGCCTGCGCCCATCGACGATGAACCGTGATAGCCGCGCTGCAACGCGATGATGTGTTTCTTCGACGGCCGCCCCGTCGCGTTGAAGTAATGCGTGATGAAACGAATGGCGGAGTCGACTGCGTCCGAGCCGCCGAGCGTGAAGTAAACGTGTTGCAGCGAAGCGGGCGACGCCTCGACCAGCTTCTCCGCCAGTTCGATCGCCGGCGCCGAGCCGAAGTGAAAATAGCCGGTCGCGTAGGGCAGTTTCTTCATCTGCTCGGTGGCGGCCTCGACGATGCTCTGCTGGCCGTAGCCCACGTTCACGCACCACAGGCCGGAGAATGCGTCGAGCAGTTCGTTGCCTGCCGCGTCGCGCAGAAACGCGCCGCTGGCGGATTCGAGGACAGTGACGCCACGGGCTTCGTGCACGCGGTAGTTGATGACCGGGTGAATCAGATGTTTGCGGTCGGCTTCGATAAGCGAATGAATCGGCATGGTGGTTTCTCGTCGCGGAAGAGGGCTGTTGACCGTTCCATACTACTGACCTGCGACGATTGCCCGCTCAGCTAAACAATTGCCTGAAAAGCGCGCGCGACGCGTTTTGCTGCACGTGCTTAGCATTTTCTGCTGCGGACACTGAAAAGCGGACGCGGCCCCGCCATGTCGCGCTCAATGCGGCTTCAATATCCCTGCGTCCGGTCGATTTGACCGACCATCGGCAGGCCTTCGCGATGCCGGCGCAGATTCTCGAGCACCACGTCGACGGCGGTTTCGGGCCGCGTCGCGCTGGCGATATGCGGGGTGATCCGCACGCGCGGATGCGTCCACAGCGGATGACCGGCGGGCAAGGGCTCGGGGTCGGTGACGTCGAGAATCGCGTTCTGCAACTGGCCGCTGTCCAGCGCCGCAAGCAGGTCCTGCTGATTCAGATGCGGACCGCGTCCCGTCTGGATCAGCGACGCACCGCGCGGCAGCTTCGCGAATAACTCAGCGTCGAGCAGGCCGCGTGTGGCGGGCGTCAGCGGCAGCAGGCAGATCAGAATATCGGTGCGGGCGAGAAAATCGTCGAGGGCGCTTTCGCCCGCATAGCAATCGGCACCGTCGATCGCGCGCGGCGAGCGGCTCCATCCCGCGCATGCGAAGCCGAACAGACGCAGCCGCTCCAGCACCGCGGTGCCGAGCACGCCCAGTCCCAGCACGCCGATCCGGCGTTCGCTCGCGGGCTTCAGCGGCTGTTCCCGCCAGACCTGCTGCTGTTGCTGAAGACCGTAGTCGAACAGATCGCGATGAATCGTCAGCACGGCCTGCGTGACGTATTCCACCATCCCTTCGACAATCCCCGGTTCGATCATCCGCACGACCGGCACATGCGCCGGCACGCCCGACAGGTCGAACTGATCGATGCCCGCCCCGACCGAAAACACGACTTCGAGATTCGGGAAGGTGCGAGTGGGATCGTCAGGCGGCTGCCAGGCGGCGAGGTAGCGGATTGCCGCCGGGTCGCCGAGATCGGGCCAGATATGAAACGGCAAGTCCGGCGCTTTTTGCGCGAACAGCTTGGCCCATTGCGCGCCGCGCGCCGGGTCGGCTTTATAAAGGAAGGCCATGATGAATCAGCAGATCGCCTGGTTGATGATGCCGAACTGCTGATAAGCGGCGTCCTTGCCAAGGCCGGTTGTGTTGGTCGCGCCGTCCGGCGCGGCATGACGGACCATTTTGACGACCGTATCCACGCGCGGCAGCCCCAGCTGTTCCAGCCACTCAGTCAGCCCGCTCTCGCCCGGCGTATCGATCCGCACGAACACGCCTTCGTTGAGCGCCAGCCAATGGCTGATCAACGCCTTGGCGCGGCTCGAATCCGCCGACGCGGGCGTGACCACCGGTCCGATCGCAAAACCCCGGCCGAAGCGGCGAAACAGGGCGAAGCCGACGAGTTCGCCGTCGCGGTCGAGCGCGATGCCGTCGGCGGCGCTCAACAACGCGGGCAACACTTCGCTGCGGTCCAGCCCGCTCGCCTGCGACGCCAGTTCCACCAGCCGCGCCGTGTCGCTCGAACCGAGCGGGCGCAGACGCTCGCCCGGCGGCAGCGAGACGAGGGGCGGCTGAAACGCCGCGCCCTGATGCTGGTCGAGCGTGCCGAGCGCGCGAAAGCCGAGCTTTTCGTACAACGGCTGGCCCGCTACGGTGGCATGGAGGAACGTGACCCGGCTGCCGAGTTCTTCAAGCACCAGCTCCATCAACTTCCTGCCGATGCCGCGCCCTTGCTGTGCGGGCGACACGATCACCATCCCCAGCGAGGCCCGGTCCGCCCCGAACTTCCAGCACAACGCCGTGCCGATCACTCCGCTCGCGTCTTCCGCGACGAAACCGATGCCGAGTTGCGCGACGAATCTCCAGTCGTCCGCGCGATGCGGCCATTTCAGTTCGATCGTGAGCGCGTGCGCGGCGGCGATATCGTCGTTGGTGAAGCGTCTATAGGTGATCGGTTCGGACACGCCGTACTCCCTGAATGGCTGAAGACTTACGCCGTCACTTTGTCATCCGGCGCGCAGTGTGACTAGGACGATCTTTTTATCACGGGCGTTCGCAAGCTCCGCAGCGAAGTTCGATACAAAACGCTCGGTCCGGGCGTTCATAACAGGCGTGTTCTGCTGAACGGGGATTTTTGTCGGCGACATATGCCGCGCTCGCGGCCCTACGATTTCGTTATGCCGGCGGCGTGGTTCACATGCGATGCCCGGGCCCATCAGCAAGCCACTCAGGAAACCTTTCTCATGGACAGTTTCAATCCGGACGACGTCGCGATTCGCAGCGGGCATTTCATCGGCGGCCAATATGTCGACGAAGACGAAGGCGCGCGCAGCGGTGATCGTCGCATCAAGGTGGCGCGCCCCTCGGACGGCGTGATCTACGCATCCGTGCCGCTCGCCGGCGCTGAAATGGTGGATCGCGCGGTCGAGAATGCGTGGCAGGCGTTCCGAACCAGCGGCTGGGCGCGGATGGCGCCGCGCGAGCGCGCCAAAATCCTGCGCCGTTTCGCCGATCTGGTCGAAGTCGACGCGACGACGCTGGGCCGCCTGGAAGCGCTCGGCTCGACCCGCCCGATCAGCCAGGCGATCGGCTGGGACGTGCCGTTCACGGCCGAGGGCATCCGTTTCTACGCGGAGTTCGCCGACAAGCTGGGCGGCGACGTGGCCGCGACCGATCACGATCATCTCGGCATGACGATCGCCGAGCCGTACGGTGTGATCGGCGCGATTGCGCCGTGGAATTTCCCGCTCGTGATGGCGTCGTGGAAGATCGCACCCGCGCTGGCGGCGGGCAACGCGGTTGTGCTCAAGCCGTCCGAAATGACGCCGTTTTCGGCTCTGCGGCTTGCTGAACTGGCCGTGAAGGCGGGCGTGCCGGCCGGCATCTTCAACGTGGTGCAGGGCGACGGGCGCGTGACCGGCGACGAGCTGGTGCGTCATCCGAAGATCAGCAAGGTCACCTTCACCGGCTCCACGCGCACGGGCGCCGCGATCATGGCGGCCTGTGCCGGCAGCGGCACGAAGCCGGTCACGCTGGAACTGGGCGGCAAGAGTCCGCAAATCGTTTTCGCCGACGCCCCGCGCCTCGACGACGTGGCGCGCCGCATTGCCGGCGCGATCACCGGCAATGCCGGACAGGTCTGCGTGGCGGGCTCGCGGCTGCTGGTGGAGCGAAGCCTGGCGGAACCGCTGGCCGAGCGCATCGGCAAGATTTTCGCCGAACTGAAGCCCGGTGCGACGTGGACGGCGGGCACTACGCTGTCGCCGATTATTTCCGCGCCGCAGGCGGCGCGTATCGAAGGCATTGTCGGGCGCACGCTGGACGCGGGCGCGACGCTGCGCTATGGCGGTGTGCGGGCCGACGGCGGGGCCGCTGGTGCGTTAGCCGGCGCGTTCTACACGCCGACGCTGCTCACGGACGTCACGGCCCACTCCGAGGCCGTGCGCGAGGAAGTGTTCGGCCCGGTGCTGACACTGCAAACCTTCGACTCTGAAGAAGAAGCGCTCGCGCTCGCCCAGCATCCCGAGTACGGTCTCGCCGCGGGCGTGCACACCGCCGACCTCGGCCGCGCGCTGCGCTTCGTGCGCGGCCTCGAGGCCGGCACCGTGTGGGTCAACCGCTACGGCCGCACCTCCGACTTCATGATCCCCACGGGCGGCTACAAGCGCTCCGGCATCGGCAAGGACCTCGGCCGCCAGGCTTACGAGGCGAATCTGCGCTTCAAGAGCGTGCTGATCGATCTGCGGCCCTGACGGTTGCCCCGAGGGGTTTCCCTGGGCGAGCCACCAGGCCAGCACGGACGGACCTTTCCGCCCGGCCGCCGCAGACTCTGCTGCGCGACGGCCTCAAAACGAATGTTTTGTGTCACCGGCGGCGTTCGAATCAGGAACATCTATGTTTTTGCGCTGATTAAATCTTTCACAGGAATGAGCTTTAGCTGTTTTCGCCACTGAACTCGCAGCGAGTTCATCTCAACGATAGGACTGACACCATGATCGAATTCGAACCGAAATACATCACCTTCGACTGCTATGGCACCCTCACGAAGTTCCGCATGGCCGACATGACCCGCGCGATGTTCGGCCACGTGCTGAACGCCGAAGATCTGGAGAAACTCGTCGCGTTCTACGCAGGCTATCGCCGCGACGAAGTGCTCGGCGCATGGAAGCCGTATCGCGACGTGGTCGTCAACGCGTTGCGCCGTGCCTGCAAGCGCATGAACGTCGAGTTCGATGAAGTGGAAGCAGAGAAGATCTACACGGCCGTGCCGACCTGGGGTCCGCACCCGGACGTGCCGGAAGGTCTCTCGCGTCTGGCGAAAAAGTACAAGCTGGTGATCCTGTCGAACGCTTCGAACAACCAGATCCAGAGCAACGTCGACAAGCTCGGCGCACCGTTTCACGCGGTCTTCACGGCCGAGCAGGCGCAGTCGTACAAGCCGCGCATGCAAGGCTTCGAATACATGTTCGACCAGCTCAACTGCAATCCGGAAGACGTGCTGCACGTGTCGTCGAGCCTGCGCTACGACCTGATGACCGTGCATGACATGGGAGTCAAGCACAAGGCCTTCGTCAATCGCGGCCACGAACCGTCAACGCCGTACTACCAATACTACGAAGTCAACGACATTCCGCATCTCGCCGCGGAACTCGGCCTGTAAGTGCTGTTTGTACTTCCACCGCCTCGCTCATTGCCTGATCAAGGACAGACCGGATGAAGCTCGACTCCTATTGGCTCGACACTGCGCCGCCGCTGCTCTCGGCGTGTGAAGGTCCGGTCGACGGCCAGACCGATGTGGTCGTGATCGGCGGCGGCTTCACCGGGCTGTCGGCGGCCCAGGCGCTCGGGCGGCGCGGCGCATCGGTGACGGTGCTCGACGCCGGGCGCATCGGCGGCGGCGCATCCGGCCGTAACGGCGGGCAGGTCAATACCGGCGTCGCGCAGGATTTCGTCGCGCTGGTCGCGCAACTCGGGGTGGAGCGGGCGAGCGCATGTTATCGCGCGTATTCGGATGCGGTCGACACTGTCGAGCGTCTGATTCGCGAAGAAAACATCGATTGCAATTATGTGGCCACCGGCAAGCTGAAACTGGCGTCGAAGCCGCATCACCTGGCGCATCTGGAGAAAACCGCGGAGCTGATCCGGCGCGAAGTCGATACGGATATCGAACTGATCGGCCGTGAGCGGATTCGCAGCGAAATCCAGTCGGACAGTTTCCACGGCGGGCTGCTGCAACGGCATGGCGGGCAGATGCATATGGGCAAATTCACGGTCGGTCTTGCCGATGCCGCGGTCCGCCGCGGCGCGAAGCTCTACGAGAACGCCGCGGTCTCGGCGATCGTGAAAGAGGGCAGCGGCGGATTCCGAGTTGCCTCGGCGCGCGGCGAAGTGCGCGCGAAGCAGGTGCTGATCGCCACCGGACCGTCGCGGCATGGGCCGTTCGGCTGGTACCGGCGCCGTCTCGCACCGGTCGGTTCGTTTATCGTCGTGACCGAGCCGCTGCCGCCGGAACTGCTGGCGCAGGTGTTTCCGAACCGGCGCGCGTACACCACCACGCGCCTGATGCACAACTACTTCCGCGTGACGCCCGATTCACGCCTGCTGTTCGGCGGCCGTGCGCGCTTCACGGCGTCCGAGCGGCCGTCCGACGCGAAGAGCGGCCGGATTCTGCAGCAAGGTCTCGCCGGGATGTTCCCGATGCTGGCGAACGCCCGCATCGACTACTGCTGGGGCGGTCTGGTGGATATGACCGCCGATCGTCTGCCGCATGCCGGCCAGCATGACGGCATTTACTTCTCGATGGGCTATAGCGGCCACGGCACGCAGATGTCGACGCACATGGGCCAGGTGATGGCCGACGTGATGGACGGCCACGAAGAGCGCAATCCGTGGCGCGCCTCCGAGTGGCCGGCCATTCCGGGCCACACCGGCAAACCCTGGTTCCTGCCGCTCGTTGGGACGTATTACCGCATCAAAGACATTTTTTATTGAGTCCTCGTTGTTTTATTAGTCAGTCAAAACCAAGCACACATCCCTGCCAACCCTCGCGGAGAATCGTTCGATGAATAAGGAAAACTCGCAACATGGCGCTGTCCAACTCGACACCGGGTTGGAGCAGTTGACGGCCAAAGGCGCCTCGCGGCGCGACGTGCTGCGCGCGATGGCCGCCGCCGGCATGATGTCGATGACGGGCGCCGGCTTGCTCACCGCGAGTGGCGCGGCGTTTGCTCAAGCCAAGCCGAAGCAGGGCGGCAAGATCCGGGTGGCGACGCAGTCCGCGTCCGCAGCCGATACGGTCGATCCCGCGAAGGGCGCGCTCGGCACCGACTACGTCCGTTGCAACATGTTCTACAACGGCCTGACCGAGCTCGATTCGCATCTCGGCGCAAAGATGGCGCTCGCGCAATCGCTGGAAACGAAAGATGCGACGGTGTGGGTCGCCAAGCTGCGCACCGGCGTGCAGTTCCACGACGGCAAGGCGCTCACGCCCGCTGACGTGGTGTATTCGATCATGCGGCACAAGGATCCGGCGACCGCATCGAAAGCGAAGACGCTGGCCGATCAGATCAAGGAAGTGAAGGTGACAGGCCCGAACGAAGTGACGATCACGCTCGAAGGTCCGAACGCCGATCTGCCGGTGATTCTCGCCACTTCGCATTTCCTCATCATCAAGGACGGCACCACGGACTTCAAAACGGCGGTCGGCACCGGCCCGTTCAAGGTCAAGGAATTCTCGCCGGGCGTGCGCACGGTCGGCGTGAAGAACGAGAAGTACTGGAAGCCGGGCATGCCGCATCTCGACGAAGTCGAGTTGATCGGCATCGGCGACGAATCCGCGCGTGTGAACGCGCTGCTCTCGGGCGACGTGCAGCTGATCAACGCGGTGAGCCCGCGCTCGACTACCCAGATCAAGGGCGCCGGCGGTTTCGCCGTGCTGGAGACGAAGACGGGCCAGTACACCGACCTGGTTGTTCGCGACGAAGGCGGCATTACCGGCAACGACGATTTTCGTCGAGGCATGATGTACCTGCAGGATCGCGAGCAGATGCGCCGCGCGATCTTCCAGGGTTACGGCGCGATCGGCAACGACCAGCCAATCGACCCGACCAACAAGTACTACCTGGCCGGATTGCCGCAGCGCACCTTCGATCTGGACAAGGCGAAGTTCCATTTCCAGAAGGCCAAGGTCGGCAGCACGCCGATCCAGATTTTCGCGTCGCCGGCGGCGGAAGGCTCGGTTGAAATGGCGATGTTCCTGCAGCAGGTGGCGCCGCAAGCGGGCCTGAATCTGCAGGTGTCGCGCGTGCCGGCCGACGGCTACTGGTCGAACCACTGGATGAAGCATCCGCTGGGCTTCGGCTCGGTCAATGCGCGTCCTAGCGCCGACGTGCTGTTCACGCAGTTCTTCAAGTCCGACGCGCCGTGGAACGAAGCGAACTGGAAGAGCCCGAAGTTCGACCAGATGCTGGTCGCGGCCCGCGGCGAACCGGACGACGCCAAGCGCAAGAAGATCTACGGCGACATGCAGGTGCTGGTGCATGAAACGGGCGGCATCGGCATTCCGATTTTCCAGAGCTCGCTCGATGCGTACACGACGAAACTCAAGGGCCTCGGCTCGATTCCGCTCGCGGGTCTGATGGGTTTCATGTTCGCGGAAAACGTCTGGCTCGAGGCATGAGTTTTGACACCTGAGCTGCATGAAGGAAGGGTTTCCAGTCTGACGAACTGGAAAGTCAAACCCGGCAGTACGCACGCCAACTTTGTTGGCGTGCGGTTTTAACCGCAAATATCTTGCATGGGACCAGAGTAAGTGCTTTGCATGGGACCAGAGTAACGCGCTAAAGCGCGAACTCTGGCCGACAGCTAAAGCGCCAACTCTGGTCGACATAGGAGGCGACTCTCGATGAAAGCACACGCGCAACGACTCATCGCCGCGCGCCTCGGCCTCGCGCTGCTGACGCTGCTGCTGGTCTCGGCGATCGTGTTCGCCATCACCGGCCTGCTTCCCGGCGATGCCGCTCAACAGGCGCTCGGCCAGGCGGCGACGCCCGAAGCCGTGGCGGCATTGCGGCATCAGTTCGGACTCGACCAGCCGGCGTTGCAACGCTACTTCGAGTGGCTCGTTCATATTGTCAGCGGCAATTTCGGCACCTCGTTGTCGAACAACCTGCCGGTCAGCCAGCTGATCGCCACGCGCCTGCCCAACTCGCTGGTGCTCGCCGGGCTGACGTCGCTGGTCTCGGTGCCGGTCGCGTTGCTGATCGGCATTTCGTCGGCGATGTTCCGCGGCTCGCTGCTCGACCGCGCACTCAATGTGCTGACTTTGTCGACGGTCGCCGTGCCGGAATTCCTGGTCGCGACGATCGCCGTGCTGATCTTCGCCGTCAAGCTGCGATGGCTGCCCGCGCTGTCCTATCTCTCGGAAGTGCATTCGTTCGGCGCCTTGCTGCGGATCTACGCGATGCCTGTGATGACGCTGTGCTGCGTGATCGTCGCGCAGATGGCGCGTATGACGCGTGCCGCGATGCTCGATCAGCTCAATTCGTCGTACGTGGAAATGGCCGTGCTCAAGGGTGCCTCGCCGGTGCGCGTGGTGCTGCGGCATGTGCTGCCCAACACCATCGGTCCGATCGCCAACGCGGTGGCCATGAGCCTGTCGTATCTGTTCGGCGGCGTGGTGATCGTCGAGTCGATTTTCAACTATCCCGGTCTCGCGAGCCTGATGGTCGATGCCGTCACGAACCGCGACCTGCCGCTCGTTCAGGGATGCGTGATGGTGTTCTGCGCGGCGTATCTCGCGCTCGTGCTGATCGCGGACCTGTGTCAAATCGTATCCAACCCGAGGCTGCGTCAATGATGAGCCGACCTACCAACCCCCACGTGCCTCACGCCGGCACGGAACTGTACGACGTGAGCCGCGACGAGCTCGTCGTCGAGCCGCCGGTAGCAGACGCGGCAGCGCTGCAACAAGGCGTGTTCAAACGGCTGGTTCACCGCTTCTCCGTGCTGGGCCTGATCGGCCTCGCGCTGGTGGCCTTCTGGCTGATCGTTGCGTTCATCGGGCCGCTGGTCGCGCCGTACAAAGGCGGTGCGCTCACGTCGACGGAGATTTTCGGCACCTACAGCGCGGCCTATCCGCTCGGCACCGACTATCTCGGCCGCGACATGCTGAGCCGGATTCTCTACGGCGCGCGCTACACAGTCGGCCTCGCGCTGGCGGCGGCCGTGCTTGCCAGCGTGATCGGCACGTTTTTCGGTCTGCTGGCGGCCGTGTCCGGACGCTGGGTCGACGAGATCCTGAGCCGCCTGTTCGACGCGCTCATTTCGATTCCGAGCAAGATACTCGCGCTTGTCGTGATTGCCGCGTTCGGTTCGTCGATCCCGATGCTGACGACCGTCGCCGCGCTGGCCTATATTCCCGGCGCCTTCCGTATTTCGCGCTCGCTGGCGGTGAACCTGATGGGCCTCGAATACGTGCAGGTGGCGCGAGCGCGCGGCGAGGGGATCTTCTACATCGCGCGTGTCGAAGTGCTGCCGAACATGATCCATCCGATGCTCACCGATTTCGGCCTGCGCTTCGTGTTCATCGTCCTGCTGCTCAGCGGGCTGAGTTTCCTCGGCCTCGGCGTGCAACCGCCGAACGCCGACTGGGGTTCGCTGGTGCGCGAAAACATCGGCGGCTTGTCCGAGGGCGCACCTGCCGTATTGATGCCGGCCGTCGCGATCGCGACGCTGACCATCGGCATGAATCTGCTGATCGACAACCTGCGGCGCCGTGGCCGTGGTCAAGGAGGTGCGTGATGGCGGCTCACGACATGATTGAAGTGAAGGGCCTGCGAGTCGTCGCGGGTGCGGCGCCGGGTCCCGTGACCGAGATCGTCAAGGGTGTCGATTTTTCGGTGAAGAAGGGTGAGGTGCTCGCGCTGATCGGCGAGTCCGGTTCGGGCAAGACGACCGTCGCGTTGTCGCTGCTCGGCTATGCGCGAGCCGGTTGTTCGATCAGCGGCGGTTCGGTGCGAGTCGGCGACGTGGAGGTGCTGTCGCTCGACGCGAACGGCCGTCGCGCGTTGCGGGCGCGGACGGTGGCGTATGTCGCGCAGAGCGCGTCGGCCGGTTTCAACCCGGCGCGCACGATCATGGATCAGGTCACCGAGCCGGCCTTGCTGCATCACCTGATGACAAAAGACGCCGCGCGCGCCAAGGCGATCGACCTGTTCCGCACGCTGACGCTACCCGCGCCGCAGACGATCGGTGATCGCTATCCGCACCAGGTGTCGGGCGGCCAGTTACAGCGGCTGATGGCCGCGATGGCGCTGATTACCGATCCGGCCGTCGTCGTGTTCGACGAGCCGACCACCGCGCTCGACGTCACCACGCAGATCGAAGTGCTCGCGGCGTTCAAGAAAGTGGTGCGCGAACTCGGCACGACCGCCGTGTATGTCTCGCACGATCTCGCGGTGGTCGCGCAAATGGCCGACCGCATTGTCGTGTTGAACGGCGGCGCGGTGAAGGAGAACGGCGCGGTCGCGCAAGTGCTCGACGCGCCCGTCGATGCCTACACGCGCCAACTGCTCGCCGCAACGCGCCGCCCGGAAATGGAGTTCGACACGCTGGCCGATAAAACCGGCCGCGTGCTGCCGCCGCTGCTCGAAATTCGCGGCCTCGCGGCGGGTTACGGAAGGCTGGACAGCGAGGGCGTACCCGCGGTGCGGGTGCTCGACGACGTCAGTCTGTCGATCCCGCGCGGCCGCACGCTCGGTGTGATCGGCGAATCCGGCTCCGGCAAGACGACGCTGGCGCGGGTGGTGGCGGGCCTCGTCGATCGCGCTCGCGGCGAGGTTCTGTTCAACGGCAAGCCGCTGCCCGCGCAACTGTCGCAGCGCACGCCGGAACAGTACCGGCAGATCCAGATCGTGTTTCAGAACGCCGACACCGCGCTGAACCCGAGCCATTCGATCGCCGATATCCTCGGCCGGCCGCTCGCGTTTTATCACCACCTGAGTGGCTCGGCCGCAAAGAAACGCATGCTGGAACTGCTCGATCTCGTCAAGCTGCCGGCATCGATCGCGACGCGCACGCCTGCCGGTCTGTCCGGCGGTCAGAAGCAGCGCGTGAATCTGGCGCGCGCACTCGCCGCCGATCCGGCGTTGATCCTGTGCGACGAGGTGACCTCCGCGCTCGATACCGTGGTCGGCGCGGCGATCCTCGACTTGCTGGGTGAACTGCGGCGCGAGATCGGCGTGTCGTACATGTTCATCAGCCACGATATCTCGACCGTGCGCGCGATCTGCGACGAAGTGATCGTGCTGTACGCGGGGCGTCGCGTGGAAGCCGGGCAGCGCGACGTGCTCGCGGCGCCGCCGTATCACCCGTACACGGAGCTGCTGGTCGATTCCGTTCCTGCGCTTAAGCCCGGCTGGCTCGACGCGCGCCGCGAGATTGGCGCGGCCGCTTTGCCGCCGCTGGGGCCGAATGCCGACATTCCCGAGTTGTGCTCGTTCAGCGCGCGCTGTCCGGTGCGAATCGACGGAATGTGCAATCTGACGCCGCCGTCGCTGAAGAAGCTGCCTTCGGGCGCGGAGATTCTTTGCCATCATCCGGTGGCCGAATTGAACCGCTTGCAAACCGCAGAGGCGACCCCGGCATGAACGGACGATTTGTACGGGTCGCGGAGACGGGCCGCAAGACCTTTCCGATCACGGTGGACGGCGTCGTGCAGCAGGCCGCCGAGGGCGACACGCTGATGGTCGCGCTGCTGACCGGCGTGACGACGTTGCGCGATTCCGAATTCGGCGACGGCCGCCGTGCCGGTTTTTGTCTGATGGGCGCATGCCAGGACTGCTGGGTCTGGACGACGGCAGGCGAGCGTATTCGCGCTTGCAGTACGCCCGCCGTGCCGGGGATGTCGATCGTCACGAAACTGGCCGCTGCCGGGGAGGGTGTATGGCCCCGCGTGTAGTCATCATCGGCACCGGGCCGGCGGGTGTGCGCGCGGCGCAGGCGCTGGTCGAAGCGGGGCTGCGGCCCACGGTCATCGACGAAGGGCGGCGCGACGGCGGCCAGATCTACCGGCGGCAACCGGAAGGGTTTTCGCGCAGCTACGAGACGCTATACGGCACCGAGGCCGCGCGTGCCGCTGCATTGCATCAGAGCTTCGATGCGCTCAAGGGCAAGCTCGACTATCTGCCGGAGACATTGGTCTGGAACATCACGCCGAACACCGTGCATCTGGTGAGCGGGACGCAGTACCGGACGCTCGCGTTCGATTCTCTTATCGTTTGCAGCGGCGCGACGGATCGGCTGATGCCGGTCAAGGGCTGGCATCTCGCCGGCACTTACAGCCTGGGCGGCGCGCAGGTCGCGCTGAAATCGCAGGGCTGTGCGATCGGCGCACGCACCGTGATGATGGGCAGCGGCCCGCTGCTGTATCTCGTCGCCGCGCAATACGTGAAGGCAGGCGCGCAGGTAGCCGCGGTGCTCGATACGTCGACGTTCATCCAGCGCGTTGCCGCGTTGCCCCGCCTGCTGGCGATTCCTTCCGCGCTCCGAAAGGGTATTGCGTTGACACGCGTACTGGCGCAGGCGCGTGTGCCGGTTCATCGCGGGGTGCAGCCGATCGAAATCAAGGGTTCGCCGCAAGACGGCGTGAGCGGCGTCGAAGTCGCGTTGCGCAGCGGCGAGCGCTTCGAGGTCGCGTGCGAGGCCGTCGCGCTCGGTTATCACCTGCGTCCCGAAACACAGCTTGCGGACCTCGCGGGTTGCCGGTTTCTGTTCGACGACAGCACTCAGCAATGGCTGCCGCAAATCGACACGGACGGCCGCAGCAGCCTGAAGGGCATCTACCTGGCGGGCGATGGCGCACGGGTTCGCGGCGCGGATGCCGCTGAACGTTCGGGCCGTCTTGCAGCGCTCGCGGCGATGCACGACCACGGCATGCGAGTCGAGGGTGTCGAGCGCTTGCGCGCGGAACTCGCCCGCTTCACGCGCTTTGCCGCGGGTTTGCGGGAAGCCTTTCCGTGGCCGGCGAAATTCGCCGCGTCGATCCCGGACGACACGATCGTCTGCCGCTGCGAGGCGATTACCGCGGGCGAATTGCGCCGCGTTGTGCGTGAGACCGGCGCGCAGGAGGCCAATCGCGCGAAGGCGTTTTCGCGCGTCGGCATGGGGCGCTGCCAGGGACGCTATTGCGGCCACGCGGGCGCTGAGGTTATCGCGGCGGCGGCGTCGGTGCCGTTGTCCTCGGTGGGACGGCTGCGCGGGCAGGCGCCTGTCAAGCCGTTGCCCGTGGCGCTTGTCGAGGAGGTGAGCGAATGAGCGCGACGAACGCAACGAACGCAACCGAGGCCGATGTGATCGTGATCGGCGGCGGCATCATGGGGACGAGCACCGCATTCTTCCTGCGTCAGCGCAACCGTTCGGTGATTCTGCTCGAACGTGGACTCACCGGGCAACAGGCGAGCGGTGTGAACTTCGGCGGGATTCGCCGGCAAGGCCGCGCGCTGCCGCAACTGGCGATGGCGAACCGCGCGCTGCGGACCTGGCACCGCTCCGCGGCGCTGCTCGGCGAGGACATCGAGTTCCTGCCGTCGGGCCATACGCGCGTGTGCTACCACCAGAAGGACGTGGAGAATTTCGACCAGTACGCGATCGACGCGCGCGCGTATGGTCTCGAGCTCGAAGTGCTGCACGGCGAAGCGATGTTCCGGCGCTTTCCGTTCCTCGGGCGCGAGGTGCTGGCGGCGTCGATTTCGCCGCTCGACGGCCACGCGAACCCGCGTCTCGCCGCGCCGGCGTTCGGCCGGGCGGCTGCACGTCTGGGCGCGCGGATCGTGGAGAACACGGAGATCGTCCGGGTCGAAAAGGACGGTGACCGGTTTCGCGTGGAGAGCGCGCGCGGCGACGTCTATCGCGCGGCGCAACTGGTGATCTGCGCAGGCGCCTGGGCGAACCGGCTTAGCGAGCAGTTCGGCGAATCCGTGCCGCTGACCGCCAGCGGGCCGCAAATGGCCGTCACGGAGCCTGTGCCGTATGTGTTCAGGTCGTCGATGGGGGTCTTCACGTCGGTGAAGGAAGAGAGCATCTATTTCCGCCAGATTCCGCGCGGCAACATCATTCTCGGCGGCGGTCCCGGTGGCCCGGCGGATGCCGCCACGTCTCGCGCTTCGGTCGTGCCGCGCAACACCGTGCGTCAACTGGCGCAGCTGCGCCGCCTCGTGCCCGCGATGGCGCCGCTGCATGTGATTCGCGTCTGGAGCGGCGTGGAGAGTTATCTGCCCGACGGCGAGCCGGTGATCGGACCGAGCAGCAAGGTGGACGGCCTGTACTACGCGTTCGGCTTCTGCGGCTCGGGTTTCCAGATCGGCCCGGGGGTAGGCGAGACGCTGGCCGAACTGGCCGACACAGGCAGCACGCCGATTCCGCTCGACGCGTTTTCCATCGCGCGTTTTGCGAAGCGCCCGGCCGCCCATTCCGAAATCGCGACGTCATGAAACAGTCCATCACGCTCAATGCTGCCCGGGCATTTATCGAAGCTCATTTCGCGGAGCCGGTGACGCTCGCGCAGCTTGCCGAGCTGTCCGCCCTCAGCGTTTCGCGGTTTGCGACCGTGTTCCGCCAGCAGTACGGATCGTCGCCGTACCGGTATCTGTGCGGCCTGCGGATTCAACGCGCGCAGACGTTGTTGCTCGAAGGCGTGCCCGGATCCGTCGTCGCGACCGAGGTCGGCTTCTTCGATCAGAGCCACTTCGGCCGCCATTTCAAACGATGCTGCGGAATGACGCCCAGCATGTTTATCGAGCGCGCGGCGGCGAACACGGCGACGCATGGCGGCATGCAGTCCGTGCCCAGCACAAAACGGGGGACGAGAGCAGCGGCGCCAGTTGCGCCGATGAATGCCGAGCGCTCAGTCGAGCACCAGTCCGGCTTTTTTTAGCGCGGCGCGGATGCCGAGCGCCGGGTGCGTGCGATCGACCTTGTGCATATCCGCCCGCGTTTCTTCGATGATCCAGTCGCGCAAGCTTGCCACGATCGGCCGCATCGGCCGATTGGGTGGCGACACGACACAGAAGCGCCGGTTCGTCACGATGATTTCGTTTTCGGCCGGCAACAGCGCGCCTTCGCACAACCAGTGCGCCACCACGTTGAGCCAGCCGAGCGCGACGCCCTGGCCGAGCAAGGCGGCCTGTACGACGATTGCGTAGTCGTTGAAACTCAGCATGTGCGCCGCACGCCGCCGATGTTCCGCGAACGCCGTAAAGCGCTCGTGCCAGCCGCGTTCTTCGTCGTCCATGACGATCACCGTGTCGCCTTTTTCGCGGCCGGCATCCTGCTGCATCTGTACGTAATAGCGAGGGTTGCATACGGGCAGCAGCGTCTCGGGCATCACGAGCGCGCTGTTGGCGTCGAATTCCTCGTCCTTCAGGAAGCGCATGCCGAGATCGACGTCGACGAGCGGGCCGCCGATACGCCCTGAAATCAGCTGGAAGCGCAGATCGATCGACGGGAACGCCTGATTGAGGCGGTTCAGCCGCGGCATCAGCCAGTGCGTGGTGAACGCTGTGGATACCGATAGCGTGACGGTTTCCACACCGGTGGCGCGCGCTTCGATTTCGCGGATCGCGTCTTCTATTCCTCCAAATCCGTCACTGATCTTGCGGTAGAGGATCTTGCCGTTTTCCGTCAGTTCAATCCCGCCGCGCACGCGCTCGAACAACTGCACGCCGAGATGATCCTCCATGCGCGCGAGCATTCTGCTGACAGCCGGTTGACTGACGTACAACTCCTGCGCGGCGCGCGTGAAATTGCCACAACGGGCGGCGGCTTCGAAGACGAACAATGCGTTCGCGCTGGGTAGTTTTCTGCGGAGACTGGGCATAACTTCATGTTATGCCAGGTCCAACAATTAGGGAATTGCTGTCAATAAGATCGCCCCGTATATTTTTGTGAAACGCGCGGTAGTGCGGTGCGTCATTCACTGAACATGACTTACGGACTTCAAAGGATTACGAAATGAAACTGACTCAATTCAAGGTTCTGACTTTCGACGTCGTCGGTACGCTGATCGACTTTGAAACCGGGGTTCTCGCCTCGGTGCGCCGGCTTGGCGGCAACGCGGCAAAGGATCTGACCGATGACCAGATCTTTCAGCCCTACATGCGTGGCCGCGAAAAACATCCGGGCCGTTCGAGTAAGGAGATGGCGAATGTTTATTTGTCGCTCGCAAAAGAGTTGGCCCTGCCCGGCGATGCACAAACCGCCGCGGCGTTCCAGCGCGATGTGCTCGATTGGCCCGCATTCAGCGATTCCGTCGACGCGCTCAAACGCCTGCGCAAACACTTTCGCCTGGTGGCCATGACGAACGCCGACCGCGTGGCGCTTTCGTCCTATGCCTATACGCTCGGCGATCCGTTCGACGACACGGTGACGTGCGACGAGACCGGTGTCGCCAAACCCGATCCGCAATTCTTTGCGTACAACCGTGGGCGCCAAGCGGCGTTCGGCTACAAGTTCGGCGAGATCCTGCATACGGCGCAGAGCCAGTACCACGACATCGGCGTGGCAACCGGGCTGGGTTATTCGACGTGCTGGATCGAACGCCGGCAGGGTATGAAGGGTTTCGGCGCGACGCCGACGCCTTCTGAGGTCGCGACGCCGACGTTCAAGTTCGCGACAATGGCGGCGCTTGCTGATGCGGTCGAGGCGGAAGCGCGGGGCGCTTGATTACCCGATGTGGCCGGCGTGCGTGGGACGATCGCCGGTTCGTCAGGGCTGGATACCGCGCGTCGGCACGGAAGATTGCACCGCTATGCCGGCAGGAGCTCGGAGAGAGAGCCTGACGCTCCAAATCTTACTGGCCTCGGTAGGCATCCTCGGAGGAATCGCTCCGGTTCTGATGCGCCGGGAAACCCGGCGCGACAAGGGGGCGCAAAAGCGGAGAAGGCCGAAAACCAGCGCAAGTCGCAGCGCCGACGGCGCCTTCATACTGGGGCTCGCAGGCACACATCAGACCTCCGCCGACCCCGGGTATTCGTGCCGGCGCAAGCGAGCGGGCGTACGTCCTCGATGCACCAACAGGAAAATCGCATCACGCCGATCCTGGATCAGCATGTCTGATCAGGGCAAGGAGGAACGTGCGCCGCAACTCGAATCCAAGACGTTCATACAGCCCGATCGCGGATTGATTGTCACTGAATACGTGCAGGAATGGAGTCTCCCCACGACGCTCGATTTCCCTGCACAGGAGATTCACAAGCCGACCAGCAAGGCCTCTGCCACGCCAGTCGTCATCCACGCAAACCGCGCTTATCTCAACGTATCCGTCGAGGCGCATTCGTTCTCCTGCCATCGCAATGAGACGCCCCCGGTCGCGAATTCCGATGTAGTTGCCCATCTCGTGGGTTCGCTTACCGAAAGGACCGGGTTTGGTCTTCTGGACCAGATTGCGCATGTCTTTCGCATCGGCGTTACTCAGGGAGATCACTTCCGGATCGTCCATGCGTCTGGCTTCGTGGCGAGTGGCTACCATCTGATGGAGCACACCCATACGTTCTGCTCGCAGAGCATCGATTGGAACGACAGGATCGAAGGACAGCAACGCTACCTGCTCATGAGGCAGCAGGAGCTGGTGGAGCGCCTGGTAGGCCGCAGGGGTCTCGCACGCCACAGCTGCAAACGGAGCCACGTCGGGGTGGTAGCGACGGGCAAGCAGATCGCCTTGGCGCAGATGCGCCTGTCTGGTTGTCAGGGCTGCCCAGATGGGGTGATCGAGGCTGGATTGTGTTGAATGGTTCATACCGGTTCCTTTTGACCGCTCTACTTCGTGCTGCGCCATCAAACGGCGTTCATCAGGATGCCGAGCGGTGCAAGCGGTCCGACTTGCATCAAGTCGAACGTCAGGAGGTTATCCCGGCCGAGCGGCAACGCCTTCAGAAGCTTGTCGGCCTCGTCGACCGAATCTACGTTCATCAGGAAAATAACGCCCTTCATCTGGTCCCGTAACCAGAATTGCTCCATCTTCCCATCAAGGTACAGCTTCAGCGTTGCCGGGACTTCCTTCGGCATATAGATCTGCTGTTGCTCGGGGGTAAGCGGCTTGAGTGTCCCAATCGCCATCACTTTCATCGTCTGCTCCAGTTACAAAGGTTGATCAGGATGTCGTCCGGGCAACGCGGACAGGTTGCGTTCGGATTGAGGACCACTGTAGACAGGAACGCGCATGCGTACTATTGTCGTAAATGACATTTTTGAGGTCATTTACGACATGAAGTTGACGATTCTCGCTCTCGACGGCGTGTTCGACACGGGGCTTTCCGCGGTGCTCGACGCTTGCACCACCGCAAACGATCTGGCCGCCGTCCAGCAGCCCGGCGTCGGCCCGCACTTTGAAATCGATGTGATCGGTATGCGGCGCGATGTGCGGACTGCTTTGGGCATGCGCGTGCCGGTCAAGCCGGTGAGCGCAATGGACCGGCCGGACTGGCTGGTCGTGCCGGCACTCGCCACAAAAATGCCGGAGCAACTGGTGTCGGCGCTCGCGCGGCGCGACGTGGTCGATGCAATGGCATTGCTCCGTCAAAGTCACGCGGAAGGCGTGAAGATCGCGACCGCTTGCATTGGCACTTTCGTGCTGGCGGAATCTGGCTTGCTGAATGGCCAGGAAGCCACCACAACGTGGTGGCTCGCGCCTCTGTTTCGCCAGCGTTACCCGGAGGTTCGCCTGGACAGCGCTCGCATGGTGGTGCCGTCGGGCGACTTCACCACTGCGGGCGCCGCGATGGGGCACCTCGATCTCGCTCTTTGGCTGCTGAATCAGGCGAGTCCCGATCTGGCATCGGTTGTAGCCCGCTATCTGCTGGTGGACGCACGACCTTCGCAAGCGCCCTACATGATCCCGGATCATCTCGCGCGCGCAGATCCGCTCGTCGAGCGCTTCGAGCGCTGGGCAAGAGGCCGGCTCGCTGAGGGCTTTTCGCTTGATGCAGCAGCGAGCGCCCTGGCAACCAGTACGCGAACACTGCAGCGCCGCATCGAGGCTGTGCTTGGAAAATCTCCGCTGTCTTACTTCCAGGACCTTCGCGTCGAGCGAGCCGTTCATCTCCTTCGCACGAGCCGCCTCGACATTGAGGCGATTGCCACGGCGGTCGGTTATGTCGATGGCGCGACGTTGCGCACACTGTTGCGCCGGCGCCTTGGGCGCGGGGTGCGCGAGCTACGTGGCGCCAGGGCAGACGACATGTGAAAGCCTGCTTTCCGGCAGATATGTGACCTTCAGCCGGCAATGCTGAAGGACTGCAACGGGTTGGCTACGGAAATTCGATGTCGGCCCAGGCTCGACCGAGCCGGATCGACATCGAATTTCCGGGTTCGGCCACTTTCGGTCATTCGCCACGGTCTGCTTTGCGGTTGCCCGCCTTCAAGGCAACGAGTCCAGTGGGCTCGGCACGCCTCCACCGCCAACCTTCAGCACGTGCGTGTAGATCATCGTGGCGGTTACGTCTGCGTGACCGGGCAACTCCTGCACCGTGCGGATGTCATACCCCGACTGCCACCGGTGGCTACTTGTGGCTACGTGTGGCAACATCGCGGTGATCTCTAAATCACGTTAGGCCTCGCGCAGGCCCACACACTTCAGGAGAACTCATGTTCGACCACGTCAAATTCGGAGTCAGCGACTATGCAGCGAGCAAAGCGTTCTTCCTCAAGGCACTCGAACCGCTCGGCGTAGCTGTTGTCTCGGAGGGGCCGCCGACGTACGGTGTCGAGCTAAGCCCACAGGGTAAGGCTTCATTGTGCCTGTACCAAACCGAGGAGAAGCCGGCGCATCTTCACTTGGCGTTCACGGCCGAGAATCGCCAGCAAGTCGAAGCTTTCTATCGCGCGGCTCTGGAGGCGGGTGGCAAAGACAATGGTGCGCCTGGTCCGCGCCCGCACTACCACGCGAACTACTATGCAGCTTTTGTCATTGGTCCGGACGGGCACAACATCGAAGTGGTTTGCCACCAACCTGAGGCCTAACCCTTCCATCGAGCGGACTCGCGAGGCTAGGCCGCCTCTCATGTCAAACGTTGAGCGTCCGTTATTCGGCGGTCTGCTGGGCGTTCCGAGCGCGCGCTATGGGGCGAGCCCAGCCGGGCGGTGATCGCACGGGCGCTATGCGTGTTTCGATTCCTGCTTGCAAGGGTTGGGGGCCACGGTAATGTATCTGCGCACATTCATCCGGGTCGGACTTTTCACAAACATATTTAGCCGCAGCAAGCATAGCGAGTTTGGTTTTCACAAACCTGGCAGCGCCCGGCAACATGCGCAGGTCATTGATTTTTATAGATCGGTTTTCACAGACACATTTGCCCACGATCGATCGCTCGACCAGTCATAGAGGAACGTCTTGAATCAAGGCTGATTGCACGGCGCGGATCCTGCGATCGACGAAGTATCCGCCGCCTTCGGTATAACGCAAATAGAGACGGCTGCAGTGTGAACATTCCCACACGCCACAACGGTTGTAGGGAAAGTAACGCGGCGCGATGGGCGCATCGGAAGACCAATAACTCGTTTTTCCCGGCAGGAACTCGCTGAACGTGGGTTCGGCTTCATCATCCGATACGAGCGTGCCGATCTCCTGAAACTGTGTTTCGTCTAGAGAAAGCGGTTGGGATTGCCAGCCGTCCAACGAAGTTCGCGTACAGCTGCATGGCGCACTGGCGACACTTTCAGCACGCTTCGCGAGTTCGATGAGGGCTGAAGCATCTAGATGTTCCGGCATGACGGACCGATTCTGTTCAGGGTTGAGTGGATGACGCCGACGCGACGCAGAATAACAGGCGCTCGCCTGCACGTCAGCCATTCATCATCCGGTCGCGGTGCGGAATCACCCATGAACGATCGAAGCAACCGTCGCCGATCGAACTCAGCGCCGTGGCTTCCTTTGCAGCTTGCCGCCGCGCGCCTTCGATCACCGTTTCCACGTCGCCGATCGGAATCGCGAGCAAGCCGTCTTCATCGCCGACGATAACGTCGCCAGGATGCACCACCATCCCGCCGACGGTCACCGGCACGTTGATCTCCCCCGGGCCGTTCTTGTAGGGGCCACGATGCGTGACAGCACGCGCGTACACCGGAAAATCGCGTTTCCGTATCGCGCCCACGTCGCGGATAGCGCCGTCGATCACCAGACCCTGCACGCCCAGGCTCTCCGCGAAGCTGGCCATGATGTCGCCCATCAGCGCCTGCGTGAGTTCCCCGGCGCCGTCGATCACCAGCACATCTCCCGGCCGGCAAAAGTCGAAAGCGCGATGAATCGCCAGATTGTCGCCGGCCCGCGTGCGCACCGTGACCGCGGTTCCGGCCATCGGCTTCGGTTGATGAAAGGGATGCAGGCCGACCATGCCGCTCGAGCGGGCCATGTTGTCGCTTAGAAGCGAGACCGCCAGCTCACGCAGGGCGTCGAGCGTTGCGGCGCTCGTTTGCGGCGCGGACTCGTATTCACGCCATCCGATCGGATTCATATTGCTGCACCTTCCACTGAAAATTGCAGTTCGAGTTGACGCGACAAACGCCCGTACACCGCGCGGGCGTTGTCCTCGTAGATACGTTGCCGGTCCGCGGGGCTGAGCCAGGCGATGGCGTCGATATAGCGCCGCGTGTCGTCGTAGTAGTGCCCGGTCTCGGGATCGATGCCCTGGACCGCGCCGATCGTCTCGGACGCAAACAGGATGTTCCCGACCGGTATGACCTTGGCGAGCAGCTCGGCGCCCGGCTGGTGATAGACGCAGGTGTCGAAGAACACGTTCTTCAACAGGTACTCGTTGAGCAGCGGCCGCTTCATGTCCTGAGCAAGCCCGCGATAGCGTCCCCAGTGATACGGCACCGCGCCGCCGCCGTGCGGGATGATGAAGCGCAGCGTCGGGAAGTCGGCGAACAGATCTGCCGCCAACAGTTGCATGAACGCTGACGTGTCGCCGTTGATGTAGTGCGCGCCCGTCGCGTGGAAATTCGGATTGCACGACGATGAGACGTGAATCATCGCTGGCACGTCGAGCTCCACCATCGCTTCGTAGAGCGGATACCACGAGCGGTCGGTGAGCGGCGGTCCCGCCCAATGGCCGCCGGACGGATCGGGGTTCAGATTGCAGCCGATGAAACCCAGTTCCTCCACGCAGCGCCGCAACTCGGCGATGCAGTTGGCGGCCGGCACGCCCGGCGCTTGCGGCAATTGGCAGACGGCGGCGAAATTGCGCGGGAAGAGGGTGCACACGCGATGCACGAGGTCATTGCATGCGCTCGACCAGGATGCGTTGGCATCGGCGGTGGCGAGGTGATGGCCCATGCCGGCCGCGCGCGGCGAGAAAATCGTCAGGTCGGTGCCGCGTTCGCGCTGGATTCGAAGCTGGCCGGTTTCGATGCTCTCGCGAATCTCGTTGTCGCTGATGACCGGCCGCGGTGGCGGCGGCACGCCGTCTTGCAGGGCGGCAACCTGCTTCGCGCGCCAGACCTCGTGCTGCGGCGGTGAGGTCGTGTAGTGACCGTGGCAATCGATGATCATGCTTGGATATCCGTTGTCTGTCGGCGTTGTCTGTCAGTGTTGCGATTGAAGTCAGGTCCGCGGCGCGGGGTCGGCGGCCGCGAGCGAGGCTGCCTCGTCCTCGGCCGGCGTGACGCGCATGACCAGCGCGATGATCGTCGCGACCACCAGAAAAGCCGCGATCGTCAGCAGCGCCAGCTTGAAGTTGCCCGTCGCATTGCGCACGAGCCCGATACTCCATGGTCCGATCAGGCCGCCGAACTGCGCGACGGTATTGATGAGCGCGATCGTCGCCGCGCCCGCTGCACCGGTTCTGAACGACGACGCGAGGCTCCAGAACAACGGGTTGCCGGCGTAGATGAAAAGCCCGGTCAGGCACAGCAGCACGTAGGCGATCACCGGGTTTGGCGCGTAGGCGCTACCCGCTATTGCCAGTGCGCTCATGCCGTACACGAACGCAAGATGTTTCTTGCGGTCACCGCTGCGATCGGAACTGCGGCTGATCACGAACGTTCCCAGCACGCCCAGCAGCGGCGGCGCGGCCGATAGAAAGCCGACTTCGAGGTTGCTCAGGTGGCCGAGGCTTTTGACGATCTGCGGCAGCCACAGGAACAGGCCATAAATGCCGACCAGCGCACAGCCGAACAGACACGCGAGGCTCCATACGCGGATGTCGTTCGCCACCCGCAGCAGCGAGAAATGAGCCTGTCCGCCAAGCGCTTTGCGCTCGGAATCGAGGGTTGACTCGAGCCAGCGTTTCTCGTCGTCGGCGAGCCAGCTTGCATCGGCGGGGCGCTCGGTCATGATGCGCAGCGTGAGCAGGCCCAACAGCATCGCCGGTACGCCTTCGAGGATGAACATCCACTGCCACCCCTGCAAACCGAGGATGCCGTTCGCGTAGGTCATCAAGGCCGTCGAGATCGGACCGCCCAGTACGGCCGAAAACGAGCCGGCGATGATGTAGCCGCCCACAGCCCGGGCCCGATACCGCACGGGAAACCACTTGGTCAGATAGACCGCCACCCCCGGCAGAAAGCCGGCTTCCATCACGCCCAGCAGGAAGCGCAAAACGTAGAAGCTCGAATCGTTGAAGACGAAGGCGGTCGCCGCCGCCACCGCGCCCCAGGTGAGCAGGATGCGGGCGATCCAGCGACGCGCGCCGACGCGATGCAGCAGCAGGTTGCTCGGCACCTCCAGCAGCATGTAGCCGACGAAAAAGATGCTGCCGGCAAAACCGAACACCGCCGGACTAAAGCCCAGTTGCCGGTTCATGTCGAGCGCTGCGAAGCCGATGTTGATCCGGTCCAGATAGTTGAAAAACATCATGGCGAAAAGCAGGGGCATGAGCCGCCCGTACACTTTTCGCATGGTCGTCGCTTCGTCGAAATGGGTCATGCTGTCTCCTGCCTTGCAGGCGACGGCTGTGGCCGTTGCCGCGTGCTTATCGTCTGACCGCCGGATCGTTGCCGGCAGTTCCTCACGGCCATGCAGGCCGCGCTTTCAGGCCGTTCGCGAGTGGCTATGGCGTCCGGCTCAAGCGTGACGTCAATAATAAGAACGCGTGGACGGTGAGTCCAAGACAGCTTGCTTATTCTTGTATAGATTTTTTCTTATAGTGTGGCGTCGGCAAGCGGCTTGGGGAGGCAGGTCAGGAAGGCGCGCAGATGGGAAGAGGTGTCGTCGGTGCGAAAGGTGGCGGCTAGCGTTGTGCGTTGCGACGAGCCGGGGCCCTCGAGGTGGCGGAACACCACGTCCGCACGTCCATGCCTTGCAACCGACTCGCCCACGAAGGTCACGCCCAATCCTGCCGCAACCAGTGCAATAGCGGTCTGGATTTCATAGGCCTGATGCGCGACGAACGGCGTGATGCCGGCATCGCGGTAGAGCGATTGCACTGAATGCTTGAATTGCGCGTTCTGATGTTTCGGATAGAGGATCAGCGGCGTATCCGCGAGATCGGCGATACGCACTTTTTTTTGTCCGGCAAGGGGATGATCCGGCGAAAGCGCGACCATCACGCGCTCACGCAGAAGCGGATAAGAAGTGCAGCCCGCAATCGGCAGCGGCTGTCGCCCGATACCGATGTGAATGCGCATGTCGCGCAGCGCATCAGTCTGTTCTTCGGTCAGCATTTCGAAGAGCTTGAGTTCGACCTGCGGGTAAGCCTGGTGGAACGCTTTGAGCGCGGGCGGCAGGATGCTGTACATCGCGGATCGCGTGAAACCGATGCTCAGCCATCCGCGCCTGCCGATGCTGATTTCCTGAGTGCCGAGCGTCGCCTGCTCCCAGGACGCGAGTATTTGACGCGCCTCCGTGCAGAGATAGTGTCCGGCCTCCGTCAGGTGAAGCGGCCGTCGTGTCCGGTCCACGAGTTGTGTGCCAAGCCGCTCTTCCAGCAAGCGAATCTGCTGACTCAGGGCCGGTTGCGCGATATGCAAGCGCTCGGCTGCGCGACTGAAATTGAGTTCCTCCGCAAGAATCACGAAGCACTGTAGCGCCCTGAGATTCATTTTTTACTTTCCTCGCTTATGTTCCTGGCGGACGGATCGACGTTTGGCGACGCCGGTGGATGCTCACGCTTTAGCGTCAGACCACAAGCGTCCACCCGTCGCCCAGTTTTCGCGTTTTACGTCAGTGAGAATGATATCCACCGAGTTCGGCTCGACGCCAAGCGATTCGCAAGTCGCTTTGGTAATGGCTTCGACAAACTCGCGTTTCTGTTCCAGCGAGCGGCCTTCGAAGAGTTCGATATGAAACGTGGGCATTGCGTGTCTCCGTGATTAAGGAAGTGAAAGTGCGAATTCAGTCGCGATAGGCGCGATCGATCCTGTCGAGTTTGCGCAGCAAGGCGGGCCATTCCAGTGTGCCTTCCACCGCGCCGCCGTCGTACAGTTGTTCGGCGGTGCGTGCCGCTACCGCGTCAGGAGGCACGACCAGTTCTGCGCCGCAGGCTTGCGCCTGCAACTGGATCTCGCATGCCTTGATCAGCGTCGCCATCAGCACGTAGGCCTCCGCGACGGTGCGGCCGGCGGTCAGCGTGCCGTGATTGCGCAACAGCATCGCCGGTTTGTCGGCCAGATGCGCGACGAGGCGCTCGCCCTCGGCCGGCGTGAAGGCGAGGCCTTCGTAGTCGTGATACGCGAGCCGGCCGTAAAAGCGCAGCGCGTGCTGCGACGCCGGCAGCAAACCGGCCGGCTGCGCGGAAACCGCGACGCCTGCCGTATTGTGCAAGTGCATCACACAGAAGGCATCGGCGCGCGCCGCATGCACGGCGGCGTGCAGCGCGAAGCCGGTGGCGTTGACCGGATGCTCGCTCGCACCGACGATGTTCCCTTCGATATCGATCTTCACCAGGTTCGACGCGCGGACTTCGTCGAACGCGAGGCCGAACGGGTTGATCAGGAAGTGGCCGGGTTCGCCGGGAACGCTCGCGGAGATATGCGTGTAGATCATATCGTCCCAGCCGTTGAGCGCCGCGAGGCGATACGCGGCGGCGAGATCGACGCGGGTCTGTTGCTCCGCTGCGGACATGGGGCCGGTCTCGACGATGCGGCCGGCGGGCGTGTGGGTGAACGACATGTCTGTCTCCTGATGTTGCTTTGCTATAGCGCGGCTAACCTATGCGTGTGGCCGATGCCGGTGGCGCGACGGGCAGCGCTGCTTCGGCTCGTTCCGCTGACTCGGGCGCCGCCACGTTACGTGTGAAGCGTCGCGTAAGCCACTGCACGCTCCACGTCGCAAGCACGAATGGCGCAGTCATGGCCGGCAATCCATGGAAAGCGGCAGCCATTTGCAGCGCGACCGAAAGTACCACACCGCCGAGCGTCGCCGCGACGCAGCAATCGGCGAGCGCAATTGCGGTCAGCGCGCCGTTGAATCCTAACAGGCCCGCATCGAACGAGCTTGCGCTGGCGCCGAGCAGCAGGTGCGCGGCGCTTGCGAGGGCCGCGCCGGCCAGCGCCCACAGCGCGTGCCGCCATGACGCCGCCGCAATCCCGAGCAACACGAGCAAACCCGGCAGCGCGCCGGACGCAAAGCCGATCTGCGCGAAGCCGGCAAATAGGCCGCTGGTCAATTGCGCGCCGCTGAGCGTGTGCGCGTTGGCGAGGCTCGCTTGCTGATTGCTGCTATGGACCAGCGGCAGCCAGAACCACGTCACGATCAGACAGGGGCTCGAAAAAACGCCGACTCCACGCGCGCGCAACCGGCGCGACCACGGCTTCAGCAGCCATGCCGTGCCGGTTGCGGCGAAAATCGCCACCGCGGCGGCGGTCGCATTGTCGGCGACGAAGCTGAAAGCGGCGAGGCCGGCCAGCGCGCCGTTAAAGCCATGCAGGCCGGCACGCGTGTCGTCCTCGCGATAGCCGGCCAGCACAGCGCTGACGTTTGCCGCGACCGCGCCCATCAGCGCCGCGCACGCGAGGCGCGGATCGCACAATAGCCACGCGGCGAGCAGGCACGCACCGGTGAAAGCGTTCGATTGCAGCACGATCTGGCCAAGACTGCGCAACAGCGTGCGCAAGGCGGCGGGTTGTGCTTCGGTAGCGGCGGCGTGCATGACTAAAGGGAGGCTTAACTTCTATGAGCGAGCGCGACGCGCGCAGACAAACACACGCGGCAGGTCAGGTTTGGTTTGAACCGCGAGCATAGGCCACCGGCGCCGCGCCGGGCATTCCCGCGCGTTGATAGTGGCTATTTGCGACATTGGCGCGGCATTGGCGCGAAACCCGCGCGTCGCCATGGAAAACGTCGGCGAACCGAAAGCTTTCGCGCTACGTTCGCGCTACGATAGGAGTTCGGCACGCGGACCCACAGCTTCGCCACGCCGTTTCACAAGGAGACGTGCTGATGCGTGAAATACGATGGGCATCGGAAGAGGGCGACGGCGTCGAGCATCTGGCGTTCGATGCCCGCGGCGACGGTTTTGCGGTCGAAAGCGCCGTGGTCGGACAGCGCTACGGCAAGGCCTACGGCTTGCACTACAAGGTGCATTGCGATTCGCAGTGGCGCACCACGTATGCGTGGCTGAAGATCGTCGGCGGTGGCGAACTGGAACTGCACGGCGACGGCGCGGGCCATTGGCGCGACGGCCACGGCCTCGTGCTGAGTTCGATCGAGGGATGCATCGACATCGATATCGCCGCCACGCCGTTCACCAACACGTTGCCGATCCGCCGCTTGCAACTTGCCGTGGGCGAGCGCCAGCCGATCTCCGTGGCTTACATTTCGACGCCTGATTTGCAGGTCACGCGTGTCGAGCAGGCCTATTCGTGTATCGAACTGAATCGCGAGTATCGTTACGAGGGCATCTTCCGCAATTTCACGGCGAACATGAAGGTCGATGAAGACGGCCTGGTGATCGACTATCCGACGTTGTTCACACGCCTGCCGCGCGCGCGTTGACGGCGCTGTCAGGTCCGCCGTGGCCCGCGCTGTTGCCCGGTCGGTGCTGCTCGACAAAGCGCTCGATGGCGGCGGCAATCCGTTCGGGTTCGCGCAAAACGACCCAATGGCCCGCATCGATCTCATGGCGGCCATAAGCGCCGAGCCACGGTTCAAGCCCGAGCGAGAGCGCTGGCCCGACGTATCGATCGCGCAGCGGCACGATGAATTGCACCGGTGCATGTGCATGGCGAGCACGCGGGCGCAACAGCTTGTCGATGAAATTGGCGCGGTAAAGGTTCAGGCCGTTGATCGCGTTGCGCATCTGCTCCGGGTCGCGCGCCGGGCGCACGCGTTCGGTTACACGCAGCCATAGTGGCCACGCGTGTGCACCGCCGGCGTACCACACCAGTTCCGGCAGCCACGGCAGGTGAAAGAAGAAGATGTACCAGGATTTCAGCGTCTGCCGCAAACCGCTGCCGAACGGGCGCTTTGGCGTTGGCTGTTCAGGATGCGCATCGCCGCCGCGTAAGCCGATCGCCGCGTGATCGAGGCACGGCCCGGAGATCGACGTGTACGACGCAATGCGGCCTTTGAAGGCCGGATCGGTGACCGCTTCCCAGCTTTGGATCGAACCCCAGTCGTGACCGACCAGGTGAAACGGCCGCGCGCCGCAGGTTGCATCGGCGACGGCCGCGAGATCGGCGGCCAGCCGCTCGAGCCGGTAAGCGGCGCGCGACTGCGGCGCATCGGACGCGCCCGCGCCGCGCACGTCATAGCTGATCACGCGAAAGCGCGTATCGAGTTGCGCTCGCACCGGTTCCCACACCGCCGCCGAATCCGGATAGCCGTGCACCAGCACGATCGGCGGCGCGTCGCGCGGCCCGCTTACGTAGACCGCGAGCCGCACGTCGCCGGCCTGGACCGACAGCGTGTCGCGAATCACGCGGCCGCCTGCATGCCGCGCCGTGCGGCCTTGCGTGCGCTCGGCGTCGCCGCATTGGCGGCGTCGACCGCGGCCAGGAGGCCGTCGATACGCGCGAGTTGCGCGCGATTGTCGTGATCCCACGGATGAAAGCCGGGCCGGAAAAAGCTCAGCCATTCACCGGCGATGCGCGGAAACACGCCATGACGCGGGCCGTACAGATACTTCACCACGCGCCACATGCCGCGAATACGGCCCTCGCGCTTGCGATCGGCGATGATCAGGCGCACGTGGTAATCGAACACGATCAGCCAGAACGTCAGCGTGCTGGCGAGCATCGTGCCGGTGCGCAGCAGATAACGGCCGAGGCCGCGCTTGAGCACCGCGTTCCAGACGTCGTACGAGACCGACTTGTGTTCGGTTTCTTCGAGCGCATGCCAGGTCCACATCTGCGCATAGCCCTCAACCGAACCGCTGATGCGCGTGGCGTCTTCCAGCAGCAAGCCCGCGAGCATCGCTGTGTAGTGCTCGAGGCACACCGTCACCGCAAGTTGATACGAATGCGGCAGGACCTTGCGGCCGAAGTTGAGAATCGCCCACAGGCGCTTGTCGAGCTTGTGCGCGGGCAAGCCGGCCTCCTGCAGCAGATCGTTGTATTCGATGTGCTCGCGCGTATGCATCGCTTCCTGGCCGATGAAGCCGAGCACCTGCTTCTTCAGCACCGGGTCGTCAATCTGGTCGCGGTAGTTGCGCACGCTGTCCATGAAGAAACGCTCGCCGGCAGGAAATAGCAGCGAAAGCGCGTTGAAGAAGTGTGTCACATGCGAGCCTTGCACGTGCCAATCGCAGGCACGTTCCTGCGGTAAGTTGAAGCGAAGGTCGCGGCGAACCGGAATCATGGCCTTTCTCCTTGTGATCCTTTATGTACTGCTGATCTGACTGATTGGTTCGATCGGGACGGCTGCGTCAGGCGCGCCGGCCGTCCACTTGCGCGGCGCGGCGCGCGCGCTTTTCGGCGATGCGCTTCATGCGGCGCGTCTGCATCACCACCAGCGCCTGATAGGCCGCCGGCAACGTGCGCGCCATCCAGTCGGCGGCGCGGGCATCGCGGCCGATCAGCACGCGCCGCCTGTTTTTGCGCACGCCGTCGAGAATCACGCGCGCGGCCTGGTCGGCGGTGGTGATGAAGAACTTCTCGAAGTCGTCCTTGCCTTGCTGCTCGTTTTCCAGCATGAAGCCGACCATGTTCGACGAGATCCGGCTCGATTGCGCGATGCTCGTGCGGATGCCGCCCGGATGCACGCAGGTCGCCGACACGCCGCACTTCATCAGGTCGAGTTCCTGGCGCAGGGCTTCGGTAAAGCCGCGCACCGCGAATTTGGTCGCGTTGTAGCCGCTCATGCCGGGCTGCGAGAACAGCCCGAATACGCTCGACGTATTGACGATGTGCCCCGCGCCGGACGCCTTGATATACGGCAGAAATGCCTTGGTGCCGTGTACGACGCCCCAGAAATTGATGCCGACGATCCACTCCAGATCGGCGTAATCCATCCCTTCGATCGTGCTCGACAGCGCCACGCCCGCGTTGTTGAACACGAGGTTCACGCGCTGATGCTGCGCGGCCGTTTCGGCGGCCCAGTCGAACATCGCCGCGCGGTCCGAGACATCGAGCACGCGCGTGGTGATCCGCAGCGGCGCACCGACGATATGCGGCGCGGCGGCCTGCGCGAGCTTCGCGGTTTCGGCGAGGCTCGCGGCATTGCGATCGGCGAGCGCAAGGTGGCAGCCTTCGCGCGCCAGCTGAATCGCGAGCGAACGGCCCATGCCCGAGCCTGCGCCGGTGATTGCGGCCACTCTGTCGGTGAAGTTCTTCATTGGTTTATCTCCTGTCCTCTCTGAACGGTGCCTGTCGTTATATTTTTGGGGATGCTCGTTGCTGCGTCAGGTCGCTTCGACAGATGTCGCCGCTGCCGTGTTGCTGGTTGCGTTGCCGTGCACGTGCGCCGCCTGCGGCGCCAGATGCGCGCCGAACGTCTGCACCGCGGGCGTATATGCGAGGTAATCGTCCATGCTGAAGGTGCTGGTAGCCTGACGGAATTTGTATGCAAATCCCGGCCACAGGGTGGTGTTCTTGCCGGTCTGCGGATCGAGGTACCAACTCTTGCAGCCGCCCGTCGACCAGATCGCGCGGCCGAGCTTCTGCTGGATCTGCTCGTTGTACGCGCGCTCCACATGCGGACGCACTTCGATCGCATCGGCGCTTTCGGCATCCATTGTCTTCAGCGCGCGCAGGATGTACTCGACCTGCGACTCGATCATGAACACCATCGAGTTGTGACCGAGCCCCGTGTTCGGACCGACGATCATGAAGAAGTTCGGATAGCCGGGCAGTGTGGTGCCGAGATACGCATGTGCGCCATCGCGCCACGTATCGACGATATCGACGCCGCCACGCCCGCGCACCACACCCGGCGGAAATGGATCGGCCACCTGGAAGCCGGTGCCGAAGATCAGGCAATCGACCGGATGACGCGCGCCGTCGGTCGTGATCACCGCGTCTTCATCGACGCGGGCGATACCGATGGTCGTCACCGAGACGTTCTGGCGTGACAGCGCGGGGAAGTAGTCGTTCGAAATCAGAATGCGCTTGCAACCCATCGTGTAGTTGGGTGTGAGCGTCGCGCGCAATTGCGGATCGGGCACCTGGCGGCGCAGATGCCGCTCGGCGACTTTCTGCGCTGTCTTCATCAGCGAAGGGTGGATCGCGAAGCCGAAGGCGCGCGATTCGAGCATGCAGTAGAGCGCCGAACGCATGATCTTCTGCGTGAACGGCAGATGCCGGAACAGCCATTGTTCGAGCGGTTTCACCGGGCGGTCGGCCTTCGGCATGATCCACGGCGGCGTGCGCTGGAACAGGTTCAGATGGGACACGCGCGGCGCGATTTGCGGCACGAACTGGATCGCGCTCGCGCCGGTGCCGATCACGGCGACGCGTTTGCCTTCGAGCGGATAGGCGTGGTCCCAGTGTTGCGAGTGGAACGCCTTGCCCTTGAATTTTTCGATGCCGGGAATGTTCGGGATGGCCGCGCGCGACAGTCCGCCCATGCCCGAGATCAGCACACGCGCCGACCAGTGCTGGCCGTTGGCGAAGGTCAATTGCCAGCGACGACGCGTCTCGTCATAGATCGCGCTCGCCAGTTCATGACCAAAGCGCACATGACGCTGGATGCCGAAGCGCTGTGTGCAGTCTTCCAGATAAGCGCGAATTTCCGGCTGGCGCGCGAACATGCGGGTCCAGTGCGGATTCGGGGCGAACGAGAACGAGTAGACGTGCGATTGGACGTCGCAGGCGCAGCCGGGGTAGTGGTTGTCGCGCCAGGTGCCGCCGACCGATGCGGCTTTTTCGGCGACGATGAAGTCGGTCATGCCGGCTTGCCGGAGCCGGATCGCCATGCCCAGGCCCGCGAAGCCGGAGCCGATAATCGCGATATCGGTTTCGATGGACGCGGACGCGTCGGGCGCCGCGGCGTCGTGGGGCATCGTGCGTGCGTTCATCCGATCCGCCTCCTTTTTGTTCACTCTTAACTGTTACATTGATTGATGTAACAATAGAGGCTGGTAACGGATGACGCAAGCGGCTGTTTAGATGGCCGGCTCTAAGACAAACGACACAATTTTTCGTTGTGTGAACACGTTTAAGGGCGGAAGGTCGTAAAAAAGCGGACCCGTGGGTCCGCTTTTGCTCTGCCAGGCATCGCGAAGGAGGCGTGCGCGGCTGTCGGGTTACTTAGCCGCGAGCGCCGCGGCCAGGTCGCGGTTCTGCCAGACGTTGTCCTTTACCGTGATCTTCTGCGGAATCAGATGCGCGCCGTAGAACGCATCGGCCACCACTTGCTGCGAGCGCACGATCTCCTCGGTGACGGCCGTGGTGCCGTATGGAAAGCGGCGCACCCAGGTTTCGACCAGCTTCTGATCCAGACCGACCTTCGGCGCGATCAGTGCGGCGGTTTCGGCCGGATGGTCATTGACCCACAACCCGGCAGTGCGTAACTGCCCAAGAATCGCGCTGACCACATCGGGATGCTGCTGCGCGAAGTCGCGCGTCGCTTCGTAGAAGTTGTACGGCCCGTTGAGCTCCGAGTAGTCCGCCAGCGTGCGCGCTTTCAACGACTGTTGCGCGGACGCATAGTACGGATCCCAGATCACCCACGCGTCGACGTCGCCGCTTTCGAAGGCGGCGCGCGCATCGGCGGGGGGCAGATACACCGGGCGAATGTCCTCGTAACGCAGACCTGCTTTCTTCAGCGCTTCGAGGAGCAGATAGTTCGCACTCGAGCCTTTTTGCAGCGCGACGCGTTTGCCTTTCAGATCGGCCATGCTATGCAGCGCCGAATCGTTTCTGACCAGCACCGCTTCGCTATGACGTCCCGACGGCTCCGCGCCGACATACACGAAGCGCACGCCGCCGGCTTGCGCGAACACGGGCGGCGGCGCGCCGGTGTAGCCGAAATCGACACTGTTCGCGTTCAGCGCCTCGAGCAGTTGGGGGCCGGCAGGGAATTCAAACCACTTGACGCTGTAGCCGAGCGGCTTGAGCTTTTCGTCGAGCGAGCCTTGCGCCTTGAGCACCGCGAGCAACCCGGCTTTCTGATAACCGATGCGCAGCACCTTGGCCGGCTCGCCGCCGGCACTCTGCGCGCCGGCGCTCAAGGTCGTGAACGCAGCCAGCAAGGCAGCGGCGAGGTGAAGCGAAATAGGGGTGTGACGGGCCATCCAGCGAATCTCCATTACGTTCGATTGGTTCTGTGCCGCCCGTTCAGCGTGGTCCGTGCAGGCGCGCGACGTCCCGCGGTGGGGTGCGACGCGGTGCATGTGGGCACTGCTATAAAGGCGTTGCGGCGACATCGGAGGATCGTCGCATGGACGTCCCGCCGATCAAACGAAGCAATGGAGATTTGAATATGACGCGCCTGAATGCCGAGGCGTATCGGCGTGCGCGGCTACTTTTTGGGTTTGGTTTTTTTGATTGCGCCGTGCTCCGCGGTGGCGCCCTCAGGCGCATGGCCCAGCTTCTTTTCCATGATTGCCGCGACGCGGTCGCCGAGATAGTCGCCGGACGCTTCCTCGAGCGCGCGATTCATTTCGCTTTCCACCAGCACCATCGCCAACGGCCGCACACGCCAGATCGCGTCTACCAGCGCGGGCACGTCGGCGGGCGGCGGCAGCGCGTCCGGGTCGTAGCGGTCGAGCTGACGCACCACCAGATCGACCAGCGCCTTGGCGACCGCATTGAAATGCGGCCGGGCGATGCCGATGGCGTCGAGCAGGTCGGGCAGTGGAATGCCTTCCTTCGCCATGGTCGCGCCGGCGGCGAGCGCCGTGGGGCTGCCCGACACGAACGAGAGGCCATTGCGTTCCAGCAAACCCAGATCGACAGCTTTGCCGAGCGCGCTCGGCGAGGCTTTGTCGCCGAACATTTGCAGCAGTTCGATCAGCGAGTATTTTTTCGGCCGCTCGCGCGACCAGCGGCTGCCGATCGCGGTTTCCAGGCCGAGGATCGAACGCAGATCGTGGCCTTCGTCGACCGCCTTGATCAGGTCCTGGATGTTCGCGAGGGTGTAGCCGCGCGTGAGCAGATGATTGATCAGCTTCAGACGCGACACATGCGTGTCGTCGTATACGCCCACCCGGCCGCGCTTTTCCGGCGGCGCGAGCAGACCGCGGTCCTGATAGGCGCGCACGTTGCGCACGGTGGTATCCGTGACGCGCGCGAGTTCGTCGACGGTGTATTCGTTGCGCGGCGTGTCGCTACCGGGGACTTCGTTCGGGGTGGCGGACAAGGGGGGAGCAGGGGGCGGCGTATTGGGCATGGGGGGATTTTAACGCGGCTGCAAGTGCGGCCACCAGCGCGGTAGCGGGAGACAGCTAGATGCCGCTTTGCAATACGTGGTCCGCCTTGCCGCATGTGGCGACTTGAAGCGCTTCAACGGCGTGACGACGCAATATCGTCCGGTACCGTTGCGTCGCCCGCGCCCAACGTTCGCTGCATCAACGTGGTGTCCAGCCACCGGCCATGCTTGAAGCCGACTGCCTTCAACGTGCCGATCAGCTCGAAGCCCAGTTGCCCGTGCAGCGAGAGCGAGCCACCGCTGCCGCCGTCGGCGATCACGGCGACCATCTGGCGCCACGGTCCGGTTTCGCATCGTTCGATCAACGCCTGCAATAACACGCGCCCCAGGCCCCGGCCGCGATACGCATCGCCGACGTAGATCGAATCTTCAATGGTGTTGCGATACGCGGCGCGCGGCCGGTAGAGCGTCGCGTAGCAATAGCCGGCAACTTCGCCGTCGATTTCGGCCACCATGTACGGCAACCCGTGACTGCGGACCGACGCGAGCCGCGCGCGCAGGTCGTCGACGGAAGGCGGCGTTTCTTCGAACGAGGCGACGCCGGTCAGCACGTGGTGCGCGTAAATCGCATGAATCGCGGGCAGATCGGCTTCGGTGGCGTCGCGAATCAGCGGCGCGGCGGACGGGGTGTGGACCGGATCGGTCGAAGAAGGCGCGTGGCGGGCAGTACTCATACGTGTTCCTGTAGTGGCCGGTGTCTCTGCGGATACGTTTCACTATGCCCGCAGCGCGCGCGGATTTGAAGCAAGTCAAAAATCGCCGCGACGAAGAGGCGGTATCAGCGTATGCCTATGTGAGTGGCGGGAGCAACTCGGCCCGCGGCGAGCCCGGCCGTGCAGCTTTGCCGGGCTCGTCAACAGTTAAGGCAAACGCATGCACGAGGCAGGCGTTTCGCCGATCAGCTATGCGAGTACCTATCCGGCTGCGTCACATGCCCGCGATGATGCCGGTGATGTGTTGCCTTGTGCTTCGGCTTGGCCTTGGCCGGCGCCTGTCCGGCGGGCTGCGGCTGCTGCTGGGGCGGCTGCGCGCCCGGCGCGGGTGCTGGATGCGCATTGCCTGAGGGCAGCGTGGTTTGGCCTTCGCCGAAACGATAGGTCTGCGAGGTTTGCGCGTACGCGGTTGCGGACAGCGCGAGGGCGGCAACCGCCAGGCAAATCGAAAGCTTCATGAATCCTCCTTCTGAACGAGCCGGTGAGAATACCGCAATGTGGCGCGCGGCTGCTTCGACGCGCTCAAGCGTTCGCTTGCGGAAATGCCGGTTCACTGGGCGTGCTACAACGCCGCATCCACGCCGATCGCTTCGACAGCCTTGCGTTGGTGAAAAGCCAGAGAGGACGATCGGACCTGCAAACACAATGCAATGGATTACATCAAGCGCAACGGGCCGCTTTCGCTGTTGTCGATCAGCGGCAACGCGTGCGAGCCAGGCAGCTCGTAGTGCCACCATTCGCTCTTGATGTGCGTAAAGCCCGCGACGTGCATCACGCCGAGCAGCAGCATGCGGTTGCGTTGCACGTGCTCGGGCAAGCCGGGATGGAAGTGCTCGGATTCGATCGTCATGGCGTCGAAGCCAGTGCCCATGTCGAGTTCGTCGCCGTTGGCATCGACGAGCGTCACATCGAGCGCGGTGCCGCGGCTATGGTTCGAGCCGCGGCTGAGATCCGCGATGTAGGTCGGATCAGGCAGAAAGTCCCAGAGCACCTGCTGCGCCTGGGGTGGACGGTAGGCGTCGAAAATGCGCAGCGTCGTGCCGACGTTGCGTGCGAGCGCCACTGCGCGGCGCAGCGCCGCTTCGGCCGGTTCCAGCAGCAGGCAGTGCGCGGCCTTGTAGATCGGCTTGCCGGTGAGATTGCGTGGCGTCGCGTAGACGAGGTCGATCTCGACGCCGTGGGTCGTGGGTGTGATCTCGATGAGTCGGTGGTCGGCCATGACAGGTGGAAGAAGGTTCAGAGATCGAACTGGTTGAGTTCGCCTTGCAGTTCGCGATTGCGGGCGACGCGTTCGTCCAGCGTCGGTCCGAGCCGTTCGACGATGGCGGTGATCAGCAGATTGAACAGGCACGTGAGGGGGCTAAGCGAATCCCAGAACTGGCCGACGTCGGTTTTGACCTGCAGAAGGTCGCCCGAGAAATCCCGCGCCCATGGGCAATAGATATCGGTGACGAGCGCGAAGGGCAGGCCGCGGCGTGTGGCGGCCTCGCAGTAGCGGCGGGCGATCATCGAGTAGGCGCGGGTGTCGGTGACGATCAGGTACGGCGACGCGAACTCGGAGTTCAGCGAATCGACGTACGAGCCTGACATGCCGTCGGAATAAAACACCCGCGGGCGGATATATTCGAGGTAGCTGTAGAACGCGTTACTGATGCCGCGTGTCGACTGAATGCCAAGAATGTAGACGGCATCGGCGTTTGAAATGCGCTCGGCCACGCGTGCGAACATCGGCGATTGCGCGAGTTGATAAACGTGCTGGATCGCGCCGATTTCGAGTTCGAGCGAGCGGGCGAGGGCCGGGTTGGGTGCGGTGGCGCTATCGGCCTGGGCGGCAACGCCCAGTTCGCCGAGTTCGCCGGATGCGCGGCGAAACGCGTCGAGCCGGTCTGTGATCATCCACGGGCGTTCCTGCGTGCCGCGCAGTTCCCGCTTCAGATCGTCGAGGTTGCGGTAGCCGACGCTGCGCAAAAACCGGCCGACAGAAATGCCGCTGGTGCCCGCTTGCTGCGCGATCTGATCGGCGGTCTCGAGGCCCAGCCGGTCGAGATTCGCGAGCAGATAGCTGGCGATCCGCTTGGCAGTGGGCGTGAGTTCGGCGAAGCGGGCTTCGACGGTTTGGGCAAAGGCGGTCGGCATCGTGGCGCTGAGTTTTGGTTAGTTTATTGTCATTTATCATAGTAATGACACGTATATAACAAGGCCAATAAGCTCAACGCCAACTTAAAAAAACAATCGGAACTCGAGGCTTGATAGGTTTTGGCTGGCAGACCCTAGGCCGGTCGCGCCGGCGCACTTCGGGAAAAGCGCCGTGCCCCCGCCACGCATGCCACCACCACGATGGTGACCAGAATCATCACGGGCGGCACCTGTTCGTGCAGCAGCAGCGCGGCCAGCAGCAGGCCGAAGAACGGTTGCAGCAGTTGCAATTGCCCGACGCCCGCGATGCCGCCGAGCGCCAGTCCGCGATACCAGAACACGAAGCCGATCAGCATGCTGAACAGCGACACGTAGGCGAGGCCCCACAGCGCCGCGTGGCTGATGCCTTCAAGCGATGCGGGCCGCGCCCACCACGCGAGCGGCAGCATTACCGGCAGCGACAGCACCAGCGCCCACGAGATCACCTGCCAGCCGCCGAGGTGACGCGAGAGCCGCGCGCCTTCGGCATAGCCCAGGCCGCAGACGATGATCGCGGCCAGCATCAGCGCGTCGCCGATCGGCGACGCGTCGAGGCCGTGGCGCAATGCGAAGGCGACCACCGCGCCGCTGCCGAGCGTCGAGAACAGCCAGAACGCCGGCTGCGGGCGCTCGCCGCCGCGCAGCACGCCGAAGATCGCGGTGGCGAGCGGCAATAGCCCGATAAACACCACCGCATGAGCCGACGTCACGTGTCGCAGCGCGAACGCCGTCAATAGCGGAAAGCCGACCACCACACCGAGCGCGACGACCACCAGCGGCAGCAGGTCGCGCCGCGCCGGGCGAGCCTCGCGAAAGGCGAGCAGTAGTACAAGGCCGAGGATGCCCGCGATCGTCGCTCGGGCGACGGTCAGAAACACCGGGTCGAGGCCCTGCACGGCGATACGCGTGGCCGGCAGCGAGCCGCTGAAAATCAGCACGCCCGCGAGGCCGCTGAGCCAGCCATTGGTTGTCTTGTCCATCGGGAGAGCCCATTCAGAGAGAACTCATAGCATCCGCTTTGCACCCATAAAGGGTAAGCTACGGATCAGTACGATTCGTACAAACTGTACCGAACATGGAGCAGTACAGATGGTGGACAGTGATTCCAATCGGGCGGCTTCTGGCACGCGCGTCGGCGCGGTGATGGATAGCTTGCGCGAGCGCATCGCCAGCCGTTCGCTGATGCCGGGCGCGCGCGTGCCGTCGATCCGCGCGATGACCGAGGCGCTGGGCGTGTCGAAGTCGACGGTGGTGGAAGCGTACGATCGGCTGGTGGCGGAAGGCGCGATCGTCGCGCGGCGCGGTTCCGGGTTTTTCGTGTCGGGTCATGCGCCGCCGCTGGCGCTCGCCGACCTTGGGCCGCGGCTGGATCGCGAGGTCGATCCGCTGTGGCTGGCGCGGCAGTCGCTTGAGGCCGGCGCGAAGGTTTTCAAGCCGGGCTGCGGCTGGATGCCGGCTTCATGGCTGCCGGAAGACGGCGTGCGCCGCGCGTTGCGAGCGGTGGCGCGCGATCCGCAGTCGCCGCTCGCCGAATACGCGATCCCGCGCGGTCTGCCCGCGCTGCGTCAGCAACTGGCATGGCGGCTCGCGCAGCACGGCGTGGAGGCGCCACCCGAGCAGATCGTGCTGACCGACGGCGGCACGCACGCGCTTGATCTCGTGTGCCGCTTTCTGCTCGAACCCGGCGACACCGTTCTGATCGACGATCCGTGCTACTTCAACTTCCAGGCGCTGCTGCGCGCGCATCGCGCCCGCATTGTCGGCGTGCCTTACACGCCGTCCGGTCCTGATCTGGTGGCATTCGAACGGGCGTTGATCGAACACCGTCCGCGGTTGTATGTGACCAATTCGGCGATCCACAATCCGACCGGCGCCACGCTTGCGCCGGCCATCGCGCATCGCCTGTTGAAGCTGGCGGGCGAGCACGATCTGCTGATCGTCGAGGACGATATCTTCGCCGACTTCGAAGACGAACCCGCGCCACGTCTTGCCGCTTTCGACGGCCTCGCGCGCGTGGTGTCGATTGGCAGTTTTTCGAAGACCTTGTCCGCGGCGGTGCGTTGCGGTTATATCGCGGCGCGTGCCGCATGGGTCGAGCCGCTGATCGACCTGAAGCTGGCGACGTCGTTCGGCAACGGCCAGCTCGCGGCGAGCGTGGTGCATCGGATGCTGATGGACGGTACCTACCGGCGTCATCTGGAAGCGATGCGCGCCAAGCTCGCGGATGCAATGGGCGAGACGGTCAGACGGTTGGGATATGCGGGCCTCGAAATATGGACGCGGCCACGCGCCGGCATGTTCTTGTGGGCGCGTCTGCCGGATGCGCTCGACGCCGCGGACGTCGCGCGTCACGCGCTAGCTGACAACGTGGTGTTCGCGCCGGGCAATGTGTTCAGTGCGTCGCAGTCGGCGGCCGGTTTCCTGCGCTTTAACGTATCGCAATGCAACCGGCCGAAGGTGTACGAGGCGCTGCAACGGGCAATGGATGTCTCGAGTTCCGTGAAGGCGCGCAGCTGAAATAAATAGCGAGCGCGTAGGGCGCCGATTGGTTATTACGTTTTGCAGGCGAAAATATTTTAGCTTGTAATGAATGCCCGGCGACCTCGCGCCAGACTCCTCGACTCATGGCGGGTTCACGGATAACCCGTTGTCATTGGAATTACGGGAATTCGTCACATCCTTGACAAACTCCCGTAGCGTCACCTATTTTTTATCTGCCGCCAATATACGAATTCGCTTGCGGACAAATATCCTGAAAAGAGTCTGAATATCCAAACTAAATATTTAGGCTTTCTAATCGTATTGCATGGACAAACCACGGCCATGCTCTTTGAAGTAAGTTGGCTCTTCACCGCTGCATGCCGACGATGCGTATCAGATATTTCGAACTCCGATTCATTTTAATCGGCGGTAGCGGCCTTTGTGAAACGGTATCTCAACCCACCACCAAGGATAGAGATGAAACGAGACGAGCGTTTTACCGGCAATAACCATCGTCGTCCACGCAGGTTGCCGGCCTTAGGGACTTTGGCGGTCGCGATCATGCTTCTCGGAGGATGCGGCGGAGGGGGCGGCGGTTCGTCCTCAGGTTCGGCTGTCAGCATGCAGCAGACTGCTGCGGTCCAGCAGCCTGGCGCGCAGCAGGCTGCCGGACAATCGCAAGCGCAGACGGGTAATCAAACCTATATCGATCCGGTCGCCTACTCGGGCAACGCTACAGACGGTCTCGCGCCGTCCCAGGTTGCGGAGAAGGCGGCAGTCATGCATTACCAATGGACGTTAGGCCGGACGCCGGTCAATTACACAACGACCACCGGGCATTTGACGGCCGCTGACTCGAGCGGCAACCCCGAAGCCTCGATGTCCTACGTCGCGTATACCGCGCCGGGTACGAACGGTGCGCCGCGCCCTGTCACCTTCGTCTACAACGGCGGTCCGGGTTCCTCCTCGATCTGGTTGCGGCTCGGATCGTTTGCGCCGACGCGGGTCGCGACGCCAGACCCGCTGTTCGGGAGCAACTGGCCGAATTATCCGCTCGTCGACAATAAGGAGAGCCTGATCGACACCACGGACATGGTCTTCATCGACCCACCCGGAACGGGGCTTTCCGAGGCGATTCTGCCTAATACGAACCAGAAGTTCTGGACGACCGACGCGGACGTCAACATCATGCGCGATTTCATCCAGCGCTATCTGACGGTCAATAATCGCAGCAGTTCTCCGATCTATCTGTATGGAGAGTCTTACGGCACGCCTCGCACCGATATGCTGGCATTGGCGCTGGAATCTGCCGGCGTGCACCTGACGGGGATCGTTCTGCAGTCTGCAATCCTTAACTATTTTGCGGATGCGATCGAGGCGGTTGCCATTACGAACTCGACGAGCGCGCTTGCATTGGATACGGATACCCTGGCCGGTTATTTCCCCGGCTACGCGCTAGTCGCGGCCTACTATAACCAGGCATCGCCGGCGCCGATCAGTCAGGACCTTTTCGCGCTGCAGGCCAGCCTGTTCGTCACGGCGGAGTACAGCCGGTTCAGGCGGTACTCGCAGTCGTGGGTGCTCAGTCAGCTCGGCATACCCGACGCCCTGGGTACGCCGGTGTTCCCGAGTTTCGGAACGCTTCAGGCGTGGACATTGCCATCCGGTCTGACCGTGCAGGCACTGCAAGGCTATTTCAACGCCAATCCTTTCTCGACAACTCTCTTGCCGGGCACGACGATAGGCCGGTACGACGGGCGCGTGTCGTTGCCGAATTCGGATCCGCGCCTGCAAAACGACGGCGATCCGTCAGATATCCTGATCTCCCAGCCGTTCACGACAGCGCTTGCTACGCAGATGCCTGACTACCTCGGGTATACGGCGCCGAACGCAACCTATCTGCCGTTGAACGGCAATATCATTCAGGTGTGGGACTTCTCGCACGACGGACAGCCTCTGCCCGATACGATTCCGGATCTGCTGGGCGCGCTGACACTGAATCCGCAACTCAAGGTGCTCGCGGAAAACGGCTTCCATGATCTGGCCACGCCGTTCTTCAATACCGAGAAACAATTGGCACGGCTTCAGACGGTACGCTGGTTGAATCCGGACTTGCAGGTCAACTTCTTCCAGGGCGGACATATGATTTACCTGGATGACGTTGCGCGCCCGCTGATGAAAAGGGATCTGGTGCGCTTCTACCGGGGAACGCCGCTTCCGGACGCGCTCGCGCTGTGGACTCTGCCGCCGCCGTGGCGCGACGAAAGCCCAGCCAGTCAGCCGACCACCACGGCGCAGGTAACCGCGCCCTGACTGTTCTGATGGATATGCCTCGTTCGTGGAACTCCGTTCACTCAACAAATGCGAGTAATCATGTCTCTTATCGATATGTTGCGGCGTATCTCCCCGTTGATCGTCTTTGGCAGCCTGATCGGCAGTGCGTATGCGCTGCCACCTCAAGCGGTGGCACCCGCGACGCCGCCCAACGGGGCCCGGGGCGTCGACGGCCCGTTTTTCCCTCAGAATCGTGCTGCGCCGATCGCGCCGTCGACTGGCACGACGCTGCAGCAGCAGGCCCAACAGCGGCTCGAGGCGAGGTTGGGCGCGAACTCGGCGCTTAGCAATGGCGCAGCGGTCACGAAGGCGCAGGCCCAAACCGAGGGGCTTGGCTATGTCGCCAGGCACTTCGATCAGATCGATACGGCCCATAAGGGGAGTGTGACAATGAGCGACGTCCGACAGTATCTTCAGCAGCAGGGGCGGTAGCGAATTCGACCTCGCCCCGCTGACAGATGACCGGCCGTGTCCACGGGGCGTTTCTTCGTTATTTGAAGTTCTCGAGCGCCCATCTTTAGGGCGCTTGAGCGACCAGGCACGCAGCTATCAATACTTAAGACACGCGCGCTCAGGCCCGAGATCTAGTGAGACGGTACTGTCGAGATTGCCGCCTACCGCTGTGAGGATTAGCTGGCTCGTGATGCGCCTGCCTGTCTCGCCGCGCCGTTCCGCAATTCGATGGCCTTGATGGTGTTTGCAAACGCCTTTTCCAAAACGCGCCAAGAACGGCTGACATCGGGCGTGTCGCGATCCACCCCTGAGGCCGGTGCCTTCCTCATGGCTTCGCTCCTGGCAGCGCGTCTGCGCCTGCTTGGGCAACCTGCGCGTCCTGGTCGGAACGCATGCCCGACACGCCGATGGCGCCGACCACGGCACCGTCGCGTATCAATGGAATGCCCCCATCGAGCGGCACCAGGTTATTCATACCGAGCAGGCGTAGGTGGAGTCCTCCCTGCGCGAGCGCGTCTTCGAAAACGCGCGTGGGGCGCCGGAACAGCACGGCTGTTTCGGCTTTTTGTCTTGCAACGTCGATACTGCCGAGTTGTGCTCCATCAAGGCGTTGCTGAAGTACCAGGTACCCGCCGCTGTCCACGACAGCGATTACCATGGGCCAACCGTAACGCGTTGCTTCCTCTTCGGCCGCATCCACGACGCGGCGTGCATCGGCCAGGTTGAACCGGTTGCTGTAGCTCATGGGCATTTCCTTCTCGTTTGCTTGAGTCATTCATCGCCTCCTTCGGATCTGGTCGGCTGTCGACATGGCTAGAATGTACGGCGGCGGCCTGATCGTGCATAGCTGCGCGAGCCGTCACACATTCTTCCAGTAAACGAGAGAATGACGCGCATGAACAGAGACGAATATGAAGTGCTGTTGGCTATCATCGACGAAGGGAGTCTGACAGCAGCGGCGCGATCGCTGGGACGAACGCTGCAGTCGGTGAGCCGCGCCATTGCAGCGCTCGAGCGCGATCTGAACACGACCTTATTCCATCGAACGACGCGACGTGTGCAGCCAACCGCGGCATGCCTGAAGTTCGCCGCGCGGCTGCGGCCCGCACTCGGAGAAATCGAGGCAGCACGGGATGAGATCGTCGAGCACGCCACCCAGTTGCGCGGCGGTATTCGCGTCGGCGCGCCGACGGCATTCGGCGCTGAATTCGTTTCGCCGCTGGTCGCGCAGTTTCTGGCGATTCACGAAAACGTCAGGGCTGAGTTGGTGCTCGCCGAGCAGCATCTCGACCTCGCCAAAGCCAACATCGATCTTGTGGTCCGCCTTGGTCATCTGCCGGACTCGAATCTGCGGGCGAGGCAGGTGGGTACCTTGCGGCGTGTTGTGTTCGGCTCGCCGGCCTATTTCGTCTCGCACGGCTACCCGGTCCATCCGTCCGAGCTTGCCGCGCACGACTGCATCCTGCGCCAGCACGCTGTGCATGAAACATGGAAATTCAACCGGGCGGGCGGTGCAGTCGAGGTCGCCGGGCGCTTCCGGTCCGCGAGCGCGCTAGCCTGCAATACGGCGGCTGCGGCTGGAGCGGGGATAGGTCGGGCACCGATCTTCCAGGTGCAAAAACTTCTCGACGCGGGTCAGGTGGTCACGGTGCTCGACGCGTTCGAGCCCGAGCCCGTACCGGTGCATCTGTTGTGGGCGGAGGGCCGTCCTGTTCCGCGTCGCGTGCGCGCGCTGATTGACTTTCTGGCCGCTCGCCTTGCCTCAGGAACAGGGGCGGGCGTTACATAAAGTCCGTGCACAACAGCCGGCGCTTCGCAGGTCACTTGCTTACTGCGTGCCGGGCCGGTTCGGCGGCGGCAGCGCCGGATCGAGTTTGGCGGACTCCCTGACCAGTTGTTGCGTCATCGCCGCCGCGACCGGGTTCGAGCCACGGCGATGCAGGTCGTTACTGGCGGGTTGGTTCGGCGGTGGTGGCAGCGCCGGATCGAGTTTCGCCGACTCCTTGACCAGTTGGTCCGTCATCGCCGATGCAACCGGGTTCAAGCCGTGGCGATACAGGCCATCGCGGCCACGCTCGATTCGCGGCGCCGGGTTTGCCTGCGGGTTGACGGACGCCTTGGCGCCGGCCGATGCGAGTGTATGGGGCGGTTGTTGATGCGACTGTGTTTCTGAAGTCGGCCGTTGCACAACGGTGCTGGTGGCCGGAACGGGGTCAGGCTCCACCTTCCTGGCTGGAGACGGCTGCGGTGCCGCTGCGATTACGTCCGCGCCTTTGGCAGGCGGCGCTGCGCCGGGAACGGGGTCAGGCACCACCTTCCTCGCCGGAGGCGACTGCGGTGCCGCTGCGATGCGGTCCGTGCCTCTGGCAGGCGGCGCTGCGCTAATCACACTTCCCGCAGTGACGTGAGCGGTGGCGAAGCGGGAGTCGACCCCAGCAGTGACTGCGGAGTTGCTTATCCCGGCGTCGGCGTCCGTCGTCGATTGATCGCCTTTAGGGAACAGTAAGTAAGAGGCGAATCCCAACTCGACCAGGAGCACCCCAGTTATCAACGTCTTGCCTATATTCGTCATATCTAACTAATGGGTCGTTCAAGCGATGCGATTGTCAAATGATAATCGAATGCTCGCGAAACACGTCAGACGGAGGCTCGTAACATCCGGCCACGACGAGCGACGCTGAGGTACTCTGCTACCCACGCCGCGTTCGCAGAAAGGCCGCTGTCGGCAAATGTGCAGGTCCGTTCGGAGGCAAGCCAATGCGTTCAGCTGTGAAGCCCCATTTTGCCGCTGGCCATCGCGGCGATGCGAACAACGAGTGCCCTGGGAAGCAGGCGCGACAACCAGGTAGCGACTCGCACGCTTGTGCGCCCCGGGTAGACGACCGCTTTCCTTCCGTCGAAGGCCTCGAGTGTTTTTTGAACCACTGATTCCGAGCTGTCCATATCTGTGGGTGACACATTGGTCGACACGCCATCGAAGAAGCTCGTTGCCGTAGGCCCTGGGCAAGCTGCCATCACATGAACGCCGGTACCCGCAAGTTCGAATTGCAGCGCCTCGCTGAAGTGAAGAACGAAAGCCTTGGTCGCGGCGTAGGTGGCCATATAAGGGATCGGCTGAAAGCTCGCGTTGGACGCGAGGTTGATGATGCCGCCCTTGCCGCGTTTTGCCATGCCGCTGCCGAACACGTGGCTAAGCGCGGCGACTGCCTGAACATTGACCTGGATCTCCGATTGTTTTTTCTTGAAATCGTGCGAGAGGAAGCTGCCGGTCAGACCCAGCCCCGCATTGTTCACCAGCAGGTCCACCTGAATGCCGCGGCGCTCTAGTTCGTCACCGATATGAATGGCTGCATCGGGATTGCCGAGATCGGCGTTGAGCGCGACGGATTGCACGCCGTACCGGGCAGTGAGGTCTTCAGCCAGAGCCTGCAAGACGTCGCCTGACCGGGCGACTAACACCAGGTTCATACCGCGTTCGGCAAGGGTCTCCGCGAAGACTTTTCCAAGTCCTTTGGATGCTCCGGTAATCAAAGCGGTCGAGCCGCGATAAACAAACATTTTCTGCTCCTTGCTGCGGGATGAACCTGCATTGGTGTTGCGCACGACATCTGACTTCGGGAAAAGGCTGATGTGACGTATTGTGCGCAGCCCGGTGCCATTTGATAATTGGGATACCATTTGAATCATTTTCAAAAAAAGCGGAAGTATCGTGGACAACCTCGGCGACATCCGGCTTTTTGTTGAAGCGGCAAACCTTGGTGGACTGTCGGCGGCGGGGCGCAAGCTCGGACTTTCACCTGCGGCCGCGAGTGCGCGTCTGGTCAAACTGGAGGCGGTCTTGCATACGCGGCTCTTCGAGCGCACGACGCGCCAGTTGCGGCTCACGGACGAGGGCAGGATGTATCTGCTGCATTGTCAGCAGGCGCTTCAGTCCCTTGACGACGCTCATGCGGCACTGCAGGCCGGCCGGAGCGTGGTGCGCGGAAAGATCCGGATTTCGGCGACGTCGGATTTCGGCCGCCACGTCCTCAAGGACTGGCTCGACGAGTTCAATGCGCAATATCCGGAGGTCACTTTCGCGGTGGTGCTGTCGGACTCGTTATTGAATCTGTTGCACGACGACATTGACCTTGCCATCCGATTTGGCGTGCCCCCGGACAGTTCGTTCGTCGCGCGACGCCTCGCGCTCAATCGACGCGTGCTGTGTGCGTCGCCCGACTATGTCGCGACGCACGGCGTGCCCGAGCGCCCGCAGGATCTGGAGCGTTTCGATTGCATCGTCCTCGGGTCGGCGTCCGGGCTTGCGAACGAATGGCGCTTCACGCGCGGCGGCGAGGTCGAGACTTATACCGTGCCCCTGACCAATGCTCGCGAGACAAACGACGGTGCGCTCGCGCGCGAGTGGGCGGTGACGGGTTACGGCATCGCGATGAAATCGATCTGGGACATCGGAGCGGATCTGCGTGCGGGGCGATTGACTATCCTGATGCCGGAGTGGCGGTCGCCGGATGTTCCCGTGCATGCGCTGTATCAACGTAGCCGCTACATGGCGCCGCGTGTGCGGGCGCTTCTCGACTTCCTGGTCGAGCGCTTTTCCACGGTATCCGGCGACCTCGAGGTCTATCTGAACGCCGGTGCTGCGTCAGGCTGAAGCAGGTGGAGATCGACGTTTCGCAAAACGAATCATCGTCGATTCGTCTTCGCCGCCACCGTTCGCTGCGAAGAATGGCTGTTGTCCGAAAACGCTCGCCCTCGCAGAAGCGCTCATTTGCACAGCAGAAGCAGGCGTTCCTGTTCCGTGCAGAGGGAGCGCGGTTTCTGCGCGGCTTGCGTGGCCCGCGCCGTCGCGCTGATCACCGCGCTCTTGTTCGCGAGACACGCGCGCAAATGCTTTTCGACCGGTCCGTAGTATTTCCATCCGCGCACGAGGGTCGGCAATTCGATTTTCACCTGCTTCCACTTGGGATGCCCGTGCTCCTGCAGATTGTCGAAGTTGGCGCACAACGAATCGGCGAAGCGACTCAGCTTGCCGACGGTATCGCGCAGGCCGTAGTCATAGGTGACGAGAAAGGCCTTGACGGTGAGCGTGGGTACGTCTTCTTTCAGCCAGTTCGGATAGCTGCTCGCGCGGATCGTCGCTGGGAAATACGTCTGCTTTGCACGGGTGGTTTCGGGCGCTGCGGGATCGACCTTGAGAAGGCGGATCTGTTGCAGCAGGTCGGCGTTCATGTCGTTGAACAGTTTGGCCGGCTGCCCGACGACGATGATCGCGACGTCCACCTTCCTGGCGATCAAGGCTGCCAGCGCGTCTTCGTTACTCATATGCTGAACGTTCTGTTCCGGAATCGCCTGGCCGAACATCAGGTGATACAAGGTGGTCGCTGTTTGGGCGGTGCCGCTGCCGATCAGGCCGATACTGATGGACTTGTCCTTGATGTCGGCGAAGGTTTTCAATGGCGAATCCACGCGCACCACGACGTTAATTTCCTCGTCGTACAGCGGCATGATGAGCCGCAACGGGCGGATTGCAGTGCCCGCATCGGCGTTGCCCGCGTTGGCCATATCGATGTAGGCCTGATACACGTCGGATTGAACCAGCGCGAGTTTCACACCTTGCTCGAAGCGCATGCGCTGCACGTTTTCCGCCGAGCCCTTGGAGGCCATTACTTCGAGATCGATGCCCGCGGGCCCGGCAACCCATTTCGACAGATCCTGGCCGATCTGGATATAGGTGCCTCGCTCCGGACCGGTGACGATCTTGTAGTGCGTAGGCTCGGCGAAAGAAAACGAAAACATGACCGTCAGCACCAGCCCCAGCCATCCCGCCAGAAGTCTCTTTAGCATGGTCTATCTACCTATCGGTCAGGTTTGAACAGGCTTGCGCGTCGTCGCGAGTGACGCGTCGGTGAGCCGCTTTGCCAGGTCATGTTCAGTGCGTTGCGCATGCAAAGTCCGTCTGTTTCCGCTCAGTGGCCGTGCGATTAGTCGTTTAATCGGGCATGCAAACAGCTATGCAATTCGTTATCCGTATGATTTTTCATCGAGCTGGCGCGGCCGCCAATGCGCTGCTGTCCGCCGGCATGCCCTTGGGCAACGGCACTTGTAATTGAACTTGCTGCGACTGCAGCTGGGTTTGCTGTTGTGCCTGCTGATGCCTCGCTTGCGTGGGGCTGCCTATCGAGGCGTGCGGGGTGAGCGGCGCCCAACCGGTTTCGCGAATCGCGCGCTCGAGAAGGTTTTTCGCGGTGGGGTTGCCGGTGTCGATCGTGAGTGCATCGTTTGCGTGTTGACGCACGCACGTCCACAGTTGCTGCGCGGCGCACACTTTTGCCGTCTGCAACGCGGTATCGCGGCGCACGGCCAATGGCTTCAATTCGCCCAACAGGCTCTGCGCGTCGGCGTTGTCCGGTTGCAGCGTTTGCGCCGCGCCCAACGCCGCTTGTGCCGTGGAGAGATCGTTGGCGCGTAGGGCTGTACGCGCCGCTTGCACGGCTTGCGCGGCATCGCGGAACTGCGGTGCTGCCGGCGGTTTTACAGTGACGACAGGGGCTGCCGGAATTGCCGCAGTCGGCGGAGCGGCCGTTGGCGGATTGGCCGGCTTGATTTGCTTGGCCTGGTTAGCCTGGTTAGCCTGGTTAGGCGGCTGACCCGGTGTGGCCGGTGTATATAGCGCGATCGTTCCGGTCGCCGTCGTGGCGTCCCGATTGGTATCGGCGGCCTGGTCGCTCGTGCTGTTCTGCCATTCGTGGTTGTCGCTGAATAGTGCAAAGCCGACATACGCTAGTCCGATTACGACGATCGCCGCGCCTCCCACAAGCATCATCCGCGCCGATGGTCTGCGCCCGCTGCCCCAATGCGGCGGGTTGGCGAGCGGCGGAATGGGCGCATCAGGCGAGGTGAGGATGGGGGCTTGCATCGCGGCCTCGGCACGAACGGCCTCGCCGATGTCTGCGTCGTGGCCGGTTTCGGTCGGCGGTGTGGATTCGAAGCCGCTCGTTTGCGGCGATGTGTTCATCGCGCCGGCACGGCTGTCGGGAATCTCGACGCGCTTGTGCGGCCCCCCTTCGAGCGGATGTGCCGCGCCGCAATATGGGCAGTAATCGACCTGCCGGTACAGCGCGCCGCCACAGCGTTTGCAAGGCGTCGGAAAACTATGGCCGATTAGTGTCTGGGTGGACATGCTGTGGACCCACCTGTGGGAAACAATGCCCATACGGCATGTTCCAGATCGTGCTGAGGCCGGAGCAATGTCCGCGTAAATCACGATCTACATGCGCTGGAGAGCGTTGGGCCGCATGCGCTCGCTATGCGGTGCCGCTGCTTTAAATATGTGGCGTTTCCGTGAGAACGTCAATCGACGTTCTCACCTACCTTTTATACGAAAAAACACATTTGTCGGTACGACGAAACACTGCATATGTCGGCAGAACGAATGGGCAGGTGGTTTTTTTCACAGCGCTGGTGAAGTCGCGGCGTGACGGTGTGGCGGCGCGATTGGTAGGACGAAATCGTGACGATGAAACGAAACGAGGTCGACGCGGGGAGCGTTCGACCTCGTGATTCAGGCGCCAGGCGGCATAGCGCGATAACGGATCAGTGCTTGCGCAACGGATGATCCTTCAGGAACCACGCGAGTGCGAAAGCGAGCAACACCACGCACGCCGCCGACAGATAGACCGTGTGCAACGAGCCGGCAAACGCCTGCAGATAATCGTCGCGCAATGCTTGCGGCAGTTGATGGATCGCAGTTGGCCCAAGCGCGTGCGGCAATTCGGTGTCGGGCGGAATCAGCTTTTCGAGGCGCGCGGCGAGGCCGTTCGAAAACACCGCGCCAAAGCCGGCCACACCGATCGAGCCGCCGATCGAACGGAACAGCGTGGCGCCCGAAGTGGCCACGCCCATATGCTTGAACTCGACACTATTCTGCACGGCGAGAATCAGCACCTGCATCACCATGCCGAGCCCGCAACCGAGAATGCCCATGTCGATATACATCACATGGATCGGCGTGCCGATCTGCAAGCGGGCGAGCAGCAACATCGCGACTGCCACGAGGAACGTGCCCGCGATCGGAAACATGCGGTACCTGCCGATCTTGCTGATTACGCGGCCGGTCACCATCGACATCACGAACAAACCGCCCATCATCGGCAGCATCTGCATGCCGGCTTGCGACGGCGTCGATCCTTTGACCACCTGCAAATACAGCGGCAGGAACGTCACCGCGCCGAACATCGACACGCCGACGATGAAGCCGATCAGGCTGCTCAGCAAAAACGTGCGCTGTTTGAAGAGTTCAAGCGGCATGATCGGTTCGACGGCGGTTCGCTCTTCGTGGATGAAGCCCCAGATCGCCACCAGTCCCATGCCGAGCATGAGCCACAATTGCGGCGATGACCACGGCAAGATCGTGCCGCCCTGGCTCGTGAACAGGATGATGCAGGTCAGCGCGCCGGCGAGAAAGGCGGCACCCATGTAGTCGATGGTGTGCTTCACATGCCGGACGTGCGGTTTGAAGACCGCGCCGATCACTACCAGCGAGATCACGCCGAGCGGCAGGTTGATGTAGAAAATCCAGCGCCAGTTCAGATGCTCGACGAGGAAGCCGCCGAGCAGCGGTCCGACCACCGTCGCGAGGCCGAACACGCCGCCGAACACGCCTTGAAAGCGGCCGCGTTCGGCCGGCGGAATCACGTCGGCGATGGCGGCCATGGTCACCACGAGCAGACCGCCGCCGCCGAGTCCTTGCAGCGCGCGCAGTATGATCAGCTGGGTCATGTCCTGCGCGATGCCGCACAGCGCCGAGCCGGCGAGGAACAACACGATCGCCGTTTGCAACACGATCTTGCGGCCGAACAGATCGCCGAATTTGCCGTACAGCGGCACGACGATGGTCGAGCTGAGCAGGTAGGCGGTCACCACCCATGACAGATTGTTCAGGCCGCCCAACTCGCCGACGATGGTCGGCAGCGCGGTCGAGACGATGGTCTGATCGAGCGCGGCGAGCAGCATGACGAGCAGCAGTGCCGGAAACAGCAGACGGATCGGCGGATGATCGCTCGCGCTCGTCAGTTCGGCAGGTTGAGTCGTTGTAGATTGATCCATGGGCACCACTGCGTTGAAATTAATTAATTTGGAAATTAATATATGCGACATCTCTTCAGTCGTCAAATCGAAAGTAATGGCCAGTAATCCGCACAATGAGCCGTCCGAAGACCTGTCCAACGAGCTTGGGTTGAAAAGCGCGCCCGCGCGCCGGCCCGGCCGGCCTTCAGGCGCGGCGCGCGGTCCGGAGCAGCGTAGCCGCTTGCTGGACGCCGCGCTGGCGCTGTTCGCGAGGCAGGGCATTGTCGACACCACGCTCGGGGCGATCGCCCGCGAGGCAGGTTTCACGCCGGCGATGGTGCATTACTACTTCAAGACGCGCGATCAACTGCTCGACGTGCTGATCGACGAGCGTTTCGTCCCGCTGCGCGCGGCACTGGGCGTTCCATTCCAGGAAAATCCCGACGATCCGGTAGCGGCAATCACGCAGCTTGCGCAGCGGCTCGTGCAGGTGGCGGCCGACCATCCGTGGTTTCCGTCGCTGTGGGTGCGCGAAGTGATCAGCGACGGCGGCTTGTTGCGGCAGCGCATGCACGAACGGTTCGGCGACGCGCATCAGAAGGCGGCGTTGTCATCTATCGCGCGCTGGCAAAAGGAAGGGCTGCTGAATGCTGGGCTGGAGCCGTCGCTGGTGTTTGTCAGCTTGCTCGGCCTGACGATTTTGCCGTTGGCCACTTCCAAGCTGTGGCGCGATGATCCGGTGCGGCGCAATATCGGCGGCGAAGAAATCGCGCGGCATGCGGTGGCATTGCTGACGTACGGCATCAGGCCGCAGCGATAGTCGTTTGCGCTCGGAGCGGGGTGTGCGAGCCTCAGCGAACCCCGGTAAATGCCGGGGGGGTTTTTTTACTTTTTACATGCCGTGCCAATTCACACGGCGCGCGGCGCCGCAGAAGTGAACCGTAGCACTCAGGCGCCGCGACTTTTTTTCCACACCTCGTAAGCCGCTTTCGTCGTGTCGTTCGGCGGATACGTGCCGGGCAGTGCCGCGCCTTCGCGAATACGTTCGGTAAGAAATACTTCGAGTTGCTCCTGCTCGACAGCGGCTTGCGCGACTTCGGCGGCCATCTCACGCGGGATCACCACCACGCCGTCCGCGTCGCCGACGATCACATCGCCGGGAAACACGGCTACGCCGCCGCAACCGATCGGCACATTGATATCGACCGCATGGTGGCGAATCAGATTCGGCGGCGCGCTGGCGCCCGCGCAGAACACAGGGATGCCGAGCGCGGCGATCGTCGTGCTGTCGCGCACCGGGCCGTCGGACACCATGCCGGCCACGCCGCGTACCTGCAATCGTTGCGTGAGTATCGAGCCGAACGACGCGCTGCCGCGCTCGCCGCGGCAATCCTGCACGAGCACATGGCCGGCCGGAATCGTCTCGACGCATTTGCGCTGCGCGTACTCGGGATTGGCAAACAGTTCGAGCACGTCGATGTCTTCACGCGACGGAATATTGCGCAACGTGAACGCAGGTCCCACCAGATTCGCGCCGTTATGCGCGGCGAGTGGCGCGACGCCTTGCATGAAGGTATTGCGCAAGCCGCGTTTGAATAGCTGGGTGGTCAATGTGGCGGTGCTGACATGGCGGAGCGCTTCGAGCGTCGCGGAATCGAGATCGGACATGGTGTCGGGCGGCCTTGGCTGGGAGAGCGGAAAGGTGGCAATTGCATTGCGTGCTGCACCGCAGCGGCTGGACGCGGCCGATGCGGGTTTGCAGACGCGATGATAGCGCCGCAGTTAGCAGGTGGCGTTACCGGCTTCCTGCAGGCATATAGGCAAGCTGCCGCCGGTGTGAAACCGGCGAGGCACGCAATGTGCTGGCTGACGAGTGAATGTGGATTTCATCGACGTGCCTTTTTGGCGCGTTAGTGTGCGCACCGTGTTGCGCTCAGGCCATGTTTTACAATAGCGGCCACTGCGTGCAACTCGCTGCGTGAAAGCGAGTCGGAATCATGAACGGCAATACGGCAGCCGCCCAATGCGGCGGTAAGCAGCAACAGCAGAGCAATACCCTGGCCGCGTCTGACGGCCTAACCGGTTTTTTTGAGCAACAACGGAAAATGAACGGAGCATTGAGACTCGATCAGGCCACGATCGTGCTCGTCGAAGACGACCCGGATAGCCGGGAATCGCTGACGCTGTTACTCGAAGGAGAGGGCGCGCATGTCGTCGCGGTGGCGGATGCGGAAGAGGGCGTGGAAGCGGCGCTGCGGGTGTTGCCCGACGCCGTGGTGTGCGACCTCGAATTGCCGGCCATGGACGGGTTCTATCTGATCCAGCGGCTGCGCGATCACGAGATTCGCGGCGATCTCGCGCCCTCGGTCGCCGTGGCGCTCACTGGCCACACTGACGACGCTTACCGTCTGCGCAGCATCGGCGAAGGGTTCCAGCATTTCATGACCAAACCGGCTTTGCCGGAAGCCCTCGTGACGCTGCTGCACGACGCGATCGACGCCCGCGCGGCGGGCTGATCAGCTTCGCGGCCAATTCCAGTGCCCTGACGCTGGAAACCGCGGCCGGAAATACCGCCGCTTATTTGGCGGCGGCCACCGGCGTCGCCGAACCAGCCGCTGCGGCTGCGGCTTCCGCTGCCTGACAGGCGGAACACAATCCCTTCAATTCGATTTCATCGCTGGCAAGGCGGTAGCCGGCGTCTTCGATTTGCGCGACGAGCGCCTGACGCAGCTTGGGCTGGTGCAATTCAGTGACGTTGCCGCATTGCTGGCAAACCACCAGAATGCCGTGCTGGCATTGCGTCAGATCGTGGCAGACGGTGAACGCGTTGATCGATTCGATCCGATGCACGAGCCCCGCCGACAGCAGAAAATCGAGCGCCCGATAAACCGTGGGCGGCGCCGAGCCGGGATGAATCTGCCGCATGTCGTCGAGCAGCGAGTAAGCCTTGGTGGCGCGCCCGGAATTCAGCAGCAATTCCAGCACCTTGCGGCGGATCGGCGTGAGCTTCTCGCCGCGCTCGCGGCAATATTCTTCAGCCAGCACCAGAGCGGCCTCCTGCGAATCGCCGTGCGTGTGCCCATGCTCATGATGAGCGGCGGTGGCGGGTGTGACTTTGTCGGCGGTCGCGGCGGGCTTGGCGGTCTTCATGCGTCGATTATAAAGGCCATCGCGCCTGGCTGTGACAGCACGGCAGTATGGCGATGGCGGCCGCCCGCACGCGGGCTCAGCTAGGTTCAGGTCAACGGGAAGTCGATGTATTTCTTGAATCCCGGGCGCGTTGCAAGCCGCGAATACCAGCGCTCCAGATTCGGCAGCGCGGGGCGTTCGATACCGTCCAGCCCGAACCAGCGTTTCGCGTACGCACCGATCACGATGTCGGCCAGCGTGAACCTCTCGCCTTCGAGGAAGAAACGGCCTTGCAGATGCGTGTCGAGCAGTCGCCAAAGCAAGGCGACCGCGTCGGCATCGGCCGCGAGTTTGACGGCATCGCGTTCGGCGGCCGGCGTGCGCACGAGGGTCCAGAACACCGGGCGCTCGGCGGGTTGCAGCGTGGTCAGCGACCAGTCGAGCCAGCGGTCGATGCTCGCGCGCAGCTTCGGCTCGGACGGGTACAGGGGGCTCGATTCCCCATATTGCTGCACCAGATAACGCAAAATCGAGTTCGATTCCCACAGCACGAAGTCGTCGTCGACCAGTGTCGGTATCTTGGCCGTAGGGTTCATCGCGAGATACTCGGGTTCGTTGTTGCGGCCGAACTGCAGGCCTGCGTCGATGCGCTCGTACGACAGCACCAGTTCGTCGCAACACCACAAGACTTTTTGAACGTTGACCGAATTGGCGCGGCCCCAGATCGTAATCATCCGGTAAATCCTTTTTTCTTACAGTTCGCAAGCCACGCACGGCGCGCGGCGTTCAACCGGTAACGATACACGATGCGGACGGCTTTGCGCCGCTTAGGGGCGCTTAGGGCCGCGTCGGGCCGCAATCCGCCCTGCTGGGCCCGGTGTAATTCGCTGTGCCGGCAAGGCGCGCGCGTTGCGTACAATGAGCCCACCTGAATCTGACGAGGCACCGCATGGCCCGCATTGTCCCCGACGACTGGAAGAGCCTCGCCGCCACCGGCGCGGCGGCACGCGAACGCGAAACCCTCGCATTGCTGGAAGAAGCCTTACCGTACGATTACACCGTCTATCACGGCGTGCACTGGACCCGGCTGAACCAGAACTTCTCGGTGTTCGGCGAGGCCGACTTCGTGATCGTCAGCCCGTCGGGGCGCGTGATGATCGTCGAGCAGAAAACCGGCTTCCTGCGCGAAACGCCGAAGGGGCTCGTCAAGGTCTACCTGCAGACGGAACGCAACGTGGCGATCGCGCTCGCGCACACCGTCGAGGGGATGCACCGGCGCTTTACCGCGGCGTTCGGCGCGGGGACCTATTTCATCGAAGAGTTGCTGTATTGCCCGGACCACATCGTCAAGGATGCGGCGATTGCCGGCGTGAACCCCGCGCGCATCGTCGACGCGCCGCGCCGCGACCGGCTCGCGGCGATCATTCGGGACGCGTTGCCAGCGGACGAGCCGCGCCTCGCCTGCGCGCCGAAGATCCACCATTTTCTCGCCGACGAACTCGCCCTCACGCCCGACACCAGCGCACTGGTCGGGCAGGCCGGCACGCTCGTCACGCGGCTGGCCGGCGGTCTCGCGACCTGGGCGCGGCGGCTCGAGTTCGCGCCGTTCCGGTTGCGCGTGATCGGCACGGCCGGTTCCGGCAAGACCCAACTGGCGGTGCAGGTCATGAAGGACGCGGTGGCGCGCGGGCAGCGGCCGCTCTACGTGTGCTTCAACCGGCCGCTGGCGGATCACATCGCGCGGGTCGCGCCGCCCGAGGCGAAGGTGGCGAACTATCACCAACTGTGCGACTGGATCGCTCGCAGCGCGGGCCGCGAGCCGGATTTCCAGTCCGGCGACGTGTTCAATCAGCTTGAAACGATTTTTGCCGAAACGCCGATCGACGCGCGCTGGCAGTTCGACGTGCTGATCGTCGACGAAGGGCAGGATTTCCAGCAGCCCTGGGTGGCCGCGCTCGAGCGTCTGTTGCGGCTCGGCGGCGCGTGGTGGTGGCTGGAAGACCCGTTGCAGAATCTGTATATGCGCGAGCCGGTCGCCTTGCCCGGCTGGACCACGCTGCAAGAGACCACCAACTATCGCAGTCCGCGCGACATTCTCGACTACGTGCGCGACGTGGTCGGCGCATCGGTGCCGGTCGCGGCGGGTCTCGCGTCGGGCAGTCCGTTCGACGGCTCGGATATTTCGCTGTCCGTCTATGACGAAGCGAACGCCGCCGAAGGCAGCATCGACGCCACCAAGCGCGCGATCACGCAGGCGCTGTCACTCGGCTTTCGCAAGCAGGACATCGCTGTGCTGTCGTTTCGCGGCCGCGAAGGCTCGGCGATGACCGCGCAGGATCACCTCGGGCCGCACCGGCTGCGCAGTTTCACCGGCAAGTACGATCTGTTCGGCAACCCGGAGTATCGCGAAGGCGACGTGCTGTTCGAGTCGATCTACCGCTTCAAGGGCCAGGCGGCGCCGTGCGTGATTCTCACCGAGGTCGACTTCGATACCTTCGACGAGCGGATCGCACGCAAGCTGTTCGTCGGCGCCACGCGCGCGACGATGAAGCTGATCATCGTCGCATCGCAGCGGGCCGCGCGGCATCTGCATCTGCGCGACAAAGAAGTTAAATAAGCGAAAGAAGCGTAGGGCCCGCTCAGTTCCACGCGCGCGCGTTGACCAGTGTGCCGGTTTGCGTGTGCGCGTCCCACCAGATCACCCGCAACAGCGGCGCTTCCGGCTTGTTCATGACTCTTGTTGCATCGTGTTGCCAGCGTGTGGCGGGTGTCACGGTGACGGCGAACGGCGCGCAGCAGCGCGGCCGCACGCCCCGTTTTTGAGACACGGAAATTTGGCGATATTATGCATGCGGTTCAAAGATCGCGCGTCGGGGCTGACGCGCGTCGCCGGACGGGGCACGCCTCGAAACGCGGCGAAGCGGTCTGGGAAAAGGCGGCAAGCAAAAGGCGGCAAGCAAAAGGCGGCAAGCAAAAGGCGGCAAGCAAAAGGCGGCAAGCAAAAGGCGGCAAGCAAAAGGCGGCAAGCAAAAGGCGGCAAGCAAAAGGCGGCAAGCAAAAGGCGGCAAGCGCGGTGAATCGGCGAGAGTCGATACAGTGCGAAGCCGCCCGCAAAAAGCAAATAACAACGGAACAAGAAAGATGATGACCAAGATGACCGCGGGGATGGTCGGCAGGAAAAGCGCGTACTGGGCGATGGGCCTGATTTTCGCACTGGCCGCATGGGGCGCGCAGGCGCAGTCGTTAGCGCTCGACGTGACGGGTAAAATCGGCAAGACAACCGATGCGTCGCACGGGGTGTATCACTTCACCGAGGCGCAACTGCTCGCGCTGCCGGTCCATTCGATTACGACCTCGACCACCTGGACGCCGCGCTCCACCTTCACAGGGCCGCTGCTGGCGGATATCCTGAAGACGGTCGGCGCGTACGGCAGCGAAGTCGAGATCCATACGCTCGACGACTATACGTACACCGTGCCGGTGTCGGACTGCGATCGCTACGGCGTGGTCGTTGCATACAGCATGAACGGGCAGCGTCTGAAGATCAGCGACTTCGGGCCGCTGTTTCTTATCTATCCGCGCGACGCGTTCCCCGCAGATCTGGCGGGCGCCTCGAGCGACTCGAAATTCGTATGGCAGATCAAGGCTCTCATCGTCAAATAGCGCGCAGTCCCTTGCGCAGTTTCCTCTATGTACTGATCTGGTTGACCGCGCTCGCAGCGCCGGCCGGCGCGATCGGCTACCTGTTGTACGCGAACCTGTTCAATCCGCGCGTCACCGAACAGTTGGCCGGCACTTACGACGGCTTCTACTGGGACGCCGCGCAATTGCAGATTGCCTACGCCCGCTTCGAGAACCAGTTGCTGCTGTACCAGTCGGGCGCCGACGACGACTATCCGCGGCTGGTGTTGCGCTACCAGTTGCTGCAATCGAAGCTGCACGTGATGGCCGGTTCGACGCGCCAGCTGTCCACCCAGCTCGCGCTGCTGCAACGGCAAGTGGACGAAATCCAGTCGCTCGATCATCTGCTGGGCGGTATCGGGCCTGAGGTCGATGCATTGCCGCAGGACCGCGGACGCGCCAACCAGATCGTCGCGGCGTTGCGTGCGCACTGGAACGAGATCAACGATCTCGCGTTGAGCCGCCGTATCGCGGATGTGGCGGACCGCGAAGCGATGAACCGCGATTTCATCAGCAAGCGCCGCATGCTGTTTGCCAGCGGACTGTTGCTGCTGTTGCTGTCGGCGGCCGCGACCCTGCTGCTGGTCCTCAACGGCCGCCGCCGCACGCGGCTGATGCATCAGCAGCATGCGGCGCTCGAAGCGGAGCACCAGGCGAGCCGCGCCGCGCGCGAGGCGAGTCTCGCGAAGGATGCGTTTCTCGGCATGATCAGTCACGAACTGCGCACGCCGTTGCACGCGATCGTGTCGTCGATCGAATTGCTTGGCTTCAACTTTCATTCCGAGGCTGACCGCAAGGTGATCCAGCGGCTCGAAACCGCGGCGCGTCATCTGGAAGCGCAGATGAAAGACCTGACCGATTATGCGCGCCTCGGCGCCGGCAAGCTCGAATTGCGCCACGAACATTTCGAGCCGCGCGAGCTGCTGACGTCGATTGTCGACGAGCATGCGATGTCCGCTGCCGCGCGCGGGCTGAAGCTCGAAAGCGAGGCGAGCGGTGCAACCGGTCTTGTCGATTCCGATCCGCACCGCATCCGTCAGATCGTCAACAACCTGGTCACCAACGCGATCCGCTACACCGAAACCGGCACGGCGCGCGTGCAATTGAAGCAACAGCCGACGGCGCTGATCTTCGTGGTCAGCGATACGGGGCCGGGCGTGCCGCGCGCGCAGATTCCGCTGATCTTCCAGGAGTTCACGCAGCTGGATGCGTCGCGCACGCGCCGCTTCGAGGGCGCGGGCATGGGACTGACGATCGTGCAGGGGCTGGTCAGGCTGTTCGGCGGCACGGTCGACGTGGCCAGCACGGTAGGCGAGGGCACGACCTTCACGGTGACGATTCCGGTCACGCCGGTCGCTGCCGCCGCGCCGTCCGACGTGGCGGCGCACGCCGAGCCGGGCGGCGCGCGGCCATGCGTGCTGATCGTCGACGACAACCGGCTGATTCGCGAGTCGCTCAGCGAAATGGTCGCGCACATGGAGATCGACGCGCACGCCGTCGCCAACGCCGACGATGCGCTTGCGTGGCTCGATGCGCGGCGCTGCGACGTGGTGTTGCTCGATTTGCATATGCCGGGGCGCGACGGCTATACCTTTCTCGCGGAATTCGCCGCGCGCGGCGGGCCGTCGACGGGTGTGCCGGTGATCGTGGTCAGCGCCTATGCGCCGGAGCCGGGTACGGTGGGTGCAACGGCCGGCCGGGGTGAGGGCGGAACGGCCGGATCACAGCCGTTTTTCGAAGCGTTATTAAAGCCAGTACATTACGAGGAACTGCGCAACGCGTTGCAGCGTGCGTTGGCTTCGCGGCATAGGGTTTGATACGGCGAGTGGGCGGCATGGACGTGGGCGCGGGTGGAAAACACAGCGCGTCCAGCGCCACTTGCCGGCGCGTCAGGGCCGGTTGAGCCGTTTGGACAGATCGGCGACCAGGATCGCCATACGCGCCGGCTTCTCATAGCAGGCGACGTCGTAGTTGCGGATCACCTGGCTGATCTCCGATTCGCTGGCCTTGCCGGTCAGCAATTCGCCGGTCAGCACGAAAATCGGCGCGTCCGGATTTTCCGACGCGCGCACCGCGCGAATCGCCGCTGCGGACGTTTGCGAGCCGAACAACCAGTCGATCACCACGCCGTCGAAGATCTGCGTTTGCAGTTGCTCCGCGAATGCCGCGAGGCCGTAGATCGCCACCGCAGTGAAGCCGCTGCGCTCCAGGTAGTCGCGCAAGTTGTCCGCCGAGGCCTGATCGTCGTCGACCACGGCGATGGTCGGCTTGTCGGTCTCGGCGCGGCGCGGATAGATCTCAATCTTGTGGACTTCGTACGCGCTTTGGTAAAGCGTGCCGTCGTGACGCGTGACGCGCCATTGGCCGAGCTTCGAGTACGCGACAAATTCCGGACGGCTGCCGGGTTCGAGTGCGGCGCCGACCCACGCGGTGCAGGCCAGCTCGATCGCACCGATGCTGAACACCGCTTCCTGAGCGATCGCGCCGACCATGCCGGGATCGAGCGACTGTGCGCCGAACAGCTGCGCCGCGGGTTCGCCGAACACCTCGGCGACCTTCTTTATCTGTGACAGGGTCCACGGACTGTTGCCGCGCAGCTTGCGGTGCCCCTGCGAAAAACTCAGATCGAGGATGCGGCACAACTCCGTGGTTTGCTGCCGTTTGCCGATGCCATGCCGGCTCATCAACTCGCGCACACGCTCGGCGACTGCCATGGAGTCAGGTGAGTTTGTTTCGTTGGCCATACTGCGTGAAAATCCGCCGTCTTAAAGGGTGGCTGTAGGGAACGCTATACGACACGCGAAGCACCGCCATGAACGTTTGCCATGCATGGGCGAGGCTACGCGGGGGACAGCAAATGTACCGTAAAAAATATCGCGGTCTGCAATTTTGCATGACCGTCACCGGCCGGTCATTGCGGGGTTCGACATGGACACGTTCGGCGATTCGTTTATACATTCATTTATGCATTCAGCATCAAATGCATTTTACCGATGAAACCTCGCCGCATCTGATCTGCAGAGAAATATGTCGGGTTTGTCCGGTCAGGTGCGGCGGCGCGCTGGAACGAGGACGCGCCGCCGCGCGCATCACCCATTCATCACTTTATGCCGCGGGCATTTTGTCGAGTTTGGCCGCCGAGTTTTTCAGGCCTTTGAAGATGCGCTCGGCGACTTTGCCCGGGAACCGTTCGGGCAATTCGGCCGAGACTCGCTCGATCACCTCCGGCGTCTGTTCGATCAGCCGCTGGATCAGCGGCTCGGCGTTCGCACCGTATGAGCACTTCAGCGCCATCGTATTGAAGTGACGCCGCTGCACGTCGCGGAACGCGTCGTGTTTGCTCCTCGACCACATTCCCATGGCGAGCTTGGCCTTGAACCATGACCACTGGTTCGGGCCGTTGCCTTCCACCGGCCAGATCGACATCACGTCGTAAAGCGGCGTCAGGCGGTACTGTCCGCCCGGCAACAGGCGAATGCTGAAGTTCTTCGCGTGACCGTCCGGCGCCGCCAGCAGCCAGAACAGGATCTGGCTTGCCAGCAGCGTTTCGATGTCCTGCTGCGCGGTAACCGATTGCTGGAGAATCCGTGCGAGGTCCAGCACACCCGGGCCGCCTTCGTTTTCGTATTTGCGGTGCGACGGCACGCCGTACACCTGGCAAAAATCTTCCTGCGGCAGGCGCAGCAACCATTGCCCGCTCGAATGCAATTGCCGGTCGAAGCGTTCGACGCTCAGCACCCGCTGCTTGCCGAAGGTCATGATCTCGGTGTTCGCGACCGGCAGGCCATAGGCGCGCAGAATCCGCAGACACAGCCATTCGTTTTCGACCGAGGTGCTGAGGTCGGCCAGCCTGTTGCCGACCAGCCCGAGCGGCAGCTTGAAAATATGGGTGGTGGGCGTGGCGCCATGCGGCCGTTGCCACTTACCCTCGTGCCATAACAGTGCGGTTTTCTCCTGTGCGCCGGCGAGCGAGATGCGGAAATCGTCCGCCTCCTCGTGTGCGCCGAGCGCCGGATTGCCGACAGTGCGCGCCAGCATGGTTTCGATCTCGCTGTCGGAAAGCGGCGTGCCTTCGATCCGCTCGACGCCGGCCGGTGCGTCGTCTTCGGCGAGCAGCTGGACTGCGCCCACGCAATCGCGGCCGATGGCTTGCAGCAGATCGAAGGCGTCCAGCGTATCGGTCTGATAGCGTTGGGCGATGCGCTTTCTGATGGCCTCGCTGTCCGGCAGCAGATTGTCGAAATAATTCAGCACCCGCGCACCTTTGAGCGCGATGTTGCTGGGCGTGAACGGCAGCGACAGCGACAGCGGGCGGCCCGCGGGCGATGCGACCCAGGCGGGATCGTAGGCGAACTCCATGGAACCGCGGGTGGGAATGCGCCAGGCGCCGACGCGCTCGCCGTTGGCCCACACCGAGAGCGCCCGCGAATGGGTTTGGCGGCCCATGCTTACCACTCGACCAAAGGCGCTGGCTCAGGCGCCGGCTGGATCTTGTCGCGCACCTGCAATTGCAGGCCGTAGGCGCCGCACAACGCCAGCAATTGGACAAGGGTGAGGGCGGCGGCATCGGTTTCCAGCGCCGAGATGCGGCTCTGGCTGACGCCGATCCGCGCGGCGGCTTCCGCCTGAGTGAGGCCGGCCTGGCGCCGGCCGGCGACGAGCAGCTGGGCCATCTGGTCCGGCGTGGCGACGAGGTGAATCATGGCAAATTATCCGCGAGACGAATAAATGCACTTTATTCGTCACACACATATTTGTCAAATATACGTGTGACAGATATTTGCGAAATATCTGTCTGGCAAATAAACGGCAATTATCTGTGATACGAATAAATGCCGCTCACTTGCATTGACCTGCATTGGCTGTAAGAAGCGTATCGCGCCCGCCGCCCGTCAGCGCCAAAACCGTCACCGTCCGGTTCGTTAGGCGTGGCGGCATTGCAGACAAACGAGCCGCCTGCGAAGATTATGCTCACACTTAAAACCCGCCCGCCCGATGACCACGACTTACCCGCTGCACGCGACTTTCACGCGCGACGACTCATGAACGAACCGACGCTACGCCACACCGAGGTGCCGTACTACACGCAATGGGGCAGCCCTGAATGGGTGCGCCACATTGTCGAGCAACAGGCCGACCCGTGCGACGATCCCGGTTGGCAGCGCAGCGGTTTCACCGAGCCGGAGCGTTACCGGTTCTGGGCCCGGCGCCTGTGCGGCCTGACATGCCTCGAATCCGCGCTCGATTACTGGCGCATCGAACACGCGCCGCGTGCGGCGTTGCTCGATGAAGCGTTGCGCCACGGTGTGTACCGGATGCGCGACGACGGCGGTGTCGACGGTTTGATCTACCGGCCGTTCGCCGACTGGATCGGCGGGGCGTTCGGCATTCAGGTCGAGGTGTTGCCGCAGGCGCCGCTCGAAGAGATCGCCGCGCGCATCGACGGCGACACGCTGACGATCGTCTCCGTGAGCCCGGAGATCCGCTATCCCGAACGGCCGAATCAGCGCCAGGGCGGGCATCTGATTTTGCTGCACGGGCGTGACAGTGGCGGCGTGTGGTTTCACAACCCGTCGGGCGTCGCGCCGCACCAGGCGGATATGTATCTGCCGTTCGCGACGATGGCGCGTTTTTACGCTGGGCGCGGCATGACGCTTACCCGAGGCGCGCGCTAAACGAGCGGGCCGGGATCCGGCTTGAATGCCCGCTACGCTTTCGCCTGCCGCGACAGCGTTCATTTGCTGACGTTTTTCATTGCCTTTCCATTGTCCACGCGCAGGATGGCCAACGCATGAAACTGAACCGCATGATCAGCACGGTCGAAGTGCATACAGCCGGCGAACCGTTTCGCATTGTCACAAGCGGGCTGCCGAAGTTTCCCGGCAAGACCATCGTCGAGCGCCGCGCATGGCTCAAGGAACACGCCGATCATTTGCGCCGCGCGCTGATGTTCGAGCCGCGCGGCCACGCCGACATGTACGGCGGTTATCTGACCGAGCCGGTCAGCGAAAACGCCGACTTCGGCATTATCTTCGTGCACAACGAAGGCTATAGCGATCACTGCGGCCACGGCGTGATCGCACTCGCCACCGCTGCCGTCGCGCTCGGCTGGGTCGAGCGCAGCGAACCGGAAACGCGCGTCGGCATCGACGCGCCGTGCGGCTTCATCGAAGCCTTCGTGCAGTGGGACGGCGATCACGCTGGCCACGTGCGCTTCGTCAACGTGCCGTCGTTCATCTGGCAGCGCGACGTGACGGTCCAGACGCCGACCTTTGGCGAAGTGCGCGGCGATATTGCGTTCGGCGGCGCGTTTTATTTCTATACGTCGGGCAAGCCGTTCGATCTGAACGTGTGCGAAGCTGAGATCGATCGCCTGATCCAGTTCGGCGCCGAGGTCAAACAGGCGGCGAACGCGGCCTTCAAGGTCGAACATCCGCGAATCCCCGAAATCAACCATATCTACGGCACGATCATCGACAACGCGCCGCGCCACGCAGGCTCGACACAGGCCAATTGCTGCGTGTTCGCCGACCGGGAGGTTGACCGTTCACCGACCGGTTCCGGCACCGCGGGGCGCGTTGCGCAACTCTATCTGCGCGGCGAACTGGGCCGCAATGAAACGCTCGTCAACGAATCGGTGATCGGCACGATTTTTCGGGGCCGCGTATTGTCGGAGGCGAAGCTCGACCGCTTCGACGCGGTGATCCCCGAGATCGAAGGCGACGCGCATGTTTATGGTTTCGCCAACTGGATCGTCGACGAATGCGACCCGCTGACTTACGGTTTTCTGGTGCGCTGAGCTGAATGCAACCCATTGTGCAACCCATTGCAAGGATTGAATGAACACGCCTATGACCCGCCCGACCACGCAGATTTTCGACGCCGCCGCCACCGCGCGGCTGATCCCGCATGCGGCGCTCGTCGGCGCATTGAAACGCGCGAGCATCGACTACGCGCAACAGCGCATCGCGAGTCCTGAGCGGCTCGTCGTGCCGCTCAACGACGGCGGCATCATGCTGTCGATGCCGGCCACCGCGCCCGATCTCGCCATTCACAAGCTGGTCAACGTGTGCGCGAGCAACGCGCCGCGCGGCTTGCCGACGATCCACGGCCAGGTGATGGCCTTCGACGCCGACACTGGCGAGACGCTGTTCATTCTCGACGGGCCGACGGTGACCGGACGGCGCACGGCGGCGATGTCGATGCTCGGTATCGAGACCTTCGCCGCAGCCACGCCGCGAGAATTCCTGCTGATCGGCACCGGCACGCAGGCGGTGAACCATCTGGAAGCGATCGGCGAACTGTTTCCCGACGCGCGCGTGTGGGTGAAGGGCAGTGCGCCCGCGCGGGCCGAAGCGTTTTGCGCCGCGCAGCGCGTGCACGGTAGCAAGGTACGCGAACTGCAACCGCTGGTGGACGCAGGCGTCCCCGCCTCGATCGACGTCGTGATCGCGCTCACCACCAGCAAGCAAGCCGTCTACGACGAAGCGGCGCGGGCAGAGCGGCTCGTGATCGGCGTCGGTGCGTTCACGCCGGCGATGGTCGAGATCGGCGCGCGCACGATCGCAGGCAGCGCGCTTTTTGTCGACGACGAAGCCGGCGCGAAACACGAAGCCGGTGACTTCATTCAGGCAGACGTGGACTGGTCGCAGGTCGGTGGAATTTCCGCGGTGCTGGAAAACGCCGCGTCGTTGCCGCCTGAAAAACCGATTGTGTTCAAGAGCGTCGGCTGCGCGGCGTGGGATCTGGCGGCATGCCGGGTAGCGCGCGAGGCCTTGTCCGGCGGCTGAGCAGGATCATCCGGACGGTTCGAAAAAGACTCGGCAAAAGGCCCGGAAAAGGCTGGTTTTACGAGTCAAGTTGGCATATTGCGCCAACCTGCGGCACATGTTGCCGTGCAAACAATCTCAAAACGTTGCAACATAGGCGTTTGCCAGAAAAAAGTGCCGGTCAGCCGGCGCTTTTGCCCCCGTGTCCTTTGACTCGACGCCTATCACGACGGTGCGACCGCGCTATGATTACCCAACACGCTTCTGCTACCCCCGACCTGCCGCTCGACATGATCATTTTCGGCGGCACCGGCGACCTGTCGTTTCGCAAGCTGCTGCCGGCGCTCTACATGGCGCATCTGCACTGCAATCTGCCGGCGGATACCCGCATTCTCACGATCGGCCGCAAGCCGTGGTCGCGTGAGGAGTACATCAACGAATTCATGGAGTTGAAGGCGAAACCCTTCATCGACAAGAAGGCGTTCGATGCCGCCGCCTGGGACAAATTCCTCGCGCTGTTCGAGTACGTGCGCATGGACGTCGATTCGGTCGAGGATTACGCGCGTCTGAAGGAGGTGTCACGCCCCGGGGTACGGCGCGTGTTTTATCTCGCAACTTCGCCGGATCTGTTCACGAATATTTGCGACAACCTCTCGGCAGCGGGGCTGGTCGACGAGCATTCGCGCGTCGTGCTGGAAAAGCCGCTGGGCCACGATCTGGCGTCGGCGCAGGAAATCAACATAGCGGTCGGCCAGCATTTCAGCGAAGCGCAGATCTACCGGATCGACCACTACCTCGGCAAGGAAACGGTGCAGAACCTGATGGTGCTGCGTTTTGGCAACGCGATTTTCGGCCCGCTGTGGCAGGCGCCGTATATCAAGCGCGTGCAGATCACGGTGGCCGAAGAGGTCGGTGTGGGCAGCCGTGCGGGCTTCTACGACAAAACCGGCGCGCTGCGCGACATGGTGCAGAACCACTTGCTCCAACTGCTATGCATCGTCGCGATGGAGCCGCCGGTGTCGCTCGATCCGGATGCGGTGCGCGACGAAAAGCTCAAGGTGCTGCGCTCGCTGCGTCCGATGACACCCGAAGATATCGCGCGCGATACCGTGCGCGGCCAGTACACGGCGGGCGCGGTGAACGGCGAGCCGGTCAAGGGCTACCTCGAGGAAGACAACGTGCCGGCAAACAGCCGCGCCGAGACCTTCGTCGCCTTGCGCGCGCATATCAACAACTGGCGCTGGGCCAACGTGCCGTTTTTCCTGCGCACCGGCAAGCGCATGCAGAAGAAGGTGTCGGAGATCGTCATCGAGTTTTCCGAACTGCCGTTCTCGATCATTCCGAGCGGCGGGCGCAACTACGGCAACCGTCTCGTGATCCAGTTGCAGCCGGAAGAATCGATCCAGTTGCAGATGCTCGCGAAGGAGCCGGGCAGCGGCATGCACATGCTGCCGGTGAATCTGAACCTCGACTTGCAGCAGGCGTTCACCGAGCGTCGCGCGGAAGCGTACGAGCGTTTGCTGATCGACGTGATTCGCGGGCGCCTGACGCACTTCATGCGTCGCGACGAACTCGAAGCGGCATGGGCGTGGGCCGAGCCGATTCTCGAAGGCTGGCAGAAATCGGGCGACCGTCCGCGCGGCTATACGGCGGGCACATTCGGTCCGGCGGCGTCGACCGCGCTGATGGCGCGGGAAAATGCGGTGTGGGCGGAAGAGTCGCAGTAAGCGATTCTTTAGCGAAGCAGGGGGTATTGCAAAGGCGGCCGCGCGAGAGCGGGCCGCCTTTGTCGTTGTGTTTGTCGTGATGCGGTTGCCGGAATCAAGGCAACGAGATCGTCAGCGTAGCCGACTGCGGTCCGAGCTTGACCACTTGCGAATACGGCGCGAGCGTGCGCAAGGTCTGATCGCGCAGATACGTGTTCAAACCGAGGTAAGCCAATAAACCGACCAGCGCGAACACCGCGCCGATCGACCACAACGGCACCTCACGCTTGAGCCGGTGTGCGACCTGATCCGGCAGCGGCCAATGCGGCGCGAACGGCGCGCGCTTGCCCTTCATATGCGCGATTTCATCGCCGATCCGTGCGGTCAGATACGCAAGCTTCTCCGGCCCTTCGAGCAGATACTTGCCCTGAAAGCCGAGCAGCAGGCACATATGAAACACCTCGAGCGATTGCAGCCGGGCGGCGCCATGCGCGCGGCATTCCTCGAGATACTGAAAGAATTTCTCGCCCGCCAGTTGCTCGCCGAACAGCACCAGTTGCAGCGGACGGCGCTCCCATTCGGTACGGATCTTGAACGTCGACGACAACACCGATTCGTCGATCGCTGCGCAGAACGCAAACTTCGACGCATACACGTCTTCAGCCGACGCATTGAGCTTTTTCGCGCCGCGTTCGAAGTCGCCGAGAAACTGCTGGATGCGCTGGCTGAATTCGTGCGCGTCGCCGGGCTCCCGGCCATTCTTCAGCAAGAACAGCATGAAGAAGCCGTCGTACAGCAGATCGAGCAGCGAGCGAACCTGGTAGCTCGGCTCGGCAGAGGGGGCGGGCGTCGCGGCAGGCGTGCTGCCGCCAAACAGGGAAGGCGCGTAGCTCATGATGTGACGGCGATCAGTTCGAGTTGAAGATCGTTGATGCCCGACGGTGCGTAGATCATCGCCGATTGGGCCTGCAACATGCGGTCATACAGGGCGCCGCGCGATTCGAAGGAGAAGTAGCACGCGCCCGGCCGTACCGGAATGGCCGGCGGCACTTGCGGCGTATAGACGAGCCGCACGCCGGGCATGGCCGAGAGCACCAGCTTGTCGACGTCGTCTGGTGCGCCGACCTTGAAACGCGCGGGCACCGCTTCGACGAGTTCGGCGGTCGGCATGTCCGCCGACACGGCGATATAGAACATGGTCTTGTCGTCGATCTTGCCCGAGTCGAGCCGGCCGGCATGGAACGACGGCCGTACTTCTTCGAGCGCGATCGCGAAGTAGCGGGTCGAGATCACGGTTTCGAGCAGATCGCGCAGGATCGTATCGAGCCGGGCGAAGCCCGGGCCTGGATCGTCGTGCCGGTAAGCGGGCAGATCGGACAGCGCATAGCCCTTCGAGAACGTCATCAACTGGCCGGCAAGACGCAGCAGTTCCTGAAACAGGCGCTCCGGATGCAGCGCCGAGTGCTGGTACAGATGCGCAAGCGACGCGAATGCCGCGCTCGCGGTGTGCAGCAGCCAGAACGACGCGATGTCGCCGGAGCGGAACTCGATGATGTTCTTGGTCGGCTCGCGGTGAAAGCCGTACAGTGCGTTGACCTTGGCCTGCAAGGCGTCGATCAGTTGGCGCAGCCGCTGATGCAGAATCGCCGACGCGTCGATCGCGAGGCAGGGCGGCACGAAGGTGTCGTCGATCTCGAAGCCCGAGGTGGCGGTGCGGCGCACGCGTACGAGCGGCACCGACAGCAGCTGGTCGCGCGGCTCGCTATGCGCAATGAGTTTGACGCTGGTCTTCAGGAAGGTGATGTCGGCTTCGGCGGCGTCGGTGAAATGGTCGGCCACCGGCGTCTGCTCGCTGACGTAACGCGACACGAAACCTGCGTTGCTGTCTTGTGAATAGTTCGCGCCGGCTTCGCGCAGCGGATGCAGTGCGAGATAAAAGGTGAATTCGTTGATGCCGTCGGGCAGGGTGTCGAGCGCGATCGGCGGCGGCAGGTCGTCGGCTTGCGGCGCGGAATAGAGTGCACCGTCCGGAAACACCAGCGACAGTTCGCTCACCCGCAGCACATTGCTGCCGAGCGCATCGCGGTCGAGACGCACCGAACGCACGCCCCAGTTGTATGGCTGGATCGCCTGGATCGATTCGAACAGGCGTGCTTCGTGATAGGCGTCCTGACGCTGAAAATGCTGCGGCCTGAGAAAAAGGCCTTCCCCCCAGAGCACTTTTGCGGAATAACTCATCTCAAACCTGTTATATGCGTTCAGCTTGTGGCGCGCCCGGCGATAACCGATTCGAGCGCTGCATTGTTAATTCTCTAAAAACTGTTAAATCGTATTTGCACCGCATCTTTAACCGCAACTTACTGAAGAGAGCATATTCAGCGGTTGTGCAGGCAATCCCTGTTCAGGCGGGATCACAGTGCCGTTGGTCACCGTCATTGCACAGTTATGCAGGCCGATCATTATGCCGGATTTCTCCGACTTCGCCGGGTCAAAGGCGAATTTCCAGCGCTGCATCGCCGGATCGCGGAATAGGGCGACGATACCGAATGCTTGCGCTTCGCGCGAGACTTTTTCGGTAACGACGTAGCGTTGGCCTGGGATCAGCGTCACTTCACGCACACCCAGCAAATCGCCGCCGAGTATGGTCTTTTCCTTCGCCGGATCGGTAAATGCATCGAATGGCGCCTGCTGGAACGAAGTGGGGTCTTTCAGCACGTAAAGCCGTACGACCAGCGCCAATGGACGCTTATCATTGGCGGCATTCAGATTCGGCGCGGCATATAACGTGAGACCGACATTGCGCGGCGGCTTTTGCGCATCGGGCAGGTCCGGTTTGCCGAGCCCGCTCGCCTGCAAAGCCGCGTTGGCAGCGGCACCCAGCACGGTCACACCGGCCGCGCAGCCGCCCAGAAGCGCACACACGGCGGTGTTTGCAATCAATAGCGATGCATGGCGAACAAGACGCGAATTCATATACATCGACCGGCTCGACGCCGTCCCCCCGTCAAAACACCATTAACGAAACCAATCCGGCAATCGGCGGCAATCAGCAGCAACGCTATGCCGCGTATTGCCGCTTTATGCAAAGCGCATTGCTGTCACGGCACTTACATGCTCGCAGCTGGCCGGGCGGAAATTTTTTCCGTTCCTTGCATTGCCGCCATTGCACCAGGAAACAATTTCTGCGTGTTTCGTTTAAATCATCCGCATGCATTTTTTTTGTGCAATGCTTCTTCACACGAAAGTTGAATTATCGAAAATTGGCCTGTACTATACCCGCGCACTTGAAGCAAAGCAAAACTCCGGTTTCTCCTTGAATTAAAATATTCGCACGTCGGTGAAAAACGATGAATGACCGTCTGTTTGTAAAACTATCTGGGGTAGTGTTGGCATGCGGCGTAATTGCCGGATGCGCGACACAGGGCAACAACGCAGCGACCACGCCGGAGGCATTTAATAAGCAACTCGCGGATGCCGATACCGTCGCCAAGGGCGGTGATCAGGATCGCGCAATCGCGCTTTATCAACAACTTTCCAAGTCCGATCCAACCCGTGAAGAACCGTGGTCGCGCATTGCGCAGATCCAGTTCACGCAAGGTCACTACGGCCAGGCCATCGTCGCCGCGCAAGAAGCGCTGCAACGCGATCAAACCGACCGTCAGGCGAAGAGCGTGCTGGCTGTAGCCGGCCTGCGCGTCGCCACGCAATCGCTCGGCGAACTGCGTCAGGATGCGTCGCTCGCGGGTGATGCGAAGTCCGACGCGCAAGCGCTCGCCAAGCAACTGCGCGACACGCTCGGCGAGGCCACGCTGTTCCCGCCCGATCCGAACGACAAGCCCGCGCCGAAGAAGAAGCGCATCATTCATCGCGTCGTGAAGGGCAAGCCCGCCGAGACGCCGGATACGACCGCCAGCGCGGCGGCTCCGGTCGCTACGCCGGCAGCCCCGGCCGCGCCTGCGGCAGCGGCGCCTGCCGCACCGGCGCCGGCAGCACCCGTCAAAGCCGCAAAAAGCGGCGGCGCGTCCGATCCGTTCAGCGCACTGCGCTGATCCACACGCCTGATTCATCTGCATCCGGGAGCCGACGATGGCGAAGAAAGAAAGCATCCAAAAACGCTTGCAAAAAGTGCGGCCGCCCCGCGTTCAACTGACCTATGAGGTCGAGCGCGGCGATGCGATCGAGGTGAAGGAGTTGCCGTTCGTCGTCGGGGTGGTCGCCGATCTGGCGGGGCAGTCCGAAGTCGAGCAGCCGAAGCTGCGCGATCGCAAGTTCGTCAACATCGATCGCGACAATTTCGACGACGTGATGAAAGCGATCGAGCCGCGTGCCGCGTTTCAGGTGGAAAACCGCCTGAGCGAAGCCGGTGGCAAATTTGCCGTCGACCTGCGTTTCCGGTCGATGGCCGATTTCAATCCGGATGAAGTGGTCGCGCAGATCGAGCCGCTGCGGCGCCTGCTCGACGCACGTTCGAAGCTCGCCGACCTGCGCAACAAGCTGGCCGGCAACGACAAGCTCGAAGACCTGCTGAGCGAAGTGCTCAACAATACGCAGCAGTTGCAAACCTTGGCGAAAGACCAGGGCGATGCAGCGGACCAGCACGCCGGCGCGCCGGATCATGACAAGCAGGGCGAATAAGTACGGGGTGTGAGATGAACCAGCAAACGGCAGCAGCCCAGGTCGCCACCGCGCAAAGCAGCACGGAATCCACGCTGCTCGACGAAATCGTCGAGAAAAGCCGTGTGGCGAAGTCCGATTCCGAACACGCGCGCGCGAAAGACCTGATCGGGGAACTCGTGCATCAGGTGCTCGACGGTACCGTGGTGATGTCCGATAACCTGTCGGCCACGATCGACGCGCGCGTCGCGGAACTCGACCGCCTGATTTCCTCGCAGCTGAGCGCGGTGATGCATGCACCGCAATTCCAGCGCATGGAAAGCACGTGGCGCGGTCTGGACTATCTGTGCAAGGAAAGCAATACGGGCGCGACGGTCAAGATCAAGGCGCTGCACGCGCCCAAGCGCGACCTCGTGCGCGACTTCAAGACCGCGATCGAATTCGATCAGAGCGCGCTCTTCAAGAAAGTCTATGAAGAAGAGTTCGGCACTTTCGGTGGCGCGCCGTTCGGCACGATCATCGGGGACTTCGAAGTGACCCGCCAGCCGGAAGACGTTTATTTCATCGAGCAGATGTCGCACGTGGCAGCGGCCGCGCATGCGCCGTTCATCGCGTCGGCGTCGCCCGAATTGCTGGGCCTCGAAACCTTCGCCGATCTCGGCAAGCCTCGCGACCTCGGCAAGGTGTTCGACACAGTCGAATACGCCAAGTGGAAGTCGTTCCGCGACGCTGAAGATTCGCGCTATGTCGGCCTGACGCTGCCGCGTTTTCTCGGCCGCCTGCCGTTCAATCCGAAAGACGGCGCCACCGCGGAAGGCTTCAACTTCGTTGAAGAGGTGGACGGCACCGATCACAGCAAATACCTGTGGTGTAACGCAGCGTGGGCCTTCGCGGCACGCCTGACGGCCGCATTCGACGACTTCGGCTGGTGCGCGGCGATTCGCGGCGTGGAAGGCGGCGGTCTGGTGGAAGACCTGCCCACCCACACGTTCAAGACCGACGACGGCGAAGTCGCGCTGAAATGCCCGACCGAAATCGCGATTACCGATCGCCGTGAAAAAGAACTGAGCGACCTTGGTTTCATTCCGCTCGTGCACTGCAAGAACTCGGATTACGCCGCGTTCTTCGCCGCGCAATCGGTGCAAAAGCCCAAGAAATACAGCACCGATAGCGCGAATGCGAACGCCGTGTTGTCCGCGCAGCTTCAGTACATCTTCTCGGTATCGCGCGTTGCGCACTACCTGAAGGCGATGATGCGCGACAAGATCGGCAGTTTCGCGTCGGCCGGAAACGTCGAAGTATTCCTGAACCGTTGGATCTCGCAGTACGTGCTGCTGGACGACAACGCGACTCAGGAGCAGAAAGCGCAGTTCCCGCTGCGCGAGGCATCGATACAGGTCTCGGAGATTCCGGGCAAGCCTGGTGCGTATCGTTCGGTCGCATTCCTGCGCCCGCACTTTCAACTGGACGAGCTCTCAATCTCCTTGCGGCTTGTCGCTGACCTGCCGAAACCGGCAAATTCTTAAACGAAGTCAGAAAACCCGTGCGGGCCGCACGGGTAGGCTGTTAAAACCACCTCTTTGGGGAGTCGATGAGTTATGAAGGACATCTATTTAAAATTCGGCAATCCGGCGATCAAAGGCGAGTCTGCCGATAAAGATCATGCTGGTTGGATCGAAATCGATTCGTGGAGCCACTCGATCACGCAACCGCGTTCGGCTACGGCTTCGACGGCCGGCGGTCACACGTCCGAGCGCTGCGAACATGCTGACATGCAGTTCACGAAAGATATCGACGTGGTCAGCCCGCTGATTTATCAACACGCGTCGGGCGGCACGACGTTCGACGAAGTGACGATCGATTTCATGCGTTCGGACGGCGAAGGCAACCGCATCAAGTACCTGGAAGTGAAGCTCAAGTACGTGATCATCTCGAGCGTGACGCCGAGCGTGGTGGGCGAAGGCCTGCCGAGCGAACAGTTCTCGCTGAAGTACGCGGCCGTCCAGTGGAAGTACACGCAGCAGAAGATCGGCGGCAATCAGGGCGGTAACGCGCAAGGCGCGTGGAGCCTGACGAAGAACGACAAGACGTACGCGGTCTGATGCTTGGGCGCACACGGCGGCAGTACGGGTGGCGTGAATCCGCTTGCGCGCGCCGTGCGCGCCTCGCATCGAACAGGCTCTTCGGTATCCGATGAAGCGCTTCGAGCCCAGCTTTCTCGACAAGCTGTTCGACGACGAACCGCATCTGCCGGCTTCACCGGCGATGCGGCAATTGTCGTTGGACGAATTGAAGAGCACCGTCGCGCGCGACGTCGAGGCGATCCTGAATACGCGGATTGCCCTGACCGAGCACGAGCTGGCGGCGCTGCCGGAATGTCAGCGCTCGGTGCTGACGTACGGTCTGAACGATTTCGCGGGCTTGAGCCTCGCGAGCCACTACGACCGCACGTTCATCTGTAAATCGATTCAACAGGCAATCGCGCGGCACGAGCCGCGCTTACAGCAGGTCGCGGTAACGCTCGAACTGAACGAGCAATCCACCAATGCGCTGAACTTTGCAATTCAGGCGTTGCTGGTCGTGCATCCGGCGGAAGAACCGGTGAGTTTCGATGCGATGCTGCAGCCTTCGACGTTGCAATACTCGGTGACGCGCGCACGCGCGAAGCTTTAGCACCGCGTTTTAGTACCGCTTTCATGCTGCCGTTACGCGCAACGGCAGCGATAGTTTTGGGCGGAGATGGTTCAGGTCCGGGGATAGATAGATGGAAGAGTTGCTGCCGTATTACGAGCGCGAATTGTCGTTTCTGCGGCGCTATTCGCGCGATTTCGCCGAACGCTATCCGAAGATCGCGGCGCGTCTGGCGATGTCCGGCGAGCACTGCGAAGATCCGCACGTCGAGCGGATGATCGAATCGTTCGCGCTGCTGGGCGCGCGCATCAACAAGAAACTCGACGACGACTACCCCGAATTTACCGAAGCGCTGCTGGAAGTGCTTTATCCGCACTACCTGCGGCCGTTTCCGTCGTGCTCGATCGCGCAGTTGGGCACCTCCGCGGCGTTCAGTCATCTGACCGAGCCGGTCCTGGTCGAACGCGGCACCGAACTCAAGTCGCGGCCGATTCGCGGCGTGCAATGCCGTTTCCGCACCGCCTACGATGTGACGCTGGCGCCGATCCGTATTTCGGAGGCGAAGTATACGTCGGTGGCGATGGCGCCGAGCGCGACCGTTTTACCGGGCAACGCCACGGCGATCGTGTCGATCACGTTCGAATCGACGGCCCCGCAACTCGATCTGTCCGCGCTGAAAGTCGGCACGCTACGTACGCACATGCACGGCGAACAATCGTTCATCGCGGCGCTGGCCGATTGCCTGTTTGTCAATGCAATGGCCACCTATGTGGAACCCGACCGGCGCGGCGTGTGGACGCAACTGCGAACTTCGCCGCTCGTGCAGGCGGGTTTCGATGAGCAGGACGCGCTGATCGACTATCCGGCCAAGTCGCATCCGGCGTACCGGCTGCTGACCGAATACTTCGCGTTCCCCGAAAAATTCAATTTCACTGACTTCGATCTGGCGGCGATGACGCGCGCAAGCGGCCGCTGCCAGCGCCTGACGCTGCACGTCGTACTCAAAGAGGTGCGCAGCGACTCGCACGTCGCGCGGTTGCTCGATTCGTTGTCGGTGCATCATTTCCGGCTGTTCTGCACACCGGTCGTCAATCTGTTCGAGCAACACGGCGAGCCGATCCGGATCAGCCATCAGGCGATTTCGTATCCGGTGATCGCCGAAGCGCGCCGGGCATTTGCCTATGAGGTCTATTCGATCGATTCGGTGCAGCTCGTCAGGCAGCAGGCGCATGAAGAATCGGTGATCGAATTCCGGCCGTTCTATTCGCTGCATCATGGCGAAGCGGCACGTGCGGGGCACTATTGGTTCGCGCGGCGCAACGATTGGGTCGCGCAGAAAAGTCCCGGCTACGAGACCGAGATTTCGATCGTCGATATCGATTTCGAACCGGCTGCGCCGCAAACCGATACCCTTAGCCTCGACTTGACCTGTACCAACCGTGACCTGCCGGCGGGTCTCGCGGTCGGTCTCGAAGGCGGCGATCTGTTTCTCGAAGGCGGCTCGCTGACCGGCAGCATTTCCATGCTGCGCAGGCCGACACCGAGCGTGCGTTTCGAGCGCGGGCGTGCCGCGCATTGGCGGCTGATTTCGCATCTGGCATTGAATCATGTGTCGCTCGCCAATAGCGGCCTGTCGGCGCTCAAGGAAATGCTGGTGCTGTACGATTTGCGGCGCACAGCGGTGTCGGCGCGGCATATCGACGGACTCGTGGGCATCGAGCAGCGCGCGGCCGTCCAATGGCTGCCGGGCAAGCCGTTCGCGACTTTCGTGCGCGGCATCGAGATCCGTTTGACGATCGACGAAGAGCATTTCGTCGGCACGAGCCTCGCGTCGTTCGTGCGCGTGATCGACACCTTCTTTGGGCTGTACGTGCATCTGAACAGCTTTGTGCAACTGGTCGTCGTGTCGAAGCGCACCGGCGAGGAGATTCTGCGATGCAAACCGCGCAGCGGCGAATCGATCCTGGCGTAGTCGAGCAACTGCTCGACGAACCGCATCGCTTCGAGTTTTTTCAGGCAGTGCGGATTCTCGAGAAGTGGTTCGCACAGCAAGCGCCTTCACATGCCGGACGTCCCGGCGAAATCGTCGCACAGCGGATTGCCTTTCGCAATTCGCTGTCGATGTCGTTTCCGCCGAGCGAAATTCACAGCGCGCAGTCTTACGATGACGAAGGCGCGGCGCTGAAAGAGAAGCCGCAGCGCGCGGCCGCGCTCGAAGACGGGTCGCTTCACAAGGTCGATATCACGCCGGCGTTTTTCGGTTTGCTCGGCGGGCAGGGCGCATTGCCGCTGCACTATACCGAGCAGATCATCGAGCGCGAGCAGATCAGGCGCGACCGCGCGGCGCGCGAGTTCTTCGACGTGTTTTCGAATCGCGCGACCGCGCTGTTTTACGCGGCGTGGAAGAAATACCGGCTGCCGTTTCATTACGAACTGGATCGCGACGAACGCTATCTGCCGCTGTTGCTCGCGTTGGCCGGCGTCGCCGACGACGACACGCGCAACAGTCTGCAAAGCGGCGACGGCGCGCTCTTCGACGAAGCGATTGCCGGCTACGCGCTGGCCGCGCGGCATCGGCCGGTGTCGGCGGCGTATCTGCAGCGTACGCTCTCCGAGTACTTCAAGGTGCCGGTGCGCGTCGAGCAGTTCGTCGGCAAATGGTACGACGTGCCGCGCGATCAATTGACCGTGCTCGGCAGTATCAACGCGACACTCGGTGCGACAGCGCTGGCGGGCGAACGGGTCTGGCAGCGCGACATGCGCGCGCGGCTCGTGATCGGGCCGCTCGACAAGCAGGACTACGAGGCGTTCTTACCCGGCGCCGAGCGTGCCGTCGCGCTCGAACGCATGCTGACGCTGCTCGCCGGCGTGACGCTCGAATACGAGATCTCGCTGGTGCTGCGCCGTGCGGAAGTGGGCCCAAGCATTCTCAGCAACGGTGCGCGCCTCGGTTGGGACGCGTTCCTGTGCACCAGGGAAGCCGACCGTGATCGCGCGGATGCCCGCTACGAATTGCACGTGATTCACTGACCATAACGATAGAACCTGGACCCGGATCGCACGACATGAGCACGTCCCTCAACACCCTGATCGCCAAACTGAATCCGACCTGCCGGCAGGCGGCATTGCTGGCGGCGAACAATTGTCTCGCGCGCGGTCACTACGAGGTCGACCTCGAACATCTGCTGCTGGCGCTGCTCGATGAACCGGCGAGCGATGTCGCGCTGGTGCTGCGCGCGAGCAAGGTCGATGCGCACGCGCTGCGCGCCGATCTCGAACGCGAATTGCAGCGCCTGAAAACGGGCAACACGCGCACGCCGGTGTTTTCGGTGCATCTGATCGCACTGCTTGAGCAGGCGTGGCTGATCGCGTCGCTCGATTCGCGGATCGGGCGGATTCGTTCGGGGCATCTGCTGCTGGCGCTGCTGAGCGCGCCGGACCTCGCGCAGTTTGCCGAGCGGATGTCGCCGCTACTGCGCGACGTGCGCGTGACAGATCTGAAGCACAAGTTCGACGAACTGACCGCGGGATCGCGTGAAGTCGAACGCAGCAACGCAACAGAAAGCCCGGCTGACGGTGACGAGAATCCGGCGGCGCTCGATTCGGCGCCCGGCGCGCCGTCGAAAACGCCTGCGCTCGATACCTACACCAGCAATCTCACGCAGCGTGCGCGCGAAGGCAGGATCGATCCGGTGATCGGCCGCGAAGGCGAGATTCGCCAGACCATCGATATTCTGATGCGCCGCCGGCAGAACAATCCGATCATGACCGGCGAAGCGGGTGTCGGCAAAACCGCGGTGGTCGAAGGACTCGCGCTGCGCATTGCGGCGGACGACGTGCCCGCACCGCTGAAGGGCGTCGCGCTGCACGTGCTCGATATGGGGCTGCTGCAAGCAGGCGCGAGCGTCAAAGGCGAGTTCGAGAACCGCCTGAAGAACGTGATCGACGAGGTCAAGAAGAGCCCGCATCCGATCATTCTGTTTATCGACGAGGCGCATACGATCATCGGCGCCGGTGGTCAGGCCGGGCAGAACGACGCGGCGAATCTGTTGAAGCCGGCGTTGGCGCGCGGCGAGTTGCGTACCATCGCGGCGACCACCTGGAGCGAATACAAGAAGTACTTCGAGAAAGACGCGGCGTTGGCACGGCGTTTCCAGGTCGTCAAAATCGAGGAGCCGGGCGAGCCGCTAGCCGCGGCGATGCTGCGCGGCATGGCGGCGTTGATGGAAAAACACTTCAACGTGCGCGTGCTCGACGATGCGATCACCGAGGCGGTGCGTTTGTCGCATCGCTACATCAGCGGCCGTCAGCTGCCGGACAAGGCGATCAGCGTGCTCGATACCGCTTGCGCGAAGGTCGCGCTCGCGCATAGCTCGACGCCTGCCGCGATCGACGACACGAAGAAGCGCCTCGAACGTATCGACGCGGAAATCGCCGCGCTGGAACGCGAAGTGGCGAGCGGCGCGCTGCACGGCGAGCGGCTCGCGCAGTTGCGCAGCCTGCGCGACGAAGACATCAAGGATCTCGCCGAAGACGAAGCGCGCTACGACAAGGAGCGCGCGCTGGTCACGGAGATCGTCGGGTTGCGCGCGGAAATCGACGCGGCGCGTGTGAGCAGCGCGGACGCCGGGCAGGCCGAAAAGGCGCAGCAGGCGCGCGAAACCCTCGCCACGCGCGTGGCGGAATTGCACGCATTGCAGGGCGGTCAACCGATGGTGCCGTTGCAGGTCGACGGCCACGTGGTTGCCGAAATCGTCGCCTCGTGGACCGGCATTCCGCTCGGCCGCATGGTCAAGGACGAAATCCAGACCGTGCTGAATCTGCAGCCGCTGTTGGCCGCGCGCGTGATCGGTCAGGACCACGCGCTCGAAGCAATCGCGCAACGTGTGCGGACCGCCAGCGCGAATCTCGAAGATCCGAACAAACCGCGTGGTGTGTTCATGTTCGTCGGACCGTCGGGTGTCGGCAAAACCGAAACCGCGCTCGCGCTCGCCGATGTGCTGTACGGCGGCGAACGCAAGATGATCACGATCAACATGAGCGAGTATCAGGAGGCGCACAGCGTGTCGGGCCTGAAGGGCTCGCCGCCGGGCTACGTCGGTTACGGCGAGGGCGGTGTGCTGACCGAAGCGGTGCGGCGCAATCCGTATTCGGTGGTGCTGCTCGACGAAGTCGAAAAGGCACACCCGGACGTGCTCGAAATGTTCTTCCAGGTGTTCGACAAGGGCACGATGGACGACGCCGAAGGACGCGAGATCGATTTCCGCAACACGCTGATCATTCTGACCTCGAACGTCGGCTCGCAAGCGGTGATGCAGGCGTGCCTGAACAAGAGCGCTGAAGCGTTGCCGGACGCCGACGAACTCGCCGAAACCTTGCGCCCGCAGTTGTATAAAGCATTCAAACCGGCGTTTCTCGGCCGCATGAAAGTGGTGCCGTACTATCCGATTTCGGATGACGTGCTTGCCGAAATCATCGAGCTGAAGCTGGAGCGGATTCGCCGCCGCATCGAGTCGAATCACAAGGCAGTGTTCGACTGGAACGAATCGCTGGTCGATGCGGTGCTCGCGCGCTGCACCGAAGTGGACTCCGGCGCGCGCAACGTCGATCACATTCTGAACGGCACGCTCTTGCCTGAAGTCGCGCAGCAGGTGCTGGAGCGCATCGCGAACGGCGCCGCCATTGAACGCATCGCGGTGCGTGCGAGCGAAGCGGGTGAGTTCGAATACACGGTTGTGTGAGCAGGCATGCCTGTTTGCTCACCAATCTGTTTTAATGCCGTACCGGATACTTATTGCTTTCTGTCATGCCGACCAACCTGAATACGCTGCTGGCCCCGATCAACGAATCCTCGCCGTGTGGCGAGGATCTGCTGTTCTCGGCCGATTTCGATGCGATCCAGCACGCGCGCCGTTTCGAAGACCCGTCGCTGGATCAGGGCGAATGGGTCACGGATATCAAAGAGGCCGACTGGCCGTTCGTCGTCGAACGCTGTAGCAGCCTGCTGCAAACCCAGACCAAGGATTTGCGGCTGGCTGTCTGGCTGACCGAGGCGCTCGCAATCGAAGATGGCGTCACCGGCCTCACGCAAGGTTATGCATTGCTGGCAGGCCTGTGCGAACGCTATTGGGATCATGTGCATCCGCTGCCGGAAGGCGACGATACCGAGTATCGCCTCGGCAACGTCGCGTGGCTGGTCGGCCGCACCGGCGAACTGCTGCGCGCGATGCCGCTGACTTCATCCCAGGGTAACTCGTACAGCACGATCGATTGGGACGTGGCCACGCATGTCGCGCAAGCGGTCAAGCGCGATCCGGACCACGCCGACGATATTGCGCGCGGCAAGCCGTCGATCGATCAGATCGACGCGTCGAAACGCGCCACGCCGCCCGCGTTTTATTCGGCGTTGCTGACCGATCTGAAAGCGTTCGAAGCCGCGATGCTCGCGCTCGAACAGGAACTGGACCGGCGCGCCGCCGATTCCGCGCCGAGCTTCCGTCAGGCCAGGGACGCATATGACAGCGTCTACCGTTTGTCCGAGCGCTTCGCACGCGATCTTGGCGTGAGCGCCGAGGCGGCGCCGCCGAAAGCGCCGAAGCCGGACGAGCACGAACGTGCCGAGCCTACCTTCAAGACGTCACCGCAACGCGAGGAGCCCGTGTTGACGACCATGTCGACTGGCCCGATTGCAGGAATTCAGAGCCGTGCGCAGGCAGTCGCGCAGTTGCGCGCGGTGGCCAAGTTTTTCCGCAGCACCGAGCCGCATAATCCGGCGGCCTATCTCGCCGACAAGGCGGCGGAATGTGCGGATATGCCTTTGCATCAGTGGCTGTCCTCGGTGGTGAAGGACGATGGCTCGCTCGCGCATATTCGCGAGCTGTTGGGGGTCAAGCCCGACGAGAAAAGCTAAAACGTTCGGTTCGAACGCAAAGAAAAAAGCCTGGCATGCATGCCAGGCTTTTTTTAAACATATCGCGCAGGCAACAACTCAGGATCCCGCACGAAACTCGATTCGCCGATTCCTCGCCCGGCCATCGTTCGTATCGTTCGACGCGATAGGCTGATCCGGGCCGACGCCCGTCGTCGTCATTTGCTGGGGCGGGAGGCCCTTGACGACCAGATAACCCTTCACCGCATCCGCACGCGCCTGGCTCAGCGCGATATTCGACGTGCGATTGCCCGAATTGTCCGTGTGGCCGATGATTGCCACTGTTCTGGTCGTCATCTTTTGCAGCACCGCGGCCATCTGATCGAGAATCGCGCGGCCTTGGGGCGTGAGCGTCGCGCTACCGGTCTCGAACTCGATCGTACGATTCGCCAGGGTTTGATCGAGCAGGCCCTGTTCCGATGCGCTCACGCGCAGGCCGTTCTTGATCGTGTAGGTCGGATTCAGCGCATTGGCCATATCGCTCGCCAGTTGCTGGCGCTGCGATTCGTTATGCACTTCGCCTTTCACGTCGATCTGCGTGCCGTCGATCTTCAACTGGCCTTTGCTGATCTGCTTCAACTGCGGGCCGATCAGCTTTTGCACGTTGGCGGACCAGTTCGGCGGCGTCGCCACGTCGGCGACCTCGATCTGATCGACCACGTTTGCCGCGCCGTAGGTATCACGCAGACGCGCCAGCACGGCCGCCTTGGTTGCTTCATCCGGCACCTTGCCGCCGACCACCACCTGGCCCGGCGTCGCGTTGGCGGGCGGCGGCGATGCGCTGATCGCGCCGGTGCCTGCGCCCGTCGAGCCGTTGGTCACAGCAAGACCGGGCGCCGTATTGCCCGATGACGCCGGAGCCTGCGCCGGCAAAATCGTCGTGTGAATCGCAATGCCGCTGTTGTCGACCGGCGTGACGCGCGCCGGACCGTCATTGTCGGCATGGGCGAGAGCGCTCACCAGAAGCCCCGCCAGCAGCGCGGCGATACGCGTGGGGTTGCTCAGCATGGTGTCACGCTCCCGTGAATGCTTCGCGGAACGTGTCGATGCTGACACGCAGCGACAGTTGCGGTTGGTCGAGGTAGCTGACGAGCTTGCTGATGCCATGGTCGTTCTGTGCGTGTTCGTCGATCCACTCGGGATCGTCGATATCGATGTTATGCGCCGCGTATGACTGCGGATCGACCACGCTATGCAGCGTTTTGGCCGACGCGCCGTTAAAGCCGATGATGAGCCGCTCACGCTCGGCAATCGTGCCGATGAAAATTGCCAGTTCGAAATCCGCCTGCGAAACGAACGGTGCGATCAGTTCGAGCCAGAATGCCGCCACCAGGCTGCGGTAGAACGGATCGTTGGGCAGCGGCAGCGTCAGCCCGCGTTCGAGATGCGACGAACCGCTTTGCATCACCGGACGCAGCAGCGAACCGAGCGCGAGCATCGCGCCGCGCAGCCGCACCGGATGGCCGCTCGCGAGCAGCATCTGTTCGAGGCCGGCGAGCGTCTGATGCTCGACGAAATCGTTGAAGGTGCCGTCGTGCGGGTTACCCGGGCCGCCGCCGATTTCGATCGGCACCTGCGTTTCGCCGAGCGCCTGCAATGCGCCGGCCGGCTCGCTGGTGTCGAGCAACGGCTTCATTTGCGACGCGACACGAGACCACAGGCGCGCGAACGCCAGCGGACTGCGCGCCAGAAACGTCAGCGGCTTTTCGACTTCCAGCGCGGTTGCGGCAAGGAACGGAAAGCGCCGCGACGACTGGTCATGGCTCGCCACCATATGACCGGCAATTGCCAGCTTGCTGCGCGAACCGAGGAACGCGAAGTGCATCGGCTTGGCGTTTTCGTAGACGATCTTCCAGCGCGGATCGTCGGTGAGCAGATCCATCGCTTCCGCGATCCAGCGATCGAGTGTCGCCAGCAATTGCGGGTTATGCGCGCTCTTTACGAAGTCGCCGCGCGACGGAATCTTGCCGAAGAAGGCGATTTGCGCCTGCACGGTTTGCGTCATTGCGCACCCCCAGTATTCGAAACCGCGGCGGCCGTGGCCGGCCGTGCCGCTTGCGAAGCCGGTGCAGGTGCGGGCGAAGCGCCCGTTGCACCCGTTGCGCCGCTGGCCGTCGCGTTGACTGAATTAGCCGCCGCGCTTACATCCGCCACCGACGACGGCAGCCGCAAGCCGCGCAGGCTCTGTTGTTGTGGCGCATCGCTACCACTGCCGCCCGATGCCTGCGACGTGCTGATGATGCGCATGCTGACCGCCACCGTCACGTTGCCTTGCGTCCACGACAGATCGAAGGTGCCGTCCGGACGGCGCTTGCGCTGTGCCGAGTTGATCAGCTTCTCCAGACCGTAGCGGCCCGGCTCGTTGACCAGTTGCAGCGTGCGGCCGTCGAAGGTCGTTGCGTTCAGCGTCGCGCCAGGCGAGCCCGACGGATTCGGCCACACGAAGTTGGTCCACTGCGGCGGCGTATTGCGGTAACGCAGTTGCTGGCCGTCGATTGCGAGCGTGTATTCCGTCGTACCGCTGCTCGGCTGCGGCAGGATCTGGAACACGGTCTGCGGTTCGGACGAGCTTTGCGCCGAGCTCGCCGCACCGCCTGCAAGCGGCGCCACCCAGCGCGCGAAGCCGCTGGTGAAGTCGGGCGTCAGCGCGAGGCCCATATCGCCCCACGTGCGAGCGGTGAGCGTGTCGCCGCGGCGCACCGCGAGCGGCCCGAGGGTGGTACCGACGAACTTCGCGATCGCGCCGTCCGGTCCGAACACCTGGGCGATTTCGCCGGCGCCGGCTTCGACCTTCGCATCGCCCGAGAACGGATACTTGTTCGCCAGCGACCCCTGGAAGGTCTGGTAGACCTGCGCGTTCCACACCTTGTTGACTTCGACGCTGGCCGGCTGGATCACCACCGCGTACGCCGCCATCAGCGGGCGCACCAGCAGCGGACGCAGTGCCTTGCGTTGCGAATCGGTGAGGCCGGTGAGCATCTGCTCGTCGACGTATTTCAGCGAATCGGCCAACTCGGACCCGCTGCCGTCGAGTGTCTGCTGCATCAGCTGGCGCGCGCCCGGTCCCGGATCGCCCTGGTTCCTGATCACGTTAAAGCGGGTGCGCACCTTCGAGAGCGTGTCCATGTAGCCCTTCAGCATCGAACCGTTGTCGCCGGTGACGACGATGCGGCCCAGCGCCGAGAACTCCTGGCCGATCGGACCCATCGGCATTTCGACTGGATTGCCGTTGATGTCGATGTTGGCGTTGATCTGACCGGTCGGCGCGCGCGAGAACCAGTTCCTGAACCAGCTGGTGACGCCGGTTTGCGCGCGCTTGAGGCCCGCGTTGAAGAGCGACGGGTTATCCCACGAGGTCTGGTCGTACGCGGTTTCGAGCACCTTGCGGATCGGCGAATCCTGCGGATCGCCGAGGCGGTTCATCGCATCCACCGCCTGACCGAAGCTGCCGAAGCTCTGCACGGCAATGCCCTGCATGAACTTCTGCCAATGCATCGCGTACTCGGTCTTGTACATAGAAACGAGCGCTTTCTGGATCTGTTCAGGGCTGCCTTCGAGCGTCAGATCGTCGTGCGCGGAGGTGTTGAGCACCCAGTCCTTCGCCTGCAATTCCTTGGTCGCGGCATCGCGTATCGCCGGCTGCACGTACTGGAACCACGCTTCACGCGTGAAGGTGCCGGGGATCGCATAGCTGCCCGCCACCAGCGCCGTATTGTTTTCGCCGACGATGCGCGCGACGGTCATCGGCGCGAAGCGGGTCGACGCACGCGCCTTGATTTCTTCATAGACGCGCTGACGTGCCGGCATGCCGCGCACCACACGGCGCAGGTTTTCACGCGTTTGATCGACCAGTGAGAGGTTTTGATCGATCATCGGCCAATCGTCGTCGGAAACGCGCGACAGGTAGAACGTGATCATGCGCTCGGCGCTGCGGATCATCTCGTCGCGAGGCATGTTGCCGCGATTGGTTTCGAGCCAGCCGCGCCAGAAGCGCGCGACCTGATCGGTCAGGTGCGCGGTTTCGACGTGACGCTTGTCGCTGAGCATCAGGTAGGTCTTGAGCGCGTTGTACGCGTCTTCGACGTTGGTCGGCGACGCATCGCTATACAGACCGCCCTGGCTGTTCGCCGCCATCGCCGTATGCGCGGACACGGGAATCGCGGCGGCGTCCGGCGTGCGGTTCAGCGGTGCGAGCTGATCGGGATGCGCATTGACGTCCTTCAGGAACGACGCGAGATTCTGCGACACCGGGTCGAGCAGAATCTGGCGCACGCCGTTGTAATACTGGGTAAGCAGATGCTGTTCGAGCCGATCGCCCTGATACAGGCCGAGCGACACCGCGAGCGGCCTGTCGCGGCGAAACTGTTCGAGCTGGTCGATACGGTCTTCGAGAATGTCCATCGCCTGCAAGCGCGATTGCAGATCGTTGCGGTTCTGCTGCAGGCGCACCACGTTGTCGAGGTCGGCCTGCACGTTCGCCGTCAATTGCTGGTTGCCGATCGTCGACCACGTCCAGCCGCCGAGCGCCAAAGCGAGCACCGCGACGAAGCCGAAGAACGTCGCATAGCGCATGCGCGTTTTGGCGGGACTGGCGAACTGCTTGACTGTCTGACGGTCGGCAAAAATGACCTTCGAGAACAGGTCGCGCAGGAAGAAGCCGTTCTTCGAGAACGCGCTATGCGGCTTGGGCAGGCTGTCGGTGCTCAGGCCGAAACGGTTGGCGATGCGCGTGGCGGCGGCGCTGTTGGTTTCGCCTTCCTGCAATGCGCTAGTGAAGTAGAAGCCGCGGAAAATCGGCTTGTGCTGGAACGGGTTGTTTTCGAACAGCGTGGCGAGGAACGCGCGCAATGCGGGCTTGATCGCCGAGAATTCGAGCGGAAAGCTCAGTTGGCCGGGCGAGAGCTTGTTGCCGCGGTTGATCGACATCTGCGCGACGCTGATTTCTTTCAGACCGTCATACAGCTCTTCGAAATGCTCGTCGAACAGTCCCACCACGTCGCGCTTCTCGTCCGGCTCGTAGGGCAGGGTGGCGCCCCAGACGCGGTCGTATTCGTGACGGTCGCTGCCGCTGAAGAACTCGGTGAAGCCGGTAATCAGGTCGGCCTTGGTGAACATCACGTACACCGGCGCGAATACTTCGAGCTTCTCGGTCAGTTCCTGCACGCGCTGGCGCAGATTCTTCGCGAGGTTGATCGCGAATTCGGGCTTGCTGCTGGTCAATTCCGCAATGCTCGCCGTCACGATGATGCCGTTGATCGGCGCCTTCGGCCGGAAACGCTTGAGCAAACCGAGGAAGCCGAGCCACTCGGTGCGGTCTTCCTCATGCACGGAATAGCGGCCGGCGGTGTCGAGCAGAATGCCTTCGGTCGTGAAGAACCAGTCGCAATTACGCGTGCCGCCGATGCCGTGAATCACCGCGTTGTTCTTGTCGGCGAACGGGAATTGCAAGCCGGAATTCAGCACGGCGCTGCTCTTGCCCGCAGCGGGGTTGCCGATCACGATGTACCAGGGCAGTTCGTAAAGCGCCGAGCCGCCTGACACCTGGCCGATCTTCGAGGTTTTGATGGTCTTCACCGCATCGACGAGGCGCGTGCGCAGCACGTCGAGTTCGGCCTGACGCGCGGGCGTCGGCGCGGGTCCGCTTTCGGCCTGCTTTTCTGCCTGCTGCTCGAGCATTTCGCCGAGCTTGCGGTTCGCGCGCCGTGCGCGCAGGCGGCGCACCAGCCAGACCAGCAGCCATAGCGCGATTACCGCGCCGAGCACGATGGCCGGCCACATCAGGTCGATCTGCAGGGTATCGGCGCCGATGAACAATACGGCAGCGAGCGCGAGCAAGCCGATGATCGAGAGCGTGCGCGGGTGGGTCAACACGTTGAGAATGCGTCGCATAAGCCGTTCAGGTCTTGGTGATATATGTTGTGGCGCGTGGTGTGGCAAACAGCATGGCGGACACACCGGTCCGGTCCGCGGGCACGATCAGGGCAACGCGTTTGAAAGAAAATGACGGCATGAGTCAGGCGAAATTGAATACGGGTGAATTGTTAAATCCGGAGTCGACGATCCCGAGGATTGCAATTCCGGCAATGCCGTTATGCGCACGGCATTGCCGCCTTTCGCCGGAAAAATTGATTGAACGCCCCATTGCCAACCTCTTTATTGCCCGCATCGCGTTAATGGCCGCGTCCCAGCACGAAGCCGGGTTTGTGATATTCAACGTGCCCGAGATCCATCATTTTCCAGCGGCCGCCCCACGTCAAACCGACCTGTTCGGCCGTCTGTCCGTATAACTGATAGCCTCGCATGGCCCAAGGATCTTTTTCTGAAATGACGAGCTTGCCGTCGCGCAAAAACGCATTGTCCGCGGCAAGGCCGTATTGGTGATAGCTCTGAAACGCTGCGGCATTGGTGACGTTGCCCCCCATTTGCGCAAGCCGGTTTTGCCGCTCCGGACTGCGATAACCTTCCAGCAATGCCATTTCATACCCGTACTGCTCGTGCATGATTTTGTAGACGAGCAATAAACGCGTCCTGAAGTCGGCGTCGAGCAAATTCCAGTCGCGGCTCGCATCTTTTAGCGCGGGCCGAATCTGCTCGACTTCCTGCGTTGCAAATACCTCTGGCGGCAGCGGCGGCGGGGGCACGAGCTGTTCGCCATTCAATAACGCAGCAATTTTCTCGTCAGGTACCCGTGCAGTGTCATCGAATTGGAATAATTGCCGTCCGCGTAATGCCAATGCCACCAATGGCGGCGTCGCAAGAATACCTGCGGTGGTAAAAATCAGCAAGCGCCGCTTCGCCAGTAAATTTTGCATATCGACCACCGTCGATTGCGAAATTTTTGCCGAGCGTGCTAATTGACCGCGAGCGCGCGATGCGCCACGCGATGCCCGGCGCATAACACGGCCATGAATATCGAGCGCGGCGCCTAATAAAGAGGCGCGTACCGCCGGCAATAGCAGCATTGCAGCGATCACGACAGCGATGGCGAAATAGGCAACAAGTACAACGGCAATCAAAGGCGACCCCGGAAATTGGAAACAATTGTATTTTGCAAAGCTTGCTCTTAGAATCAGGCCTGCTCGGAGACGAGCCGGAACGTATTATCACGGCGAATTAAACCAGGATTCAATGAGACAGTGAATGAGTGCGCCGGACAGTTCGAATTCCAAAGCCCCGCCTAGCCTGTTATCCGATAAAGCTAAAGGCGCTGATAGCAATGGTTCGCGGATTCTTGCGAACCTCGAAGGCCGCGTCGCGCCGCCTACGGATAAACCACGCCGGTCAAAAACGCCGCTCGCGTTGGTCGCCTTGCTGGTGATCGCCGCCGGTGGTTGGGGCGCGTGGCATTTGCAGCAGCATACGCAGACTGAAGCGGTAGCGTCGGCTACGCCGGCCGCACCGAATAGTGCGGAGAAAGCCGCGTCGGCGTCCGGTGCGAGCGGAGCCGGGCAAGTCAGCGCGAAAGCGGCGGCTCCGGCTGCTGCGTCATCGCAGGCGGCTACTATCGTCGCTGAGGACAGTGACAACCAGGCCAAGCCCGCCGCCGCCTCCGCAAGCGGGGACGGCAGCCGCCTGTCGCGCGCGCTTGCCGACGGTGCCGAGCCGAGCAGCTCGCCCACGCCTGTTGCGTCAGCAACGGCCGCGTCGGCTGTGGCTGTGCCCGCGGTGAAACACGGCAAACCTGCAACGGCTGTCGCCAGCAATACGAAGCATGAAACCGCGGCGGCTCACGGCAAGCACGCGAGCGCGCCGACGGAGGTCGCTCAAACGAAGAAACCGCGCCCGGCTGCCGGCAACGGTAAGGCTTCGAAAGATGATTCGGATGCCGATCTATTGGCGGCGCTGGTGGCGCGAACCAAACCGGCCGATGCGAAAGCGGCTGGCGGCGACACCACCAAGGTGAGTGCTTCCGCGGCCCCCGGCAACGCAAAGTTGGCCGAGCGGGTGAAGGAGTGTGGCCAACGCGGTTTCTTCGAAGACCAGTTGTGCCGCTGGCGCGTGTGCGACGGTCATTGGGGTAAAGACCCGGCATGCCCGGGTGCGTCATCACAGGTACGCCAGCCTTAATATCCTGCAAAGCGCGTCTTAGTGACGCACTACCGCATCCGACGCGTCGCTGAGTTGATTCAAGTCAATCCGGCCGCGCGCTCTGTTTGGAGGCGGCGCATAGAATCATTGAATGCGCTCCGTCTCCTCCTGGCCTCTTGCCTCCAAACTTGCTGCTCTCGTCGCTACGTTGCTTGCGTTGGCGCTGGGGTCCATCGGTCTGACACTCTGGATCACCTGGCAACTCGACGGCGGGGCGGCCGCGATCAACGAAGCCGGGCGCATGCGGATGCAGACCTATCGCGTCGCGCTGATGCTGCGCGATTCGCCGTCTGACGTCAACGCACTTGCGCATCAGTTCGACGAAAGTCTGGAGTTACTGGAAAAGGGCGATCCGGTACGCCCGCTGTTTGTTCCGTGGAATGCCGAGGCGCGCGAACGCTTCGCCCGTGTACGAGCGCAATGGCAGACCTTGCGTCCGGTCTGGACCCGTGCAAGACCACCCGCGGCTACGGACGTCGCTCGCGAAGCAGGTCATTTTGTTTTGCTCATCGATTCGTTCGATAGCGCCATCGAAGCGCAACTGGCGCGCTGGACCGCGATCCTCAATGCGTTGCAACTCGCGCTGCTGGTGCTGGCCGTCGGCAGTGCGCTGGCGTTGCTGTATGTCGGCCATTTAAGCGTGCTGGCGCCGGTGTTCCGGCTTACCGGCGGTCTTGCGCGTATCGAACGCGGTGACTTCGATACGCGTATCGAGGTGGAATCGCAGGATGAATTCGGCCAGCTTTCGGCGGGCTTCAACAGGATGGCGCAGAACCTGCAGCAGCTATATGCCGGTCTGGAACAGAAGGTCCGCGAAAAAACTGCCAGCCTCGAAACGGAGCGCGCGCGTCTTGCAGCGCTCTATGAGGTCAGCGCATTTCTCTCTGAAGCCAATACGCTCGATGCACTCGCGCGGGGTTTTGCGCAGCGCGTTCGCCGCATAGCCGGTGCGGATTCGGTGGCGATTCGATGGTCCGGCGAGGCTAATGAACGCTACCTGCTGCTGGCTGGCGACAGTCTGCCACGCTTCATGATCGAGGACGAACAATGCCTCGCGTCGCGCAGTTGCCTGTGCGGCCATCCTCAGAGCATGCCTGGCGCACGAGTGATTCCGGTGCTGGCCGCGGGTCCCGGTGCGGCGACGCTCGGTCATTGCGCGCGCGCCGGTTACACGACGCTCGTGTCTGTTCCTGTGATTCTGCATCAGCGCACGCTTGGCGAGATCGATCTGTTCTTTCATGAAGCCATCGAGTTGTCGGCGCAGGACCGCGACCTGCTCGACGCACTCGCGAGCCATTTGGCGGGCGCGATGGAAAACCTGCGCGTGACAGCACTCGAAAGGGAAACGGCGGTGTCCGAGGAGCGCGCGTTGCTCGCGAGCGAATTGCACGATTCGATCGCGCAGTCGCTGGCGTTTCTGAAAATCCAGGTGCAACTACTGCGCGACGCGTTGCCTGCCGCCGCTGATTCATCGGTAGCGCGTATCGTCGACGAACTGGACGCGGGCGTGCGCGAAAGCACGGGCGATGTTCGCGAATTGCTGGTGCATTTCCGCACGCGCGGCAATACCGAGGATATCGAACTTGCGTTGCGCACCACGCTGCGCAAATTCGAGCATCAAACCGGGCTTGCAACCAATTTGTCGATTGAGGGTCATGGTTTGCCGCTTGATGCCGATGTGCAGGTGCAAGTGCTGCATGTGTTGCAGGAGGCGTTATCGAACGTTCGCAAACATGCGCAGGCACGCGAGGTCTGGCTGGAGGTTCAGCAAAGCCCGCTGTGGAGTTTCGAGGTTCGCGACGACGGCGAAGGGTTCGACGCGCAGCAGCATAGACCGGGCGAGACGCACGTCGGCATGCGCATCATGCGTGAACGCGCGGCGCGCATCGGCGGCGAGGTGGTAGTCGACTCCGTGCCCGGCGCGGGTACGTGCGTCACGCTGACGTTGGCGTCGTCTCAGTGCGCAACGCCGGACGCTATTCATCAACATGGGGCCGAGGCTGCTTAGGCGTCGGTTCATTGAGGTCGTTGAATATGATTCCAATTCGTTTGCTGGTGGTCGATGACCACGCATTGCTTCGGCGCGGGCTGATTGCTTTGCTTGGGGAGGATGCACGATTCCGGGTGGTCGGCGAAGCGGCCGACGCTGGCGAAGCGCAACGGCGTGCTGGTGAGTTGCAGCCCGATTTGATCCTGCTGGACAACCATTTGCCGGGCGTAAGCGGAATCGACGCGCTCAAGGATTTGCGCGAGGCGGCGCCGCGAGCACGGATGCTGATGCTGACCGTTAGCGAGGATGAGCGGGATTTGGGTGCCGCATTACGGTGCGGCGCGCAGGGGTATCTGTTGAAGACTGTCGATGCGGACACGCTTGTTGAGTCGATCATGCGGACAATGCGGGATGAGGCTGTTGTGAGTCCCGAGATGACCGGGAAGTTGGTGGCCGCTTATCGGGCCGTCGTGGCCGGGAATGATTTTTCGGCCGGGTCGCGGGCTGTACCTGAGGTGATTGTGGCTCCGCCGGTTGCTGCTGTTGCTGGGCCGGCGCCACCGGTGTCGGATAGCGCGCTGTCCGCGCGGGAGCAGGAGATTCTTGCTCATATTGCTCGCGGCGCGAGTAATAAGGAAATCGCTCGGGCACTGGCTATTGCTGAGACCACCGTTAAGATTCATGTGCAGCATATTTTGCGCAAGCTTAAGTTGGGGTCGAGGGTGCAAGCCGCTGTTTATGCGACGGTTAATTCGATCGCAATAGATTAGGTTTTTTGCCTGCTCAGCGCTTTTGGTTGTGTGCCCACCGCCATAGGCACACAGACATAAAGCGCCGCGAAGGCAAACAAAACAAGAAAAGGCCAACGCCGTAGGCAAACAACCACACCGCCGCAAAAGGCAAAAAAACAATACTCCAAAAGAACTACAAGCCAATAAAACTCCTACTCCTTCTGCACAAAAGCAAAACCCCATCAGAAGGATACCCACCCCCCGCTGGAAGCGGCAAAGTCAGAGTCATGAAAAAAGGAGCCACTCCCATGACAACGACCACAGCCCGCAGCAGCGCCTCAACCTACCCTTGGTCGATCCTGACCGCGAGCACCTTCGCGTTCACCGTGTGCTTCATGGTGTGGATGATGTTCGGCGTGATCGGCATCCCGATTCGTCAATCGCTTCAATTGAACGCAACAGAATTCGGCGTGCTGGCCGCCTTGCCAGTCCTGACCGGCTCGCTAATCCGCGTGCCACTCGGCATCTGGACCGATCGCTATGGCGGCCGCATCGTGATGGCCTGTCTGATGCTCGCCACCGTACCCGCAATCTGGCTCATGAGCTACGCCACGGCATATTGGCAGTTCCTCGTCATTGGCCTGTTCGTCGGCCTCGCCGGCGGTTCGTTCTCTGTTGGCACGCCGTATGTAGCCCGCTGGTTTCCGCAAGAACGCCGCGGATTTGCAATGGGCATCTTCGGCGCCGGCAATTCAGGCGCGGCCGTCAACAAGTTTGTCGCGCCGGCCATCCTCGTGGCGTTCGGCTGGGGTATGGTCGCGAAATTGTATGCAATCGCCATGCTCGCAGCCGTGGTGCTGTTCTGGCTCTTCACCGCCAGCGATCCCGCGCATCGCGTGCCGAACAACCTGCGCTTCGTCGATCAACTCAAGGCGCTCAAAGATCCGCGCGTACTCAAGTATTGCCAGTACTACAGCATCGTGTTCGGCGGCTATGTGGGGCTGTCGCTGTGGATGGTGCAGTACTACGTCGGAGAATACGGGCTCGATATTCGTGTCGCGGCCTTGCTCGCGGCCTGCTTTTCGCTGCCCGGCGGAGTCTTGCGTGCGGTCGGCGGCTGGCTCTCCGATCGATATGGCGCGCATCGCGTGACGTGGTGGGTGATGTGGGTGAGCTGGATCTGCCTGTTTCTGCTCAGCTATCCGCAAACCGTTTTCACCATCGCCACCGTCGACGGCCCCAAGGTGTTCCATCTCGGCCTCGATGTGGTGTGGTTCACCGTGCTGATGTTCGTGCTCGGTATTGCCTTCGCATTTGGCAAGGCCAGCACCTTCAAGTATATCGGCGACGAATTTCCGCACAACATCGGCGCCATCTGCGGCATCGTCGGACTCGCAGGTGGCCTTGGCGGCTTCGCGCTGCCAATTATGTTCGGACTGCTGGTCGATCTCACGGGCATCCGTTCGAGCGCTTTCATGCTGCTCTACGGCGTCGTATGGGTGTCGCTGATCTGGATGTATCTCACCGAAGTTCGCAGCAAAGACGTACTGACAGCAGGAACAACTGCGGCAGGCGTCGCACGCAATCAGGCTTCTTCTCAAGCAGGAATCCAATCATGAATATCTCGACAGCACGCGCGCGGGTCGGCCGCACGCTGACTCTCTGGTCGCCGGAGGATAAAGCCTTCTGGAAGCAGGAAGGCGAATCTGTCGCCAAACTCAATCTCTGGATCTCGGTTCCGGCGCTGTTTTTGGCATTCGCGATCTGGCAGGTGTGGAGCGTCGTAGCGGTCACTTTGCCGACACTCGGGTTTCGCTACTCGACGAATCAACTGTTCTGGCTGGCCGCGGCTCCTGCGCTCTCAGGCGCGACGCTGCGCATTTTTTACTCGTTCATGGTGCCGATTTTCGGCGGACGTCGCTGGACGGCGCTCTCCACCGCGTCCTTGCTGATCCCCGCAATTGGCATCGGCTTCGCGGTGCAGGACAACACCACCAGCTATCCCACCATGCTGTTGCTTGCGCTGTTGTGCGGTTTCGGCGGCGGCAATTTCAGCTCGAGCATGGCCAACATCAGCTTCTTCTTTCCGAAGGAGCGTAAGGGCTCGGCGCTCGGCGTGAATGGCGGTTTTGGCAATCTTGGCGTGTCGGCTGTGCAGTTTCTGTCGCCGCTCGTCATTACGGCCGGCGTGTTCGGCATCTTCGGCGGCGAGCCGCAGTTGATGACGAAAGCGGGTCACGTTTCGCATGTCTGGATGCAGAACGCCTCGTTCATCTGGGTGCCCTGGATTGCAATTTCAGCACTCGCCGCATGGTTCGGCATGAACGATCTGGCCGACGCCAAGGCTTCTTTCGCCGCGCAAGCGACGATCTTCCGCAATCGCCACAACTGGCTGATGTGCACGCTGTATCTCGGCACCTTCGGTTCGTTTATCGGCTACTCGGCAGGTTTCCCGCTCCTGATCAAGAGCCAGTTCCCGGACGTCAATCCGCTGACTTACGCATGGGTCGGCCCGCTCGTCGGCGCGGCGATCCGCCCGGTCGGCGGCTGGCTGGCCGACAAGCTCGGCGGTGCGCGCGTCACGTTCTGGAATTTCGCCGTGATGGCGCTGGCGGTGCTAGGCGTCCTTTACTTCCTGCCGAAGACCGGCAGTGCGGCATTCCCATGGGGACCGCATGCGGGTGCGTTCGGCGGCTTCTTCGCGATGTTCATGCTGCTGTTTCTGACCACCGGTATCGGCAACGGGTCGACGTTCCGCATGATCCCCGTCATTTTTCTCAATCTGCGCCTGCGTGGCGTGCGGCCCGCCGACCAGGAAGCGCTCGCTCACGCGAACCGCGAAGGCAACACCGAAGGCGCTGCGGCGATTGGCTTTGCAGGCGCGATAGGTGCGTATGGCGGCTTCTTCATTCCGAAGAGCTACGGCAGTTCGATTCTCGCCACCGGCGGCCCGGAGCTGGCGCTATACGGCTTCATCGTTTTTTATGTGTTGTGCGTCGGACTCACCTGGTGGTTTTACGCGCGGCGCCACGCCGAAATGCCGTGTTGAACGCGGCGCTGGACAGCATTAGACAAGGACTGACACCATGAGCCACTTTCTGGACCGACTCAAATACTTCGCACAGCCGAGAGAGCGCTTTGCGCAAGGCCACGGCGTCACCACGGGCGAAGACCGTACGTGGGAAGACGCATACCGCGCGCGCTGGCAGCACGACAAGATCGTGCGTTCGACGCACGGCGTCAATTGCACGGGCTCGTGCTCGTGGAAGATCCACGTGAAGGGAGGCATCGTCACGTGGGAAACGCAGCAGACGGACTATCCCCGTACGCGCGCCGATCTGCCGAATCACGAACCGCGCGGTTGCGCGCGCGGTGCGAGCTATAGCTGGTACCTGTATAGCGCGAATCGCGTCAAGTATCCGTTGGTGCGCGCACGCCTGCTCAAGCACTGGCGCGCCGCGCGCGCGGTGGCGGCGAGTCCGGTGGACGCGTGGGCCAGCATCGTCGAGAACGACACGCAGCGCCGCGATTATCAAAGCCAGCGCGGGCTGGGCGGTTTTGTGCGGGCCGATTGGAACGAAGTCAACGAGATCGTCGCGGCTGCCAACGTTTATACGATCAAGAAGCACGGGCCGGATCGTATTGTCGGCTTTTCGCCGATCCCGGCGATGTCGATGGTCAGCTATGCAGCGGGTAGCCGTTATCTGAGCCTGATCGGCGGCGTCTGCATGAGCTTTTACGACTGGTATTGCGATCTGCCGCCGTCGAGCCCGCAAGTGTGGGGCGAGCAAACCGACGTGCCGGAATCGGCGGACTGGTACAACTCGAGCTACATCATCGCGTGGGGCTCGAACGTGCCGCAAACGCGCACGCCGGACGCCCACTTCTTCACCGAGGTGCGCTATCGCGGCACGAAAACCGTCGCGGTCACGCCGGACTATTCGGAAGTGGCGAAGCTCGCCGATCTGTGGATGCATCCGCGGCAAGGCACCGATGCGGCGCTCGCGATGGCGATGGGTCACGTGATTTTGCGCGAGTTTTACTTCAACGGGCGCAGCGCGTATTTCGACGATTACGCGCGCCGCTATACCGATCTGCCGTTGCTCGTGCAGCTGAAGCAACACACGCTGCCGGACGGCCGTCAGGTGCTGGCGCCGGACCGCTACCTCCGCGCCGACGATTTCAACGGCAAACTCGGCCAGGACAATAACCCTGACTGGAAAACGGTGGCCTTCGACGAGCACGGCAAGGTCGTGCTGCCGCACGGTTCGATCGGCTTCCGCTGGGGTCCGGACAGCCGCGCTGATTCGGGCCGCTGGAATCTCGAAGCGAAAGAAGGGCGCCACGGCGACGATGTCAAGCTCAAGCTCTCGGTACTGGAAGACAGCGCGCAAGACCATGAAGTCGTGACGGTCGGTTTCCCGTATTTCGGTGGCATCGACACGCCGCATTTCACGGCCAGCAAGCAGAGCGATGTTCTTGCGCGTGCAGTGCCCGCGGTGCGCATCTCGTTGGGCAAGGAAGGCGAGCAGCGCGAGGCACTGGTCGCAACCGTGTTCGATCTGCTGGCCGCGAACTACGGCGTGGATCGCGGCTTCGGCGGTGCGGCCGACTATAACGACGACGTGCCGTACACGCCCGCATGGCAGGAAAAGATCACCGGCGTACCACGCGAACAGGTCATCACTGTCGCGCGTGAATTCGCGGAAAACGCCGACAAAACGCGCGGCAAGTCGATGGTGATCATCGGCGCGGCGATGAACCATTGGTATCACGCCGACATGAACTACCGCGGTGTGATCAACATGCTGATGCTGTGCGGCTGTATCGGTCAAAGCGGCGGCGGCTGGGGGCACTACGTGGGTCAGGAAAAGCTGCGTCCGCAGACCGGCTGGACTGCGCTAGCGTTTGCGCTCGACTGGATTCGTCCGCCGCGGCAGATGAATTCCACCAGCTTCTTCTATGCGCACACCGATCAGTGGCGTTACGAAAAACTCGGTGTCGAGGAGATTCTGTCGCCACTCGCGGACAAGCAGCAATACAGCGGCTCGCTGATCGATTACAACGTGCGCGCCGAACGCATGGGCTGGCTGCCGTCCGCGCCGCAATTGCAGACCAATCCGCTTAAGGTCGCCGCCGCGGCGCAAGCCGCCGGCCTCGACGCGAAGGACTACGTCGCGCGAACGCTGAAGGACGGCTCGCTAAAGATGAGCTGCGAAGATCCGGACCATCCCGACAACTGGCCACGCAATATGTTCGTATGGCGCTCGAACCTGCTCGGTTCGTCGGGCAAAGGCCACGAGTATTTTCTCAAGCATCTGCTCGGCACCACGCACGGTGTACAAGGGCGCGACCTCGGCGATGACGACGCCAAACCACAAGAAGTCACGTGGCACGATAAAGCGCCTGAGGGCAAGCTCGATCTGCTGGTGACGCTCGACTTTCGCATGAGCACGACGTGTCTGTACTCGGACATCGTGTTGCCGACCGCGACCTGGTACGAGAAGAACGATCTGAACACCAGCGACATGCATCCGTTCATCCACCCGCTGTCGAGCGCGGTCGACCCGGCATGGCAAGCGCGCAGCGATTGGGAAATCTATAAAGGCTTCGCGCAAAAATTCAGTGACGTGTGCGTCGGCCATCTCGGTGTCGAGAAAGAAGTGGTGCTGACGCCTTTGATGCACGACACGGCCGCCGAACTGGCGCAACCGTACGACGTGCGCGACTGGAAACGCGGCGAATGCGAACTGAAACCCGGCAAGACCGCGCCGCAAATCAATGTTGTCGAACGCGACTATCCGAATGTGTACCGGCGCTTCACCGCGCTGGGGCCGCTCATGGACAAGATTGGCAACGGCGGCAAGGGCATCGCATGGAACACGCAGACTGAAGTCGGCCAGTTGGCGGAACTGAACGGCACCGTGCGCGATGCGGGCGCGACACAGGGCATGGTGAAGATCGACAGCGACATCGACGCCTGCGAGGTGCTGCTGATGCTTGCGCCGGAAACCAATGGCCACGTGGCGGTGAAGGCGTGGGACGCGTTGTCGAAGATCACCGGCCGCGAACACACCCATCTGGCGATGCATCGCGAGGACGAGAAGATTCGCTATCGCGACGTGCAGGCGCAGCCGCGCAAGATCATTTCGTCGCCTACGTGGAGCGGTCTGGAAAGCGAGAAGGTGTCGTACAACGCCGGTTATACGAACGTCCATGAACTGATTCCATGGCGCACTCTGACGGGCCGCCAGCAGTTCTATCAGGACCATCCGTGGATGCGCGATTTCGGCGAAGGCCTCGTCAGCTATCGGCCGCCGGTCGATCTGAAGGCGGCTTCGCCGATGCACGATCGCAAGCCGAACGGACATAAGGAAATCGCGCTGAACTTCATTACGCCGCACCAGAAATGGGGTATTCACAGTACGTACACCGACAACCTGATCATGCTGACACTCAATCGCGGCGGCCCGGTGATCTGGCTGAGCGAAGACGACGCGAAAGATGCCGGCATCGAAGACAACGACTGGGTTGAACTGTTCAACATCAACGGTGCGATTGCGGCGCGTGCGGTGGTCAGCCAGCGCGTCAATCCGGGCATGGTGATGATGTATCACGCGCAGGAAAAGATCGTGAACGTGCCGGGCTCGGAAATCACCGGCACGCGCGGCGGCATCCATAACTCGGTGACGCGCATCGTGCTCAAACCCACACACATGATCGGCGGCTATGCGCAGCTTAGCTACGGCTTTAACTACTACGGAACCATTGGCACCAATCGCGACGAATTCGTCCTCGTGCGCAAGATGGCGAAGGTGGACTGGCTCGACGATGAACCCGTCCGCGCAGCAAACGGAGGTCGGCAATGAAAATTCGCGCACAGATCGGCATGGTGCTCAATCTCGACAAATGCATCGGCTGTCATACCTGTTCGGTGACGTGCAAGAACGTCTGGACCAATCGCGAAGGCGTCGAATACGCGTGGTTCAATAATGTCGAGACCAAGCCGGGCATCGGTTATCCGAAGCAATGGGAGAACCAGGACAAATGGAACGGCGGCTGGAAGCGTAATGCGAACGGCTCGATCGAGCCGCGCCAGGGCAGCAGGCTTAAGGTGCTCTCGCGCATCTTCGCGAACCCGAACCTGCCGCAAATCGACGACTACTACGAACCGTTCACGTTCGACTACGACCATCTGCAATCCGCGCCGGAGAGCAAGGCGCCCCCGGTTGCACGGCCACGCAGTCTGCTTACCGGCAAGCGGATGGAGAAGATCGAGTGGGGGCCGAACTGGGAAGAGATTCTCGGCGGCGAATTCGAGAAGCGCAGCAAAGACAAGAATTTCGACGACGTACAGAAGGACATCTACGGTCAGTTCGAAAACACTTTCATGATGTATTTGCCGCGGCTCTGCGAGCACTGCCTGAATCCGGCATGCGTCGCGAGCTGCCCGTCGGGCTCGATCTACAAGCGCGAAGAAGACGGCATCGTGCTGATCGATCAGGACAAGTGCCGTGGCTGGCGCATGTGCGTGTCCGGTTGTCCGTACAAGAAGATCTACTACAACTGGCAGTCCGGCAAGGCGGAAAAGTGCATCTTCTGCTATCCGCGTATCGAGAGCGGACAGCCTACTGTTTGCTCGGAAACCTGCGTGGGCCGGATCCGCTATCTCGGCGTGCTGCTTTACGACGCCGATCGCATTGAGGACGCCGCGTCGGTCGAACGTGAAACCGATCTGTATCAGGCACAACTCGACGTGTTCCTCGATCCGAACGATCCGGACGTGATCGAGCAGGCGCGCGCCGACGGCGTCCCGCAAGCGTGGCTCGACGCGGCGAAACACAGTCCCGTCTACAAGATGGCGATGGAATGGCGCGTCGCACTACCGTTGCATCCGGAATACCGCACGCTGCCGATGGTCTGGTACGTACCGCCGCTTTCGCCGATCACCACCGCCGCGAGCGAAGGGCATATGAGCCTGAACGGCGAAATCCCGGACGTCACGCAACTGCGAATCCCGGTCAAATATCTGGCGAACCTGCTGACCGCCGGTGACGAAGAGCCGGTGATCCGCGCACTCGAACGGATGCTGGCGATGCGGACCTATCAGCGCGAAAAACACGTGGATGGCCGCGAGAACGCAGCGGTGCTCGCGCAAGTGGGCTTAAGCCAGCAGGAAGTAGAGGACATGTATCGCGTAATGGCGCTCGCGAGCTACGAAGACCGCTTTGTGGTGCCGAGCACGCACCGTGAATATGCGGAGAATCTGTACGACCTGAAGGGCGGTTGCGGCTTCTCGTTTGGTAACGGTTGTTCGGACGGCGCGAGCGAAACGAGTCTGTTCGGCGGCAAGAAGCGACGCACGATTCCGATCAAGGCAAAAGTGTGAGAGGTGTAGCGATGACTAATCAATTCAATCCCGAACGTCACTCGGTTGCGGCGCGTGTACTCGCTGCGCTGCTGAGCTATCCGGACGCGTCTTTGCGCGCGCTATTGCCGGAACTGGAAACGGCTCTACAACGCGATACGGTGTTGCCGGCCGAGCGTCGCGATGCCGTTCTCCTGCTGATCGCGGACTTGCGGCAAAGCGAACCGCTCGAAGCGGAAGCGCGCTATGTCGACACGTTCGACCGCGGACGCCGTACGTCGCTTCATTTGTTCGAACACGTGCATGGCGATTCGCGCGACCGCGGCCCGGCCATGATCGATCTGCAGCAAACCTACGCGCAGGAGGGGCTGCTGCTCGAAGCAGGCGAATTGCCTGACTACTTGCCGGTTGTGCTGGAGTTCGCGTCGACGCAACCCTATGAGGTCGCGCGTGAATTTCTCGCGGAAATGGCGCATCTGTTGCAGTCGATTCATGCGGCGCTGGCCCGGCTACACAGCCCCTATGCGGCGGTGGTAGCAGCGGCGCTCGATCTCGCGAGCGAACCCGTGCAGCCGCCCGAGACCGTGCCCGAAGCACCCGCGGAGGGCCCCCTCGACGAGCAATGGGCCGAGCCGCTCGTCTTCGACGGCTGTTCGGCGGCGGGCCAGAGCGCCGCGCCTCAGGTCCAGCCCATCCAGATCGTTCGGCGTGACGCTGCGTCGCCACGCCGGTCCAAGGACGCCATTGTATGAACTACCTCGATACGCTCTTATTCGGCATCTATCCGTACGTTTGTCTTGCCGTGTTTCTGGTCGGCAGTTTGCTGCGCTACGACCGCGATCAGTACACGTGGAAAAGCGACTCGTCGCAGATGCTACGCACCGGTGCACTGCGCTGGGGCAGCAATTTGTTCCACGTCGGCGTGCTGTTCCTGATGTTCGGCCACTTCTTCGGCATGCTGACGCCGCATGTGGTCTACGAATCGTTTATCAGCGCCGGTTCGAAGCAGGTCATGGCGATGGTCTCGGGCGGAATAGCAGGCACGCTGGCGTTTATCGGCGTGACGATGCTGTTGATTCGCCGGCTCGGCGATACGCGCATCCGCGCCCATTCGAAGACCAGCGATATCGTGCTGCTGGTGTTGTTATGGGTGCAACTGGTGTTGGGCCTCGGCACGATCCCGATGTCAGCACAACATCTGGACGGCAGCATGATGATGAAGTTCGCCGGCTGGGCGCAGCACATCGTCACGTTCCAGGGCGGCGCCGCGGCGCTGATCAGTGAAGCGAGCTGGGTGTTCAAGGCCCATATGTTCCTCGGCATGACGCTGTTTCTGGTGTTTCCGTTCACGCGCCTAGTGCATATATGGAGCGGCTTCGCGTCGATTGCTTACCTGCTGCGGCCGTGGCAGGTGGTGCGCGATCGGCGCCTGAATGTGCCCGCGGGGCAGAATAGGCCACCACGGCGTTCCTGAGCCTGCGCCGCATCTGCGTCATAAGGTGGATGCGCGTGTCAGTCGACGCGCATCCGCTCCACCAGAAAATCGAGCAAAGCGCGCACGCGCGCGGGCAGATGGCCGCCATGGCCGAGATAGAGCGCGTTGACCGGCTCGGTGTCGCCGGGATTGAACGCTTCGAGCAGCACGACGAGGCGGCCGGCGGCCACGTCTTCACGCACCTGAAAGGCGGCAAGGCGGCCGAGTCCCACGCCGGCCAGCGCCAGTTGGCGCAGCGTTTCGCCGTCACTGACCTGCGCGTTGCCTTCGACCGGCACGTCGATCCTGCGTTGTTCGCCGTCGAGCAACGGCCAGCCGTTTGCAGTCCTTGCAAAACCAAAGCCGAGCCGGTTGTGCGCCGATAAATCAGCGGGAGTCTGCGGTGTGCCATGGCGTGCCAGATAGGCCGGCGCACCGACAATCACCATTTTTGCATCGCCCAGCTTGCGCGCCACCAGTTGCGAGTCCTTCAGCGGACCGCTGCGAAGCGCGACATCGGTGCGCTGCTCCAGCAAGTCGACAACCTGATCGGTCAGCACGATATCGAGCGTGATGTCGGGATACGCTTCGAGAAACGCAGGCGCCAGCGGCAGCAGGTAGTGCCGTCCGAGTGGCACGTTCGCGTGCACGCGCAGACGGCCGCGAAGCGTTGCGCCGGTGGCCGCACCGCGCTCGGTTTCGTCGAGTTCGGCGAGCACGCGCACGCCGCGTTCGTAGAACACGCAGCCTTCGGGCGTGAGTTGCAGATTGCGCGTCGAACGGTTCACGAGGCGCGCACCCAGCCGGGCTTCGAGCCGCGCCACCAGTTTGCTGACTGCGGACGGGGTCATCCCCAACGCGCGCGCCGCTGCCGAAAAACCGCCCAGTTCGACCGCACGCACGAACACTTCGAGTTCGCCGGAACGGTTCACATCCAAACGTGCCATCGTGAGTTCAATTCACAGGTGATATGCCACCCGGCAGTCTACCGAAAGCGCTGTCGCGACGATATCTTTCAATTACCGCACGGCGTGGGCCGTCGCAACGAAAAGTTTTATCGGGAGCATGACAATGAACGTAGCAAAGAAAGTCGCTCTGGTAGTGGGCGCACAGGGCGTGATCGGCCGCAATCTGGTCGATCATCTGGCAACACTTGACGACTGGGAGGTCATTGGCCTCGCGCGTCGCGGGGGCGTAGCAAAGGAACGAGTGCAGTACGTCGCAGTCGATCTGCTCGATTCTCCCGATAGTCAGGCCAAGTTGCGCTCGCTCGATCATGTCACGCACGTGTTCTACGCCGCCTACCAGGATCGCCCCACCTGGACCGAACTGGTGCCGCCAAATCTGGCGATGCTGGTCAACGTGATCGACGCGATCGAACCAGCGGCGGCGGGCCTGCAGCACGTGAGTCTGATGCAGGGCTACAAGGTGTACGGCGGCCATCTCGGCCCCTTCAAGACGCCGGCGCGCGAGGACGATGCGCACTTCATGCCGCCCGAGTTCATGTTCGACCAGCAGACGTTTCTCGAGTCGCGGCAAAAGGGCAAACGCTGGAGCTGGTCGGCGATCCGGCCTTCGGTGGTGGGCGGCTTTGCGCTTGGCAATCCGATGAATCTGGCGGTGGCGATTGCCGTGTATGCATCGATGTCGAAAGAACTCGGCTTGCCGTTGCGCTTTCCCGGAAAACCCGGCGCTTATGACAAGCTGCTCGAAATGACCGACGCCGGCTTGCTTGCGCACGCAACTATCTGGGCCGCGACCGAGCCGCGCGCCGCGAACCATGCGTTCAATATCCACAACGGCGATCTGTTCCGCTGGAACGATATGTGGCCGAAGATCGCCCGTTATTTCGAACTCGATGTGGCGCCGCCGCTGCCGATGTCGCTCGATACGGTCATGGCCGATAAAGAACCCTTATGGAACGCAATCGCCGCGAAACATGGCTTGCAGGCGGTGCCGTATCAAGACGTCTCATCATGGCGTTTTGCCGATTTCGTTTTCTCGTGGGATTACGACATGTTCGGCGACGGCTCGAAAGCGCGCCGATTCGGTTTTCATGAATTTATCGATACCGAAACGATGTTTATAGGCATTTTCGATGACCTCAGACGCAGGAAGCTGATTCCATGAATTACGGTGTTGCGCACGATCCGAGCTTTTTCAATTTCTACGTCGATTTGCTGACGCGGCCGGTGCCGGTCACACTACCGAACTAGCGCGTTCGTTCAGCTGCGAGTCTGCATCGAGCCCGCACAGTTGCGGTTAAGCGGGATGCAGGCCGCGCAACAACTGACGGACGCGCGAGAGGTCCTGATCGACGTGCTCGGCTTGCTCGAACAGTTCTGCGAGCCAGTCGACAAAGGCCCGCACGCGCGGCGACACGCGGCGATTCTTCACATACGCGACCGAGACCGGCATGGGCACCGGTTTCCATTGCGGCAGCACTTCGCGCAACTGTCCCGAGTCGAGGTAGGGCTGAGCGGCGATTCGCGCGGGTTGTATCAGGCCCAGGCCTTGCAGGCCGCAGGTCAGATAGGCCTGCTCGTCGCTGACTTTGACGAAGCCCTTTACCTTTACATTCTGCGCTTCGCCATCCACTTCGAAGTCGAAGTCCACTTCGCGGCCGGTGTGTGGCGACATGCAATTTACCGCGACGTGTTCTGTCAAGTCGCTGAGATTCAGCGGCGTGCCGTGACGCGCCAGATAGGCGGGGCTTGCGCATGTCACGTGCTCGAGGGTTCCCAGCTGTCGCGCGATCAGGTTCGAATCTGGCAATTCGCCTAGCTGGATACTGCAGTCGACCGCTTCTGCTATTAGATCCACTGCGCGGTTGCTGATGCCGATGGCCAGATCGAGGTTAGGGAAGCGCGCGTGGAAGTCCTCCAGCGCCGGGAGGACGAGGACGCTTGCCACTGCACCGGGCATTTCAATGCGCAGACGACCGGTCAGGTTGTCCGTTGCATGACGGAGGCTTGCTTCCATTTCGTCGATGTCGGCGAGGATTTGCGCACAACGTTCGTAGTAGGCGGCGCCCTCCGGGGTGATGCTCAGGCGTCGCGTCGTACGGGTTAGTAGGGCGGTGCCTAACATTGCTTCCAGGTTCTGGACGATCGTTGTCGCCGTCGCCCTCGGGATGTTTAAGGACTCCGCTGCGCGGGTGAAGCTGTTTGTATCCACGATACGGATGAAGGTGCGCATTGCAGTTATTCTGTCAATCACGGTTCAACTCCATTCGGTTTGGGGTTTTGCCTTTGCGGTGGCTTTCTCTGTTTGCCTAGGCGGCGCTTGTTGTCTGTTTGCCTACGGCGTTGGCTTTTCCTTGATTTCTTAGTGGTCTATTAGCGTCGCCCCTGTGCGGGGCAGGCACTTACTTTCTTTGCCGCCGCAAAGAAAGTAAGCAAAGAAAGCGGCTTCACACCGCTAACCCTTAAGCGGGTCCCCTGGCTTGGAGGAGGCAGTGGAGCATCTGGAATCAGTGCTCTCGCACATTCAGCGTTTGTGACAAGGCAGTCATACTTCCGGCGGCGCTGCGCGCGCCGCAGCGGTACTTCATCGAACCGCCTGGTGGTTCGGCACTCGGCTGTAACTTGTCAAATCACCTGGCGGTTTCGGCGTTCGGTGTTACTTCACAAAGCCGCCCATCAGTTTCAGCGGCGACGTTTCGCTTGGTGTGGTGTCTTGCACTCCAAAATTCCGGTGCCTAGCCGAGGCGAAGCCGATTGCCCCCGCTGAACCAAAGCGAAGCCACTGGTTTGCCTGGCAAACCGTTCCGGCGAGCGCGCAGCGCGAGGCGGGAAGGATGACTGCCTTGTCACGAACGTGGAATGTGCGAGAGCACAGATTCCAGATGCACCACTGCCTCCTCCGAGCCAGGGGACCCGCTTAAGAATTAGCGGTTTGAGCCGCTTTCTTTTGCCTACTTTTCTTTGCGGCGGCAAAGAAAAGTAGGTGCCCCCCCGCACAGGGGGAACGCTAATAAACCAATATCAAATCAAGGAAAGGCCAACGCCGTAGGCACACAGAAATAAGCGCCGCATAGGCAAAAAAACAACTACTTCCGGAGGGAATCCAGATCAATCACAAACCGATACTTAACATCGCTCTTAAGCATCCTCTCGTATGCTTCATTAATCCCTTGCATAGGAATAACTTCAACATCGGAAGTAATCCCGTGCTCGCCACAGAAATCCAGCATCTCCTGCGTCTCGGCGATCCCGCCGATCAACGACCCAGCAAGCCGGCGGCGCTTAAAGATCAAATTGAACACCTGCGGCGACGGATGATCATGCTCAGGAGCACCGACCAACGTCATCGTCCCATCACGTCGAAGCAAATTCAAAAACGGATTCAGATCATGCGGCGCAGCCACAGTATTCAGAATGAGATCGAAGCTATTCAGATGAGCTTGCATCTCTTCCGGATTCCGGGAAATGACAACTTCATGTGCGCCAAGCCGCTTGGCATCCTCGATCTTCGAAGGCGACGTCGTAAACAACACCACATGCGCGCCCATCGCGCGCGCCAGCTTCACGCCCATGTGGCCCAGGCCGCCCAGGCCGACAATCCCGACTTTCTTGCCAGGTCCGGCGCCCCAGGTCCGCAGCGGCGAATAAGTCGTAATGCCGGCGCACAGCAACGGCGCAACACCCGCCGGGTCGAGATTCTTCGGCACACGTAGCGTGAACGCTTCGTCCACCACTAATTGCGTCGAATAGCCGCCGTAAGTGATCTGTCCGTCAACACGGTCCACGCCGTTATACGTGCCGACGAAACCGTTCTCGCAATACTGTTCGAGACCTTCCTCGCAACTCGCGCACGTGCGGCACGAATCGACCAGGCAACCCACGCCCACCAGATCGCCCGCCTTGTATTTCGTCACGTCCGCACCAACCGCGGTCACGCGGCCGACGATTTCGTGGCCCGGTACGACCGGATAAACCGTGTTCTTCCATTCATTGCGTGCCTGATGCAAATCGGAATGGCACACGCCGCAAAACAGGACTTCCATCTGCACGTCATGGGCGCGCAGTTCGCGACGCTGAAGTTCGAACGGGGCGAGCGGCGCGGTGGCGTCGGTCGCTGCATAGGCATAAGTCGTGCTCATGGGTAACTCCAGCAAAGAGGGGGATGTCACAAGGCGCCGACGATGGCGACACGCGTCGCCGATGCGGCCAATCCTTGTCAGGAACCGGGATCACGGCGCCGGCGGCGGCCGGCAAATTCACCGAATGAGTGATTCGCCAACCGAGTCCGGCGCAGCGCGGAAAAAGATGATCCGGCAGGGTTCCCATAGTAGGAGCCGGGAGCGAGCCCGGGAATACCTGAATGTCTTGAAGATTTGCCTAAAACTCCTGGCGAGCAGCGCGGTAGGATGTTTGGTGCTAAATTTCAAGCACTATTCTCTCGTGCGTCACCATATCGTCATGTCCACACCTTCCGTTGAACCCGCTTCCGCCAATCCCGATCAGCGGCGTCTGGCCGCACTGTTCGATGCGCTGGCGCCCGTCGAGGGCGTTACGCGCTCCAGTCTGGAGGGCGTCAGTCTGCTACGCGCCAATCACCCGATGCAACGAAGGCCCGTGCTTTACGAGCCGAGTATCGTGATCGTCTGCCAGGGCCGCAAGCGCGGTTTCATCGGCGAGCAGGTGTTCCAGTACGACGCGCAACAGTACCTCGTACTGTCGGTGCCGCTGCCGTTCGAATGCGAGACGGAAGCGAGCCCGGAGGAGCCGTTTCTCGCCATCTCGGTGCGCGTCGATCTGACCATGGTGGCCGAGTTGTTGATGGCGCTGAACGAAGCGCAAGGTGCCGCGCAGAACGAGCCGCTCGGCATCTATTCGACGCCGCTCGATCCGGCCCTGAGCAATGCGGTGCAGCGGCTGATGGAAGCGTTGGCCTCGCCACTCGATGCGCGCATTCTGGCGCCAGGCGTGGTCCGCGAAATCTGCTATCGCGTGCTGACCGGCGAGCAGGGCGATGCGATTCGCGCGGCGCTCACGCATCAGAATCATTTCGGCCGCATCGCAAAGGCGCTACGGCGCATTCATGCCGACTATCATGGTCAGCTCGATGTCGATACGCTGGCCGCCGAAGCAGGTATGAGCCTCGCGGTGTTTCATGCGCAGTTTAAGGCCGTGACGTCTACCTCGCCGATGCAATACGTGAAGACCACGCGTTTGCATCATGCACGTTTGCTGATGGTGCAGGATGGTTTGAACGCAGGCGCAGCCGCGGCGCGAGTCGGTTACGAAAGCGCGTCGCAATTTAGCCGCGAGTTCAAGCGCCTGTTCGGCCTCAGCCCGGTCGACGAAGTCAAACGCATGCGTACCGTGTACGACGCGCCGCCGCCGCGCGTGGTCAAGCCGGTTGAACGATACGTGACGGCCGTATAAACGAAGCACGCACTCTCTCAAGATTTATAAGCCGCTGAACCAGTTATACCCCTGGTCTTCCCAGTAGCCGCCCGGATTGGTGTTGGTGACGAAAATCGCCGCGATGTGCTTCGGATTCTTGAAGCCGAGTTTGGTCGGCACGCGCAGCTTCAACGGATAGCCGTACTTGGCGGGCAGCGGCGCATCGCCGAAATCGAGCGTCAGTTGGGTTTGCGGATGCAGCGCCGTCGCCATGTCGAGGCTCGAGTAATAGCGGTCCGCACATTTGAAGCCGACATAGCGCGCAGTCAGATCGGCGCCGATGCGTTCGAGGAATGTGCGAAACGGTATGCCTCGCCATTGCCCAATCGCGCTCCATCCTTCAATGCAGATGTGGCGCGTGATCTGTGAAGTCTGTGGCAACGCGCGCAGTTGATCGAGATTCCACGAGCGTTTGTCCGACACCAATCCCGACACTTCTAACTGATACGTCGAGCCGTCGATGTCCGGCGCGTCGAACTCGGAGTAGAACGCGTTGAACGGAAACGGGTTGGTGATCTCGCTCGCCGAATAGGTCGGCGCGAGCTTGTTACGGTCGAAGAGCCACGCTTGCACGCGATCGTTCCAGCGCGACATGGCCCACAGCACCTTGTCGGCCGAATCGCCGTCCTGTATGTTGCAGCCGGACAGCATCGCGAGTGCGCCGATCGACAGCGACGAGCGCAGGAACAGGCGCCGCTGCAAGCGCTCGATTTGCGGCTGATGGTCAGCTAGAACGATGCGTTTTTCGCGCGCGCCTGCTGGTTTGGATGTGCTCATGCTCGGGTCCCTTCCTGCGCGGCGTGTTTGGCGCGGCCGGTCAACATCGGCAGCAGCGTGCGCGGCACCAGCAGCACCAGTGCCAGATGCACGACGACAAACCCGACCACGCCCGCCATCGCGACAAAATGCACGCGCCGCGCGAAATCGAAACCGCCGAATAGCGCGGTGAGCCACGAAAACTGCACCGGTTTCCAGATCGACAGTCCCGATGCGACCAGCAGCACGCCGAGCAGCAACACGAACAGATATAGCGTGCGCTGCACCGCGTTATATTTGCCGGTATCGTGCGACAGCTTGAATTGCATCGCCAGCGCCGCGTCGCGCACCACATCGCGTGGACGAACCGGCAAGAGCTTGCGGCGGAAATGCCCACGGCCGATGCCATACGCCAGATAGAGCAGGCCGTTCGCGCACAGCAGCCACATCGCCGCGAAATGCCATGCAATCGAGCCGCCCAGCCAGCCGCCGACGGTCGCCCACGGCGGGAATCTGAACGGAAAGAACGGCGACGCGTTGTAGATCGCCCAGCCGCTCATCACCATGCAGACCATCGCAAACGCGTTGATCCAATGCGTGATTCGTACGACGAGCGGATGGACGACAAGGCGCTTTTGCGGTTCAGACATGGTGGACGGTGCTAAACGAAGCCGATGAAGTCGGAGAAATCGGAAACCGCGTCGTGAGCAACGGAGGACGCGGCCCTTTTTGCATAACCGGTCAAGCCGTATTACATCGGCGGCGTCAGACCGTGCTCACCCGCGGAGATGAAGTTCGCCGCCATCGAACCGTCGGCTTCCTTGTGCGCGAACAGCACGACTTTCGCGCCCGGCACCAGCAATGAACGGTCGCCCGATTCGAGGCTGACGATCGGCACGTCTTGCGGAATCACGATCTTCTTCTCGCCATCCTTGTATTTGACGGTGATCGTGCGGCCATTGCTGACCACCAGCGAGCCGACAGTGCCGTTGGTCATCGTGCTGTTCGAGCCGAGATCCCAGGGGCGGTGACCCTCGCCGGCACCGCGCATGCTGGCCGGGAACACGTGCACTTCGAGCGCCTTCAGCGTGCCGTCGGCTTGCGGGATGGCGGCCGTGCCGACATAGCTGTCCGGCTTGATATCGTTCACGTTGGCGATCGCGACGCCGCGAATCGGCGTGTCTTTGGCGAGTTTCACGTCGACGTCGTTGCCGTCGCGCGTGTGAACCTTGAGCAGATCGCCCGAAAGCGACGTGACCGTGCCGCGCACGCCGGTGGGCGCGGTGTTCTGGGCTTGCGCAGCCGGTCCTGCCGCAAGCAAGGTGCCGGCAACGAGTGCAGGGGCGACGATGGCGCGCAGTGCATTCGCGGAAACGATCTTCATGAATCTGCTCCTGGGTGGTGAGGGATAGGGGCAGGTTAGGCGAGCGGTTGGCTCCGGCGGGTGACAGACGGATGACAAAAACGTCATGAACGGCGCGCGGCTAACACGTAGAATGACCGCCATATCTACGTCCAACGCCCGGGGACCAGCGCCTGGGCTGGAGCATTCAGCATCATGAGCATCCTCGTCATCGAAGACGATCCGAAAACCGGCGACTACCTGAAGAAGGGTTTGCGCGAAAGCGGCTACGCGGTCGATCTCGCGCGCACCGGCACGGATGGCCTGCATATGGCACTCGAACACCCTTATGACCTCGTGGTGCTGGACGTGATGCTGCCGGGCATCGACGGTTGGGAAATCATGCGCACCTTGCGGGCGCGGCGCGATTTGCCGGTGATTTTCCTGACCGCGCGCGATCACGTCAGCGACCGCATCCGCGGCCTCGAGCTCGGCGCCGACGATTACCTCGTCAAGCCGTTCTCGTTCACCGAACTGGTGTTGCGCATCCGCACGCTGCTGCGCCGCGGCGTGATCCGCGAGAGCGATGTGTTCGAGATTGCCGACCTCAAGCTCGACGTATTGCGCCGCAAGGTGACGCGCGAAGGCGTGGAGATTCCGCTCACCAACAAGGAATTCATGCTGCTGCATCTGCTGGTGCGACGGCAGGGCGAAGCGCTGTCGCGAACCCAGATCGCGTCCGAAGTGTGGGACATGAACTTCGACAGCGACACCAACGTGGTCGACGTAGCGGTCAAGCGGCTGCGCGCCAAGATCGATCATCCGTTCGAAAAGAAGCTGATCCATACGGTGCGCAGCATCGGCTACACCTTCGGCGACGGCTCATGAAACTGTGGACGGGGCGTTCGCTGACGGCCCGCACCACGGTGCTGTTCGCATCGATCGCGTGCGTGGTGATCGGCACACTCGGCGTTTATTTCTATCACTCCGCCGAAGTGTCGTTGCGGCAGCGCGCCGACGTGGTGCTCACCGGGCGCGTCGAGCATTTCAGCCGGATCGTGCGCGACCTGTACTCGGTCAGCGAATTGAAGAATCGGCCCTTGCTGTTCGAAACCATGCTCGGCGCCGAAGAGGACGTGCTGCTGTTTCGCAGGCCGGGCGAAGCGCCGTTCATCGACGTCAACCCGGGCAACGTCGCGGTGCCGCCTTTGCAGGCCGGCGCGGCGGGGCACTTGCCGACCCCCGCCGACATCCGTCAGACCGTGCTACCGGACGGCGTGCCGGTTCACTGGGCGATCGCCACGACCCAGGCGCGCGAGGACGGCACCGAAGTCGAAGTCATCGCCGCACATCCAATGACACATGAAGTGCAGATGCTCGCTGCATACCGCAATCGCATCGTGCTCGCGACCCTGACCGGCATGCTGGCCGCGACGCTGCTTGCCTACTATGTGCTGCGCCGCGCCTTGCGGCCGGTGCGCGAGATCGCCACACGTGCGGCGCAGATCAGTCCGACGAGCCTGTCGGTGCGGCTCGACAGCGAGGCCGCGCCGGTCGAATTGCGCCAGCTCACGCACGCCTTCAACGCCATGCTCGACCGTCTCGCCGATGGCTATCAGCGCCTGTCGCAGTTTTCGGCCGATCTCGCGCATGAAATCCGTACGCCGGTCGGCGCGTTGATCGGCCAGACCCAGGTCACGCTCGCAAAACCGCGCGAGCCCGACGAGTACCAGCAATTGCTCGAATCGAATCTCGAGGAACTGAACCGTTTGAGCCACATCGCGGAGAACATTCTGTTTCTTGCGCATGCGGATCATGCGACGTTGTCGATCGAGCGCGAGGCGGTCGATCTGCGCGGTGAACTAGTAAGGATCGCAGATTATTTTGAAGGTCCCGCCGACGAGCGCGGCATGCGCTTTACCGTCGACGCCGAGGGCGTGGCGTCGGTCAATCCTATGCTATGCCGGCGGGCGATCAACAATCTCGTCGTCAATGCGGTGCGATATGGCGCGTGCGATACGGTCGTGCGTTTGAGCGGCGTGCAGGACGAACAGGGCGCGACCGTGACGGTCGAAAACGACGGTGAGCCGATTCCCCGCGAGCAGTTGGACCGTCTGTTCGATCGCTTCTATCGCGCCGATGCGGCGCGCAGTGAGTTCACCGAATCGAACGGGTTGGGGCTCGCGATCGTCAAGGCGATCATGCATCTGCATGGCGGCAGCGCACGCGTGGTGTGCCCGGTGCCGGGCGTCGTGCGCTTCGAATTGCGCTTTCCGCGCGCTTAGTTGGCGTTTGGTTGGCGCTTAGTTTGACGCCGGATTTGCTGCCGGTGCTTCCGGTTCGTGGCAACACACGCAAAGCTTGTTGCCATCTGGATCGCGAAAGTACGCGCCATAATAGTGCGCGTGATACTGCGGACGCAATCCCGGCGGTCCTTCGCAGGCACCGCCGTGAGCGAGTGCCGCGGCATACGCGCGATCGACTGTCGCGCGGTCCGTGGCCAGCAGCGCCAGCATGTGACCGTTGCCGACCGCGGCCGGTCGGCCGTCGTAGGGCTTGCCGATCAGAAACAGCGGCCGTGGCTGATCCGCGGCCATCCAGCCGGCCCAGCACGCGTCGTCGTCGCGGAACTTCAGCTTCAGATTCAGCGTGTCCATCAGCACGCTATAAAAGCCGAAAGCGCGCTCGAAATCGGCAATGCCGACGAATACGTGGGAAAGCATCGGTGCCGTTCCTCGGTTGCGTTAGGTGTGCGTCAGACCTTCTTCAGATAGGCCGCCTTCAGCATGAAATTGCCAGCGTCCATCTTGCAGTCGACTTCATGATCGCCGCCGACAAGGCGGATGCTCTTCACCTTGGTGCCCATTTTCAGGGTGATCGACGAGCCTTTCACTTTCAGGTCCTTGATCAGCACCACGGCGTCGCCGTCGGCGAGCGTGTTGCCGTTGGCGTCCTTGACGACGCGGTCGTCGGCGTCGTCAGCGACGGCGGCGTTCGTCATCGGCCATTCGTGAGCGCAATCCGGGCAGACGTAGTTGTCGCCGTCCGGGTAAGTATTTTCCATGCCGCATTGGGGGCAGGCGGGAATCGTCGACATGATTTTCTTTCCAAACCGCGGCTTGCCGCGGACAACTTCAGGGCTGGCGATTATAGCGGATGTGCTCCCGGCCGGACCCGTTCGGCCAGCTGCCGACCGCCGTCGTGCCGCGCTGCCGACCCACGTTCCAGCGCTCAGTCGCCCTGTGCGGCCGAACCCTGTTGATTCGTATAGTGCGCGCGCTTTTCCTCATACATCAGCAGATCGGCGCGCTGCACGCCGGCTTCGAGTCGATCGCCGCGCTGGCAGGTCGCCGCGCCCATTGAAAAACTCAGCAGCGAGCCCGGATAAAACTGATTGTTCAGATCGACCAGTTGGCGGATCGCGTCGATCATCGCTGCGCCACCGCGCTCGTCGGTATCCGGCATCAGGATCGCAAACTCGTCGCCGCCGATGCGCGCTGCATGGAACGGTGTATCCATCGCCTTGGCGAGCACCTCGCCGGCGCGCCGTAGCAGGGCATCGCCGGCGGCGTGCCCGAGTTGATCGTTCACGCGTTTGAGCCCGTTCAGATCGGCCATGACGATCGTCACCGGCCACGGCCCCTTGCGCTCCAGCCGGTTCAGTTCGTCCACGTAGAAGGAGCGGTTGCGCAGTTTGGTCAGGACGTCGTGTTTGCCGAGAAATTCCAGATAGGCCTCGGCCTTTTTGCGCGCCGTGATGTCGGTAAGGGCCACCAGCACCAGGTCCCATGCGCGTTCGTGACCGGGCAGCACCGAAAATTGCAGGTGCACGTGCACCTCGTTGCCGTCGAGCGAATAGTTGAGTACCTCGCGCTGCTGGAATAGCTTGCCGTCCCACAAGTCGATCAATTGTTCGCGGAAATGCGGGCGCATGTCGTCGCGGAATACGTCCGGCAGGCGCGCCAGCAGCGTTTTTTTGTCTTTCGCCGCGAACATCTCCAGTGTGTGCTGGTTCACGTCGAGCACGTGAATTTCCTGCATGCAGCGTTCGACAAACTCGGGATGCACGTCGGTGAACACGCGAAAATCGCTGATGCCGGCCGAGCGTGCTTCGTCGAGCAGGCGCTTGACGGCGCTGAAATCCTCCACCCACAGCGATACCGGCGAATGTTCGAACAGGCCGCGCACATACTGTTCGGCAAGCGTCACGCGATGCCGCGCGCCTTCCAGTTCGGTGATGTCTTCGACCGAAACGAGCACGCGGTCCCAACGTGCTTCGTGGCCGGGCAGCACGGCGCCCTTGAGCAGCACGTCGAGCCGTCGTCCGCCGAGCGTGTAGTTGACCGTCTGACTCGTGAAGTGCGATTGCCCGGCCCACAACTGGCACAGTTCCTCGAGGTGAGTCTTCAGCATGTCGTCGCGAAACACCGCGGCAAGATTGCCGTTGAGCGCGGCGAAGTCGGTGGCTTCGAATTGCGTGAGTGTCTTCTGATTGACCTTGATCACGCGAATGCTATGTGCGCATTCGGCGACGCGGCTCGGGTCTTCGGCGAAATGCGCGCGCAGATCCGTGACGCCTTGCGCCCGCCACGTGTCGAACAATGCGCGTACGCCGCTGAAGTCTTCGAGCCAGAGCGAGACGGGCGCGAGTTCGAACATCTCGGAGTCGTCCCGCAAGGGGACTTCCTGCGGGGCGTCGTTGGCGGGCACTGGGCCGCGCGGGAGGGTATCAAGCATGAGGGTTCCGTGGTCGGAGTTCGAGCTATTTTAGGACGGCTCGGGCTCGGGTTGCAGAAAGGCGTGCCACGAAGCGCATATGCGTTGCTCTACCTATGGGAATAACGGCGCGATGGCGGCGGACTTTAGACGGCTGAAAACGGTTGATGCGCGAGACCCCAAGCGGGATATGTTCGCTCGCGATGCTTGTCAGCGCGCCGGCGTATGCCTTGTTAAACTCACGCCTGCTGCACGTGCTGTCTAAACCTCCCGTCAAAAAAACGCGTCCAGGTCATGAAGCCATCCCTGCTGGTTCTGATTCACTTGAACGAAGCAAGCCGCGCCAGTGTCGAGGCCGCCTTCGACGTCATCTACGCTCCCGATTCCACCCAGCGCGCCACCGCGATCGCGCAGTGCGGCGACACCATCCGTGCCGTACTCACCAACGGTACGACCGGTCTGACGGCGGCTGAAATCGATCGGATGCCGCAGCTCGAATTTGTCAGCGCGCTCGGCGCCGGCTTCGAAAATCTGGCTATCGACCACGCCCGCTCGCGCGATATCGTGCTCGCCAATGGCGCCGGCACCAACGATCATTGCGTGGCCGACCACGCTTTCGCATTGCTGCTGGCGGTGGTGCGGGACGTACCGCAACTCGATCGGGCCACCCGCGACGGCATCTGGCGCGACGTGCTGCCGATGCAGCCGAACGTCTCCTGCAAGCGGCTCGGTATTGTCGGGCTCGGCAACATCGGCGAGAAGATCGCGCGCCGCGGCGCCGGTTTCGACATGGAAATCGGGTATCACAACCGCAAGCCGCGCGAAGGCTCGTCGCTGCGCTATTTCGACAGCGTCGTGGACCTCGCGCAGTGGTGCGATTTTCTGGTGGTGGCGACGCCCGGCGGCGCCGGCACGCATCATCTGATCGGCAAGACCGTGCTGGAGGCGCTGGGGGAAAACGGCTTCGTGGTCAACGTATCGCGCGGCAGCGTGGTGGATACGGCTGCGTTAGCAGAGGCGCTGACCGCGAGGACGATTGCCGGCGCGGGACTCGATGTCTACGAGGGCGAGCCGCATCCGCCCGAGGCGCTGCTGGCGCTGCGCAACGTCGTGTTGACGCCTCATGTGGGCGGCCGCTCGCCGGAAGCGATCACGGCCTCAGTGGACAACTTTCTGGCTAACGCGACACGGCACTTTGCGGGCAATGCGGTATTGACGCCGATCTGAAGCCGCGCGCCGTGCTCCGGCGCGCGTTGCACGCTCACCCGCACGCGCCGACTTCGCCGCAAGCGGTGCAAAAATCGCAGCCGTCCTTGCGGATCACCGCATTCGCACCGCACGAGCCGCATTTGCGTCCGAGCATGGTGTGCAGTCCAGGCCCGCCACCGGGTTGCGCGGAGGCCTCTTCAGCGTCGCCCGGATGAGGGCGTATGCCGAAATCCGCCGCCAGCGCGGTTTCGGCCTTCATCTGCCCGCGCGGCAGGCGCGCGAGCATTCGCGACGGCACCTGATTGCCTTCGGCGTCGAGAAAGCCACGCCGATGCAGAATCTGCTGGATCGCAAAAGCGAGCGCCGCGACTTCCGAATCGTGCCAACGCGGCGTGCGATGACCGTCGAGCCGCTGCACCTCACCGAGCCGAACCTGCCCGCGATCCCACGAAACCTTGCGCATATCCTGCAGATTACGCGCGACAAAGCCGCCGCGCGCGGCGAGCGACAGTGAGCGCATCGTGGCGGTGATCCATTGCTGCGACTCGTCGCGCTGACCGGTCGGAATGAAGAACTCGATAGGGCGCTCGATCGTGACATCCTCGCCGCCGAGCCGCCCCGTCACTTCAATGAACGACACCGCCACGTACAGCGATTTTTTGCCGGCTTGCGTCAGATACTCGACTTTTTCGATGATCGCCGGCAATTCACCTTTAGGCCGATGGTCGATCGCGATGCGCAGTGGATCGAGGTCCGTTTCGGCCAGGGTGTCGTCCGCTTGCTGCGGGCTCACGCTGAGCACCGCGCCGAGTGTTTCGTTGGGCCGGTAAGTGGCGAGGCCCTTGAGTCCGCCTTTCCACGCGTCGAAATAGAGGCTTTCGAACGCTTCGAATGGATAGTCCGCCGGCACGTTCACCGTCTTCGAGATCGACGTATCCACGTAAGGCTGCACGGCGGCCATCATGTCGAGATGGTCGCGCGCCGACATGTCGAGCGCACTGACAAAATAGTCCGGCAACGTTTTGACATCGCCGCCGAGTTCGCGATAGAGCCGATACGCATAGTCTTCGACGTCGAACGATTCGCGGCTGCCGTCGGCCATCACTTTCATGCGCGTGTAGGTCCACGAAAAGGCGGGTTCGATGCCGTTCGACGCGTTGTCCGCGAATGCGAGACTGACGGTGCCGGTCGGCGCGATCGACAGCAAATGGCTGTTGCGAATGCCGTCGCGGCGGATGGCGTCCTTGATGTCGTCGGGCAGACGCGACGCGAATGTGCCGGCCGCCAGATAGGGCTCGGCGTCGAACAGCGCAAACGCGCCGCGTTCGCGCGCCAGTTCCACCGACGCTCGATATGCCTCGTCGCGCATCAGGCGCGCGATGCGCACCGCGAAATCGCGTCCTTCCTGCGAGTTGTAGCGCAGGCCGAGCATCACCAGCGTATCCCCGAGCCCGGTGAAGCCCACGCCGATACGCCGCTTGGCGCGCGATTCGTCGTATTGCTGCGGCAGCGGCCACAGCGTGACGTCGAGCACGTTGTCGAGAAAGCGCACTTGTGTGCGCGTGCGTTGGGCGAGCCCGTCCCAGTCGAAGGAAGGCTTGCCGCCTTTCATTTGCGTGAACGGATCGATCACAAAGCGCGTGAGATTCAACGGGCCGAGATTGCAGCAACCGTACGCCGGAAGCGGCTGTTCGCCGCACGGATTGGTGGCGCGGATGGTTTCGAGCGCGCGCAGATTGTTGTCCTCGTTCATGCGCGACATGAACACGATGCCGGGCTCCGCGACATCGTAGGTGGAGCGCATGATGCGATCCCAGATTTCGCGGGCAGGCTTCTCGCTGTAGACCCACAAGCCGTCGTCGCGTTGCCGCACATCGCCGGCGGCACGCAGCGCGGGCGACGGATCTGCGCGATGGACGAGCTGCCAGGGTTGATCTTCTTCGACGGCGCGCATGAATTCGTCGGTGACCGCGACCGACACATTGAAATTGTTCCAGCGGCCTTTCGAATGTTTTGCCTCGATGAACTCGAGCAGGTCGGGATGATTGCAATCCAGCACCGCCATTTGGGCGCCGCGCCGTGAGCCGGCGCTTTCGACGGTGCGGCATGACGCATCGAACACATCGATATAGCTGCACGGTCCTGACGCCGACGAACTGGTGGTGTGAACGCGCGCGCCTTTGGGCCGGATAGCGGAGAAGTTATAACCGACGCCGCCGCCGCGGCGCATTGTCTCAGCGGCTTGCAACAACGCCACGTAGATGCCGGGCAGACCTTGCTCGTCGACACCCTGAATCGAATCGCCGACCGGTTGCACGAAGCAATTGATGAGGGTGGCAGCGATGCCTGTTCCGGCCGCGCTCATAATGCGGCCGGCGCCGAGCGCGCCGTGACGCAGATTGTCGACGAAGCTTGCTTCCACCGATTCGCGCAGCGCTTCCGGTTCTGCTTGGGCGACGCCGTGGGCGACGCGTTTGAATACGTCGTCGGCCGATTGCTCGTCGCCTTTCGCGTATTTTTCGAGCAGAACGTCGAGGGAGAATTGTTGCGGCGCAACTAGTTGAGCAGCGGGCGCCGCTGCCTCTGCTACGCGGGTTTCGGGGGTGTCTTCTGCCATGGTATGGCCTCTAACAGCGCTGAAGGGTTCGCAGCGCGATGGGTGGGATTGCGGGTCACTATAGCGCGACCAGTGGCGTGGTCGGGGTGACTTGCCGCAATGAGGCCCACATTAACGCAGGCGGCGGGCGTGGCGCAAGGTCGCAATTTGGGGAATATGACTGGTTTTGTTTGCCCTCCCGGCGGGGTTGTCTTTGTACCTACGGTGTGGTTTTTTCTTGGTCTTGGTCTTGTTTGCCGTTGCCGTTGGTTGTTGGCTGTTTGCCTACGGCGTTGGCCTTTCCTTGAATTGATATTGGTTTATTAGCGTTCCCCCTGTGCGGGGGGCACCTTTTCTTTGCCGGCCGCAAAGAAAAGTAGGCAAAAGAAAGCGGCTCAAACCGCTAGCTCTTAAGCGGGTCTCCTGGCTTGGAGGAGGCAGTGGTGCATCTGGAATCGGTGCTCTCGCACACTCCGCGCTGGTGACAAGGCAGTCATTCTTCCGGCGGCGCTGCGCGCGCCGCAGCGGTGCTTCTCAAAACCGATGGGGCGTGTGCGCTTCCGGCATCATTCTTCCCGCCTCGCACTACGTGCTCGCCGAAACGGTCCGAACGGGAAACCAGGGGCCTCGATTGTGCGCGGTGAGGGCCATCGGCTTTGCCTCGGTGAGGCGCCGAATTGTACAAGTGCGATCCACTACCCGTTGCAAGACGCCGGCGCTGAAACCAGTGAGCGGTTTAGTGAAGTACCGTTGAGCGCCAAAACCGCCAAGCGGTTTGATGAAGTACCACCGAGCACCGAAACTGGTAGGTGGTTTGATGAAGTACCGTCGAGCGCTGAAACCGGCGGGCGGCTTGATGAAGTACCGCTTCGGCGCGCGCAGCGCCGCCGGAAGTATGACTGCCTTGTCACCAAGGTTGAATGTGCGAGGGCACCGATTCCAGATGCTCCGCTGCCTCCTCCAAGCCAGGGGACCCGCTTAAGAATTAGCGGTTTGAGCCGCTTTCTTTTGCCTACTTTCTTTACAGGCCGGCAAAGAAAAGTAGGTGCCGCCCCGCACAGGGGCAACGCTAATAAACCAATAAGAAAGCAAGGAAAGGCAACGCCGTAGGCAAACAACCAAAAAGCGCCGCGCAGGCAAACAGAAAAAGCCACCACATGCAACATTTGCACGACTAAAAAAACAAAACAAAATCAGAAAGAAGAACGAAGAAAAACGAAAAAATCAAACCTCATCAGCGAGAGCGCACAACACCTCAGCTGAAATCATCGCCGAAGCATTAGATGGCGCCGGCCGCTCAGCCGGTTTAAAAACAGCATCTCCGCGGCGAATCTTCCGCCGCGACACGGCGCATGTACCGGAAGTATGCGCCGACCGCCGGCGCCACCGCTGCTCGCCATAATGGCAGCGCCCAGGCTCGACCCAGCGGATCACCAGCGTGGTGTCGGAGCGCTCGAGAATCTCGATGCGTACGCCATTGGCACCGTCAAGGGGGATGGACTCTATGGTCATCATGGTCGGCTCCGTAGTGTGGTCCGCCGAATGTAGTCCCACGCGCCCTGGATAGCCATTGTGCCGCAGTTGAAACACTGTTCCCGAATTAGCAACAATGAAACTTGACATTCGCATTCACACGAAACGACGGGGTTTCGCGGGCATTACCGAGTCAGATTTTGTGATAGCGCGGATTTTTGCAACGTAGTGTTGTATGCAGTGCGACGAGAGCGGCCGTCTGTAAAGGGCGCCGGTGCTTCCTTTAAGATGTGAATATTGTTGAGCGGTCGTGCAATGCAAGTGTAGCGGGTTTGCATTTTTCCGGTCGGCTCGCGCACATATCGACAAGAGGTCACATGATTTCACTCCCCCCGGTTGCTCCGCCCGAATCGCCGACACCCAGTTGCCTGAAAAAGCAGAAGGCCGCGTCGCTCGTGTTGTACATCGCACTGGTGCTGCTGGCGTTGTGGGTCGTACGGGACTTCATTGCGGTGGTGGCCTGGGCGGGCGTCATCGCGATCGCTCTGTGGCCGCTGTTGAGCAAGGTGGAGGGAAGCCACTGGTTCACCGGCCGCACCACGCTGATCGCCGCGCTGTTGACGCTCGCGATTGCACTGCTGGTGGTGTTGCCGGTCGGCATCGGCATCGCACAAGCGTTACGCGAAGCCCGCGACCTGTCGGACTGGTTCAGCGCCGCTCAGGAAAACGGCATCGCGATGCCGAGCTTCATCGAGCGTTTGCCGTTCGGCGTGCAACAGATTTCGGCGTGGTGGCAGGCCAACCTCGCTCAGCCGTTACGCGACTCGGCGGCGATGAAAGGCCTGCACAGCACCACGGTGATGACGCTCGGGCGGCACTTCGGCGCGCGCGCGGTGCACGGCGTGATGGTGTTCGCGTTCATGCTGGTCACGCTGTTCGTGATTTTTCAGGCGGGGCCGCATCTGTCCGGCGCGATTCTCAAAGGCGTGCGGCGCGGCTTCGGCGACGACGGTGCGCACCTCGTCGAGCGCATGGCCGCGGCGGTGCGCGGCACGGTCTCAGGACTGGTCGTGGTCGGATTCGGCGAGGGCGCGTTGATCGGCATCGCTTATTTCGTCACGGGCTTGCCGCATGCTGCGCTGCTCGGGCTCGTCACGGCGATCGCCGCGATGCTGCCGTTCTGCGCGCCGATCACGTTTTTCCTCGCGGCCTTGTGGCTGTTCTCGCAAGGCTCGGTTGCCGCGGCCATCGGGCTGGCGGTGTTCGGCTCTGTCGTGGTGTTCATCGCCGAACATTTCGTGCGGCCGGTGCTGATCGGCAACTCGACGCGTTTGCCCTTCCTGCTGGTGCTGTTCGGCATTCTCGGTGGCGCGGAGACGTTCGGGCTGCTGGGCCTGTTCATCGGGCCCGCGCTCATGACCGTACTCATGGTGCTGTGGACCGATCTCGTGCAATAGTTGCACGCCGGCCAGTTGTCCTGCGATCAGGAACGACACCTGATTCGCCAGCTCACTTTTCCTGGTCGTGCGAAGCCGGCTTCACGCAGCCGAGCGTGTATTTCAGCGCGGCCGGCTGCAATGCGCTCCACACATCCCAAGTGTGACCGCCGTCGATGATGCGCAGCGACGCTGGATTGCCCGCCAGCCGAAGATGCGTGTAGCGAGACGATGCGTCGGCCTGGATGGCGAGGTCGTCGTCGCCGGCGGCGGCGCACAGCGCAAGCAGCCTAGTATCTAGAAATAAGCGCATATCAGGGTGGGAAGCGACCGCGCAGGTCGTGCGCGGCCATGATGCTATCAGTATCGGTAGTGGCGTCGGCAGTGGGCGTCGGCAGTGGGCGCCGGCAGTGGGCGCCGGCAATGCGGCGAGCGATCGCAGGCGCGGGGCGTGGCTCTCAGGGCGAAGTGCCCAGGCGCCGGGCAGCGAGCCGGGCAAAGAAGCGCGTGAACGGCTCCGACGCTTTCGCGACAGCGAACAGCGCGCCCACCGCGAACAGGTCCGCGAGGAGGCCGAGCGGATAGTTCAGATAGCCGTCGGTGGCAGCATCCAGCACCGAATCGACGACCAGCGAAATCACCGCGCCGGCGATAAAGCACAACAGCCCCTTACGGCCAATCATGCCGACCCACGGCAACCATTGCGCGAGCTTCTTCGCCCAGCCAAGCTCGATCAGGTTCGCGACCAGCCAGGCAATCGCGAGGAAATTCACCGCGCGCAGGTACGAGAGATTCTGCTTGAAGTTCCCGTCGAGCGGCTCGCGTTCGATAAAGAGCTTGTAGTACGCGGCGGCCGCGACCACGGCGAGCGCCAGCACGCTGACCAGCCAACCCAAACGGTGTGCGCTGACCCGCTGATAAACCGGCTGGCAACGCGCCAGCACGCCGAGCACGAACAGCAGTTGCCAGGCGAACGGGTTGAAGTCCCAATGCGTATCCGGCGCGGCGGGCAAATAGGCGTCGATCGCCGGGGCGCCGGCCCACAACGCGACGCTGCCCGCCAGCAACAGCCACGGCTTGTTGCGCGCGAGCGGCAGAATCATCGGCACCAGCAGGGCGAAGAACGCGTACATCGGCAGCACCGAAGCGAGATACGGCTGGCGGCGAAACAGCAGGATGTCGCGCAAGGCTGCCATGGGCGTGTCGATCAGATCGTCGAGATCGGTGGTGGCGAGATTGGGCCCGTCGATGCTGAACGCGGTAAGCACCGCGCTGACGAGCAGCATCAAGCCGGCCGTGACAAGGAACGCGCGATAGATTTCCAGCGACCGTCGCAAGAAGCGGCTGCGCGCGATCGCCTCGGTACGCCGTTCGGTCAGCGCCGCGTATGCGGTCGCGGTAGCGAAGCCGCCGAGGAACACGAACACTTCGGCTGCATCGCATAAAGCGTACGCATGCAGCGTGACGCGCGACAGGATGCTGCCGCCGATATGGTCGACGACGATGATCAGTAAAACCAGCCCGCGAAAAAAATCGAGCTCAATGAGACGGGATTGCGATTTTTGCATTGTGTGGTGCCAGGTCATGCATCAGGCAGCCCCATGCGACGGCGCGCTAGTCCAGCGCGGCGGGCGTCTCACAAGGCTTTTGAATTGGATTGGGTGCTGCGGCGGATGGCCGCCACGCAGATGCGCGACCCGCGTCGCCGCTTTCAAGCCGGCGCACAACGCACGGTTGCAGGGGCAGTGAAATGACTCATTCGAAAGCGGGGAGTTCCGCTGCGGCGCCGCAAAAACTTTCAATTATATTTCTTTGCGCGACAAGAACGCTTGCAGCCATGCGGCGCCAGGCCATGCCCTATCTGGCGGCGGGACTCAGGTGCGGGCGGCGCGGAGCCGTTTACCTGAATATGTGCCGCTGCAACAGCCGTCCATGAGCGCTCGTGGAGATTTCGCAACGTTTTGAGATACGGGAGCGACACCCGATGGACGGCAGGCTATCGGCGTGTGAGGATTTCCTTAAATTGGGTCGGGGTTGATAAAGGCGTTGTCAGAGCGTCCTAAGAAAGCGGTCGGATCGAGTTGTCCCATTACTCGAGTGCAGGGAGATCTTCATGAACAAGCAAGTGCTCGCGCTGGCTGTCTCCGCCGCTATGTCCGTTACATTTGCCGTGCCCGGGTTCGCCCAGACCAGTGTGACCTTGTATGGCGTCATCGATGAAGGCATCAACTACACCAACAATGCCGGCCGCGGCCATGTCTATGAACTGGCAAGCGGTGATGCACAAGGCAGCCGCTGGGGTCTGAAGGGCTCGGAGGAACTGGGCGGCGGGCTGAAGGCGATCTTTCAACTGGAAAACGGTTTCGACGTCAATTCCGGGCGGCTCGGCCAGGGCGGCCGGATGTTTGGCCGCCAGGCCTTTGTCGGCCTGAGCGCGGAGCGATACGGCGTATTGACGTTCGGCCGCCAGTACGACTCGGTGGTCGACTATCTGGCGCAGACCACGGCCAATGGCAACTGGGCCGGCGCGCTTTTCTCGCATCCCTACGATAACGACAACACCGACAACACGTTCCGCCTCAACAACACGGTCAAGTACACCAGCCCGCAGATTTCCGGCTTCCAGTTCGGCGGCACCTACAGCTTCAGCAACGACACGAACTTCGCGAACAATCGCGCGTACAGTTTCGGTGGCCAGTACGCCTATGGCGGCCTGCTGGTGGCGGCCGCGTATCTGCAGGCCGACAACGCCGGTAACGGATCAAACGGCGCGATCACCGCGAACGACGCCAGCTTCATCGCCGCCCGCATGCGCGTGTTCGGCGGCGGCATTACCTATACCTTCGGGCCGGCCACTGCCGGCTTCACGTACAGCAACTCGAATTACCGGGATCCGACCGGCAACGGCTATCTCGGCGTCACGCCGCTGGTGCCGCCCGGCGTGTTGCTGAACTCGCTCAAGTATCAGAACTTCGAAGTGAACGGCAAGTATCAGATCACGCCGGTGCTGTTCGTCGGCGCACAGTATGTGTACACGATGGAAACCTTTGACGCATCGAGCGGCGGCGTGAAGCCGAAGATCCACTCGTTCGGCTTGATGGCGGACTACAACTTGTCCAAACGCACCGACGTGTACATTCAGGGCGCGTATCAGCGGGTTACCGGCGACTCGACGTATTCGATTCTCGACGACGCCTTTATCCCCGGCACCCAGGCACCTTCATCGACGTCGAAGCAGGTGGTGGTGCGGGCGGCGATACGGCACAAGTTCTAGCGGCGCGCGCGCGTCATACTTCGAGCGCGCGCCCTTGGAAGTCGCCCAGCCTTACTCGCCGAACAGATTCAGCGCCGCATACTGCAGCAGCATGATCGTCTTGCCGTCGACGATCTCGCCGCGCTCGACCATCGCCAGCGCTTCGTCCACCGGCAGTTCCAGCACTTCGATATCTTCGCCTTCGTCGGCGATCCCGCCGCCTGCGCCGACCTTCGCCACGGCATCGTATTCGGCGACGAAAAAATGCAGCTTTTCCGTCACCGATCCCGGGCTCATGAACGCTTCGAAGACTTTGCGCACGTCGTGCACGCGATAGCCGGTCTCCTCTTCGACTTCGGCGCGAATCCTGGCTTCCGGTGACGCCATTTCCAGCAGTCCCGCCGGCGCTTCGATCAGCATACCGTGGTGGCCGTTGACGAAGGCCGGCAGACGGAATTGCCGCGTCAGCACGACCGTGCGCCGGCGCGGATCGTACAGCAGCAGCGTGGCGCCGTTGCCGCGGTCGTAAGTCTCGCGGCTCTGACGCTGCCAACTGCCGTCGGCGCGCCGGTAGTCGAAGGTGGTTTTCTTCAATACGTACCAGTCGTCCGACAGCACCTGCACGTCGACAATTCGCACCCGCTCGGCGATTTCGTTCATGATCCGCATCCTGAAAAAGGCGGTCTGCACCGCAAGCGCTTCATGGTATCGTGCAGTATCGTGCAGTATCGTGCAAAAACAAGTAATTTCGTGCAGTCCAGCCAGGGTGCACAGAGGAAGGCCACCGTGCTCACTTCGCAAAGAAAACAGTTGATCCTCGAGGCGCTTGAACGTGATGGCCAGGTCGTCGCCAAGACCTTGAGCGTCGAGTTCGACGTGTCGGAGGACACCATCCGGCGCGATCTGCGCGAACTCGCTGCCGTTGGGCAGCTTCAGCGCGTGCACGGCGGCGCGTTGCCGTCGTCGCCGGCTGCGATGGATTTTGCCGGGCGCGAGCGTATCGAATCGGCGTCGAAGGCGGCGCTCGGCCGCGCGGCGGCGGGCATGATCGCGCCCGGCCAGATTGTGTTCGTCGACGGCGGCACGACCGCCGTGCAATTGGCGCGTCATCTGCCGCGCGACTTGCGCGCAACGATCGTCACCCATAGCCCGAGTATCGCCGTCGAACTGGCGGAGCACGCCGATCTGGAGGTCATCATGATCGGCGGGCGCCTGCTCCGGCATTCGATGGTGAACGTCGGCGCTGCCGCGATCGAGGCGCTCAGCCATATCCGCGCCGATCTCTATTTCATGGGCGTGACCGGCGTGCATCCGCAAGCCGGCCTGAGCACCGGCGATCTCGAGGAAGCCTACGTGAAGCGCGCGCTCGCGGAACACGCGGCGGAGACCGTGGTGCTGGCGTCGGCGGAAAAACTGAATGCCGCGTCGGCCTACAGGATCGCGGACGTGACGGCGGCCAGCACGCTCGTCGTCGAACAGGATACGCCGCAGGCGCTCACCGCGCCGTTCGAGGCATTGGGCATCACCATCCTGCGCGCGTAGTGGGGCGTCAAAGCGACAGCACAAAAATCGCCGCACCCTGCGTCAAATATTATCTGCGTGCCACGTGGGGCGGTCAGCCAGCCGGCGTGACGGCGGATGCGGTGAAAGCGTTGCGTTGAACTTTGTGGATTGCGCCCAGTGGGCGCAAGCCGTATTTCCCTCACGGGTTTCATCCGCGCTTGCCCTCGCTCCGACCGCCGATTCAAGTTTTGGCGGCGTTTTGCCGTTAGAGCCAAGGTTATCGTCCGGTCGTCGAGGCGGAACTGTTGCCGGCTTTGCCGATGGTGTCCAGGCGCATTGTGCGACGCCCCAGGCAGCGACCGGCTGCGATACCGTGCGTAAGGTTTGTATCAGAGTGTTTGACGCGGCGCGTTTTTTGCAAAATGCACTTTACAATTCCGCTTGGATTTTGATCGGCATTCTGGCCCTTTTCGCGGAAGATCGCCGGTTTTAGGCAACCCGCTGAGGGTGGCAGGACTTGAATAAACGGCAGGGCATGGGTGGGCGCCGCACGAGGCGGCCTCGCCGTGTCGCATGGATCGCAGCGCGTCGTACGAACGCGCGCATCGCGCGCGACACGTCGGCACCCCGGCTCGCCAATGAATAAAGCAGGAGTCGAACATGTTGGGAAAGCGTTTCGACAGAACAATGATGGCCAGTTTGGCCGGCGTGTGGGTCGCGCTGGCGGTCAGCGGTTGTGCGAATGTGGGACAGACGGGTGATGCGTCCAGTGCATCGGCTGCATCCGGCGCGGCGGCTTCGGGAGTCCCGGTGGCTTCGGCGACGCCCGCGTCTGACGCGGCTGCGGGTGGCGCGGCTCAGGCAACAGCCAATGACGGCGCGCCGCTCAAGAAGGCGCCGCAACTGGTGTATCGCGTTAAACGTGGCGACACGTTGGCGCGTATCGCGCAGCATCACAATTGCAGCGTCAGACAGTTGCAGGCATGGAATGGCCTGAAGCCGTCCTCGCGACTGAAGCGGGGGCAGGTGCTGCACGTCGCCTCGCCGGAAACGGTACGGGCGGCCAACGCGGCGGCGGCCGCTGCGAAGGCTGCGGCTGTGCCGCTCGCGGCTCAGCCGTCATCGGCGCCGGCGGCGCTAGCCACGCAGTCGGCCGTGCCCAGCGCCACCGATGCGCGCGAAGTCGCGCAGCAAACCATGCGGCACGCGAAAGGCGTTTCACTGGCATGGCCGGCGGGCGGCAAGGTAGTCGAGAGCTTCCAGGCCGGCGAAACGCGCGGCATCGAGATCGGTGGCAAGGCCGGCGACCCGGTGCGGGCTGCGGCCAACGGCAAAGTAATGTATGCGGGCACGGGTCTGAACGGCTACGGCAGTCTGATTATCGTCCAGCACAACAAGGACTTTCTGACCGCCTACTCGCATAACCGCAAGCTGCTGGTCAGGACCGGCGATATTGTGGTGCAAGGGCAGCAGATCGCCGAGATGGGCGACGAAAAGAACTCGCGCGTCTCGGTCGGTTTCGAGTTGCGCCGCGATGGCAAGCCGATCGATCCGATGCCGTATTTGCCGCAAGGGCGCGGCTGAGCGCAACTAAACGCGGCTAAGCACAGAAGCGTTTAACCTGCGATTTTCGCAGCGCATCTAAAAGCATCGGCCCCGGCCAGTGATTCGCCGGGACCGATGCTTTGTCACATCTGAGCGTCTGGATCAGATACCGAACGGTCTCGAGTATCGGCCACGCGTATTCAATCGAACCAGCGCAGCGCCGCCGCGACGATCGCTTCGGGCGCATCTTCATGCATCAGATGACCGGCCTTCGCCACCGCCTGGAAACGCGCCTCCGGTATCGCACCGGCTAGTTGACGGCCGCGTTCGAGCGGAATCCATTGGTCCTCTTCGCCCCACAGGATTTGCGTCGGACAGCGCACCTGCGGATAGCGCGCTTCGACTTCATCGGTGTAGCGCTGATCCATTTGTGCGATCTGCCGGTAGAACGCGGGTTGTCCGGTTTCGCCGAGCCACGGCCTCACGTAAGGCGCGAGTTCCTCGTCCGGCATATCGCGTGCGATCGCACCGCGCACATACGCTTTCACCACCGCTTCGTGGATAGTCGGCGGCAGTCCGGCGAACGCGTCGCCGTGCTCGCGCACGTGCCGCACGAATGGCGAACCCCACGGCGCGACGGCGACCGGATCGATCAGCGTGAGGCTGCGATAGTCGCAACCGTCGATCAGATGTGCGCGCAACGAAGTCGCGCCGCCGAAATCATGCGCAATGACGTCCGGACTCTTCAGTTGCCAATGCTTGAGCAACGCTGCCAGCAGCACGTTCTGCACGCCGAGCGACACGTCCTGGCCATCGCATTGTTGCGATTGGCCATAGCCAGGCAGGTCGTAGTAATAGGCGGTGCGAATCTGCGCGAGATGCGGGGCGATGCGATGCCACACATACGAAGAAAACGGTGTGCCATGAATCAGCACCAGCGGCGGGCCGTTGCCGGTCACGTGAAAGCGCACGGTTTGATCGCGGAACGTATAGCTTTCGGCAAGCGGCCAGTTTTGCATAGCGGTGAGAGTCACGAGAAAGTCGGCTTACCTTAGCAGGCTCGCGCGAAGTGGGTTGATCGGCCTTACGTAGTGCATCCGTTGAGTACCTCCCGTAAAACCTCACCTTTGTTTTATTCAGCAAAGCCAGGGAATTGCATACGTCAAACCGCTCGATTGACTTGTGAGCAGTGTCGGTACAGCGAACTATTACGAATCGAGCACAAATTGCCTTTAAATAAGGTGTCGTTGTGCCGGAGAGAGCCGGAAAGCCTGGTAATCATCCAGGGCGAGTCGATTCTCCGGTCAAGTGGACGACGCCTTATCGATCAGAACACGCCCTCTGCAATGGTGAGGGAATTCGGGAGCCGAAGGCTTCTTCGGCTCACCTCGATGAAGCGAGCCGGGTCGCGCAACCGGCTAGCTGGCGTCGACGCCGCGTAGCAGCTGCGAGACCTGGCCGTGGTGATGCAGGATCGCCGGATCAGCCTGCAACAGCGGCAGATAGCGCGGCAGAAAAGCATTGTTGGGTTGTTCAGCCGAAAAGAGACTCGTGACTGCCTCAACGGCGGCGAGCCGGTCGGCTGAATCGGCTTCCTTGTCGTCGAGAATCTCATCGACGTTCGCGATGACGGTGGACAGCGGCGTGAGCCAGCGAAACGCCGAACCGTTAATGAGCACCTGCAGGAATGCTGCCGGCGTCACCGGGCCGAACTCCTTTTCGTACGACGCGCGTTCGTGATCGAGAATCGCCTTATGCAGCGCCAATAGCGGCCTGCGAATCTCCGAGAGGAATTGAATGCTTTGCTGGTCGTTCATGATGTCGCTCCTGTCGCGTTCCTGTCGGATGGTCAGACCGGATCAAGCCGGGTGATCGGGTCGAGCCAGATCCATGCTAACAAAATCGCTCAGCAATGAATCAAGAAGAATTCAGTAATCACGCGAACTGCGTTGGTGCGGGGCAATGAGCCGATGCTAATGCATTGATTTGAATCTCGTTTCAGCTTCAGCGCACGGTGGGGCAGACCGTTTGCCCGCGCGCGAAATTGTATGACATGGCGGCGAACTTCTTTCGCGGCGGCTACAATTTCCCAGTCCCTTCCGGCGCTCTCGCGCTGCGCATGATCTTCCACTTCAATTTCAAACCAGTCCGACTGCGTATTAGTACGGCTTGTCGAATAAACACGGCACGTCTTTGCGTTTTGGTTCAACGTCCCCGTCTAAACAGCCTGATAAACAATAAACCCCACTCGGAGCCGCCTATGACAACGCTTAACATCAACGGCCAGGTCCATACCGTCGACGCGCCGCCCGACATGCCCCTGCTGTGGGTCTTGCGCGATATCGTCGGCTTGACCGGCACCAAGTTCGGTTGCGGCATCGCTCAATGCGGCGCATGCACCGTGCACCTCGACGGCGTCGCAGTGCGCTCGTGCGTGCTGCCGGCGGCCGCGGTCGGCGATAAGAAAATCACCACCATCGAAGCGGTCGGCAACACGCCTGCCGGGCAGAAGGTCCAGCAGGCATGGCGTCAACTGGATGTCGTGCAATGCGGATACTGTCAGTCGGGGCAGGTGATGTCGGCGGCGTCGCTGCTGGCGAGCAACCCGAATCCCACCGATGCGGACATCGACGCCGCCATGGCCGGCAACATCTGCCGCTGTGGGACGTACAACCGCATCCGCGCGGCGATCAGGCAAGCCGCGAAGGGAGCCTGACATGTCCCAGGGATTGCTCGATGCACAAAACGGCGCACAGCCGTCGAAGGACGGCAAGCGTGGTGCGGGTGGAATGTCGCGCCGCACGTTCCTGAAATTCGGCGTGACGGTGGGCGCGGCGACGGGCGGCGGCTTGCTGCTCGGCTTCAGCATGCCGGCCGTCAGCCAGGACCAGAAAGCGGGCAAATCGGTGATCGGCGGCGACGCCAACGAAGCGCCGCAAAACGGCGTCTTCGCGCCGAACGCGTTCATCCAGATCGACACGGCGGGCAAGGTCACGCTGGTGATTCCGAAGGTCGAGATGGGCCAGGGCGTCTATACGTCGATCCCGATGCTGATCGCCGAAGAACTCGAAGTGCCGCTCGACTCGGTCACGCTCGACCATGCGCCGCCGAACGAAAAGCTCTTCATGGATCCGCTGCTCGGCGGCCAGCTTACGGGCGGCTCGACGTCGATCCGTTATGCGTGGGAGCCGATGCGCCGCGCCGGCGCGGCCGCGCGTACCGTATTGATCAACGCCGCCGCGCAGCAATGGCAAGTGGATCCGGCCAGTTGCCATGCGCAGGCGGGCCAGGTGATTCACGCGGCCAGCAATCGCAGTATCGGCTACGGGCAATTGGCCGAGGCCGCCGCGAAACTGCCCGCGCCGCAAAACGTCAAGCTGAAAGACCCAAAGGATTTCAAACTGATCGGCACGCCGGCCAAGCGTCTCGATTCGCCGGAGAAGGTCGACGGCACCGCGGTATTCGGCCTCGACGTGCGCGTGCCGGACATGGTCTACGCGGCGATCGCGAACTGCCCGGTGTTCGGCGGCACGCTGATAAGCGTCGACGATACCAACGCGAAGAAGATCCCCGGCGTGCGCCAGGTCGTCAAGCTCGACAACGCAGTGGCGGTGATCGGCGACCACACGTGGGCGGCCAAACGCGGCGTGCAGGCGCTCGATATCAAGTGGAACGAAGGCGCGGGCGCCAATATCTCGATGAAGCAGATTGTCGGCGATCTTGCCAATGCGTCGCAGCGCAATGGCGCGGTGGCGCGTAAAGAGGGCGACGTCGGCAACGCGTTTTCAAACGCTAAGACCCGCGTGGATGCGGTTTATCAGCAGCCGTTCCTCGCGCACGCCACGATGGAGCCGATCAATTGCACGGTCCACGTGCGGCCCGACGGCTGCGATATCTGGCTCGGCTCGCAAGTGCCGACGCGTGTGGTGGATGCCGCCGTGGCGGTGACCGGCTTGCCTGCCGGGAAGATCGTGGTACACAACCACCTGATCGGCGGCGGCTTTGGCCGGCGGCTCGAATTCGACATGGTCACGCAAGCGGTCAAGGTCGCCAAACAGGTTTCGACGCCGGTCAAGGTCGTCTGGACGCGCGAAGAAGACATCCAGCACGACATGTACCGGCCGTACTACTACGACAAGATCTCCGCCGGGCTCGACGCGAACGGCAAACCGGTTGCGTGGCAGCACCGGATTGTCGGCTCGTCGATCATGGCGCGTTTCGCGCCGCCCGCGTTCAAGGACGGCCTCGATCCGGATGCCGTCGAAGTCGCCGCGGACCTGCCGTACGACTTGCCGAACCAGCTGGTCGACTACGTGCGTCAGGAGCCGCATGCGGTGCCGACTGCGTTCTGGCGCGGTGTCGGCCCGACGCGCGGCACCTTCGTGGTCGAGAGTTTTATCGATGAACTCGCCGCGCAGGCGAAAGTCGATCCGGTCAAATATCGTCAGGACCTTCTTGGCAAAACGCCGCGCGCGCTGAATGTGCTCAACACCGCGACGCAGGCGGCGGACTGGGGCAAGGCTGTGCCGAAGGGCCAGGGGCGCGGCGTCTCGGTGATGCATGCATTCGGCAGCTTCTTCTCGATGGTCGCCGACGTCACGGTCGATAAGGGCGAGGTGACGGTGAACCGGGTGGTGTGCGCGGTCGATTGCGGGATGGTGGTCAATCCGAATACCGTCGAAGCGCAGGTGCAGGGCGGCATCATCTTCGGCATCACGGCGGCGCTCTACAGCGAGATCACGATTAAGGACGGCCGCGTCGAGCAGAATAATTTCACCGACTACCGGATGTTGCGCATCGATCAGACGCCGGCTATCGAGGTGCATATCGTGAAGAGCAGCGAAGCGCCCGGCGGCATCGGCGAACCGGGCACGGCGGCGCTCGCACCCGCTCTGGCGAACGCGATTTATGCGGCCACCGGCAAGCGGTTGCGGCAATTGCCCGTCGGCAGCCAACTGCAAACTGCCTAACCGGAGCCCGACATGAAAAACACACTCAAGGGTTTCGGTGCGGCGCTTTGCGTGGCGCTGCCGTTCCTGACGCAAGCTCCGGCGCAGGCGGCCGACCAGGCGCTGGTACAACGCGGCGCGTATCTGGCGAAAGTCGGCGATTGCGTTGCCTGCCACTCGGCGCCGAAGGGCAAGCCGTTCGCGGGCGGTCTGCCGATGACCACGCCGATGGGCCAGATCTACACGACCAACATCACGCCCGACCCGACTACCGGCATTGGCAGCTACACCGAGGAGGACTTTGCGAGAGCGATGCGTGAAGGCGTCGCGAAAGACGGCCACAACCTGTATCCGGCCATGCCGTATCCGTCCTATGCGAAGGTCAACGACGACGACATGAAAGCGCTATACGCGTTCTTCATGAGCGGCGTCGCGCCAGTGCAGCAGGCGAACCGCGAGCCGGATATCAAATGGCCGTTGAACATGCGCTGGCCGTTGAAGATCTGGAACCTCGTATTCCTGGAGAAAGGCGTCTATCAGGACAAGCCGGGCAAGGATGTGGCGTGGAATCGCGGTGCGTACCTCATTCAGGGCCTGGGACACTGCGGCTCGTGTCATACGCCGCGCGGCATCGCGTTCCAGGAGAAGGCGCTCGATGAATCAGGCAGCGCGTTCCTGACCGGCGGCCTGCTCGACGGCTGGTTCGCCGCGAACCTGAGCGGCGAACACAATGTCGGTCTCGGCCGCTGGAACGAGCAGGATCTGGCGGCGTTCCTGAAGACCGGCGCGAATCGCCACGCATCGGCGTTCGGTTCGATGACCAGCGTGATCAACAACAGTACGCAGGCCATGAACGACACCGACATCGCCGCGATGGCGACGTATCTGAAGTCGTTGCCGCCGGCCGGTGGCAACGGCGCGTCGCCTTATACGTACGATCCGCAGGCGACCAGGGTGTCGTTGAACCGTCCTGCGAACAATACCGGTGCGCGTGTCTACACGGCGTATTGCATGCACTGTCACGGCGTCGATGGACGAGGCTTTGCGCCGATGCTGGCGCCTTTGGCCGGCAATCCGAACGTGCTGGAGAAGGATTCGTCGTCGCTGATCAACGTGACGTTGAACGGTACGGGCGATCTGGTGATCGGCGGTATTCCGGCGCCGTATCCGATGCCGAAGTACGCACCGGTGCTCAACGACCAGCAGATCGCCGACGTGCTGACTTTCGTGCGCGCCGGGTGGAACAACGGTGCGCCGGCGGTGAGCGCCGAGGAGGTGGCGAAGCTGCGGAAGTCGACTCAGGCAGCGCGGTAATCACGCCGGAAAGGCAAAAAAAAAGCGGCAACCGTGCAGGACGACGGTTGCCGCTTTTTCTAGTGCATAAGTCTTACCGATGCTGCCCGACCTTCTGCCGTTTCTCCAGCACTCTTGCATACCAGGTCAACGGAAAACACATCGCGAAGTAAATCATCGCGACCATGCCGTAGATCGGGAACGGCCGGAACGCGGCGTTGGTGATCATCGTGCCGGTCTTGGTCAACTCGGTGAAGCCGATGATCGACGCGAGCGCGGTGCTTTTCACCACCTGCACGAGAAAACCGACCGTTGGCGCCACCGCGATTTTCAGCGCCTGCGGCCACACGATATAGCGCAGTTGCTGACTGAACGTCATGCCGAGACTCGCGCCGGCCGCCCACTGGCCGCGCGGCACCGCTTCGACACAGCCGCGCCAGATGTCGACCAGATACGCGCTCGTATAAAGCGTCAGCGTGACGGCTGCCGCGACCCAGGGCGAGACATCGACGCCCAGCAACGGCAGGCCGAAGAACGCAAGAAACAGCTGCATCAGGAGCGGCGTGCCCTGAAACACTTCGACGTACACCACGACGATGCGGCGCAGCCACGGCAACGGCGAAACGCGCATCGCCAACAGCAGCAGCCCGACGATGCCGCCGCCGACAAACGCGATCAACGACAACAGCACCGTCCAGCGGGCGGCGAGCAGCAGATTGCGGGCGATGTCCCACAGTGTGAATTCGACCATGATCAACGCTCCGTCGGCAGAGTGCGTGCGCCGCGCCATACAAAGCGCGTGCGCCAGTTACGCGGGGCGCTGCCGGCGCCTCTCGCTGCGCGGCCGGCGAACAGTCCGCGTCCAAACCGGTTCAACAATTGCCGCAACAGGATCGACAGCAGCAAGTACGTTGCGGTGATGATCAGATAGCTTTCGAACGAGCGGAAGTTGCGTGACTGGATGAAGTTGGCCGCGTAAGTCAGATCGGGCACTGAGATCTGCGACACCACCGCCGAGCCGAGCATCACGATCAGCACCTGGCTCAGCAGCGCGGGAAACACGTTGGCGACCGCCTGCGGCAACACGATATAGCGAAATACCTGGCGGCCATGCAGACCGAGCGCCTGCGCTGCTTGCACCTGGCCGCGCGGAATCGATTCGATGCCGGCGCGCACGATCTCGATCGCGTAGGCGCCGAGATTGACGGTCATCGCCAGAATCGCGGCCTGTACTTCGTCGATATGAATGCCGAGGCTCGGCAAACCGAAAAAAATAAAAAACAGCTGCACGATGAACGGCGTGTTGCGGATCAGCTCGACATAGCTCGCGACCACCCAGCGCGCCCACTTTGGCCCGGCCACCGCGACGCTCGCGCCGGCAATGCCGACCAGCCCGCCGAGCAGGGTGGACACGGCCGTGAGCCCCAAGGTCACGGCGACGCCGCGCGCGAGCATCCCCGCATAGAGGCCGAAGCCGCTGAAATCGAACGCATAGGTCATGGGGTGGCGCTCATCGTAAGGTCAAACTCCTGCGCGGACGCCCCGCAGGAAGTCCCCTTGGGGGGCGCCCCGCAGGAAGTCCCCTTGGGGGACCGGCGTGCCGGTCCGCGAAAAAAGGTTTAGAGGTCGGCCGGCAGCGGCGCGCGCAGCCACTTCTGCGAAATCGCGTTCATCGTGCCGTCCTTGCGGGCCTTGGCAATCGTGTCGTCGACTTTCTGCTTCAGACGCGGCTCGTTCTTGTTCAAACCGACGTGATCCGGCGAGCTGAACAGCGAAAACTTCTGCTCCGGATCGTTCGCCGGATGACGCGCGAGGATCGTCGCACCGACGTCGTTGCCGACCACCATCAACTGTACCTGACCAGAAATAAATGCCGAAATTGCGCCGTTCGGATCGTCGAAACGTTTGATGTTCGCGCTGGGCGGCGCGATCTTGCTGACGCTCAGGTCTTCCAGCGTGCCGCGCGCGACCGAAATCGACTTGCCGGCGAGGTCGGCGGCGTTTTTCACGGTCAGGGTTTTCGGGCCGAACACGGCGAGGTAGTAGGGCGCGTACGGCTGCGAGAAGTCGATCACCTTTTCACGTTCCGGCGTCTGGCCGACCGACAGCAGCATGTCCGCCTTGTGGTCGGCGAGGTAGGCCATGCGGTTGTCGCCCGTCACCTGGACGAGTTCGACCTTCGCGTTGAGCGCACGCCCGATCAGGTTGGCGACGTCGATGTCGTAGCCCATCGGCTTCATGTCAGGGCCGATCGAGCCGAACGGCGGGTAGTCCTCGAAGACGCCGATGCGTACCGTGCCGGATTTGGTGATCGTGTCGAGCGCGTCGGCATGGGCGGCGGAAGAGAATGCGCACAGTGCGCCGAAGCCGGTGAAGGCCAGCGTCGCGGCGAGCGTGGCGAACACGCGGCGGGTGGTTGATTTGGCAACTTGGTTCATGGTCGTTCCTCTGTCGAAAGCGTCGGTGGTTTTGATGAGTGCGTTTTAATGAGCCGCGCGGGCGGCGATCAGTTTGCACGCATGCGGTGGCAATTCTGCGAACACCGGCATGCCGAGCGTGAGCCCCGGCGTCTCGCGTGGCGTGGTCGCGGCGGTCAGCGTGAAGCCGGCGCAGTCGATCGTCGCTTCGAGCGAGGCGCCGACGTCGCGGATAAACGTAACCGTTCCCGCAAGGCGGTTCGGGCTCGCATCGGCGGATGCTGTCTTGACGCACACGTCTTCCGGCCGGATCAGTAGACGGATATCGCTGTTCGATTCAGGCACGCGTGCCGGTTGCGCAACCGCAATGCGCCGGCCACCCGGCAGGTTCACTCCGCCCGCACCGTCGTAAGTGACCGGCAGGATATTGCCGAGGCCGATGAAGTCGGCGACGAATTCGCTCACCGGGTCGCGGTAGATATCGAGCGGTTTGCCGACCTGCGCAATGCGGCCTTTTTCCATCACCACGATCTCGTCGGCCATCGTCATCGCTTCGCGCTGGTCGTGCGTGACCATGATCGTCGTGATGCCGAGCCGCTGTTGCAGCAGGCGGATTTCGACCTGCATTGCTTCGCGCAGTTTGGCGTCGAGCGCGGACAGCGGTTCGTCGAGCAAAAGCAGTTTCGGTTGCGACGCGATCGCGCGTGCGATCGCCACGCGCTGCCGCTGGCCGCCGGAGAGTTGCGTGACCGGCCGGTTCGCCATATGGGGCAACTGGATCAACTCCAGCAGTTCGGCCACGCGCCGCGCCTGCGTGTCCTTCGCCGTCTTGCGCAGCTTGAGCGGATACGCGACGTTTTGCGCCACCGTCATATGCGGGAACAGCGCGAGCGACTGGAACACCATGCCGAAGTCGCGCTGATTGGCAGGTAAGTGCGTGATGTCGCGGCCGGCGAAATTGATGCAGCCCGAGCTCGGCGTTTCCAGGCCGGCGATCATCCGCAGCAAGGTCGTCTTGCCGCAGCCTGACGGTCCGAGAAAGCACACCAGCTTGCCGTCGGGCACGCTCAGATCGACGCTGTCGACGGCATGGGCCGCGTTGAAGCGTTTGGTCACGACCTGCAAGGTCAGATGGGTCATCGAATGCTCCAGCATGTAGGGACCGTCAAAGCGCAACGCCTTCATCGCCGATCAGTTTTTCGAGCAGCCAGATCAGCGCGAAGTCGATGGCGACGATGAACACAGCGAAACAGAACACGGTCGGGTCGAGCGACGACACCGTGCGGCTGTAGAGCCACACCGGCAGCGTCATCGTATCGATGCCGTATAGGAAGAAGGTGACAGTGAACTCGTTGAACGAGACGATGAACGCGAACAGCATGCCGGCGAGGATGCCGGGGCGCATCAGTGGCAGGATCACGTCGACGAGCGCGCGGCGCGGGCTTGCGCCCATCACGCAGGCCGCTTCCTCGAATTCCGGACCGATCGACGCAACCGACGCCGCGCAATTCTTCACCGTGAAAGGCAGCGCCAGAATCACATGCGCGATGATCAGGCGGAACACGCCGAGTTCGATCGGCAACACATTGAACACGAGCAGCAACGACAAGCCGAGCATCACCAGCGGATAGACGAGCGGCAATGCCACCAGTTGTTCGACCGCCGGTTTGCCGCGAAAGCGGTAGCGGCTCAATGCGTAGGCGGCGGGCACCGAGACGAGCGTGGCGATCAGCATCGTCGAGACGGCGACGATCAGGCTCGTGCTCAGCGCGGCGCCCATCGAGAGCGAGTCGCTCGCGTCCGGCGACACGAAGCTGTGCCAGGCCGCGCGATACCAATGCAGGCCGTACGCGTGGGGCGGGAATTCGAGCGTGTCGGCGGCGCTGAACGACATCGTGATCATCGTCAGGATCGGCAGCGCGGCGAGAAACAGCACGATCGCGGCAAGCAGCGCCGCGGCTTTGCCGAGCTGGCCGGGCATGGTGGTCGGCAGGCGAGGCAAGCGTGGCAGGCGCGCGGTTTGAATGGGCGTGCTCATGCGTGAGGCTCCTCGGTGAGACGTTGCGTACGGCGCACGAGGCGCTGCGAAAGCGCCATCACTGTAAGCGTCGCGACCATCAACACGACGCCCGACGCGGATGCCGCGGGCCAATTGAGCAACGGTGCCACCTGGTCGTGCACCAGCACGGCAAGCATCGGCACACGGCGTCCGCCTAGCAACAGCGGCACCGCGAACGCGCTGGCGTTGTACGCGAACACCAGCAGCGCGCCGGATACCAACCCGGGCATCGCGAGCGGCAGCAATACGTGACGCAGCGTTTGCCAGCGCGTCGCACCGAGCGTGGCCGCGGCTTCTTCATATGAGCGCGACACCGCGCGCATCGCACTCGAGAGCGGCAGCACGGCGAGCGGAAACGCCGTCTGAATCAGGCCGAGCAACACGCCATGCTCGCGATACAGCCACATCACCGGCCGCTCGACGAGACCGCTTGCGAGCAGCGCGTGATTGAGCAAACCGGCCGGCCCGAGAATGATCAGCCAGCCGTAGCCTTGCAGCAGCAGATTGACGAGCAGCGGCAGCAGCACGCCGGCCAGCAGAAGACGCCGCGCGAGCTGCGACTCGGTGCGCGCCATCGCCAGCGCGACGGGAATCGCCAGCAAGACCGCGCAGATCATGCTCTGAAACGCGAGCTTCAACGTGAGCCACAACGACTTCAGGAAGTAGCCGTCGAGCAGGTCGGCGTAGTTTTGCAGCGTGAAGCCGCGCCATTCGCCGCCTTGCGTGCCGAAGCTCATGCGCAGCACGACCAGCGCCGCCGCGCCGAGCACGGCGAGAAACAGCAGAATCGGCGCGAGCAGCAGCCACGGCCGCGCCTTAGCCAGCGCGGTTTCCCGCGCGTCGAACGCGGGCTCGCGAGGCGAGCCCGACGCGGTTGCCGAAGGTACGTCCGACACCGCAGAAGCACGCCGCGAAAAGCGCGCAAGCATCGTGCTCATGCCGAGAAAATTTCGGTGTAGCGCTTGATCCACGCCGGTTGCACGACGGCGAGCGCCTTGTCGTCATGCAACACGGCTTTCTCGGCGATCTGCTGCGGGCTCGGCACGAACGCGCGGCTCTCGGCGGGAATTACCGCTTTCGAGTTGACCGGGCCGTTCAGCACGTCGGCAGCCATGCGGCCTTGCACGCCGGCGTCGAGCGAATGGTTGATAAATGCGTGGATCAGCTCGATGTCGCCCGGATGCGATTTCGGGATCACGGTGAACATCAGTTGCGTGGCGAAGCCTTCCTTCATGCCGTAGGTCACGCCCATCTTGTACTCGGGCTTGCGGATCTGATCGGGGAAGAAGGCCGGTGAATAGATGCCGCCGATATCCAGCGAACCGGTGCGGAACAGATCGGCCACCTGGTTCGGGTTCTCGCCGAGCGTCATCACGCGGTCTTTCAGTTGCATCAGTTTCTTGAAACCGGGCTCGATGTTCTGCTGCGAGCCGCCGTTCATCTTCGCGGCGATGATCGCGAGGTCCACGGCTTCAGCCCATTCCGGCGGCGGCAGGAACACGCGTCCCGCGTATTTCGGATCCCACAGCGCTTCATACGAAGACGGCGCTGTCTTGACGGTCGACGTGTTGTAGATCAGACCGTCCGACCACAGCAGATAGCCGATGCCGAAACCGTTCGCACCAGTGCGATATTGCGGCGCGACGTCCTTCAGGTTCGGCAGCTTGTCGAGATCGGGCTTCATCAGGAGACCCGCGTCGCCGAGACCCGCCGCGCCGACACCGGCCAGCGTGATGACGTCATAAGTGGGGCGCTCGCCCGCGGCCTTGACCTTGGCGACCATGCCGGAGGTGCCGTCGGCGCGATCGGCGATCACCTTGGCGCCGGTCTTCGCCGTGAAGGTCGCGGCGATGTTGCGCAGTGCGGCGGCGCCGGTGTCGTCCGACCAGGTCAGAAGACGCAGGGTCTTGCCGGAGAAGTTGTGTTCCTGTGCTTTCAGATTGACGAACGGTATCGGCAACGCGGACGCCGCGAGCGCTGCACCAATCGTCTTGATGGCCTGCCTTCTACCCCGTTTGATCTCTTGCATGGCGGTCTCCCGTGTTGAACGCCTGTTGCCTGTCGATACTCGCTGCGACCGCTGCCGCTGTACTGCCCAGTTGTCCGTTTGCGATGCCCTTCACGCATTGCGCAAGCGTTGCGTGTGGATGCACTCTAGGTTTGCCAAAATCCTCCAACAAACGAAATATGCGCATGGCGGCCATGAGGTAATCTCATGCGCAAGCCGTTGCGCGATGCTCGCGGCGGGTTCGCTCGACGCAGCGGGAACGCCGATGCACTGGCGTATGCGGGTTAACGTCCATGATTTTTCCGCGACCGGACGCCTGCCGAGGTATGAGGAAAGCTCGGTTCTGGTGCGGCAGGCGGAGACCTTTGCCCAGAGTCGGTGCAAGCCGCGATGAGCGGATCGCAATTCATGGTCGCGCCATGAGTGGAATGCATGCGCTTCGACTTGCGCGCATCTCGTGTGGGAATTTCGAATCGCGTATGCTGTGGGCTCGACGGGCGGGGCGGCATTCAACGCTGCTCGTCCGCGTAATGACTTTTTCTGATCCTGGACTCCTTCGATGCGACGTCTTCCGCCGCTCAATGCGCTGCAGATTTTCGAAACCGTCGCGCGGCACCGCAGCTTTACGCGCGCCGCCGACCATCTGTGTCTGACGCAAGGCGCGGTCAGCCGGCAAATCATCGCGCTCGAGGACTACTACAAGTTTCCGCTCTTCAAGCGCCATGCAAAGGGATTGACGCTGACCGCCGAAGGCGAATTGCTGCTGCCGGCGGTGAAGGAGAGCTTCGCGCGCATTGAGGAGATTTCGCTGCGCCTCACGCGCCAGCGCACCGATCTCGCGCTGAAAGTGCCGACCTGCGTGATGCGCTGGATGCTGCCGAAGATCATGCGCTTCCAGGCCGAGTATCCCGATCTGCATGTGCAGATCACTACCACCTGGCAGCACGACGTCGATTTCCAGCTCGAGCCGTTCGATGCGGCGATCATCTATGGATCGTCGCCGGGGGTGGACGTGCAGACGGTGCCGTTGTTCGAGGAGCGTTTGACGCCGGTGTGCGCGCCCGATCTGCTGAAAGACAAGCCGCTGGATCAGGTCGCGGATCTGGCGCGCCACACGCTGCTGCATCCGACGCGCGATCACCGCGACTGGAAGATGTGGCTCGCCAAGGTGACTGAGCTGGATGCCGCGAACGCGCACGCGGTCGACGCCGAGCACGGCCCGAGCTTCGACACGCTCGATATGGCGACCAACGCCGCGCTACAGGGGTTCGGCGTCGCCATCAGCGATCTTGCGCTGATCGACGACGATGTCGCGGCCAAGCGTCTGGTGAGGCCGTTCGATACGGTGCTCAAGACCGGTTGGCGCTATTACTTCGTCTATCCCGACTCGGTTGCGCATCAGCAGAAGCTGAATCTGTTTCGCGACTGGATCGCCGCGCATTGGGAAGAGTAAGGTCCCAAGCCAGGACCTTCACGTCGTGCATGACGCGGCGTCACGGCGCGAACGACAGAAACAGATAAGCCGCGAACAGCGAGAGATGCACCGCGCCTTGCAGAATCGTGGTGCGGCCGGTGCCGAGCGTGAGCGTGCCGACCAGCAGCGTGAGTATCAGCAGCACGGTTTCCTTGCCGTCGATACCCAGCACGAGCGGCTGACCGGTCCACAAAAACACCACGGCAACGGTCGGAATGGTCAGCCCGATACTGGCGAGTGCCGAACCGAGCGCGAGATTCAGGCTGTTCTGCAAGCGGTCGGCGCGCGCTGCGCGCACTGCGGCGAGACCTTCGGGCAGCAGCACGAGCGCCGCAATCACGATCCCGACCACCGCGGGCGGCGCACCAGCGTCCTTTACCGCGGTTTCGACTACCGGCGACAACACCTTCGCCAGCAACACGACGGCAACCAGGCACACCATTAACAAGCCGCCGCTCGCCATGGCGACGCCGATACTCGGCGGCGCGGCATGGACGTTTTCATCGGGCACGTCAGCGAGGAAATAGTCGCGATGCCGCACGGTCTGCACGAACACGAACACGCCATACAGCACCAGCGACGAAACGCCCGCGAACGCCAATTGCGACGACGACAGCATCGGACCGACGCTCGTGGTCGTGTAATTCGGCATCACCATGGTCAGCACCGACAACGACGCGAGCACCGCCAGCGCCGCGCTTGCGCCACGAATCTGGAAGTCCTGTTCGCGATGCCGGATGCCGCCCGCCAGCAAACAGATGCCCACGATCCCGTTGCAGACGATCATTACCGCCGCGAATACCGTGTCGCGTGCGAGATCGGCTTTTTCCGGGCCGGCCGACAGCATCACCGAGACAATCAGCGCGACCTCGATCACCGTGACGGCCACCGCCAGCACCAGCGTGCCGAAAGGCTCGCCGACCCGATGCGCGACGACTTCCGCGTGATGCACCGCCGTGAAGACCGCAGCGCACAGCGCTGCTCCGACCAGCGCGAGCAACACCGCGTGGCCCGGCATGGCGTACGCCACGCCCAGCACGATCCACGCGACGAATGGCGCGGCAATGGTCCAGCGGGGCAAAACAGTCGCGGGCGTGGTCATTCGGGGCTTCCTTTCTAATGCTTGTACTTGAGTGGCGCGGCAGGCGCCAACGAGTAGCAGCCAGGCTTCAGGCGGGCGACGATGCTAATCCATCGTCTCAACAACACGCCATAAAACATTGAATTATAAAGGATAATTTTTTACATGAACGCGTTTGCCAGTTGTGCGCTGTATCGCGATGGCGCGGATTCGAACGCTGTACGGCGAACGGCGCCTGTTCTGTATTCAAGGATGGGATCCGCGGGATTGCGCGGAAAACTGCCGTGCAGTTTCGCAGGCCGGAATGCCGGCGGCGCTGAACGGTCGGGGTGCTTGCCGCACTGGAGGAACCGCAGGAATCTAATCGGACGCAACGCCGCGTAAAGAAGCATTGCGCCCGGGTATAGCACTACAGCAGACTGATTCGGGCTTACTGTCCGATCGGACGGATCGTCAGTGCGTTCTTCACCGACGTCACGCCGGCCACGCCTTGTGCCGCCTGAGTCGCCACATCGACTTGCGCCTGTTCGGGCACGGAGCCTTCCAACGTCACCGCGCCGCCGCGTGCGCGCACCACGATGTTCGCCACGCTCAGGCCCTTCGTCTTCGCCAGCGTGCTGCGCACCTTACGTCCCAGCGCGCGGTTGGCTGCCTTGTCCGCCTTCGTGGAGGTTGCAGACGGCGCAGCCATCGGGGCCGCTGCATCGCTGCTTTGCGCATACGCATTGAGAGACGCCAGAACGATCAGAGCGCCGCCAACCATCTTGATTCCGGTGAATGCTTTCATTCGACTTTCTCCTGTTGTCATAAATACGACGGCCCTGGATGGGGCCGGTGTACTACACCAGCGGGTACTGCGGGATCGAAACTGAATGGAACAGTGCTGCGGGTCATGCGACTTCTTGCAATCTGTCAGCTGATCAGGCGGGCCAGAGCTCACGCATGCCGGCAGAGGCTGTGCTGCGGGCCGGAAACACACGATACTCCAATTAGTGCCATGGTGAATGCGCCGCTGTACCGAAATGAGGTTTTGGTACAACGAATCGGCCGATGAAAACAGGCCGATGGCGCTACATCGCTTGGCGCGCTTCCATGGCGCGCTCCAGACAAGGTCGAACCGCATGCCCAAACAGCCGCTCCCGATCATCCCATTGCTTCGTGACGATTTGCCGCTCGATACGGTCGAGCTGGCGCGCTTCATGGTCGGCAAGTACCTCGTGCACGATCTGCCGGAAGCCCGCATCAGTGGACGGATTGTCGAGACCGAGGCTTATCCGGTCGGCGATTCGACCAGCCACGCGTTTCCCGGCCGCCGTTCGTATAACGGCTCGTTGTTTCTCGCACGCGGGCATGCCTACGTGCGACTGACCTACGGACTTTCGTACATGCTCAACATGTCTGCCGAAGCGGAGGAGGTCGGCGCAGGGATTCTGCTTCGCGCGATCGAGCCGCTCGAAGGACTGCCCCTGATGGAGACGCGGCGGCCCGGTGTGCCGCTGCGAGATCTGGCGCGTGGTCCGGGCCGGCTGACCACGGCGCTCGGCATCGGCCAGACATTCGACGGCCGCGATCTTTGCACGGGGCGCGGCCTGTGGATCGGCGTGATCGAGACTGACGAGATGGCGGTTGGGGTGACCACGCGCATCGGCTTGTCGCGTGAGATGCATCGGCCGTTGCGGTTCTTTGAGCCGGGCAGCGTGTTCGTCAGTGGGCCGAGAAAGCTGCTGCAGACGCCGAGTTCCACCGATTCCACGACCGCGCAAATTTGACTTCCGGTGGCGCGCGTTGCGGCGAAACACACTCAGCGACAGCGTGTTTTCGAAACGTCAGACGCAAACGGTTACGATCCCGACAATTATTACGGTACAGCTAGCGCTCCAATACTGACCAACGGGAAGTTTTGACGCATTTTTGCGATTTGAACAATTATGTATGTCGGAATTAAGGGTTTTCCCGCAGAAATCTGGTGACTAGACTGCAGTTATTCGCTTCTCACATGGTGTGCCGAGCGAAGCAAATAAAACCAGTCTGGAGGTCAGTGATCATGAAGTCGCTCATCAAGGCAGTCGCCATCGCGGTGGTTCTCGCAGCACCGGTCGCTTCGTTCGCTCAATCGAGCCAGGAACCCGTGACCCGCGCACAAGTGCGCGGTGAATTGATCCAACTGGAACACGCCGGCTACAACCCCGCTCTCACTAACGACACGAACTATCCGGCCGACATTCAGGCCGCCGAGCGTCGCGTTCAGGCGCAAAACCCGGCAGTCGCGCAAACGCAGGAGCCGGTCGCCGATACCAGCGGTTACGGTGCGCCGATGAGCGGTTCGTCGCAGTCGGGCGCGGCAGCCCAACTGTCGGCTGGTCCGAAGTCGGTCTATTTCGGTAACTAAAATTGAAGTGGTGAGAAACATGCGCGCCGCATACGGCGCGCTCCACAATTCAAGGAACCTCCGCTGCCGCAAGGTAGCTTCGCCCAACCTTTTTCAAGGATTGGGCTTTTTTTGTGCCTTCTTTGCGTCCTTTCCAGCGGCTTGCGGTGGACGTCAGGCCCGTTCGCCGTGGATATAGAACTCGAGTTGCTGAATGGTGAACTGCTGTTCAGCGATGATGTTCTTCACCAGGTCGCCGATCGACACCATGCCGACCAGTCGATCGTTGTCGATCACCGGCAAGTGGCGCATACGGCGTTCGGTCATCAGCGCCATGCAGTCTTCGGTGGTCTGGTCGGGGCGTACAAAGCGTACCGCTTTGCTCATGATGTCGCGCACCGGCGTCTCTTTGGACGAACGGTCCATCAGCACGACTTTGCGCGCGTAGTCGCGCTCAGTGACGATGCCGGCGATGCTGTCGCCGTCCGTCACGACCAGCGCGCCGATGCCTTTTTCGGCCATCAGCTTGATCGCCTCGTAGACAGAATCCGCGGCCCCGATCGTATAGACGATGGTGTTGTTCGGTTTCGTTTTAAGAAGTTGTGCAACGCTTGTCATGGAGCGGCTCCGTTTCGCAGTGCAGCACACCGGCGCGGCGTGCTGTCGTGAGGGACAGGCGATTCCAGTATAGGCTCGACGCGTCACTCGGTACATCGGGAATACCTGGGGCGCGCGGTGCGTCTATGTGAGGTATTAGTGCAGCGCGCGCACCGGTTCCGTGCGCGGCGTGTGGACTTGCAGGTGCGGCGAGCCGATTAGCGGTAAACTCCCAGTCCATACCTTATCCCCGGCTTTATCGGGTTCATGTCAGCACCATTGTCCAACGCCATGCTCACGTCTCACGATCCGTCGCAAGCAGCAGACGGCGAAATCATCGGCGAGTGCGTCGTCCTCGACGCCACCGCCACGCTCCCCACGCGCTACGGCACGTTCACCTCCTACGTGTTCCGCGTGGTCGAAAGCGGCGCCGAACATCTCGCGCTCGTGATGGGCGATGTCGCGAACCAGTCGTCCGTGTTGACGCGCCTGCATTCCGAATGCCTGACGGGCGACGTGCTCGGCTCGTATCGCTGCGATTGCGGTGAACAGCTCGATCTGGCGCTGCGCTATATCGCGGCCGAAGGCTGCGGCGTGCTGCTGTATCTGCGCGGCCACGAAGGGCGCGGCATCGGCCTGTCGAACAAGATTCGCGCGTACGCGCTACAGGAGCAGGGCCGCGACACCGTCGAGGCCAATCTCGATCTCGGCTTGCCCGACGACTCGCGCGAATACGATTCGGCGGCAGGCATTTTGCGCACGCTGAAGGTCACGTCAGTGCGCTTGATGAGCAACAATCCGGAGAAGTTCGACACGCTGTCGAAGCATGGCATTCCGGTATGCGAGCGGGTCGCGCTGGCGATTCCGGTGCGCGAGGAAAACGAGCGCTATATCCGCACCAAGCAGTTGAAGTTCGGGCATTACTTCGACGAGAACGAGTAAGTGACGCAAACGCGCCGGCCGCCATTTTTGCAAATGGCGGCCGGCGTTGCAGCGCCGATTTCGACATTCAGACAGTATTCGAGCGCGCGTCAATTTGCTTCGCGTCACGAGAACTTAATACAGACCGAAGTCGTCGTTGCTATCGGGAATCGCATTGAGCACGTCCCGAAGCGCGCGCCAGCCGAGCAGTCCCGCGACACTGACCAGCAGCATCGCCAGCCAGCGGCGGGTGCTATCGCTTATGCGCGCGTCGACGCGTGGCTTCGCCGCCGCGCTGCGCGATTCCGTCGACAGGCGTAGCAGAGGGCAGGTGTGCATGCTGTTTCTCCTATGACATGCGCGTTCAGCGTGCCGCCGCAACCGCTTCGATCCGCGGCAGGATCGAAGCGAACACGTCCGCGAGGGCCGTCGCGCCGAAGCGCCGCTCGCTGACTTCCGTTTCGACGTCGATGCGGCCGGCGTTGTGGGCGTCGTACAGATCGGTGATCAGGCGCGCGTAGTTCGCGCCGAGTCCGGCGCCGTGGAGCATGGCGGCCCATTCGCCGCGCGGCATGTCGTGCGCGACGATCTCACGGTGAGCCAATGCGCCGAATGTGCGTGCAACGTCGAACGCGCTGACGCGCGCCTCGCCTTCAATGCTGACCACGCGTGGCGATACGTTGGCCAGCCGGTCGTCGAGCAGCAGTTCGGCGGCGAGCAGTCCAACGTCCTGTGACGCGACCGTCGGAAACAGCTTGCTCAACGGATGATGCAGGCTCGGCAGCACACCCTTCGCGAGCGCGATCGGCAACACGCGCGCCCAGTTCTGCATATGTTCGGCGGCGCGTAAGAAGATCAACTGACTGTCGACGGGCTTGAGTCGCGTTTCGAGGTAGTGAAACAACGTCGTGATGCCGGTGCCGTTTGCGTGCTCCGCGCCATAGTCGGATAGTGCGAGTACGCGTTGCGGCGGGTTGGCGCGCAATGCGGCGGCGCCCACGTCGATCATGCGGCGCATCGTGGTGGCGGGATCGGCGTCCGCATGCGGCACGGGACACAGCATCTGCACCGCGTACGCGCCCTCGATAGCCCGAGCAACCGATGGCAGATCGAGCAGATCGGCGAGAGCAATCTCGCAACCGACTTCCGCCAGCAGTTCGCCTTGCCGCTCGTTGCGCACCACCGCGCGTACCTCGCGGCCTGCACGGCGCAATGCCGCTGCGCTCACTCGACCTACATTGCCTGCTGCTCCAAAAATCACAAACACGGTGAACTCCTTGTGGACCTGGTGTGCTGTCATCATAGGGACGCGCGAATCAGGAAACGCGCGGGCAAGGATCGTGGTGCGCAGATTCGGATGACTGGTTTTTATGTGGTGTCGCAGCACGCGATTGAGCACAGTGGCAAGATTGAGGGCAAGCTAGGCGAAACGGCGTAAAACACCGCACAATGCAGCTACATTGGCCGCCATCTACGAGGGAATCCAATGAATGCCGTGATACCCATGCCACAGCCGCACAGTGGTTCTCGCATCACCTTGCGTTCCAGCAAGGCGCTCGGCTGGCGGGGCTTTGGCGCGGAGCTGGTCAGCGTGGCCGCCGGTCTGCACCGGATTCCGGCGCTCAAGCATCATCGTGTGGGCGTGCATGTCGGCGCGCCGGTCCGTGCGCTTTGCATGTGCAACGAACGTCGCTACTCGCGGATTCAGGCGCATGGCGACGCCGATGTGGTTCCCGCGGGGCTCGACGGGCAGTGGAGCGATGAATCCGCTTGCACGATTTTCAGCGTGTGGTTCGCCGAAGACTTCGCGCGCAGGACCGTCGAACAACTGGAGCTGAAGTCGAGCGAAACGCGGCTTCGTCCGCAGTTTCAGATGCGCGACCCGCGCTTTCAGCATCTCGCGTGGGCTTTACGCGCCGAACTCGAAGCCGACGACGCGTCCGATCCGCTCTACGCGGAGAGCCTGTGCACCGCGATGATCGTGCGGCTGGTCGGCGGCGCGCCGATGCTCGACAACAAGCGCCGCGTGCTCGCGCCGAAAATGGCCGCGCGCGTAATCGATTTCATTGAAACGCATCTGGATCAGCGTCTTACGCTCACCGAACTGGCCGGGCATGCGGAGTTGAGCGTGCCGCATTTCAAGGTGCTGTTTCGCGAAACGCTTGGCATGCCGGTGCATCAGTACGTGGTGCAACGACGTGTCGAACGTGCGAAAACGCTCTTGCTGGAAGGCAAGCTGAGCGCGAGTCAGATCGCGCTCGAAACGGGCTTTGCGCACCAGAGCCATATGGCGCATTGGATGAATCGGTTGCTTGGAGTTACGCCGCGTGACATCGTCAAGTCAAGTCCGGATGCAGGCGGCATCATCGAACTGAATTCGCGGAATGCCCGCCGCATCGCCACACCCTGATAAACATTCAACCCGCGGGGCGGCGTAACCAATTTGGAGTTCCCGCTCTATTGCCCTCAATCGATTTCCATAGCTAAATGCGGACTTCGCAACCGGAGGCCGTCCTATGTCGAAATCGAAGGGTTCTCGCATCGTCGCCTGGGCAATCGCTGCTGCACTCACTCAAGCACCGCTCGCCGTTCTTCTGACACTCGCGACGCCGGCCGGCATCGATCGCGCGGTCGCCGCGACTTCAAGCACCAGCACCGACGATTACGCGGCAACCCGTTATCCGATCATCCTCGTGCACGGCCTCGCCGGCACCGACAAATACCTCGGCGTGCTCGACTACTGGTACGGCATTCAGTCGGATCTCGAGCAGCATGGAGCGACGGTGTATGTGGCGAACCTGTCAGGCTTTCAGAGCGACGACGGTCCCAACGGCCGTGGCGAACAACTGCTCGCTTACGTGAAGCAGGTGCTCGCCGCAACCGGCGCGCAGAAGGTCAACCTGATAGGGCATAGCCAGGGTGGTTTGACGTCGCGCTACGTTGCGGCGGTAGCGCCTGAACTGGTCGCCTCCGTGACGACCATCGGCACACCGCATCGCGGTTCGGAGTTCGCCGACTTCGCGCAGGACGCACTGCAGAAAGACCCGACCGGTCTGTCGACGCCGATCATCGGGGCGTTTGCAAATATATTCGGTGTCCTGACGAATAGCACGCACAACACGAATCAGGACGCGGTGGCTGCGCTCCAGACGCTGACTACGGCGAACGCCGCGGCATACAACACGCGCTATCCGAGCGCGGGGCTCGGCGCACCCGGTTCGTGTCAAACGGGCGCGGCAACCGAGACCGTCAACGGCAACACGCACCTGTTGTACTCATGGGCGGGCAGCGCCATTCAGCCAACCTCAGTGCTCGGCATTCAAGGCGCGACCGATACAAGCGTCGCGCCGATCGATGCCGCTAATCTCCTCGATGCCTCGACGCTCGTGCTGTACGGCATCGGCGCCGTCATGGTGAGTCGCCAGTCCGGGCAGAACGACGGTTTGGTCTCCGTATGCAGCGCGCTCTACGGCAAGGTGCTCGGCACCAGCTACAAGTGGAACCATCTGGACGAGATCAACCAGTTGCTCGGCGTGCGCGGCGCGAATGCGGCGGACCCGGTCGCGGTGATCCGCACGCAGGCGAACCGGTTGAAGACGCAGGGCGTTTGAGCGGATGCGCCGGCTCGACGAGCGGCGGGGCAGTGCACGCAGTCAGTGGTTGGCCTTTGTGGCGGCGAGTGCGCTGTCGGCTGGCGCCGCATTGTGGTTGAGCGGCGCGCGGTCCGGGCACGATGCGCCTGCGTCGCATGTGGTCAACGCGGCGAGTTCCGCGCAATCGGCGCGCGCATCGAGCGCCGACCCGGCCGCCAGCGCGTCAACAATCGGCGCGTTACCTGCTTCACTCGACGGCTCAACGCCGCCGCATCTGCCGACCGATGGCCGAGGTCATCTGCTCCACGCCCGTGCGGTTCGCGATTTCTTCGACTACTTTCTGACGACGCAAAACGAAGTCCCGGCAACCAGGCTCGACGCGTTAGTGCGCCGCCAGATTGCAGCGCAACTCGACGGCACGCCGGCCGCCGACGAAGCGCTGGCCGTCTGGCAGCGCTACAACGCCTACAACACCGCGCTCGCGCAGTTGCCGCAAGCGCCGACGCAAAACGGCGCAAAGATGGATCTGGACGCGCTGCAACTCGCGCTCGATCAGCGCGATGCATTGGGCACCCGGTTGATGGGCGACTGGAACGAGCCGTTCTTCGGCGGGCAATCGCAGCAGCAACACGCCGATCTGGCGCGCCTGCGCATCGTGTCCAATACATCATTGAGCGACACGCAGAAAGCTGCACGTCTTGCCGCGCTAGATGCAGCATTGCCGCCGGAAACGCGCGCGGCGCGTGAGCGTGTACGTCAAGAACAGGCATCGATCGACGCAATCAGTCAGGCACAAACGCAGACGCAAAAGCAGGGCGCGTCGCTTGATACGCTGCGCGCGCAGATCACGCAGACGCTCGGCCCTGAAGCGGCGGAGCGCGTCGTGCAGATGCAGCGAGCCGACGACGCCTGGCAGGCCCGCTATGCAGACTATGCAAGCCAGCGCGCGCAAATCGACAAACAGGATTTGCCGCCGCAACAGCGTGACGCGCAGATCGCGCAATTGCGCCAGCAGTTCTTCACGAACCCGAGCGACGCGATGCGCGCGGCGTCGCTCGATCGCGGCCGCGGTTCCGGAAGCTGACGCGCGGCAGTGATCAGCCCGGCGCCGCGCCGGTCAACTGCGAATACACGTCATGCGACAGTTGCAGCAACACCTTGCGGTCGATGCCGCCTGACACCGCGTAACCGAAATCGCCGTCCACCCAGTAGAACACGTTCACTGGCCCGTCCTGATACAGCTTGAACGCGGTGGTGTTCGCATTCGCCTGACGGCGCGAGATGCATAGCGTCACGCGCTCGCCGTTCGGGCCGCGATACATGAACTGCGCGGTCGGTCCGTCAGCGCCGGGCAACAGGCGGCCACCCGACAGGTTGAAACCGCTCTTCGACAGCATCGGCGGATGCACGTTTGTGCCCAGCCGGTCGGACAGCCACTGCACGAAATCCTGTTCGTGATCGGCGCCGAGATCGGCTGGCCGGTCGATGGCGGGCATGTAGACCACATGCGCCAGCGCGGCTTGCCGCGCGAATCCTTCGGCGCCGTCCGCACTGACGGTGCGCGTGTCCGAGCGACTTGCGAGCGGCGTGATGACGTCCTGTCCCATATGCGTGCCCACGCCAATGCCGATTCCCAGCACCAAAGCCGCGGCCATGCCGGCGAACTGCGGCCAGTTGGCGGCGATGCGCCAGCGGCGCCCACGTGCCGAAGGCGCTTGCAGGCGCTTGGGCACAGGCTCGCTCAGCACGCGGTCATAGCGTTCATGGAACATGTTATTCAGCGAGAAATAATCGCTGACGCGCGCGGCCAACTCGGGGCTCTGTTCGAGCGCGCGTTCCACCTCGACGCGGCGTCCGTCGGACAACGTGCCGTCCACGTACGCGTGAAGGTCTTCTTCGCCGATCGGCATGTGTTGGTCGCTCATCGCACCACCTGTAATTTCGCACCGGGCTGCGTGCCCGCCATCAACGCCCGAAGCCGCTCGCGCCCGCGCGAAAGCCGCGACATCACCGTGCCGATCGGAATGTTCAGCGCGAGCGCCACGTCGGCGTAGCTCATTTCTTCGAGGCCGACCAGCAGCACGACTTCGCGCTGCTCCATGGGCAGGCGCTGCAACGCATAGTCGAGGTCGCGCATTTCCAGCGAGCGGGTCTGATCGGATGGCACGGCGAATTCGCTTTCATGGACGCTTTCATCGTCGACCGGGACATGCACGGCGCGCACTGAGGCCTTGCGCGCCTGATTGGCGAACACGTTATGCATGATCGTGAATAACCACGCGCGCAAATCGGTGCCTTGCTGGAACAGGCCGGTGCGGCCAAGCGCGCGTTCGAGCGTGTCCTGCACCAGATCGTCGGCCAGATCCCGGTTGTTGATCAACGCTCGCGCATAGCGCCGCAAGCGCGGCACATGCTCCATCAACTCGTCACGGACATCCATTTTTCATCCCAATCGTGGGGGCTTCTCGTCGGGCGCCGGGTGGGCGGCCATCGGTTGAGTCACCACGCGTATTTCAGGTGCAAACACGCGTGGGCGCATTTTATTCCCTTGCTGGTTAAGCGGTTGTGGGGCGTCTGCTGGGGTCATCGCATCGTCATCACGTCGGCGGCGCGCATCAGGCCGTGGGTGCGGGCGTCGCCGACGACCACGAAACGCTGCCGCTGTGCGGTCCAGGTCAGCAGGCGGATATCGCCGATCCGGCGCGCGGCCCATTGCGGCTGCGCCGGCGCCAGCAGCGCCAGGGTGGAAATCAGCACCACGGGCCGGCTGTCCGCATTCAGATAGACGAATTCGCCGGCCCGCTGGAACGCCCCAAGCGCCAAGGTTCTTTCGTCGACGAGCCGCAAACCGACCGCTGCGAGGTCGGGCGCCGACACGCTGGTTCGCGTCGCCGACGCAGCGGAGAACTGCCTGGCAGCGGTTTCCGCGAGCGCCATCACGGCGGCGTTGTCGAGCGCCTGAGCGGATACCTGGGTCGCGGCGAGCCAACCGCTCGCGGATGCCAGTACCAGAACGAGCACCGCTATCGTTTTCACGGCCTTGCTGTCGCGCATCGCAGCGGTCAGCCGGTGGAGTGAGCCGCGCCAGCCTGCCGCGCGGTCCGTCACCGGTTCGTCGGTTGTTTGAAAGGCCCGCTGAATCTGCGCATTCAGTCTGCCGTAGAACGCCACGCGGCGCGCTTCCTCCGGATCCTTCCCCAGATAGTCCCTCAGGTATGCGACGCGTTCCGGTGTCAGCGTGCCGTCGGCGTACGCCTGAATGTCCGCTTCGGAAAGCGGCGAATAGGGGTGGGAGTCGATTGGATTCATGGTGCCTGCATGCGTCGAATTTCAGCTATCGAATGGCAAACACGCATACGCATGGGTTTATTCCATGCGCTCGACACACTATTTTCGACACCGCTGCGATACCGCCAATCAGCAGGCAAACCCGTTTGCGCGACGCTTTATTCCGCGCTTGAAGTATATTTTTTCCGCGCGGCAACGCAGGAATAAAAAGCGGAAACGAGGGGTTCTCCCTCATGCAAACCCGCACAAAACTCACTGGAGTTCATCATGAAGAAGATCACATTTGCCGCGTTGTCCATTGTCGTTCTTGCGGCTTCGTCAAGCGCATTTGCCGAAGGCAAGACACGTGCTCAGGTGTACCAGGAATTGATCGAAGCGCAACAGAACGGTCTTAACTACGTCACCGATGCATCGTATCCGGACGTCAGTCCGGTCTTCGCGCAACAGGTCGAGCATCACAAGGAAGCGCTCGCTGCTCAAGCGGCCGCTGCCGGCCGCATCGCGAGCGGCAGCTCGCCGGCCGGCAGCGTCAATTGAAGGTATCGATAGCCGGCGCGTTAGCTTTTCACCCGATCCGAACGCGGATCATAAGGCGCCTTCAGATGCACGGTCGCCGGCAGCAAATCGCCGGCGACATCGATCGTGTATTGCCCGCTGTTCAGATACGCCGCATCGGCAACGCCGTCCGGATTGTTGATGTAGCCCATTGCCACCGGACAGCCGAGCGTGTGTCCGAACGCCGCCGAACTGACGAAGCCGACCGGTTTGCCGTCGCGCAGAATCGCTTCGCCGCCCCACAGCATGCGATCGGCGGCGCCGTCGGCCGTGAGCACCGCCATGCGACGGCGAAGCGGTTCGGCGCGCAACTTCAACAACACATCGCGGCCGCGGAACGGGATGTCCTTGTCGAGCTTACATGTGAACGACAGACCCGCTTCGAACGGATTCGTGTCCGGCGTGAGTTCGCGGCCCCACGCGCGATAGCCTTTCTCGATACGTAGCGAATCGATTGCGTAGTAGCCTGCATTGACGAGACCGAACGGCTTGCCGGCTTCGTGCAGCGTCTCGTACACGCCGACTGCGAATTCGACCGGCACGTACAGTTCCCAGCCGAGTTCGCCGACGTAGGTGAGGCGGGTGGCGCGCACCGTCGCGTAACCGAGATCGACTTCGCGGCTTTGGCCGAAGGCGAACGCCGCGTCGCTCCAGTCCGCCTTCGAGACGCTTTGCAGCAGCTCGCGCGAGCGCGGTCCCATGACGGCGAGCACGGCGTATTGGCCGGTGACGTCGACCAGTGTGCAGTGCTTGTCGTGCGGAATGGCCTTTTCGATGATGTCGAAGTCGCGCGTGGTTTGCGCGCTGCCGGTGACGAGCAGATATTGATCGTCAGCGAGGCGCGTCAGTGTGAAATCCGATTCATAGGTGCCGCGCTCGTTGAGCATGCCGGTGTAGACGGTGGTGCCCGGCGCAACGGCGACATCGTTCGCGACAATGCCTTGCAGCACGCTTTGCGCGTCGCGTCCCTTGACCAGAAATTTGGAGAACGACGTCATGTCGAACAGTGCAACGCCTTCGCGGCACGCGCGATGTTCGGCGCCGCTCCACGGCAACCAGTTCTGTTGGCCGAACGCGTAGTCGATCCGCGCCTCTTCACGCGTCGGCGCAAAAAAGTTGGCGCGCTCCCAGCCCATCTTGTTGCCGAAGCAGGCGCCGTCATCGCGTAGCAGCGAATAGAGCGGCGAGCGGCGAAACGGGCGCGCGCTGTCGAGTTCGCGATTCGGCCAGGGCATCGCGTAATGCAGGCCGAGTGTTTCCTTGACGCGATCGTGCAGCCACGTGTCGTTGCCGTTAAAGCGCGCGAAGCGGCGGATATCGACCGGCCACAGGTCCATGGTCGGCTCGCCCGCGACGATCCATCCGGCGAGCGCCATGCCCGCGCCGCCCGCCGATGCGATGCCCATCGAATTGAAGCCCGCGCCGACAAAGAAGCGGCGCAATTCGGGCGCTTCGCCGAGCATGAAGTTGTTGTCCGGCGTGAACGATTCCGGGCCGTTGTAGAACTGCCGGACCTGCGCTGTTTCGAGCGCGGGCACGCGCTGCAACGCGTTCTCCATCAGGATCTCGAATTGATCCCAGTCGTCGGGCAGCAACTGGAATTCGAAATTCTCCGGAATGCCGTTCACGCCCCACGGTTTCGCGTTCGGCTCGAAGCCGCCCATCACCAGACCGCCGACTTCCTCCTTGAAATAGATGAAGCCGTCCGGGTCGCGCATCACCGGCAGGTCCGGATGCACGCCGGCGATCCGTTCGGTGACGATGTAGTAGTGCTCGGCCGAATGCAGCGGCACCGTGACGCCGCACAAGCGGCCGACCGCTTTGGCCCATTGACCGGCGCAATTGACGACGATGTCCGCGCCGATCGTGCCTTCTTCACCGTCCTTGTTGCGCCACGCGAGACCGCTGACTTCGCGGGCGCCATTCGCTGCGCCGCTTTGCGCCGTGCGCGTGTGGATCGCCGTCACCCGGGTGTGTTCGGCGATGCGAGCGCCGCGCAGGCGCGCGCCGCGGGCGAGCGCCTGGGTCAGATCGGTGGGATTCGCCTTGCCGTCGCCGGGTAGCCAGACGGCGCCGAGCAGGTCGTCGGTGCGCATGACCGGCCATAGCTCGCCGGCCTCCTGTGGGCCGATCACGTCGCACGCCACACCGTAAGCGCGTGCGGCGGCGGCGGTTCGCTTGAGCTGCGTCATCCGCTCGGCGGTGCGCGCGACCGACAGCGAGCCGCATTGCTTCCAGCCGGTCGCGAGGCCGGTATCCGCTTCGAGTTCGGCATAGAGCGCCGTCGAATAGCGGATCAGCTTCGTCATGCTTTCCTGCGCGCGCAACTGGCCGACGAGGCCGGCCGCGTGCCAGGTCGTGCCGCACGACAGCTGGCCCTGTTCGAGCAGAACCACGTCAGTCCAGCCCAATTTCGCGAGGTGATAGGCGACCGAGCAGCCAATGATGCCACCGCCGACGATGACGACTCGAGCGTGAGAGGGGATGAACGTGGACATATGTGGGAATGAGTTGAAAATGTTTGCATAGATTGCCGCAAAAAAACACAAAATGCAACGATCATTGTAGTGACACGGACGTCATCCCGGCGTTACGCATAGGCGGCGACTCAGCGCTGCCAGCCTTGAATTTCCACAAACACGGCACTCATGATGTGAAAAAATCGCCATTCAAAAACGGCATGTGGTTTTGCTTGGTAGTTTGTGGGTTCTTAGCCCGCCGTACCCCCGGCTTTTGTTAGACTCCCCGAATAGCCACCGCTCAGACGTCATGTTCTCCACCCAACGCCAAGCCGAAATCCTGCGCCTCGTCCGCGAGCAGCGCACCTGCACGATCACCGATCTGGCCGGCCGCTTCGAGGTTTCCGACGAGACCATCCGCCGCAATATCAAGCCGTTGATCGCCGACGGCCTGCTCGTCAAGGTTCACGGCGGCATCATGCTGCCCGAGCGCCTCGACGAGCCGCCGTTCCAGCGGCGCATGCTGGCGAGCCGCGAGGCCAAGCAGGTGATCGGCGCGCGCATCAGCGAACTGGTGCGTGACGGCGACTCGCTGATCCTCGAAGGCGGCACCACCTGCCTGCATATCGCGCAGGCGTTGTGCGCGCGCTCGCGGCTCACCGTCGTGACCCATTCCATTGAGGTTGCCCGCACGCTTGCGTCGCGCAACGGCAATCGCGTGTTCATCGCGGGCGGCGAGTTGCGCGCGGATGATGGCGCAGCCTTCGGCGACAGCGTGCTCGCCTTTCTCCGCCAGTTCCACGTGCGCTACGCGATCGTCTCGGTCACCGCAATCGATATGCAAGGGCGTTTCATGGACGCTCTGCCCGCCGATGCCGCGTTTTCGCTCGCCGCCTTCGCGCAGGCGGAGCGGCGCGTGGTCGCCGCGGATCACGCGAAATTCGGCCATAGCGCACTGGTTCACGCCTTTGGCCCTGACGCTGTCGATCTGCTGGTCACCGACAAAGCGCCGGTGCCCGCGTTAGTTCAGGTGTTCGCCGCGGCAGGGCTGGAGGTCAGTGTCGGCGCACCGGAGCGCAGCGGCTCCGAACCCGCCGGCATCGACACCAGCCCGGCAGCCGGGTCTCCTCTCTAAGCGATTTGTTCCGGGGCTCGCGCCGTCGCCACAGCCAATTCCGTCCAACGCGTAAAATGGCCGGTTACCACGGGCAATCGATGCCGGGCAGAGACACCTCGGCAGGCGCAATACGCCGCCTGCCGTCTTGATTTTTTGCCCGTACGCGCGCCATTGCCTGCTTGAATACGGATGGAACACGCTGATGTCGTCGTTTTTCTTTGATCGAGACCAGATTGCGGATTGGATGGGTGCGCACACGTTGGCCAAAGCCCGTTCGGTCGGCGCCGTGACGAACCTCCAATGGGATGGCGACACGCTCTGCGGCGACGTGCAGGGCACGCAAAGCCGCCCGTATCACACGCGGGTGCACTTCTATCATGGGAAGCGTTCGATTTGGGCCGATGGGGACTGCACCTGTCCGGTCGGAACCAACTGCAAGCATGCTGCCGCCTTGCTGCTCGCCGAACTCGAGTATCACGAAGCGATGGACCATGTGACCCACGTCGACATGGACGAGCACTGGCCGCCGGAGCATCCCCGGGCTGCGCGAGCCGAGAAAAAACCGGAGCCGCCCTCCGGCGTGCGTCCCGAACTGGTTAGCTGGCTCGAGCGTTTTCGCGCGCGCGCCGAGGCCGACGCTGCCGTCGCCCAGAAGGCGAGTTCCACGCGTACCCAGACGCTGGCGTATCTGCTCAACTGGTCCAACTTCCACATGCGCCATGAGGTCGTGCTGTACAAGGCGCGCTGCAAACCGGACGGCGCGATCTTCGAAGTCGACGAGCCGTGGGGCAACGTGGAAGCGGCGCTGCTGAAACAACCGAAGTTTGTCTCCGACGAGGATCTGTCGATCCTGCGCGGCCTGTGGCTGGGCCGCTCGCGTGAAGATTTCGGCCAGTTCATTCTGCGCGGCACGAGCGGCGCCGAAATGCTGCAAAAACTGATCGCGACGGGGCGTCTGTTCTTCGAATTCAAACCCGAACCCGGTCGTCAAGGGCCGACACCGTTGTCGCGCGGCGCCGACCGGCCCGGGCGGATCGAATGGGAGCCGCTTGCGGATGAGCGGCTGCGGCCCGCGCTGTGCACCGAGCCGCGCGCCAGCATGGTGCTGCCCACCGAACCGGTCTGGTACGTGGACGGCGTCTCGAATGAGGCCGGCATCGTCGAGTTGTCGTTGCCGTTCCAGCAGTTGCCCGACTACCTCGCGATGCCGCCGATCTCGCTCGCCGAAGCGCCGCTGGTCGCCGCGGTACTGCGTGAAATCGCGCCCGATTTGCCGCTGCCCCCCGCGCACGACGCGTCGGCGATCCGCGTGATCGACGTCGATCCGGTGCCGGTGCTGACGCTCAATAGCCACTCGCTGCCGTCCGGCGGCAAAACCGGTCAGCGCAAGTCCGAGACGGTGGAGCTCGCCGGCGTCAGCTTCGACTATGAGGGCATCAGTATCAACGTGGACAGCAGCGTCACGCTGGTGCCGGTGCCGGGCGGCGACGTGATTCATATCCGGCGTCGCTACGAGGTCGAAAAGAAACGCCTGCTTGAATTACGCAAGAGCGGTCTGCAAAGAGTCCCGACCAGCCGCGTCTACGCTTCCCGGTTATTGCCCGACACGATGCTCGGGCTGCCGGACGCCGACGCCTGGTCCGCCTTCGTCAACGACGCCGTGCCGGACCTCACGAGCAAAGGCTGGCGCGTCGCCATGGCGCCGGAGTTCCGCTACAACGTCATCGAGATCGACGCGATCGACGGCACCGCGCATCAGGCGGGCGACGGCTGGTTCGATCTGGAGATGGGCATTCAGGTCGGCGAGCGCAACGTGCGGCTCGAGCCGCTTCTGGCCGATCTGTTCCGGCGCGACCGGCGCTGGCTGGGTGGCGCGCTGGAAGCGATCGCCGACGAAGAGCCGATCGAGCTGAAGACGGAAGAGAACAAGCGTCTGCGGCTGCGCGCCGACCGGCTGAAACCGGTGGTGCGCGTGCTGGTCGACCTGTTCGACGCGCTGGGCGGCTCGCTTGCCGACGGCGCCGCGCTGCGCGTGCCCGCCCTCGATGCAGGCCGGCTGGAAGCGTTGAACAGCACGGGCCGTTGGCAATTTCAGGGCGAAGATTCGATCCGCCAACTGGCGCAACGCCTGCAGGCCGGGCCGGGCTTGCACGAAGTACCGGTGCCGCGTGGCCTGCAAGCGGAACTGCGCGCGTATCAGCAGCAAGGTCTGAACTGGATGCAGTTTCTGCGCGCACACGATCTGGCCGGCGTGCTGGCCGACGACATGGGGCTCGGCAAGACCGTGCAGACGCTGGCGCACATTCTCGCTGAGAAGGAAGCCGGGCGGCTCGACCGTCCCGCGCTGATCGTGGTGCCGACCACGCTCGTGCACAACTGGCGCGAGGAAGCGCGCCGCTTCGCGCCCGAGCTGAAAGTGCTGGTGCTGAACGGCCCGCAGCGCAAAGAGCGCTTCGAGCAGATCGGCGAACACGAACTGATTCTGACGACGTACGCGCTGCTATGGCGCGACCAGAAGGTGCTTGCCCAGCACGACTATCACTTGCTGATTCTCGACGAGGCGCAGTACGTCAAGAACGCGACCACCAAAGCCGCGCAGGCGATCCGCGGATTGCGCGCGCGGCATCGGCTGTGTCTGACCGGCACGCCGCTGGAAAATCATCTCGGCGAATTGTGGTCGCAGTTCGACTTCCTGCTGCCGGGTTTTCTCGGCAGCCAGAAAGACTTCACCAAACGCTGGCGCAACCCGATCGAGAAAAACGGCGACGGCGTGCGCCGCGCGTTGCTGGCGCGCCGCATCCGGCCATTCATGCTGCGCCGTCGCAAGGACGAGGTCGCGAAGGAATTGCCTGCCAAGACCACCATCGTGTGCTCGGTCGATCTGGAAGGCGCGCAGCGCGATCTCTATGAAACCGTGCGCACGGCGATGCAGGAAAGAGTGCGCGCGGCGGTCAGCGCGCAAGGCCTCGCGCGCAGTCACATCATCGTGCTCGATGCTTTGCTGAAACTGCGCCAGGTATGCTGCGATCCGCGCCTCGTGAAGTCGATCAGGGTTGACAAGGAAGCGGGCGAGAAGAGTGAGAAGGTAAAACAGGTCGAGAAGGGCGCGCGCGTCACGCGTTCGGCCAAGCTCGATCTGCTGTTGTCGATGCTCCCGGAGCTGATCGAGGAAGGGCGGCGCGTGCTGCTGTTCTCGCAGTTCACCGGCATGTTGTCGCTGATCGCCGAGGCGCTCGAGGAAGCCGCGATTCCCTATGTGATTCTGACCGGCGACACCGCCGACCGCATCACGCCGGTCGAGCGGTTCCAGCAGGGCGAGGTGCCGTTGTTCCTGATCAGCCTGAAGGCGGGCGGCGTGGGCCTGAACCTGACCGCCGCCGACACGGTGATTCACTACGACCCGTGGTGGAACCCCGCCGCCGAGAATCAGGCGACCGATCGCGCGCATCGGCTGGGGCAGGACAAGCCGGTGTTCGTCTACAAGCTGATTGCGGCGGGCAGCATCGAAGAGAAGATCGTCGAGTTGCAGGAGCAGAAGGCGGGGCTGGCCGACAGCATTCTGTCCGAAGACGCCGCCGGCGCCACCAAGTTCTCGGACGACGATCTCGACGCGCTGTTCGCGCCGATGCCGGAGATTGAAGGGGGGAGGTAAGGTTGCTCGAGCGGTTTAAATGTCAAACCCGCCCCGATGCATTACCAAACCCATCTAACAATCTTTAAACCATTTAATTTGAGACTGTTCCTATACTGTCTCGCAAATTGTCAAATTGTTGTTTCCGGAATGCGGGACACAGCGCGATACGACAAGGCAGACGGGGCCATTCACAGTGCGGGCGAGACCAGCTAACCCGAAACACGACCCCTAGAGGTCGATATTTGAATACCTAGGCGTACCCGAAAGAGAGCCTGAGAGAGCTTGGGTAAAAATCAGGGAGCGGCTCGCGATGCACCGAGCCGGGCCGGATAGCTGCTTTATCGCACCCGGGAAAAAGCACGGCCATTTTCGATTATGATGATTCGCCTCCTCGGCTATTGGCGCGACAAAGCAAAAATACGCGCCAATTTCGAGACAAGGCGGCGACGGATCTAAACCCTGTGCGGGGCCCAGGCGTCCGATAATCGGAAAAGAGCGAAGTCGGAGATGAAACGAGAGGCCGGTTCGAGGGTGTTGCAGCCGTCATCCCGGCCATCGGCCGGCCTACCGGTCACCAGATACAAAGGACGATGTCGCGTTGCGGGGTTCTATGAGAATTGCAGTCCTTGATGACGATCCGGCTCAGGCCGATCTTGTATGCCAAACGCTGTCGGCGGCTGGCCATATCTGTCACGCCTACGGCGCGGGCCGTGAACTGGTGCGGCAGTTGCGGCGCCAGACCTTCGATCTGCTGGTGCTCGACTGGAACGTGCCCGACATGTCCGGCGAGGAGGTGCTGCGTTGGGTGCGCGAAAGCCTGTCCGAGCGTTTGCCGGTGCTGTTCATGACGAGCCGTGGCCGTGAAACCGACATTACGTCGATCCTCAACACCGGCGCGGACGATTACGTCGTCAAGCCGGTCTCGGCGGCGGTGCTGCTGGCGCGGGTCGGTTCGCTGCTGCGTCGCGCGTATCACCTGAAGCCGGCCGCGGCGAAGGAAGTCTTCGGCGAATTCGAGTTCGATCTGGGCGCGAAGCACGTGGTGGTGCGCGGCACGACGGTGGCCGTGACGCAGAAGGAATTCGAACTCGCGCTGCTGCTGTTCCAGCATCTGAGCCGGCCGCTGTCGCGCGCGCACATTCTCGACGTGATCTGGAAGCAGGCGACCGACATCCCTTCGCGTACGATGGACACTCACGTGTCGATGCTGCGCAGCAAGCTGGGTTTGCGTCCGGAGCACGGCTACCGTTTGACGCCGATCTACGGCTATGGCTACCGGCTCGAACGGATCGAGTCCGGCGCGTCCGTCGCGGATGATGAACGCTCCGAAGCGGGGGGCGCGTGACGGTTTCCTTCGACGCGGCAGCGCGCGGCCTCGCGCGTTCGCCGGGCCGCCGGGTCTGTGCAATGCTGGGCTCAGGTCTGATCGCCATAACGTGCTTCGCACCGGCGTTGGTCGACGCTCAATCGTCCCGCCCGCCGAAACCACGCGCGACGGCCGCCGCGCCAGTCTATATTTCGTACGTCACCCACGATGGCGACACGCTATACGACATTGCCGGCCGCTATATGCGCGATCCGCATGATTGGGCGCTCCTGAGCCATCTGAATCATGTACCCGCGCCACGCCGCATGCCGGCCGGAATCGCGTTGCGGTTGCCGGCGAACCAGCTCAGGCAGGAGCCGGAAGCGGCGCGTGTGATCGCGACGAGCGGTCCGGCCGAGCGCGCGTTCGGCAAGAGTCCGTATACCCCGCTGATAATCGGCGCGACGCTCGGCGAAGGCGACCGCATCCGCACCGGCCATAACGGCTTCGTCACGCTGGAGTTGCCGGACGGCTCGCACGTGTCGGTGTCGCAGAATGCGATGCTCGACATCGACAAGCTCCGGAGCGCCGCGCTGACCGGCGCGGCCGACCGGGTCCTCGATCTGCGTCGTGGCGAAGTCGACAGTGAGGTCACGCATGCGACCAAGAAGGATGACCGTTTCCAGATTCGTTCGCCCTCGGTCGTCGCGGGCGTGCGCGGCACGCATTTCAAGGTTGCCTACGACGGCGACGCGCACACCACCGCGGTGGAAGTGCAGGACGGCGCGGTCGGTGTCGATCTCGCCGGCCCCGACGGCTACCCGAAGGCGCCGCCGCCGGGCGTGCCGTTGCAGGCATCCGCGCAACTCGTCAAGGCGCGCTTTGGCAGCATCACGCGCACGGGCGGCGAGATCGGCGCGCCGGTCGAGTTGCTGCCCGCGCCGGCGCTTGCCGATCCAGCCAAGGTGCAGGACGGCAAGACGGTCGCCTTCGACCTCGTGCCGGCAGCGCGCGCGGTGGCCTACCGCGTGCAGATCGCGCGCGATGCCGATCAGCTCGACCTGATCCGCGATCTGCGCGTGAGCGCGCCGCATGCGGACTTCGGCGATCTGGCCGATGGCACTTATTTCGTGCGCATCGCCGCGATCGACGACCATGGGCTCGAAGGTTTGCCGCAGGTGTATGGCTTCGACCGGCGTCAGCTTGGGCTGGATGCTTCGGCGGGGCCGCGCGCCGGCAGTCGCGACTACGAATTCCGCTGGTTCGTCAGCCGCTCCAATGTCGAGACGCGTTTCCGTTTCGTGCTGGCGACGTCCGACGATCTGCGCCATCCGATTATCGATCGCACTGATCTGACGAGCGGACAACTGGTTGCGAGCGATCTGCCGCGCGGCGTTTACTATTGGACGGTCGTCGTCGAACAGTTCGAAAACGGCCGCTTCTATGAGAAGAGCAGTTCGATCCGTACGTTCACACTTGCGCGCTGATGCCGATAGAATCGCAGACTGAGTCCCCAAAAAAACCTGTTGCCCGACTCGGGAACGAACCACAGTCTTGCCGACCCCATCCCCGCGCCTGAGCCTCGACCCGCGCGCGCGCCTCGGAAGGCGCGCTGGTCGCCGCTTCCTGTTCGAATGGGTGGGCATCGGTTGCCTCGGCCTCATCGTGATTCTGCTCGGCTCATTTGGCCGGCTGACCGCGAGCGTCGATCATCTGGTCTACGACCGCTTCCTGAGCCTGCGCGCGCAGCCCGTGTCGCCGGACATCGTGGTGGTCGAAATCGACAACGCCAGCATCGCGCAGCTCGGCCGTTGGCCATGGCCGCGCAGCGTGCACGCGCGGCTGCTCGAACAGCTCGCCAGGGCGAAACCCGCCGCGGTGATCTACGACGTGCTGTTCACCGAAGCCAATCCGGACGACGCCCAACTGGCACGGGCCATCGCGCTGAGCCCCACCTATCTGCCGATGCTGCTCAGTCCGCTCGACGACGCCGGCCGGCGCGTCGCAGTCGACCCGGTGCCGCCGCTCGCGCATGCCGCCGCCGGCCTTGGCCATATCAATCTTGAAGTCGACAGCGACGGTATCGTGCGCAGCGTCGCGCAATTCGAAGGCGATGCGCAGTCGCGCTGGCCGCAATTGATGGTGCCGGTTGCGCAGGCAGTCGAGCGCGGCGTGCTGCAGTTGAGCGAGCGCCCGCAAAAGCTTTCCGCGAGCCACGCGGCGGCTACGGAGTCTCAGGGCGAAGCCCGCTTTCTGATTCCGTTCGGCCCGAACGCGCAGAACTATTCGAAACTGAGCTTCGCGAGCGTCCTCGCGGGCGATGTGCCGCCGGAAAAGCTGCGCGGACGCATCGTGCTGATCGGCGTGACCGCATCCGGTTTGTACGACCGTTTTGCCACGCCGGTGTCCGGCGAATTGGGCCCGCTGCCCGGCGTCTATATCCATGCGAACGTGCTCGACACGCTGCTGACCGGCCGCACGATCGAGCCCGCTGAGCCGTGGCTGCTGTTCGCCGTGTCGCTGGTGCCGCTTGCCGCGCTGCTGGCGGGTTTCCTCGTGTTGTCGCCGCGCCGTTCGTTGCTATTGACCGGCGCGCTGTGTCTGCTTGCCGCAGCCGGCAGCGCGGCCCTGCTGTACGGCGTGCGACTGTGGATGTCGCCGGTGCCGGCGATTGTCGGCGTGATCGTCGTGTATCCGATCTGGAACTGGCGGCGCCTCGAAATGACGATGGCCTATCTGCGCGAAGAGCTGCAACGCCTCGCCGACGAACCGCATCTGTTGCCCGAAACGCCGCAGCGCCGCCGTGAATTCGGCGGTGACGTGCTGGAGCAGCATATGGCGCTGATGGCGCGGGCCGCGCAGCGCGTGCAGGACATGAAGCGTTTCGTGTGGGACAGCCTCGATAGCGTGCCCGAGCCGATCCTGGTCAGCGACGTGCAAGGCATTGTGCTGATCGCGAACCACGCGGCTAAGGCGCATTTCGCGCGTCTGGGCCTGGCAACGCCGGAAGGCCAGCCGATGCAGACGGTGCTGGGCGGCCTGACGCTGGTGAAGACCATCGACAACGGCGCTTCATCCGATGCCGAAAACAATCTGTTCGCGCACGCCCATTGGCCCGCGCTGCTCGACCCGGCGCGCGGGGAATTTGCCGCGCTGATGGCGCAGGGCGTCGAGGTGCGCGACGCCGACGAGCGCGACCATTTGCTGCGTTACGCGAACTGCACCAACGAGCAAGGCGAGACGACCGGCTGGATCGCGGGCCTGGTCGACGTGTCGGCCTTGCATGCGGCCGAGCGTCAGCGCGAAGACGCGCTGCGGCTGTTGTCGCACGATATGCGCTCGCCGCAGGCGTCGATTCTGGCACTGGTGGAGATCGAGCGTGCCCGCAGCGAGTCGGCGCTTGCGCGCGGTTTGCTGGAGCGCATCGAACGCTACGCGCAACGCGCGCTGACGCTCGCCGACGATTTCGTGCAACTGGCGCGCGCCGAATCGCAAACCTATGTGCTCGAACCGGTGAGCCTGACGGAACTGATGATCGACGCCAGCGACGAAGTCTGGCCGCAGGCCCATGCCAAGCGCATCACGCTGGAAACGGACAACGATGGCGACGACGGCCACTGGATCTGCGCCGACCGTTCGCTGATGACGCGCGCCCTCGTCAACATTCTGAACAATGCGGTCAAATACAGTCCGCCGGATACGCGGATCACGTGCAGCTTGAGCAACTTAAGTAGTCCCGGCAGCCTTGCGCCGAAGGCCGCACCGGGCGCGGCAAACCGCGTGTCGTGTACGATCCGCGACGAAGGCTACGGCATTCCCGAGGAACAGCAGGCGGGTCTGTTCGAGCGGTTCCGGCGCTTTCACGAGGCGGAGCGGCCCGAAGTCGGCGGCGCGGGATTGGGGATGGCGTTTGTCAAAACCGTCGTGACGCGTCATGGCGGCGATGTGGAGGTGGTCAGCGCGCCGGGCAAGGGAACGGCTTTTACGATTTGTCTGCCGGCGTTAGAGGACACGCAGCCTGAAATGCAGCCTGATGCGCCGTAGTGTTACGCTCGGCCACGCTCATGCAGCATGAACACGCACCTTATCGAAGCGAGAAGATGGTGAAAGCGATACTGATCTGTGCCGCGCTGGCCGCGGCGAGTCTCACCGGTTGCGCGGGCCTGAACGCCGACGTGCACACTCCGAATCCGGCGGCTGCGTTGCAAGGCGAGCGCACGTATGCGATTGCGCGCATGCCGTCGCAGGATGCCAGTGCGGATCATCCGCAATTCGAAGCCTTACTGCGCGATGAACTGGCGAAGAATGGCTTCGTCGAGGCGGCGGCGCAGCAGGCGCACTATCTACTGTCGATCGCGTATGACACGCGGCCGGCCACGGTTGGCGTCAATGCAGGGGATTGTGCGGCAAGCGCGTGCGGCCGTCCGGCCGAGCCGTCGTTTTCGCTGTTCGGCGGGCGAGCGTACCAGCACGCGTTGACGCTGCGGTTCTTCGAGCGGGCGAGTGGGAAGGAGGTCTACAAGGTCAGCGCGATGAGCAGCGATCGCGACGCCGACCCGCAGCACGCAATGCCAACCCTCGTGAAAAGCGCATTGGCCAAATTTCCGTTCGACGCGCCGCCGGACTGGCGTGTGAAGCTGCGCGCCGATCAGGCGAGCGGCGTGCCGGAAGTGATAGCGGTCAAGCCGGTCGTGCAGTAAAACGCAGGGAAACCCAGGCGTTATTCCGGCGCTTTATCGTCCGGCCAGCGGTTTTCGAACACGCAGTCGGCGAGCGGCATGCGGCTCGCCCAGCGTTCGGTTTCCAGCATCGGCTCGCTGTAAAACTGATCGACGTGGCCGAGACACAGGATCGCCACCGGCCGTGCGCCCGCGGGCATATGCAGCAGCGAGCGCACCGTCTCGACGTCGAATAGCGACACCCAGCCCATTCCCAGGCCTTCCGCGCGTGCCGCTAGCCACATGTTCTGGATCGCGCACGCCACCGACGCGAGATCCATCTCCGGCAAGGTGCGGCGTCCGAAGATGTGCCGCTCGCGACCGTCCATCAGCGCCATCACCAGCAGTTCGCCGCATTCCAGCATGCCTTCGACTTTCAGCTTCATGAAATCTTCGCGCCGCTTGCCGAGCGCATCCGCGGTGGCGAGCCGTTCGCTTTCGACGGTCTCGTGCAAAGCGGTGCGCAAGGCCGGATCGGTGATGCGCGCGATGCGCCAGGGCTGCATGAAGCCGACACTAGGCGCGTGATGCGCCGCGTCGAGCAGACGTTGCAACACGGCGGGATCGACCGGGTCGCGCACGAAGTGGCGCATGTCGCGCCGTTCGTAAATCGCGCGGTAGACCGCTTCGCGTTCGGAATCGTTAAAAGGCTTCGCCATGGAACAGGGCGGCCGTGAAGGCCGGGTTGGAGGGCCAATAAGCGTGCATATAAGTCGCGACGATCGAACCGGCGCGGAACACGGCCTCGCCGGGCGCGTCGCTTTGCGGCCGGGTGGCTGAACGCAGCGGCGTGAGCGGCGTGGTCAGCTTCGAGTAGTGAAAGGTGTGGCCGGTCAGCGGGCCGTGCAGGCTGTCGATCTGTTGCATGCCGAGCGCGGTGAAGCGCGTTTGCATTGTCGCGTGGCCCGGCAGCAGACCGAGCATCGGCGTGGTGGCGCCGCTCGTGTCGGTGAGTCGATCGAGCAGGTAGAGCATGCCGCCGCATTCGGCGACGATCGGCTTGCCCGCTGCCGCGTGTGCGCGGATCGTCGTCGCGCTGCGCGTGTTGCTTGCCAGCGCTGCGGCGTGCAGTTCCGGATAGCCGCCCGGAAGGTACAGGGCGTCGGTCTGTTCAGGTAATGCTTCGTCGGCGAGCGGCGAGAAATAGTCGATGTGCGCGCCGAGTGTTTGTAAAAGCGTGACGTTGGCCGGATAGATGAACGAGAACGCCGCATCGCATGCGATCGCGATGCGCTTGCCTTCCAGAAGACGCGGCAGCGTTTCGTTCACAGGCGCGCCGAATTCGACCGGCGGCGGCAATTCGGCCAGCGCGGTTTGCGCGAGCGCATCGGCGGCGCGATCCAGACGCGTGTCCAGATCGTCGATCTCCGCGGCTTGATGCAGGCCGAGATGACGGTCGGGCAACTCGATTTCATCATTGCCGGCGATGTGGCCGCACCAGCGCAGATCTGGCGGCAACGCCTCTTCGAGCATTTGCGCGTGCCTTGCAGAGCTGACGTGATTGGCCAGCACGCCGTAGAACGGCACCTGCGGCCTGAATCGCGCGAGACCGAAGGCGACTGCGCCGAAGGTCTGCGCCATCGCTTTCGCTGAAATTACCGCGAGCACCGGCACGCCGAATACCGTTGCCAGATCGGCGCTGCTCGGCGTGCCGTCGAATAGACCCATCACGCCTTCGATCAGGATCAGATCGGTTTCAGCAGCCGCTTGCGCGAGCAGATTGCGGCATGCGGATTCGCCCACCATCCAGAGATCGAGCGACAATACCGGCGCGCCGCTGGCACGCGCGAGAATCATCGGGTCGAGAAAGTCCGGACCGGTCTTGAATACGCGCACACGCCGCCCCAGCCGCCGGTGGTAGCGCGCCAAACCCGCTGTAATCGTGGTCTTGCCTTGACCCGAAGCCGGCGCGCTAATGAACAGGGCGGGGCACGCCCCGAAGGAAGTCCCCCTGGAGGGCGCGGACATCGCTCAGAACTCCACGCCGCGCTGCGCTTTCACGCCTTGCTCGCGATACGGATGCTTGACGATGCGCATTTCGGTGACGAGGTCGGCGGCTTCGATCAGCGCATCCGGCGCATGACGGCCGGTTACGACCACGTGCAGCATTTCCGGTCGCGCGTTTAATACGGACAGCACTTCGTCGAGCGGCAGGTATTCGTACTTCAGCACCGTGTTCAGTTCGTCGAGGATCACCATCTGATAGTCGCCGCTTTCGATCATCCGGCGCGCTTCGTCCCAGCCTTTGCGCGCGGTGGCGATGTCGGCGTCGCGGTTTTGCGTGTTCCACGTATAGCCGTCGCCCATCGTGACGAAATCGCAATTGGCGATCGCGCCGAGGAAGTCGCGCTCCGAGGTATGCAGCGCGCCCTTGATGAATTGCACGACGCCCAGACGCATGCCGTGTCCGAGCACCCGCACGGCCATGCCGAATGCGGCCGTGGTCTTGCCTTTGCCGGTGCCGGTGTTGACGATCAGCAGACCCTTTTCGACGGTGGCGGCGGCCTGTTTCTTTTCGTGGCCTTCGCGCCGGCGCTCGGTCATGCGTTGATGCGATTCGGGATCGGTTTTCATGGAAGGTCCTGTTCGTTGGAGTCGTTGTGTGATTGGTCGATGCCTGCGTGAGCGGTCGAAGCGATCGCTATCGTGACGCCGTCGAGTGCGGTTTTGCGCACGATCAGGCGTACATCGGCTGTATCGGGTTGAGCGGCGGCCGCAGCGAGCAAGGCACAGGGCTCGCAGACGCCGTCTACGCCGAGATGCTCGCGTGCTGCCGCCGAAGGCTCGGCATCGGCAATGGGTAATGCCGCAATTTGCTCACGGCTGAATAGTTTCAACGGCAATGCGTGACGTGCGCAGAATTCGAGCAAACCTGCTTCGTGGGCTTTGACGTCGATGGTGGCAATCGCGCTGATTTCATCGAGCGTATGGTGGCCGAGCGCCGTGCGTACAGCAGTATCGATCTGCTCGGCCGAGCTGTGCAAGCGGCAACCGATGCCGACGGTCAGCGTTTTCATTGGGCGTCCACCGCATTAGCATGAGCGGCGGCCCGCTCCAACGCCAGCGACGCCACGCCGCCGATCACCACGATCGCCGGCGAGCCAAGCCCGGCGTTAGTGACTGCGTCGGCAAAGCCGCCGAGCTGCGCGAGTGCATGCCTTTGTTCAGGACGCGTAGCGGATTCGATCGCGGCGCAAGGCGTGTCGGCGCTCATGCCGGCCGCGAGCAATGCGCCGACGATATCGTTCAGCCGCCGCATACCCATATAGATCACCAGCGTCATCCGCGTGGCAACGAGCGCCGCCCAGTCCGGCTCACCGCTTCCGGCGCCATGTCCGGTGACGAACACCACACCCTGCGCGTAATCGCGATGTGTGACGGGAATGCCGATTGCCGCGGGCGCCGCGATTCCCGCCGTGATGCCGTTGACGATTTCCACCTCGATGCCCGCAGCATGCAGTGCCTGCTGCTCTTCGCCGCCACGGCCGAACACGAACGGATCTCCGCCTTTCAAACGCGCGACCCTGCGCCCGGCCTGCACATGTTCGAGCATTTGCGCGACGATGCCGGCTTGCGGCGTCGACGGATGCCCGCCGCGTTTGCCGACATAGACGACCAGCGCATCGGCGCGGGCGAACTGCAGCACGTCGGGATTCACCAGATCGTCGACCAGCACCACATCGGCCTGCGCCAATGCGCGAGTCGCCTTGAGCGTCATCAGTTCGACGTCGCCGGGGCCGGCGCCGATCAGCCAGGCGCGGCTCACCGCAGCGTGCATGGCGCGAGCCATGTCGTGACAAGTGGGAACAGGCGGGCCGTGAAGACGGCCCAGGCGGAATTAGCGCTCATGCGGTGCGACAGATTACGCACGACGACAACACCGCTCGCGGCGTTTTCATGGAAATCGCCAACGGGCGTTCGTATACGTCGTGCTTCAGCGCCTTCCCATCCGTCCCTCGCGGATTCAGGCAGCCGGCAGCGTGACGTTCGCCGCCTCCGCGTCTGGCCGGTATCCGGGCTGGCGGCCTCATGCGTTTTGCCTTCCCGTCTGATTCGTCAGACAGTGGCATCGAAAACGCATGCGCGGCGCCAAGGCGCCGCAGGTCGCTTACCGTTGCGGGGACAGCACAGGTTGAGCGCATGGGGCGCTGCCTGTTTCCCGTTTAACTGCACATGCGAACGCATGTGCGGGCACCAAACGCGCGCATACGATAGCACACGGCGGTGCCTTCCAGCACGCTCGACAAGGCGCCGGCGCGGTCCGCGCTTCCTTGACGGCGGGGGGCTGCGGGCCTACACTCGCACGCACTTTGGTGCTCGTGTGCGCGCTCGTGCGCATGCAGTTAAACGGGAAACAGGGCGCCCGCCTGCTATGGATCGGGTCAACCTGTGCTGCCCCCGCAACGGTAAGCGAAAAGCGGCGCCTGGATGCGTTCTCCGGCGCCGCGGAGCCGGCTTCGATGTCTACGCGCAAGGCCGCGTCGGCATATAACCACTGGGCGAGAAATCACTCGCGCGGGAAGGTGAAGCGGCGCTTTTGCCAGCCCGGATACCGGCCAGAATATGACGGATGAACGCCGCGGGGATGCGGTGGCTCGTTCATGACTTCGTTCTCATTTGCTGTTTTCTGTTGCCGCGGCAACGCCGTTTTTCGTCCCCGCTGTCGTTCCCGTGTGTTTTGTTTTCGTGTTTGCTTGCCTTGCACAGGTTTGTCCTCGGCTCAAGCGTGAAGCGCATTCGGACGCGGGCCGCCGGCGTGTGAACGTGCAACCTCTTCGGATGGACCCAACGATGCAAACTCAAATGCGCAAGATCCCCGTCACCATCGTCACGGGTTTTCTCGGCAGCGGCAAGACCACGCTGCTGCGGCACATTCTTCAGCATGCGGGCGGCAAGCGCATCGCGGTGATCGTCAACGAGTTCGGCGAACTCGGCATCGACGGTGAAATCCTCAAGGGTTGCGGCATCGGCTGCGATGAAAACGGCGTCGAAACCGAAGGGCAACTGTATGAACTCGCGAACGGCTGCCTGTGCTGCACGGTGCAGGAAGAGTTTTTCCCGGTGATGGAAAAGCTCGTCGAGCGCCGCGAGCAGATCGATCATGTGCTGATCGAAACCTCCGGTCTCGCACTGCCGAAGCCACTGGTGCAGGCGTTCAACTGGCCGCAGATCAAGAGCAGCTTCACTGTGGATGCAGTGGTGACGGTGGTGGACGGCCCCGCCGCGGCGAGCGGCCAGTTCGCCGACAATCCGGTCGCCGTCGATGCACAGCGCAAGGCCGATCCGAATCTCGATCACGAATCGCCGCTGCACGAATTGTTCGAAGATCAGCTGTCCGCAGCCGATCTGGTGATTCTGAACAAAACGGATTTGCTCGACGACGTACAGCAAGCCGCTGTCGAGACCGTCATCCGTGACGAGATTCCGCCGCAAGTGAAGATCGTGCGCGCGCAGATGGGCCAACTCGATTTGCACACTTTGCTCGGCCTCGAAGCTGCCTCTGAAGAAACGATCCACTTGCGCCACGACCACCACGGTTCAGCTGACGACGCCGACCATCATCACGACGAATTCGATTCCGTGGTGGTGCACGCGAGTGCGCCATCGCGTGATGCGATGATCGCCGCGCTGCAAGGGTTGGTCGAAACGCACACGATTTACCGCGTCAAGGGTTTTGCGGCGCTTCCGGGCGCGGCGATGCGGCTTGTGATTCAAGGCGTGGGCCGCCGTTTCGATAGTTACTTCGATCGCCGCTGGCAAGCCGGCGAAATCGGTGAAATTGACGAAGCGGGCGAGGGTCGGCAAAGCCGCTTCGTGCTGATCGGCGAGGACCTCGATCAGGCCGCGCTGCAACGTGCGTTCGACGCTGCGTTGGGCGCTGTGTCGAGCGCTGAACCGCAACAGGCGTAATCGATCATGCATCTGCTGCGCACTACGCCGGGCGGTTTTGTCGACGATACGCAAGGCGTGATCCGTATCGATCAGCAGCCCGCCGATATCGTGGTGCTCAGCTCCGCCGATACGACGCTGTCGCTGCTCGCCAGCGTGTTTCCTCGCTTAGGCGAGGGCTTCCCGAGCGTGCGGCTCGCGAATGTCACTTATTTGCGGCAACCGGCGTCGGTCGATTTCTATGTCGAAGACGTGTTGCAGCATGCGCGTGTCGTCGTAGTCGATCACCTGGGCGGCGAAGCGTATTGGCCTTACGGGATCGAGCAGGTGGTCGCGCTCGCCGAGCGCAAGAAGCAGACGCTCGCGATGTTCTCGGGCGATTTGCAGGAAGATCCGAATCTGCTTGCGCGCAGCACAGCCGATGCCGAGCTATGCCACCAGCTATGGCGCTATCTGCGCGAAGGCGGCGCGCAGAATGCCGAGGCGTTCCTGCGCTGCATTGCGTATCGCTCATTCGGTTGGGGGCACGAACCCGCACCGCCGCGCGCGTTGCCGGCCGCGACGCTCTACCATCCCGACCGCGATGCGCCGACAATGGCGGACTGGCAGGCGCGCTGGCGCCAGGATGCGCCGGTTGCGGCGATTCTGTTCTATAAGGCGCACCTGCAGGCGGCCAATACTGCGGTGTTCGACGCGCTGATCGATGCGCTCGAAGCACAGGGAGTGAATCCGTTGCCGATTGCGATTACCTCGCTGAAAGATGCGATGAGCCGCGAAGTCGTGCAGCAGTTGTGCGCGCAACATGATGTCGCGCTGGTTCTGAACACGACCGCGTTCGCCGCGTCAGCGATCGACGATCCCGAACCGCTCGCCTTGGCCGGCGACGCGCCAGTGATGCAAGTGATCCTGAGCGGCGGCAATCGCGAAGACTGGCTCAAGGACAATCAAGGCCTCAACTCGCGCGATATCGCTATGCATATCGCGCTGCCGGAAGTAGACGGCCGCATCATCACGCGGGCGATCAGTTTCAAGGGACTCGCGTATCGTTGCCCGCATACGGAAGTCGATGTGGTCCGCTATCAACCGGATCTCGAACGTGTCGGCTTTCTCGCCGAACTGAGCCGGCGCTGGTGCCGTCTGCGTACGCTCGATAACGGGGACAAGAAACTCGCGCTGATTCTCGCCAACTATCCAATGAGCGAAGGGCGCATCGGCAATGGCGTGGGACTCGATACGCCGGCGTCGGTGGTCGGCATTCTGTCGATGCTGCGCGATGAAGGTTATCGCTTGAGCGATTTGCCCGTGGACGGCGACGCGCTGTTGAAGAAGCTGACTGAAGGCGTGACCAACGATCCGGTCGTGCGCGACTTGCGGCCCGCGTTGCAAAGCCTCGCACTCGACGACTATCTGTTGTATTTCAACCGGCTGCCTGCTGAAACGCGTAATGCATTGAACGCGCGTTGGGGCTCGCCCGAGCAGGACCCGACATTACGGCGCGGCCGTTTCATGATCGCGGGCTGGCGTTACGGCCATGTGTTCGTCGGCATTCAGCCGTCGCGTTCGCGCGAACAGGGCGACTATGCGAGCTATCACGACGCCGAACTCGTGCCGCCGCATGCCTATCTCGCGTTCTATTTCTGGTTGCGCCATCAGTTCGGCATCGACGCGGTCGTGCATGTCGGCAAGCATGGCAACCTCGAATGGCTGCCGGGCAAGAGCGTCGCGTTGAGCGATACGTGCTGGCCCGATCTGATTCTTGGACCGCTGCCGCATCTCTATCCGTTCATCGTCAACGATCCCGGTGAGGGCAGCCAGGCGAAGCGCCGCGCGCAGGCCGTCATCATCGATCATCTGATGCCGCCGCTCACGCGCGCCGAAAGCTATGGGCCGTTGCAGGATCTCGAGCGCCAGGTCGATGAATACTATGAAGCGCTGATGGTCGATCCGCGCCGCGCCAGGCTATTGAGGCGCACGATTCTCGCGACCATCGTGGAGCATCGGCTGCATGAAGAGCTGAGCCTCGCGGAGCCGGATGGGCAGGATGATGAGGACGCGCTGCTGACGCGCGTCGATGCATGGCTGTGCGAGTTGAAGGAAGCGCAGATTCGCGATGGTTTGCACACGTTCGGGCGTTCGCCGGAGGGTGTGCAGCGGCGCGATACGCTGCTGGCGTTGGGACGTTTCCCGGTCGGCGACGGGCAGGCTGAAAAAGCCGGCTTGATCGATGCGTTGGCGCGCGATCTTCGGATGGATCATCTGTTCGATCCGTTGTCGGTGGATTGGTCGGCGATGTGGGATGGGCCGCGCCCCGATGTGTTGCAGCGCGTGAGCGATGCGCCGTGGCGGCACCGCGGCGATACGCGCGAGCGCCTGGAGTTGCTGGCGGCTGAGATGTTGCGAGGCGTGTGTGGCGATGAAACTCGCGCTTTAGCGCCTTCGGCTGGAACCTTGCCGCAAGCCGAATGCGTGATCGAGCGCCTGCGCAACGACGTTCTGCCGCGGCTCGACGCGTGCGGGCCGCAAGAAATGCGGCATCTGAAGCGCGGTCTCGAAGGGCGCTTCGTGCCGCCGGGGCCGAGCGGTTCGCCATCGCGTGGACGCCCCGACGTCTTGCCCACCGGCCGCAACTTCTATTCGGTCGATACGCGCGCGATTCCAACGCAAGCGGCGTGGTCACTCGGTTTGAAATCCGCGCAGCAACTGATCGAGCGGCATTTGCAGGACAACGGCGACTACCCACGCGCCATCGGACTCTCGGTATGGGGCACGGCGACGATGCGCACCGGCGGTGACGACATCGCCCAGGCGCTTGCTTTACTCGGTGTGCGGCCGAAGTGGGCGCCGGGCAGTCATCGCGTGACCGACTTCGAGATCATGCCGATCGAGGTGTTCGACCGGCCGCGCATCGACGTGACGTTGCGCGTATCAGGCTTTTTCCGCGATGCATTCGCGAACGTGATGCACCTGTTCGATGCGGCAGTGCAAGCGGTGGCCGAGCTCGACGAACCCGAGGATCTGAACCCGATCCGCGCACGCGTGCTGCGCGAACGCGATGCGCTCATCGCGCGTGGCATGGACGCAGCCGAGGCGCGCAAGCGCGCCGGCTGGCGCGTGTTCAGCGCGCGTCCCGGCGCGTATGGCGCGGGCTTGCAGGACATGATCGATTCGCAGCAGTGGCAAACCGACGCCGACCTCGCGAACGCGTATCGGGCGTGGGGCGGCTACGCGTACACGCAGAACAGCGCCGGCGAAGAAGCGCGCCAGGCGTTCGGCGCGCGCCTCGCGGCGATGGACGTGGTGCTGCAGAATCAGGACAACCGCGAGCACGACGTGCTCGATTCGAACGACTACTACCAGTTCCAGGGCGGCATGGTGGCTGCGGTGCGGCATCTCGCGGGCAATCAGCCGCATGTCTATCATGCCGACCACAGCAATCCGGCCGCGCCGCGCGTGCGGACCCTGCATGAGGAGATTGCGCGCGTGATCCGCTCGCGCGTGGTCAATCCGAAATGGCTGGACGGCGTGAAACGCCACGGCTACAAAGGCGCCGCCGAAATCGCCGCGACCGTCGACTATTTGTACGGCTACGATGCGACCGCGCGCGTGATTGCCGATCATCAATATGCGCTCGTCACCGATGCCTATCTGAACGACGCTAATACACGCGAGTTCATGCAACGGCACAATCCGCATGCGCTGCATTCGGTCTGCGAGCGTCTGCTCGAAGCAATGCAGCGTGGTTTGTGGCAAGCGCCCGGCGACTATCGCGCGCAAGTCGAACAGCATCTGCTTGCGAGTGAGCAGCAGATAGAAGGAATGCAAACATGAACGCAGCCACGCAACGGCCCGCTTTTCCATTTGCTGCGCTGATCGGCCAGGCGCCATTGCAGCAGGCGCTCCTGCTTGCCGCGATCGATCCGGGCCTGGGCGGTGTGCTGGTCAGCGGGCCGCGCGGCACGGCGAAATCGACTGCGGCGCGCGCGCTCGCCGAACTGTTGCCTGAAGGGCAACTGGTGAATTTACCGCTCGGCGCCAGCGAAGATCGTCTGATCGGCACGCTCGATATCGAAACCGTGTTGCGCGATGGTTCAGTGCGCTTTTCTCCGGGTCTGCTCGCGAAAGCGCATCGCGGCGTGCTGTATGTCGATGAAGTGAATCTGCTGCCCGATGCGCTTGTCGACGCGCTGCTGGATGCGGCGGCGAGTGGTGTGAATACCGTCGAACGCGATGGGGTGTCGCATAGCCATGACGCGAGCTTTGTGCTGGTCGGCACGATGAATCCGGAAGAAGGCGAGTTGCGGCCGCAGCTGATCGACCGCTTTGGGTTGATGGTCGAGTTGCAGAACTGTTTTGAGCCGCTGGTGCGTCAGCAGATTGTGAAAGCGCGGCTGGCGTTCGATTTCGATCCGCTGGGGTTTCGTGCGGGGTACGCGCGGCAGCAGGAGGCGTACGTTCAGCGGATTCGCGCGGCGCGCGAAGCACTGCCTCAACTCGCGTTCGACGATGCGGTGCACGCGCATGTCAGCGCGCTGTGCATTGCGGCGGCGGTGGATGGGCTGCGCGCCGATCTCGTGATGCTGCGCGCGGCCCGGGCATTGGCGGCGTTCGAACAGGCGGCGGCTGTGACAACGGAGCACGTCGAGCGTGTCGCTGAAGCGGTGCTGATGCATCGACGGCATGAGCGCGAGCCGCGGGCAGGCGATGAGGCGCGTGATAACGCAGAGCCGCGCCACCTCGCTTCCGATGCGGTTGAGACGTCTTCACAAGATTCCGCACTTTCCACCGCTGCCGGCGATAGCGATTGGGGCTACCTGCCGCCCGAGCCGGCCGGCATCACGCAGGTCAAAGGCGTCATCCCGCTCAGCGCAAAAAAACACTGAGCCATCGGAAGGGCGCCACCGCTGACTCGCGCAGCGGTTTTCGATGGCGACAAGGTGCGGGCGCGGGTTCGCGCAGTCGCTTGCAAGGCGCGCCGGGCAAGCGCATCGCTTGGCCGCGGACCTTCGCCGCGATGCGGCGGGAGAAGCTGCGCACCGAGCACCTGCGCTTCGTGCCGGAGGCGCCGCAGGGCGGCGTGCTGCATTGCTTCGTCCTCGATTGTTCCGGGTCGATGCTGGTCGGACAGCGGCTCGCGCTCGCCAAAGGCCTGTTGATCGCGTTGTTCGACCGGGCAAGCGCCGCGCGCGCCGAGGCGGCGCTGGTGTGTTTTGGCGGAACTCGAGCGGATCTGCGGTTCGGTCCCGCAGTGCCCCGCTGGTGGAACGAGCGGTGGTTGCGGCCGGTAGGTGGTGGAGGCGGTACGCCGCTCGCGTCCGGCGTTCAGAAGGCCGCGCAGTTGCTGGAGCGCACTGCGCGCCGCAAGCCCGCGCAGCAGCGCTGGCTGTGGATTTTGACCGACGGCCGCAGCAGCGATCAACCGATGCGCCCGCTTGACGCGGACGAAGTCGTGTTCGTCGACTTCGAGCGCGAGGCGATCCGGCTTAGCCGTTGTGAAGCGCTCGCCGATGCGTGGGGCGCGGCGCGTGTCACGCCAGAAGAATTGATCGGCTAAACAGCGCGCGCGATTGTGCCGCGCGTTCCCTTGCGCTTATTTCAAACCGTTCGACCAATACAGCACATCGTCTTGACGGTCGAACACGAAGGCTTTCATCGCCGTCTGCTGGGCTGCGTCGAGTTGATCGAATTCGAGGCCGTGGGTCGACGGCTCGCCTGGCGAGTTGCCTTTCTGCACGTTGCGGATCACAGCGCTGGTTTCGATTTGCGTGTCGATATCAGCTGATTTGAGCCGGAACGATACGCGTAGGCGTTCGCCGACTGCTCCCAAGGTCCATGACGCGGTCAGCGACATGCCCAGTGCACTGATGCCTTTTGCTAGGCCTACCCCTTCATAGGTGTCTCCGGTTTCGCCGATGCCGAAGCGTACCGCGAGGTGCGTGCGGACACGGATCGACTTGCGCTCGCGCAAGCGGCGGATCACGCCGGGTTTTGATAGCACGACATAGTCGAATGGTGCGCGGCAGATTGCCTCTACCGTGCAGACGAAGCGGAATACGGCCTGGCTCGCTATGGCGACGATTTCTACGTTCTCGCCGAGGCCTAGTGGGAGCATGCGGCCTTCTTGTAGTGGCGGTGTTATGAATAGCGCGTGGTTTGGCGCGAAGCCGATGATGCGGGATGGATGCATTGGGGCGCCGCTGCCGAGCTGGGCGCGCAGGCCTATTAGTGCACCTATTGTCAGGTGCATGTCTTTTATTGTTAGCTTTTCGGTTGATTCTGCTTCTGCTTCTGTTTGCTGCTGGGGTGTGATTGTGTCCAGTAAGTCGCCGCGCTGCGGATGGAAGTTTTCGAACAGGAATTTGCGCTCGTCCGTGGTCGCCAGGATCGTGCCGCCGGCGAAGAGGAGTGTGCCGTCGGAGTCTGCGATTGGCCAAGCTAGGGGCGTGCCTACCGGTACCGCGCTCAGGGTTAGTTCTGGTGATGCGGGTTCGGGTGCTGATGCGGGTTCCACCGCTTGGGGTTCTGCTGGGGTTTCCATGGTGTATGGCTAAATAAGTAGCGGGATTACTTGTTTACGGCCGCACCGTAGGGATGCTTTAGTTTTTTGGCCTTTCCTTGTTTTCTTTGTGGTTTATTAGTGTTGCCCCTGTGCGGGGCGGCACCTACTTTTCTTTGCCTGCCGCAAAGAAAAGTAGGCAAAAGAAAGCGGCTTTACACCGCCAATGCTAAGCGGGTCCCTCGCGCAGTCACGGTAGTGGAGCATCTGGAATCTGTGTTTTCGCACATTCCGCCCTGGTGACAAGGCAGTCATTCTTCCGGCGGCGCTGCGCGCGCCGTGGCGGTACTTCTTAACACCGCTAGTCAGATTTTCGCTTTCCGGATCTTCGATGCGCTCCTCTTATGGGGCACTGCGTCGACCTCCGAGCATCGCGATGCTCGAAGGCGTTGTCGGTGATCCGCGCGGAGTTCTCGAGTGCGGCTGTTATTTATTATGCTTAACTAAATAATTTGCCACCTCCTCGGCGGTAGCAGGTTCGTGCGCTTCTCATCTTTTTCAAAATAAATTCACAAAGGGGGTTGACGGGGTGCGGACCGCATCGCATAATTCGCCTCCCGTTTGATGACGGACGCGAAGAAAGCAGAGCTTCTTAGCGAGTGATCTTTAAAAATTAACAGCCGATAAGTGTGGGCGCTTGATGCGCGACGCGACGATGGATTCTTCGGGGTCTGTCGACAAGCGAAAGTATCAAGTCTCACACTAGTATCAAGGAAAGGTTTTCCTGCTGGAGTGGATTCACGCCGGCAGGAGGATCATTCGTCAGTACGTTGAGTGAGCGACCGGTTGGTAAAACAACCGAAAAACAGTAACAGGTTTGAACTGAAGAGTTTGATCCTGGCTCAGATTGAACGCTGGCGGCATGCCTTACACATGCAAGTCGAACGGCAGCACGGGAGCAATCCTGGTGGCGAGTGGCGAACGGGTGAGTAATACATCGGAACGTGTCCTGTAGTGGGGGATAGCCCGGCGAAAGCCGGATTAATACCGCATACGCTCTACGGAGGAAAGGGGGGGATCTTCGGACCTCCCGCTACAGGGGCGGCCGATGGCAGATTAGCTAGTTGGTGGGGTAAAGGCCTACCAAGGCGACGATCTGTAGCTGGTCTGAGAGGACGACCAGCCACACTGGGACTGAGACACGGCCCAGACTCCTACGGGAGGCAGCAGTGGGGAATTTTGGACAATGGGCGCAAGCCTGATCCAGCAATGCCGCGTGTGTGAAGAAGGCCTTCGGGTTGTAAAGCACTTTTGTCCGGAAAGAAAACCTCTGGGTTAATACCCCGGGGGGATGACGGTACCGGAAGAATAAGCACCGGCTAACTACGTGCCAGCAGCCGCGGTAATACGTAGGGTGCAAGCGTTAATCGGAATTACTGGGCGTAAAGCGTGCGCAGGCGGTCCGCTAAGACAGATGTGAAATCCCCGGGCTTAACCTGGGAACTGCATTTGTGACTGGCGGGCTAGAGTATGGCAGAGGGGGGTAGAATTCCACGTGTAGCAGTGAAATGCGTAGAGATGTGGAGGAATACCGATGGCGAAGGCAGCCCCCTGGGCCAATACTGACGCTCATGCACGAAAGCGTGGGGAGCAAACAGGATTAGATACCCTGGTAGTCCACGCCCTAAACGATGTCAACTAGTTGTCGGGTCTTCATTGACTTGGTAACGTAGCTAACGCGTGAAGTTGACCGCCTGGGGAGTACGGTCGCAAGATTAAAACTCAAAGGAATTGACGGGGACCCGCACAAGCGGTGGATGATGTGGATTAATTCGATGCAACGCGAAAAACCTTACCTACCCTTGACATGTATGGAATCCTGCCGAGAGGTGGGAGTGCCCGAAAGGGAGCCATAACACAGGTGCTGCATGGCTGTCGTCAGCTCGTGTCGTGAGATGTTGGGTTAAGTCCCGCAACGAGCGCAACCCTTGTCCCTAGTTGCTACGCAAGAGCACTCCAGGGAGACTGCCGGTGACAAACCGGAGGAAGGTGGGGATGACGTCAAGTCCTCATGGCCCTTATGGGTAGGGCTTCACACGTCATACAATGGTCGGAACAGAGGGTCGCCAACCCGCGAGGGGGAGCCAATCCCAGAAAACCGATCGTAGTCCGGATCGCACTCTGCAACTCGAGTGCGTGAAGCTGGAATCGCTAGTAATCGCGGATCAGCATGCCGCGGTGAATACGTTCCCGGGTCTTGTACACACCGCCCGTCACACCATGGGAGTGGGTTTTACCAGAAGTGGCTAGTCTAACCGCAAGGAGGACGGTCACCACGGTAGGATTCATGACTGGGGTGAAGTCGTAACAAGGTAGCCGTATCGGAAGGTGCGGCTGGATCACCTCCTTTCTCGAGCTAACGTGTCAAACGTTGAGCGCTCACGCTTATCGGCTGTGAAAAAGACAGACTCAGGGGTCTGTAGCTCAGTCGGTTAGAGCACCGTCTTGATAAGGCGGGGGTCGATGGTTCGAATCCATCCAGACCCACCACTGTTTCTGCGGTGGCTGCGCTAATCGCTAAAACCCCTGGGGTATCAGGTACAGATAGCGATGTCTGTGTATGACTGGGGGATTAGCTCAGCTGGGAGAGCACCTGCTTTGCAAGCAGGGGGTCGTCGGTTCGATCCCGTCATCCTCCACCAATCCTCAATGCCTAGCGTTCGGTGCTAACCGAGCTTTATGCATTGGCGATTGAGCCAGTCAGAGTGATATGAAGCAGAGCTTTATATCGGCTGTCGTTCTTTAACAATCAGGAAGAAGTAGTAAAGAGATTCACGAAAGCATACTTAGAGATGGGTGTGTGAGTAGGTGAATCAGGGTTGTGATTGTATCAATGTATGAAAAGGTAATCGAAAGATTGCTTTGGAATACGGCGCAACACGAATACTCAACCTGTAACGATGTGATGAAGTCATGCGCAAGCGTGGCAGAGACACACCCGTTATAGGGTCAAGCGAACAAGTGCATGTGGTGGATGCCTTGGCGATCACAGGCGATGAAGGACGCGGTAGCCTGCGAAAAGCGGTGGGGAGCTGGCAAACGAGCTTTGATCCACCGATATCCGAATGGGGAAACCCACTCCGTATGGAGTATCCGTAGCTGAATACATAGGCTACGCGAAGCGAACGCGGTGAACTGAAACATCTAAGTAACCGCAGGAAAAGAAATCAACCGAGATTCCCAGAGTAGTGGCGAGCGAAATGGGACCAGCCTGTACTCTTTATCTTCATTGTTAGTCGAAGGCTCTGGAAAGTGCCGCCATAGCAGGTGATAGCCCTGTAGACGAAAACAGCGAGGAAGAACTGGGTGTACGACAAGTAGGGCGGGACACGTGAAATCCTGTCTGAAGATGGGGGGACCATCCTCCAAGGCTAAATACTCGTGATCGACCGATAGTGAACCAGTACCGTGAGGGAAAGGCGAAAAGAACCCCGGGAGGGGAGTGAAACAGATCCTGAAACCGCATGCATACAAACAGTCGGAGCCTCGCAAGGGGTGACGGCGTACCTTTTGTATAATGGGTCAGCGACTTACATTCAGTGGCAAGCTTAACCGATTAGGGCAGGCGTAGCGAAAGCGAGTCCGAACAGGGCGTTCAGTCGCTGGGTGTAGACCCGAAACCAGGTGATCTATCCATGGCCAGGATGAAGGTGCGGTAACACGTACTGGAGGTCCGAACCCACTAACGTTGAAAAGTTAGGGGATGAGCTGTGGATAGGGGTGAAAGGCTAAACAAACCTGGAAATAGCTGGTTCTCTCCGAAAACTATTTAGGTAGTGCCTCGTGTATCACCTTCGGGGGTAGAGCACTGTCATGGTTGTGGGGTCCATTGCGGATTACTACGCCATAGCAAACTCCGAATACCGAAGAGTGCAATCACGGGAGACAGACATCGGGTGCTAACGTCCGGTGTCAAGAGGGAAACAACCCAGACCGCCAGCTAAGGTCCCCAAATATTGCTAAGTGGGAAACGAAGTGGGAAGGCTAAAACAGTCAGGAGGTTGGCTTAGAAGCAGCCATCCTTTAAAGAAAGCGTAATAGCTCACTGATCGAGTCGTCCTGCGCGGAAGATGTAACGGGGCTAAGCAATATACCGAAGCTGCGGATGCACAGTAATGTGCATGGTAGGAGAGCGTTCCGTAAGCCTGCGAAGGTGCATTGAAAAGTGCGCTGGAGGTATCGGAAGTGCGAATGCTGACATGAGTAGCGATAAAGGGGGTGAAAGGCCCCCTCGCCGTAAGCCCAAGGTTTCCTACGCAACGTTCATCGGCGTAGGGTGAGTCGGCCCCTAAGGCGAGGCAGAAATGCGTAGCTGATGGGAAGCAGGTTAATATTCCTGCACCATTGTTAAATGCGATGGGGGGACGGATCGCGGAAGGTTGTCCGGGTGTTGGAAGTCCCGGTTCCTGTGTTGGAGAAGGCGCTTTGGCAAATCCGGGCGCGCAATTCAAGGGCATGGGACGAGTGATCCAGGTCACGAAGCAACTGGAAGTGGTTCCAAGAAAAGCCTCTAAGCTTCAGTTTAACAAGACCGTACCGCAAACCGACACAGGTGGGCGAGATGAGTATTCTAAGGCGCTTGAGAGAACTCGGGAGAAGGAACTCGGCAAATTGGTACCGTAACTTCGGGATAAGGTACGCCCCTGTAGCTTGACTGGCCTGCGCCAGAAGGGCGAAGGGGTTGCAATAAACTGGTGGCTGCGACTGTTTAATAAAAACACAGCACTCTGCAAACACGAAAGTGGACGTATAGGGTGTGACGCCTGCCCGGTGCCGGAAGATTAAATGATGGGGTGCAAGCTCTTGATTGAAGTCCCGGTAAACGGCGGCCGTAACTATAACGGTCCTAAGGTAGCGAAATTCCTTGTCGGGTAAGTTCCGACCTGCACGAATGGCGTAACGATGGCCACACTGTCTCCTCCCGAGACTCAGCGAAGTTGAAGTGTTTGTGATGATGCAATCTCCCCGCGGCTAGACGGAAAGACCCCATGAACCTTTACTGTAGCTTTGCATTGGACTTTGAACCGGTCTGTGTAGGATAGGTGGGAGGCTGTGAAGCGTGGACGCCAGTCTGCGTGGAGCCGTCCTTGAAATACCACCCTGGTTTGTTTGAGGTTCTAACCTTGGCCCGTGATCCGGGTCGGGGACAGTGCATGGTAGGCAGTTTGACTGGGGCGGTCTCCTCCCAAAGTGTAACGGAGGAGTACGAAGGTACGCTAGGTACGGTCGGAAATCGTGCTGATAGTGCAATGGCATAAGCGTGCTTAACTGCGAGACCGACAAGTCGAGCAGGTGCGAAAGCAGGTCATAGTGATCCGGTGGTTCTGTATGGAAGGGCCATCGCTCAACGGATAAAAGGTACTCTGGGGATAACAGGCTGATACCGCCCAAGAGTTCATATCGACGGCGGTGTTTGGCACCTCGATGTCGGCTCATCTCATCCTGGGGCTGTAGCCGGTCCCAAGGGTATGGCTGTTCGCCATTTAAAGAGGTACGTGAGCTGGGTTTAAAACGTCGTGAGACAGTTTGGTCCCTATCTGCCGTGGGCGCTGGATATTTGAAGGGGGCTGCTCCTAGTACGAGAGGACCGGAGTGGACGAACCTCTGGTGTACCGGTTGTCACGCCAGTGGCATCGCCGGGTAGCTATGTTCGGAAGAGATAACCGCTGAAAGCATCTAAGCGGGAAACTCGCCTTAAGATGAGATATCCCCGGGGCTTCGAGCCCCTTGAAGGGTCGTTCAAGACCAGGACGTTGATAGGTCAGGTGTGGAAGCGCAGTAATGCGTTAAGCTAACTGATACTAATTGCCCGTAAGGCTTGATCCTATAACAGGTGTGTGTCGGCAGCCGTTAGTGCTTTGGCACTTATGGATGCCCCACCCTGCGCCACGCGCAGGGTCTCCAGAACACCCAGGTTGAGATCAGTGTTGTGCCAGAAACAACACAGCCCAACGCATTACCGAGAGGCATCCTCTCAGCTACTTCTTCCAGATTGGCTGTATTGCCCCAGGGCAGTACGGCAACAAGTCATGCCTGATGACCATAGCGAGTCGGTCCCACCCCTTCCCATCCCGAACAGGACCGTGAAACGACTCCACGCCGATGATAGTGCGGATTCCCGTGTGAAAGTAGGTAATCGTCAGGCTCCCCTGCAGCACCAGAAACCCCACCCCGAAACGGTGGGGTTTCTGCGTTTACGCCGGTAAAAACTAGCGTGCTTTTAAAAGGCACGTGAAAACAGCGATTCAGTTCTTGCCCAGTCGAAGCGCGTGCGCATAACCCGTCAGCTCCAGATAAGCGCGTCCGAGAGCAACGCCGTCGCGGCTCACACGTACCGCACCCTCCCAATACACCGCACCGGTGGATTGCCGCGAGTCGAGTTCCTGGTCGTCCATCAGCGGCTCTAACTGCCACGTCAGTGCTCCGGTTTTGACCGTCATCGAAACGGGGTATGACGTGTTCGTGCGCGGCGAGCGCCACGTACGGATCGGCGTGAAGTCGACCTGGCCGGGGTCGAACGTCGTGACGTGTCCGTCGCGGTTTCTCAACGCCGCATGTGCCCACACCGCGTGTCCGTCGCGGCCGCGCACCTTGAACGCCATCAAGGCTGAGCCATCCGTCAAGTTGGCGCCGAGCCAATCCCACCCGACCGCATCGGCGTCAAGTAGGGTGCTCGACCATTCATGATCGAGCCACGCCGCGCCAGTGACGGTTGTCTCGTTCTTCGACGTGGTGCCCGCCGCGGCCGGGCGGACGACGCTGCCGGTCACGCGCAATTGAGGCTCGCTGTAGTAATAACTCGCCTGCTCGGGCCGCGGACCTTTGCGCGAGTACCCGTGCTCGCCTTGCACTAACGGAGCCTGCGTCGGCGTCAGCGAGAGATGCAGTGAAAAACCGTTGGCATCGACCGTTACGTCGTAATGGCCGTCGACGGCACGGATGATTTTCCATGCGTCAAGTTTGACGTCGGTATTGCCTGGTTTGGCGTAGGCGAGCCCGAAGCCTTGGCGGGCAATGCGTTGATCGTGCGTGAGGTGGCCGATCGCAGGATCGCTCAGCGCGGCGTGAGCGATGATTAATTGCGAGGGTGCAAATGCACTCGGATCGGCGGCATCGTGACCAGTCGCCGAGCGGAAAAAGGTGATCTGAAAACCGAGCGGCTGGTTATCCGGTGTAGTGAGCCAGCCGGTCGCGTACCACCACTCGGTGCGAAAAGGCGCGTGTGCGCCGCTGTCCTGGGGAAGCGTGATCGGATGGTTCGGTGTGACCGCCGCGAATTCTGGCGTTGCGGCGAACACAGGAACACCAGACAGAAAACCGACGCACAGAATTGCATTAACCTTCGCGCGCAACCCCCACATCACCAATCCTCCTTCACGGCGCGCACCGCATCCACCGACACCGCGCCACGTCCCGCGATCACCGCCGTCGAGCACGACGACGCCAGCATCACAAGCGCAACGGTGCCCAACACCGTCCATGGAACGTGCAGCGACATACTCCAATGAAACGACTGTGGATTAACGACAAACACAAGGATCAGACTGATTGCGAATCCCAGAACGAAACCCATCGCGATGCCGCAAGCGGTGAGCATCCCGCCTTCCAGCGCAAGAATCGCAAGGATCTGCGAGCGGGTCACGCCCACGTGCCGCAACATGCCGAACTCACGAGCCCGCGCAAGTGTCTGCGCAGAAAACGTCGCCGCCACGCCGAACAATCCGATCACGATAGCGACGGCTTCGAGAAGGTAAGTCACCGCGAAACTCCGATCGAAGATGACCAGCGTGCGCGCGCGAATCTCGCCCGGTTGCGACAGGTCCATCGATGCGCCGAAGGGTAGCGCACGCAGCCCCGCGATAACGCGTTCGACGCGCGTTCCCGGCTGAACGGTGACGGCCACATCGGTCGCACGGTTATCGGCGGTCAGGCGTCGATAATCGGCAAGTCGTATCTGGATCGCGCCGGTCTGACGCACATAATCGCGCCATATGCCGGCCACCACAAACTCATGACCGCGCTCGCCGAGCGGCAACTGCACACGTTGGCCGAACTTATAACCGTACAGATCGACCATTGCTTCGGATACCCAAACAGGTGTCTCGCCCTCATGCAATGCGGAAGGCGGCAGCACCGCTCCCGTCATTTGCAGATTCGCGCCCGGATCGGCGGCATCGATTTCACGTGCGAGCACGGCAATGTCCGGCCGCGCAGGGTCGAGGGTGAGATGCGAGGTACGGGCAAATGCGGCCGATTTGATGCCAGGCACAGCTGCCAGCAGCGTCTGTTCGTCGGGGCGCAGGCCGCCGGTATCGCCGTTTGGCGCCACGCGAACGTACAGGTCGGCGAAGAGCAGGTGGCTCAGCCAGTCTTCGACGGAAACGCGGAAGCTGGCCACCATGATCGCCATCGCGACGATCAGCGCGAAGCTCGACAACACGCCGCCCATTGCAATCGATGCGTGACCCGGTGCGTTCGCGAGGCGCGTCAACGCCAGCGTGGCGGCGGCGCCGGCGCGAACTCGGGCGCCGAGCGCGCGGCTCGCAGCACCGAAGATCGACGCGGTGACGCGCGGCATCAACGCGATACCGCCTATCAGCAGGAACGCCACGGCGAGATAACCGCCGACAGGCGCGTCGAACCAGGGCGGCAACTGCGTGAGGACGGCGGCAACAAAAAGGCATGCCAAAGCGGGCCACGGCGTAGCGAGCCGCGCCAATGCGCCTTCTTCGGCGCCCGCCTTGAGCGCCGCCGCCGGCCGTGCGCGGGCGGCTTCCAATGCGGGCGCAAGACTGCCGAGTAGCGACACGGCAATGCCGAGCGTCAGAAACAGCGCGCTGGCAAGCGGTTCGAAGCCGACTTGCGGTTGCACGCCGGGAAAGTAGCCGCCGCCCAGGTCGCTGCCGAAAAAACGCAACGCGACGCTTGCCATCGCATAGCCGAGCGCGAGTCCAAGCAGCGAACCTAGCAGGCCGAGCAGCGCGCCTTCCATCAGAATCTGGCGCAACAATTGGCCGCGTGTCAGTCCGAGTACTCGCAGCATCGCGAACTGCGCGCGGCGCCGCACGACCCCCAGCGCCTGCGTCGAAAACACCAGGAACGCACCGGTGAAGAGCGCGACCAACGCGAGCACGTTCATATTGATTCGATAAGCGCGCGACAGACGGTCCGTGCGGCTTTCGGCGTCGCGCGTTTCGGAGATCACCCACTGGCTGCCAAGCCGCGCCTGCAGGTCACGCTTGAAGCGCTCTCGATCGACGCCGCGCTCGAGTTGCAAGTCGATGCGCGAGAGCTTACCCACGTTGCCGAACTTCCATTGAGCGGTGGCGATATCCATTACCGCGAGCCGCTGGCCCGGTCGCGTTCGCACAAGGCCGCCGGCCACGCGTAAGCGCACGATCGCCGTGCCGCTGCGCAGCGACACGTAGTCGCCGATTTTCACCTTCAACCATTGTTGTGCCGCCGACGAGAGAAACATCGTGTCGGCAGCGAGCGTATCGTACGGATGATCCGGCGATGGCACGCCGATCAGGTCGGGTGCAATGCGGCTTGCCTTGAAGATGTCGATGCCGAGTGCGGGCAGCGGGGCACTCTGATTCGGCACGGTGATGTCGAGCGCGAGGACGGGACTGGCCAGCGCCACCCCCGGCTCGTCTGCCAAACGCGGATAGATCGATTCGTCGAAGGCAGGTTGCGCGCCGCGCACTTGCAGATCGGCTTGGCCTGACAGACTGCGAGCCGCCGCGGAGAATTCGTTGAAGGCCGCGCTGTTGATCAGTTGAACTGCATAACCGAGGGCGACGCCGAGCGCGATCGTCGCGATGGCGACCAAGGCGCGCCCGCGATGGCTGCGCCATTCAGCGCCAAGCAGCCAGCGCGCGAGGATGCGATGGCCTTTCATGCGCAGCAGTGGCCGTGGCTCAGCGTGCATCATCGGCGGAACGCGCCGTGGATGGCGAATCGGAACGCGCGGCGTGTCCGGATGGATGCAAGCCGCCGTCGCTCAGAATCAGGATTCGATCGGCAATGGCAGCCGCCGCTTCCGAGTGCGTGACCATGATGGTGGCCGCGCCGCTTGCCTTGCTTTCCGCACGGAACAGACCGAGCACCTCGTGTGCGGTATCGGGGTCGAGGTTGCCGGTGGGTTCGTCGGCGAGGATTAGGGTGGGACGATGCACCAGCGCCCGAGCGATGGCGACGCGCTGCAGTTCACCGCCCGACAACTGCCGCGGAAAGTCGTCGCCCCGGCCGCCCAGGCCGACGGCTGCGAGCATGTCGAGCGCGCCGGCCGTGGGCAGTTCGTTCAATAGCAGAGGCAAGGCCACATTCTGCGCGAGCGTCAGATGCGGCAGCACGTGAAATGCCTGGAACACAAAGCCGAGTTTTTGCCGGCGCAGCCGCGTCGCCGCGTTGTCATCGAGACGGGAGACCACGCTGCCGTCGATAACCACATCGCCGCTATCCGCGCTGTCGAGGCCCGCGATCAGATTCAGCAGCGTCGATTTGCCGACACCCGAGTCGCCCATGATCGCGACGAATTCACCCGGCTCCAGCGTGAAATCGAGGTGCGCAAGCACGATGCGGCCGGCGCCATACGTTTTACTCAGCCCGCGGCACTCGAGCGCGGGAACGACACCTTCATCACGAAGCACCATGCGGTATCCGATAAGTCTGGCCGGCGAGGGCGGCGTCGAGCGATGCGAAGAAACACGCGCACCGTGTACGAGCAGCAGCCCTGAACCGCCGCAGTATATTCGGGTTGAGAATAGCGCGTGAACCAGAGCTGAAAAGCGGAGCGGCGAGCACACAATCACAGCGCACCGTTTAAACCTTTCAATAAGCTATCGATTGACGTGTTTTGACCGGCCCCTTCGTCGGACGATGATCAAGTCATGCTCCGTTCTGGGGCATAACGGACCTCCACGGACCTCGTATTTCGCGATTTCTGCGCAATCCGTTTGTGCGCTTGCACATTCCAACTTTTCCCGCAAGACCCAAGCTCCGCAAGAGCGCGTTACAGAAAACATCTTTTTGCCGTGGTGCGATGCAAAATCTTTTAGATAAGGGTAATCTCTTACTCCTTGCTGATTTGCCTCAAAGAAACGTCGACTAGTACCTCTCCGACCTCCTCAGCGACCCAAAGCTTTCAAATACATTTCGATGCCTTCTATTTTGAAGGCGTTGAGGTGGTGTTTTGTACTTCAAGTATCGAAAAGAACACATGCCATTGCCTCCGCTTCTTAGCCTTCTAATCTGGATCCCTATTTTTGCCGGCCTGATGGTGTTGCGTGCCGGATCAGACCGGGCGCTCGGCCGTACTCGATTGCTCGCGCTTGCAGGCGCGGTAGCGGGCTTCCTGCCGGTCATTCCGCTCGTCGCCAACTTTCGCAATGACGTGACGACCATGCAGTTCGTCGAGAACGTCAAATGGTCGCCGACGTTCGACATCGCGTGGCATGTGGGGGTGGATGGCATTTCGCTGTGGCTGGTCGCGTTGACCGCGCTCACTACGATCATCATCGTGGTCGCCTCGTGGGAGTCGATTACCGAGCGCACCGCGCAGTACTTCGGCGCGTTTCTGATGTTGTCGGGTTTCATGCAAGGCGTCTTCACTTCGCTCGACGGCATGCTGTTCTTCATTTCGTTCGAAGCGACGCTGATTCCGCTTTACCTGCTGATCGGCACGTGGGGTCACTCGAACCGCTCGTATGCGGCGGTCAAGTTCTTCTTCGTCTCGTTCCTCGGCTCGCTGATGATGCTGATGTCGATGCTGTATCTGTACAGCCAGACGCACAGCTTCGATCTCGCGCAATGGCGTGAAACGCATCTCGGCACCATGCCGCAGGTATTGATTTTCCTCGGCTTCCTCGCGGCCTTTGGTGTGAAGGTGCCGATGTGGCCGTTGCATACGTGGCTGCCGGATGTCCACCTTGACGGACCGACCGGCGCCGCCGTGATGATCGGTATGCTCAAGCTCGGCGGCTATGGTCTGCTGCGCTTTGCGCTGCCGATCGCGCCGCAGGCGAGTCACTTCTTTGCGCCGATGATGATCACGCTGTCGCTGGTCGCGGTGATCTACTCGAGTCTGCTGGCACTCGTGCAGAGCGATATGCGCCGCTTGCTCGCGTATTCGACGGTCGCGCACATGGGTCTCGTCACGCTCGGCCTGTTCGTCTTCAATCGTATCGGCCAGGCTGGCGCGATCGTGCAGATGCTGTCGTACGGCGTAGTGTCGGGCGCGATGCTGCTGTGCACGGGCATGCTCTACGATCGCACGCAAACCGCCTCGATCTCCGAGTACGGCGGTGTTGCCAACACCATGCCGAAGTTCGCTGCCTTCGTGATGCTGTTCTCGATGGCGAATATCGGCTTGCCAGGTACGTCGGGTTTCGTCGGCGAGTTCATGGTGCTGATGGGCACGATCCGCTTCAATTTCTGGATCGGCGCAATCGCGGCCTCGACACTGATTCTGAGCGCGGCGTACACGCTCTGGATGTACAAGCGCGTGATCTTCGGCGCGATTGCCAATGCACGCGTCGCGAAGCTGAAGGATCTCGGCAAACGTGAGTTCGTTTTGCTCGGCGCAATGGCATTGCTGGTGCTGGCGATCGGTCTCGATCCTAAGCCGTTCACCGATGCGATCGATCCGTCGGTCGGCACGCTGCTCGCGCAATCGGAGCGCAGCACCGCGCATCCTTCGGAGTCCACACCGGCAGACGGTGGCGATCATTTGCAGGCGGCCGCACCCACTGTCGCCGCCGCGGCCCGTTCGCCGGGCTGATAGCGCGCGCTACAGGCGTCTCGCGGTCAAGTTGATGTTGCGCGGGTGAGACGCCTTTGTTTTTTTCATCGACCCCCGGCACCTGCCCTGAGACGATGCAGATCTTTGCGCTGCATCGTCTTACTGCGTTTTCCCTCCCGCCTTTTTCGCCTTCCATTTGTCCTGTGACAAGGTGCGAAGCATCGTGCTTATGCGGCAACATGCCGCACGCGGTTGCGCCGCAATAGATCGTTGCTCATTCAAAGCTTTATTGTGCCTCGCCGCCCCCCTATTATCCGTGCGCTTACTAAAGGGGGCGCTCGAATGACGTTCGTTGAAGTCGTACAAAAAAGGCACTGGATATGAAAGCACAGACTCTGCGAGGGTCGATGAGTTTCGTCTCCACGGGCCTCGTGTTGCTGCTTTCGGGTTGCAGCAACCTCGATATTCTGAATCCGAAGGGGAGCGTGGGGCTGGCGGAGCGTGATCTGATCGCCACGTCTGTCTGGGCCATGCTGATCGTGGTCGTTCCGGTCATTGTGCTCACGCTGCTGTTCGCGTGGCGTTATCGCGCTTCGAACAAAGCGGCCGAATATCGGCCCACATGGGTGCACTCCACCGGCATCGAAATCGTCATCTGGACGATCCCCGCTCTGATCATTTTGTTTCTCGCGGTGCTGACGTGGAAAACCACGCATGAGCTCGATCCTTACCGTCCGCTCGAGTCACAGGTGAAGCCGATTGACGTCGAGGTCGTGGCGCTCGACTGGAAGTGGCTCTTCATTTATCCGGACCTCGGCATTGCGTCGGTCAATCAGGTTGCCTTCCCGGTCGGCACGCCTGTCAACTTCCGTATCACGTCCGACTCGGTAATGAATTCTTTCTTCATTCCGCAACTCGGCGGGCAGATCTACGCGATGGCCGGCATGCAGACGAAACTGCATCTGGTCGCTGACGAAGCTGGCGATTACGCGGGCATGTCGGCTAATTACAGCGGCAAGGGATTTTCGGACATGAAGTTCCGCGCGCTCGCCACGTCGCCTGAACAGTTCAGCGCGTGGGTCGAAAAGGTCCGCTCGTCTTCGGACCGCCTCGATATGGATCGTTACCACGCGGTGTCGCAACCGGGAGAAAAAGCGCCGGTTGCGTACTTCTCGTCAGTCGATCCGAAGCTTTTCCATAACATCATCGCCCGCTACAACAACGGCCACGTGCTCGACGATCTGAAGAACAGCAACTGTGGTCCTAACGGGACAAAGGGGTAAAGCATGTTCGGCAAACTTACTCTCGATGCGGTGCCGTATCATGAACCGATCATCATGGGCGCCGCTGTATTTATGGCGCTTTGCGTGGTCGCGATTCTCGGTGGGGTCACCTATTTCGGCAAATGGCGTTACCTGTGGACGGAATGGCTGACGTCGGTCGACCATAAGAAGATCGGCGTGATGTACATCATCGTCGCGATCATCATGCTGCTGCGGGGTTTTTCCGACGCGGTCATGATGCGTCTGCAGCTTGCGCTCGCCTATATCAATCCTGGCTATCTGCCACCACATCACTACGACCAGGTGTTCACCGCACACGGCGTCATCATGATTTTCTTCATGGCCATGGCGTTCATGATCGGTTTGATGAACATTATCGTGCCGCTGCAGATCGGCGCACGGGACGTGGCTTATCCGTTCATCAATTCGCTGAGCTTCTGGCTGACGGCGATCAGTGCAATCCTCGTCAACATTTCGCTGGTGGTGGGTGAATTCGCGCAGACCGGCTGGCTTGCGTATCCGCCGCTGTCGGAGTTGCAGTTCAGTCCGGGTGTGGGGGTCGATTACTATCTGTGGAGTCTGGAGTTATCCGGTATTGGCACGTTGCTGACCGCGATCAATTTCTTCGTCACGATCGTCAAGATGCGCGCGCCTGGCATGACCTTCATGAAGATGCCGGTGTTCACGTGGACCTCGCTGTGCAGCAACGTGCTTATCATGGCATCGTTTCCGATCCTGACCGTCACGCTGACACTGCTGTGTCTGGACCGTTACCTCGGTATGCATTTCTTCACGAATGACGCCGGCGGCAATGCGATGCTGTATCTGAACCTGATCTGGGCATGGGGCCACCCCGAGGTGTATATCCTCGTGTTGCCTGCGTTCGGTATCTACTCGGAAGTGATCGCAACCTTCGCGAAGAAACCGTTGTTCGGCTACAAGACGATGGTTTACGCGACCTGCGCGATCATGGTGCTGTCGTTCCTCGTATGGCTGCATCACTTCTTCACGATGGGCTCCGGCGCGAACGTCAACGCGTTCTTCGGCATCGTGACGATGATCATCGCGATTCCAACCGGCGTGAAAATCTTCAACTGGTTGTTCACCATGTACAAGGGGCGCATTGAATTCACTGCGCCGGTGCTGTGGACGATCGGTTTCATGGTGACTTTCACGATTGGCGGCATGACCGGAGTGATGGTGGCGATACCGGGCGCGGACTTTGTGCTGCACAACAGTCTGTTCCTGATCGCTCACTTCCACAACGCGATTATCGGCGGGGTGGTGTTCGGTTATCTCGCGGGACTGCAGTACTGGTTCCCGAAGGCGTTCGGCTTCAAGCTGAACGACAAGCTTGGAAAATGCGCGTTCTGGTGCTGGATCATCGGCTTCTATGTTGCGTTCATGCCGCTATACGTGCTGGGCTTCATGGGCATGACTCGCCGCCTGAATCACTACGACAACCCTGCGTGGCACCCGTGGCTGGTGCTTGCCGCAGTTGGCGCGGCCATCATTGCGCTGGGCGTAGTGTTTCAGGTCGTGCAACTGGTGGTCAGTATCCGCAACCGCCATCACCCGGATTATCGCGATGTCACGGGCGATCCATGGGGCGGCCGCACACTCGAGTGGGCGACTAGTTCGCCGCCGCCGGTCTACAACTTCGCGGAGTTGCCGCAGGTACGCGAGCTTGACGCATGGGCTGATATGAAGGCGCGTGCGGCAAACACGCCAATCTCGAAGGAGGCTAAGCCAACCTACCGCGACATCCATATGCCGTCCAATACGAGCGCTGGCCTGATCGTGTCGCTCTTCCTGCTCGCGTTCGGTTTTGCCGCGGTGTGGCATATCTGGTGGCTTGCCATCGTCGGACTGGTCGGGGCGATCGGTACGGTGATCGCTCGCAGTTTCGCCCGTGATGTTGATTACTACATCCCGGCGGATACCGTTGAATTGACCGAAGAGCGCGGCGCCGCCGGTGCGATGACCGCCATGGAGGCACACTGATGTTGCAGAAAACCATAACGGCGCAGCCGCAGCTTGCGCCGGACCATGTGCCGTCGCATTCGGTGTTCGGATTCTGGTTGTACCTAATGACCGACTGCATCGTCTTCGCTGCGCTATTTGCGGTGTTCGCGGTGATGAGCGGCCAGTTCGCAGGCGGTCCGAGCGGCAAGGATCTGTTCGACATCCACGGCGTAGCCGTGGAAACCGCGGTGCTGCTAGTCAGCAGCATCACATACGGCTTCGCGATGCTGGGCGCCTACAAGGGCAAGAAGGGCGTGTTGCTGTTCTGGCTGGCAGTCACGTTCGTGCTGGGTGGGACGTTCCTGACCATGGAGTTGCGCGAGTTTGCAGGTCTCATCGCCGAAGGCGCAGGCCCTGGCCGCAGTGCGTTCCTCTCGTCGTTTTTTACGCTGGTCGGCACGCACGGCTTGCACGTCGCATCCGGCATGTTGTGGATGATCGTGCTGGCCGTTCAGGTGATCGGCTGTCGCGAGATCGGCGAACGCGAACTGAGGCGCCTGACCTGCCTGAGTTTGTTCTGGCACTTCCTTGACATCGTGTGGATCGGTGTCTTCACCTTTGTCTATCTTGGGAGCGTGATTTAAATGGGCCACAGCGAAAGCGTTCACACTGTCCACGCGGGACACGACGGCGAAGCGCACGGTACCGCCCGCGGCTACATGATCGGTTTCGTCCTCGCCGTGTTGTTGACGGCCGCGTCGTTCGGAATTGTCATGACCGGCGCTTTGCAAGGACACCAGGCATTGCTTGCCATCGCCGGTCTTGCACTGGTGCAGATCATCGTGCACTTGGTATTTTTCCTGCATATGAACACGTCGTCGGCACAACGCTGGAACGTGACGGCGTTTGCGTTCACCGCGCTGACCGCGCTGATCCTGATCGGCGGGTCATTGTGGGTCATGCACAACGTCAGCATGATGATGATGTCCCGCTAGCCGGAAGACGCAACGGCTCGGGAAAGCAGTTCCCGCGCAGCCCCGCGAGGCGAAAGTCTTGCGGGGTCTTTTTCATCCGTGCGGCAGCCACGCCATCGACGTGCGATGCAGTTCGCAATTGACCTGGCCAAACGTACGCGTTAGCATCGTTTTCATGATCGCATTTATCCATTCCCTTCCGTATTCCATGCGCGCATGCTGTTGCGGCTTGCCAAGGGGAGCTTGCGTCTAGCGAGTCGATCTGTACACATTCATGTCCCTGAGGCCACCCGTCACTGACCGGTGGCCTTTTTGTTTTAATGCGCTCAACGCCGCGGGAATTCAAATGCCGCTTGCCCTATACGATACCTGGTCGCGCACCCTACGCGCATTCACGCCGATCAATCCGGATTACGTGGGCATGTATTGCTGCGGCCCGACGGTATACGACCACGCGCATATCGGCAATCTTCGGACCTATGTGTTCGAAGACGTGCTTCGGCGCGTGTTGGCGCTGAACGGCCACACCGTGCGGCACGTCGTCAATATCACCGACGTCGGTCATCTCGTCTCCGATGCAGACGAAGGCGAAGACAAAATGGAGAAGGGCAGCCGGCGCACCGGCGAATCGGCATGGGCGATCGCCGAGCGATATACCGCGGCCTTTATGGGCGACTGGCAAGCGTTGAATCTGCTGGAGCCTGCCGTCTGGTGCCGCGCGACGGATCACATTGCCGAGCAGTTCGCTTTTATCGCCGAGCTCGAACGCAACGGCTACACGTATCAGACTTCCGATGGCGTCTATTTCGACACCGGCAAACAGGACGACTACGGTTTTCTTGCGCGTCTCGATGTTGCGGGTTTGCAGGCCGGCAAGCGTGTTGCGGTAGGAGAAAAGCAGCGCGCTACGGACTTCGCGCTTTGGAAGTTCAGTCCATCCGATGCGACGCGCCAAATGGAGTGGGACAGTCCTTGGGGCCGCGGTTTTCCGGGTTGGCATATCGAGTGCTCGGCGATGTCGGCGAAATACCTTGGCCCATGGTTCGATATTCATTGCGGCGGTGAAGATCATATCGCCGTGCATCACAGTAATGAAATTGCGCAGACACAGGCGCGTCACGGCACACGTCTGGCGAACTTCTGGATGCATGGCCATTTCCTTATGCTCGACGCCGGCAAGATGTCGAAGTCCGGTGGCGATTTTGTGCGCTTGCAGACGTTGATCGACCGCGGCATCGATCCGCTGGCGTATCGCTATTTATGCCTGACGGCACACTACCGGAGTACTTTGCGTTTTAATGAGGACGCGCTCGATGCCGCGCAATCCGCGTTGGACCGCTTGCGTAGAACCTACGTGCAATGGCCGGAAGGCGGTTCGGCCGATGCGCGTTTCGTGGCCCGTTTCAAGGCCGAGGTCGATCAGGATCTGAACTTGCCGCGCGCGCTTGCGGTGCTGTGGGAACTCGTCAAGAGCGATCTGCCGGCGGCGACACAACGGGCGACTGTCGATTGCTTCGATACTGTGCTGGGATTAGGGCTCGCGGACTGGAAGGCGGATGCGTTTGCCATTCCCGCGGATATCGCGCTTCTGGCCGAACAGCGTGAGAAGGCTCGGGCCGGCAAGGACTGGGGCGAAGCCGACCGTCTGCGCGAAGCGTTGAAAGCGGCTGGGTGGCATGTCGAAGACAGCGCGAGCGGGCAGTTGTTGCGTCCCCTCGATAAAGCCGGGTTGTGAACACGAGCGTAACGTCGCCTGCTGTTTTCCGGTGCCGTCACGCCGCGTCTCGATCGATCCCGCGTTCGAATAGCGGTAGTCGGCAGCGTCAACGCTGCACGCCGCGTCATTCCGTCAATAAGACGGGCAACTCCGCCATGTCCCGAAACACGTGAACCGCGCCGGCGCCGTGCAGCGCCGTCGCGCTGCTGTGGCCCAGTTCTCTCGGACAATATCCGAACACCGTCGCGCCGGCCGCCACGCCTGCGGTTGCGCCCGTCACGGTGTCTTCCACGACAGCGCAGCGTTTCGGATCCACGCCTAATGCTTTGGCCGCGGCCAGATAGACGTCGGGAAACGGCTTGCTGCGAGGCGTTTCGTGGCCGCTGAAGATGCGCCCCTCGAAGCAATCGAGGATGCCGGCCTTCGTCAGTTGCAATTCCACTTTGATCCGGTCGGCACCGGAGGCGACCGCGATGCGTCCATCGAATGCCGCGTGCAGCGCGCGGACTGCGGAGGCCGCGCCCGGAATCGCCACCAGTTCCCGATCGAGCGCTGCGTTACGGCGCGCGCGAAATTGCATGAGCCACTCCGTGGTGATCGCGAAGCCGGTGCGCGCTTCGATCAACAGTGCTTCATCCTTGACGGCCTTGCCGACGAAAATGCGCATCGTCTCTGCGACGCTCAGGTGCCAGCCCAGTTCGCCGAGCATCTCGGTCAGCACGCGATTGGTGATGGGTTCGGAGTCGACGAGCACGCCGTCGCAGTCGAAGAGTACGGCGTCGAAAGGGAAATCGGCCATCTGGCAGGGATATGGATAAAGGTTCGCGGAACCGGGAAGGATACCGCACGGGGTCGCAAGGCGCTGCGCAGCGGCTAAGGACGGCGCATGAGATTTTGCCGATAGCGCCATGACGCATGGCGGATTGCGTTGCGGGTCCAACGGATTGCTTTGAGAAGCGGGCGCATCCGGTTGCCGCGTACCTGTTCGAGCGGGCGCGCGGCCTGTGGCGCGAGTTGTTCGACCACAGCTTCCGGGGTCGTGAAAAGACGCGTGCGCCAGTCGCAGTAGAGCGGATAACGCAGCAGGACGCCCGCGCTCAACATGTCCAATGTCAGCGTGCGATGCCGCCACGGCACTGGCGCGAGCGCATCGTGCGTCAATCCCCAACCGGCGTAGAAAGGCAGGCCGTAAGTGAAGACGGCTTTGCCGCGCAACAACGCGTCGAAACCCGCGAGCGACGACAGCGTATGAACCTCGTCCGCCACATCGACGAGCGACAGCAAGTCCGCTTCCGTATCCACGACGTCCGCGAGTTGCCGCGCGTCGATCAACCCATTGCGATTTCCCGATAGCACGTCCGGATGCGGCTTGTAGACCACGAATGCATCGGGGCGCTGTTGGCGCACTTCGCGCAGTAACGCGTCGGCGGTGGCGATGGCGCGCGTGCCGAGGCGAATCGATGCATCGTCGGCAACCTGGCCCGGCACCAGTACGACCTGTTTGCCCGCAGGCGCAGTCCATGCCGGGCGACGCCGGCCGAGATTGTATTTGGTGACGCCAAGCTTGACGACCCGAGCGCGCAGCGCGGCCGCGCGCGCCAGTTCGGCTTCGCTGAATTCGGCTTCGTTCAGCAGCACGCTGAGGTCGCTCGGTTGACTGGCGTCGAAGTAGAGGCCGCGGCGGTCGATTACCTGACTGCGCGGCGCGATCATGTCGGAGCCGAGACCCGTCGAATGAAAGAAGCCATCTTCGATTCTGACGCGGCGAACCTCAGGAGGAAGACCGTCCGCGCTACGCGCGCCCCACAGCACCGCGCATTCATCCGCGTGCAGCGACTGCGGCTCGCGCGTCCAGCGCAACGCCGCGCCGCCGGCAGTCACGAATGGCGTAGCGAACGGCCGCTTCCACCACTGGAAACGGATCCCCGCTACTTGCTGCAGATCCGCGAAACGTTGCTGAACCGATTGCTGCAACTCGATGCTGTCGAGCAGATCGTCGAGCGTGCCCGGCGTGTGCGTGGCCGGATTCAGATAGCGCGTAAAGCGCAGGAAGACGACCTCGAACAACGCGGCGAGCGAGGGCCGCGCTGTGCGGTTTGGCAAGCGCAGGTCGTCGTCGGTCAATCCCCAGCCCGCGTAATAGGGTGCACCGAATACGTGCACTGGCACACCGGCCAGCAGCGCGTGCATGCCCTCCGAGGCGCCGAGCGTATAGACGTGATCGACATGAGGCAATGCAGCGCACAGCGATTCACGGCCGGTGAGATGCCGAATGCCCGGTGGCATGGCTTCGACCGACGATGAGAGCCAGCGCCCTGAGCCTTTGTCATCCGAACGCGCGATCCAGAATTCGGCATGTGGATGCGCGGCGCGCGCTGCCATCACCATTCGCGTGAAGGCTTGTCGCGAGTTGCTGACTGCCACCGCACCGAGCCCATTCGAACGCGCGCGCTCGTCGATCAGCATGACGCGGGCCGCGCGGTTGGTTTCGAGTAAAGCGGCGGGACAGACGTGCTGCGATCTACGCATCGTGGTGGCATGCCCGCGCAGTACGCGTTGCATCAGCCGCGCGAGCTCGAGCGAGGCGCCGGCGTTTGGATCATGCTCGAGCGTCGAATTCAGTGCTGCGTTGAGCGCGACCGCAAATGCATCGGCGCCGGCATTAACCACCGGCACGACGAACCATGACAACAAGGGTGCACCGGAAGGACCCTGTGACCAGACCGGCCCCGCCCATGCAGCACTAACATGCTTGCCGCAGATGCGTGCGACGCGCAGCGCCATACGTCCGAGCCAGCGGTCGATCCACGGATGCGCCGAGCGCCCGGCGAGCCAGTTCAGCGAGCGCCAGCCACGCGTGATGCTGCGCAGATCGGCTGCCGCGCTCGCCGGAGCCGGTTGCTCGATGACTGGCTGCTCCATTTAGCGCAGCGTCTCGAGAAAGCGGTCGACGTGTTCGAAATGCTCAGCCCACGTCGGCTCGCGAAACCGTTCAATGCGCGTTAATTGAGCGCTGCGCTCAGGGCTGTCCGTGCGCGCGTAGGCCTGGATGCGGGCGAGCCAGCCGGGGCCGTCAAGCGGATCCAGATAGTCCGGGATGTCTTCGGCGATTTCGTGAAACACGTCGAGGTCGCTGGCGAGCACCGGTACTTTGAGCGCGAAGGCTTCGGCGAGCGGCATGCCGTAGCCTTCGACGAACGACGGGAACAGCAGCGCCTGAGCGTGTTGCAGATAAGCGTGAAGCTGCTCGTCGGAGCAGTGCGCTTCTTCGATCACGACGCCTTTAAGGCTTTCGCAGCGCTCCAGCATATCCACGACGTTTTCGCATTCCCAGCCGCGCCGGCCGATGACGACGAGCTTGGGCGCAGCCGCGCCAAGCTGTTCGACGAGACGCCGCCAGACATGCAGGATGAACCAGTGGTTCTTGCGCGGCTCGATGGTGCCGAGCATGACGAAGTAGGGCGAGGGCAGCGGGCGGGTGGCGAGGGGGCGCTGTGTGACGCCTGACGCCAGGCGAGCGACTACGCTAGGCGGCAGCGGCAGATTCGCGTGGCGCGCTTCGGCGGCGAGCGAGTCGAGCGTGGCTTGCGAATTGGCTATCAGGCCGCTCGCGTGTTTGAGCGCGGTATGCATGCGGTGCCGATGAATCGAATCGACGCCCGGACGGCAGTATTCGGCATGCGTCAACGGGATTAAGTCATGCACCATGAATACGGGGTGAATTTCACGCTTTGTCATTGCGCTGTAATAACGCCCGAATTCCATGCCGTTGTGACTTGTGTGCAACAACACGCCATTAAGTCTTGTTTCTCGCAGGCGATTAAGGCACGCGCGCGCGACTAAAGCGCGGATTGCGTTTCGATTACGGATGGATGACAGGAGCAAAGCAAACGTTTGCTGTGAATCGCACTCGGTCAAAACCGTCGAAAAACCCCGTTCGCTGAGAATTGCACGTGCTTTGGAGCCGTACTTTTGAATATATGCGAGACCGACGCGATCTACACCAGTAGGCAAAAGCCCATCGTAAAGGCGCGTGAGGAGACGGGTGACGTCCAGAAAGATCGTTGACACAGAGTGCGGTACGGTTTGTTAGCGGGCGTGCAGACTTTTTTTGGTCTTTCGAGCATGGATTTTTTTTCACGGCGCGCCATTTTACCCGAGTGCGTGAGACAATTCGCACCGAAGTTTTACTTACTAACTCTTGCTAACTCTTGCAATAAATGTCGCGTCTGTCTCGTCGTGTTGTTTTTACAGCGATCGCCTTTGGCGCGGTTTCGCTTAGCGGTTGCTCGAGTATTCCGACCTCCGGACCTAGCAGCTCGCAGATTAGCAAGGCTGCGGTCCAAGCCAATCCAACGGGTATCCAGATTGTCGACGTGACCGATGAGGTTGCGCGCAAGCTTTTTGCTGAGCGCAGTGTCGGCAATTTCTCAGCCACACTGGGCAGTAGCACATCATTTCAGCAGCAGCTTGGTGTGGGCGACACAATCGAGGTATCGATTTGGGAGGCGCCACCCGCTACGCTGTTTGGCGCCGCGCAAATGGACTCGAAGGGAGGCACAAGTAACGCGCGCGTGACCGTGCTGCCGGATCAGACGATCGATGGCGAAGGCAAAATCAACGTGCCGTTCGCAGGCGAATTGAAAGCGGTGGGCCGTACGCCGACCGAACTGCAGCGCGATATCACAGTGCGCCTGAAGAATATCGCACACGATCCGCAGGTTCTGGTCAAGCTCTCGCGCAACGCAACCTCGTACGTCACTGTGGTGGGTGACGTAGCGAGTAGCAACCGGATGCCGCTGAGTGCGCGTGGCGAGCGTTTGCTTGACGCACTGGCTTCGGCCGGTGGCGTCAAGCAGCCGGTCGACAAGATCACGATTCAGGTGACGCGCGGCGACACCGTTGCGTCGCTGCCACTCGAAACGGTGATTCGCGACCCTCATCAGAACGTGCCACTGCACGCCGGCGACGTTGTGACAGCGCTGTTCCAGCCGTTTAGCTTCACGTCGCTCGGTGCGACCGGCAAGAATCAGGAAATCAATTTCGAGGCGCAAGGAATCACGCTTGCGCAGGCTTTGGCTCGTGCGGGCGGTTTGCAAGATTCCCGTTCGGATGCGCAGGGCGTGTTTATTTTCCGTCTTGAAGATGCGAAAGCGTTGCCGTGGCCGAATACGCCAGTGCGTACTACCGCGGACGGCAAGGTGCCGGTGGTGTATCGCGTGAATCTGCGTGACCCGAACTCATTTTTCGTCGCTCAGAGCTTCATGATGGATAACAAGGATCTGCTGTATGTGTCGAATGCGCCGATCGCCGAGGTGCAGAAGTTCTTGAATGTGGTGTTCTCGGTGGCGTATCCGGTGATTACGGGGGTTCAGACGTTTAGGTGATCCCTTTCGATGGTGAGGTTGTTTAGACAGGTTACCAAACTCACGTGGATATCGGGGCACCGGGAGCGATTGCTTGCACTGTATCGCCGCACCTGAAAATGGGTATCCATTTATGAGGCGATCAGGTTGCTGGTAAATCAGGAACAGAAAATGACTTGTAAAACTACGACCATGAGAGAAATTGCAGTTGTAACTGGCATTACTGGGCAAGACGGTGCGTATCTCGCGCAATTGCTGCTCGAAAAGGGCTACATTGTTTATGGAACGTATCGCCGCACGAGTTCAGTGAACTTCTGGCGTCTTGCGGACGTCGGCGTGGAGAAGCATCCGAATCTGCATCTTGTTGAGTACGACCTCACTGATTTGAGTTCGAGCATCCGCCTTTTGCAGACGACGAAAGCTACGGAAGTCTACAACTTGGCCGCTCAGAGTTTTGTCGGGGTTTCGTTCGATCAGCCTATAACGACTGCAGAAATCACTGGAATTGGTCCCCTTAACCTCCTCGAGGCTATTCGGATCGTGAATCCGGAGATCCGGTTCTATCAGGCCAGCACGTCTGAGATGTTCGGGAAAGTGCAGGAGATACCGCAGGTCGAAGGCACACCGTTCTACCCCCGTAGTCCCTATGGGGTTGCAAAATTGTACGGTCATTGGATAACCGTCAACTATCGCGAGAGCTACAATATCTTTGGCAGCAGCGGCATTCTGTTCAATCACGAGTCGCCTTTGCGTGGTCGCGAATTTGTCACGCGCAAGATTACAGATGGGATGGCCAAGATCCGCTTGGGCAAACTTGATGTACTCGAACTTGGAAACCTAGATGCGAAACGTGACTGGGGGTTCGCCAAGGAGTATGTAGAAGGCATGTGGAAGATGTTGCAGGCGTCCAAGCCTGACACGTTTGTGCTCGCGACGAATCGGACGGAGACAGTGCGCGATTTCGTTTCGATGGCCGCGCGAGCTGCAGGCTTTCAGATTGCTTGGGAGGGGAGCGGTCAGAGCGAAGTGGGCATCGATATGGCCACTAACAAGACGATTGTCAGGTTGAATCCCAAATTCCATAGGCCGGCGGAAGTGGATTTGCTCATCGGCAATGCGGAGAAGGCGAAGAGAGAGCTCGACTGGGAGCCGCGAACGACACTTGAAGAGTTGTGTCAGATGATGGTGGAAGCTGACATACGCCGCAATGAAGTGGGCTTTTCGTTCTAGCTTGATCGGTGAAATCTCGTTACGGCCGCAGTTCGCATTGCGGCCGTTCTTTATAGTCGAAATCATCTATAGAGTCGTCAATCCGCTGATGTGAGCATCCGTGCCACTCGACTGCGGAACGCTGCAGGTAAGCTTCGCGTTGCAGGCGATGCAGTACAACATATGTATGGTGGAGTGCGTGCTTTGAAGTTGGTTCTCGGAGTCGATGCTATCAATCCGCCCTTGACCGGCATTGGGCGCTACACATGGGAGTTGGCGAAGCACTACTCGATCGGTGACTACGGCTTCGAGAACGTACGATACTTTTCGTCAGGAAAATGGATAGCAGATCCATTGTCCCTGCTTAAAAAAGACTTGAATCGGCGAGCGGGGAGCCGCATAACAAAGTTCTTGCGTCCGCCTGCTGGTGTACGCAAATGGCGTCTTCAACGTGCGATGCGCGACTCACTGTTTCACTCGCCCAACTACTTCCTGCCGGAATCTGCGACCGAAGGTGTTGTTACCATACACGATCTTTCTGTTTTCAAATATCCTGAGACTCACCCGGCTGAGCGGCTACATCATTTTGAACGCAGTTTCGCATCGACCCTGAGTAGATCAAGCCATTTGATCACCGACTCCGAGGCCATTCGTGACGAGGTCTCAAGCTTTTTTGGCTGGGCAAAAGAAAAGATCACAGCGGTACATCTTGGTGTCTTGCCAGAATTTCGCCCGTATGAAGCGACCACGTTAGTCGAGCCGCTAGGTCGAATCGGCCTTTCGCCCGGGGGCTACACATTGTGCGTTTCGACACTTGAACCGCGCAAGCAAATCGATCGTCTTCTCGACGCCTACTCCCAGCTGGCGGTCGAAATTCGTAAGGCATACCCGTTAGTCTTAGCCGGCAGCAAAGGTTGGTTAAACGATAGCTTGCAGGAGAAAATTGGCCGAGGCGAGGTCGATGGATGGTTGCGGTATCTGGGATTCGTGCCTGAAGCATCGTTGCCTTCACTCTACGCCGGCGCCCGCGCATTTTTTCTGCCCTCGCTTTATGAAGGTTTCGGCTTACCCGTTCTCGAAGCGTTGGCAAGCGGTGTACCGACGCTTACGTCGAATAGTTCATCGCTGCCGGAAGTTGCCGGAGGTGCCGCTTGGCTTGTCGAACCGGACGATCACGTCGCATTGCGCGAGGGCATCGAGAAGGTAATCAGTGACGATGTATGGCGCGCAGCAGCGATAAAAAGGGGGCTCGACGTCGCCAGTGAAATGACGTGGGAGCGATGCGCGCGACGAACCGCTGCAGTGTACAAGGCTCTCAATTAGATTGGTTTGCGTCGCAAAGTTGTGCAATTAGCATCTTCAGTTCTTCGGAGCTGGCTTGCCAGGTCAGTGGCTTCACCGAGTTGCTGGCGATGGCTGATCCAGCGGCAAGTGCATCTAACCAGTGATGAAGTTGCGGAGCAAGTTCAGCACCGCTCTTCGCGCGGAAGTACGTCGCACAGTCTTCTACGACTTCGCGGAACACGGCAAGATCGCGGACCAAAAGAGGCACTCCATGTTGAGCTGCCTCCACTAACGGCAAGCCGAAACCCTCAGCCTCGGACGCCATTACAAGACCGTCGGCGGTTTTGTACAGATCCTCAAGTTCGGCATCGTCTACGTTGGAAAGCCATAGCAATCGCTTACCGAATTCAGTGTGTAGCAGCAGTCTGTTGGCGAGTTCGTCTACATGCCACCCTTGGCGGCCGACAACGATCAATTTGACGTTGAGTTCCTTAAGCCAGAGCAATTCGAACGCGTCCAGCACTTGAGCGTGTCCCTTGCGCGGCTCAATAGTGCCAACCATCAGTATGGTCAGTTCCGTGTGTGTTCCAAGAAAGAAGGGAGAGGCCGGGGCGCTCCGTTGCCCGGGAGCCGCAGCTTGAGTCGATGGGTTTGCCCCGAGGTGAAACCATTCAACTTTCAGTTCTCTATTGTCAATTCGAAACTTCTGTGCCATGTGCGTTGCTGCTTCAACGGCAACGGCAGCAGAGATGCAAAACAGCGCATCCGCGTGAACGGCTATTGTCGAAAGCCAATGCCGAAAAGACCGGGATGCGCGCGCTGTGAACCATTGGGGATGCAAAACAGGGAGAAGATCATAAACGACAAACGCACATACGACGCCTTGTTTTCGCCATAACAGGAAGTCGCGCTGCCTTCGGGGAGCAATTCGGCTCGAAAGATCCAAACCTAGAAAGATGTCACCACTGGCAACTGTCACATGTGAATCAAAATGCCGTTCAGTGCCGGTAAGTGAGGCGGAATACTCATTGGCGTAAATATAAGCGCGCTTTCGTGTTGCCTTTACTAGCCGTATTTCTACGTCCGGCGGCGGGGCTTCGAATAGAGAGATCAGAATTGATCGGACAACTCGCTGGATGCCCGTACCGGCATCATGCGTCGCAATGATGGACACGTCGACAAGCAACTGTCTCCGCCTGACCGGAGCTATGGCCGCTGCCGTTCGAACCGCATTGACGGCGTGTCTGGCCGGTCTAACAAACGAGGGGTGGAGCCAAATCGCCGCGAACTGGAGGGCTGCCGCTTTGATCGTCTTAAGAGAATTTAGCAATTCGTGCCGGCGCGAGCCCGACCGGCTCGCGCATATCGAGGAGAAGATGAACAGACTTAAATTGCAGACCCTGCTAATGGCCAGCGAGTCATGCGGCTGCAGTTTTTAACGGTGCGAGTTCCGCGGGATCGCAGAACCTGGCATCGTCTAAAATTCAGGTAGGAAGGATCAAATCGGCATAGACTTCGACAGCTCGAATTGCACTGGTGCGACTGCTGAAACGTCGAATCTGCGTCTTCGCTCCGTCTGACAGTCGCGTCCTGAGGCCAGGTTCGGCCAGTGTGCGAATCACACTGTCGGCCAGCGAGTCCGCGGATTCTGGCTCAAAAAGCAAACCGCAGAAGTCATGGGCAACAACCTCAGGAATTGCACCGCTTCGCGATGCAATGACAGGTGTTCCGTGGACGAACGCTTCGAGAGGCACCAAACCAAACGATTCGTATCGAGACGGGAACACGAGGCAATGTGCGCGGGCCAGGAGTTTATCGCGGGTTGCATCACTGACCTCTCCGAGGAAATGGATTCGGCCAATCGTTTCTTCCGTTAAGAAATTGGCGGCGCGCTGTGCCCAACCTTCGGGATCGCGGCCAGCAATAAGCAGGCGTGCGTCCGGGTCTGCTTCAAGAATTCTTTGAGCAGATTCCATCAGTAAATCAATTCCCTTTCGTCGTTCCAGGCGTCCTACGAATACGACTAGCTTGCTTGATTCAAGTGCTTCGCGCGGCACTTTCTCAAACTCTTGGAACTCGGAATAGCCTTTCTCAACATCAAAGTACGGCCAATAGGCAATCCCGCAATGTGCCATTTGCCAACGCACATCGCGTTGGACGCTGTGCTCTTTCTCGACGGTCTTGGCAATCGATTCGCTGATGGGTATGACGGCGTTTGCGCGGCTCAAGAGCGTGCGCTCTGCTTCCACAAAGAGAGCGGTGACGTTGTCAGGAACCGACCAGCCATTGATGCGCGACGAAACCGGATAGGGTGTTACCAGGCGTAGTACGACCGGCGGGCGCGAAGACGAAGGCAACAGGGATATTGCCAAAGTTTCCGTATCCCAGAGGGCGGAGTCTACAACGTCAATCGGACGCTCCTTGTGAAGTTTCGATAGCGCGTGGAATGCGCTGAGCGACCACATTAGATTCGTAGTGAAGCCGCCGTCAAGCCCGTTGACCCAAGCGTCCGGCTGCATCTTCGAGAAATAAATGTTAAACCGTCCTTGGCTATGAACTCGATCTTCTCCTGAAGGGGTAATGACGCTCACCCGATGACCCATAAGGAGCAGTTCGCTGGCGAGATGGTAGTACAACGTCCCTACGCCACCGTTTCCGGTGAAAGGGGGGAATTCCTTGGTCACGATGCAAATGTGCAACGACTTAATGTCTTTGCCGACACGCAGATAGGACGAGGACGGCGCGTAGAGTTTGAAAGCATCGGGCGGCGATGCGAGTTTGCGAGACTTAGGATGATGCTGTGCATCTGCCAATCCTTGAGAAATACCTTCCCATATCGCCGCTACGTGGCGATCCCGCTCCGAGCTCAACAATTCTCCCGCCTGCACCGCTGCATCAAGAGGAACAATCCGCTCCCTCTTCATACGTTCTTCAAGTTTTTTGCGCAACAGTTGGCCCGACCATCCAGAATAAGCCGCCACAAAGTACGCGGTGTTCTTGCAAATGGTTAGCCAGTTATAGTTGTACTTGCCGCCTCGATTGTGACTTTGCGCGAACTCATGTCTAACGATCACATCCTCGGAATAACCGATCAGTGTGTTCTTTTGCTGCAGTCTGAAACACAGCTCAGACTCGTCGAGATAATAGTCGAACTGTTCGTCGAAACCATTGACGTCCCTGAGGTGTTGCTTAGTGAACGTTGCATTGGTCCCGGTGTTGTACCGGAACCAGCCGTCTTGACCGATTTCGTCACTGTCGATATTAACTTTCGTTTCGGAAAACTTGTTGATGCCGTTGTCTTGCGCCTGGAACCAGAATGACCCGGCGTAGTAGGCTGGCCCACCCAAGCCGGCTGTTGTCAGCGGCCGGGAGTTGTATTCCAGCAAAATATTGTGAATCCAGTCGTCAAATGGAATCGCGTCGTCGTCGATAAAGGCAATGATGTCGCCGTCTGCCAATTCGATACCGAGGTTGCGCGACTTCGAAAGGTTTCTTTCCGGATTCTGGACAATTTTAATTTTGTCGGCGTAGCGTTCAAGCAGTTCTGCGGTCCCGTCATTTGAAGGCCCATTGACAACCACAACTTCGAAATCCGTACAGGTCTGGTAACGAAGATAGTCGAGGCAACGTTCCAGATATCCGCGTCGGTTGTAGGTGCAGATGACTACAGATACTTTCTTGAACTGCCGGCGTTGGGGCAGGGCTGGGCGAAGAGCCAAGGATGCCATTCTCTGGACAGCCTTGGGAAAGAAGCGCATCGCGTTGATCTGTTGTTTGTCGAGAACGCTTGCACGTAGATCGTTGTCGACCATAAGACGAGCAATCAACTCGGTGAGTTCGTCGCTCGTATTCACCAGACCCGTGCAATTGCCCATCGTTTCGCCAACGGCGGAGCTATTTACGGCGACGACCGGCATGCCGCGAAGCGGCGCCTCGACTAGTGGGACGCCGAACCCCTCGTGTTCGCTTAGCGATACATAGACCATGGCGCGAGAAAAGATATCTTCGCGATCTTCGTCAGACATCTTGCCGGTAAGCTTGATCCTGGCCCTGATACCGTGTGCATCGATCTCACGTAGCAGAGAAACAAAATAGGGATCGTCCGATTCATAACCGCCGACGATATGCAACGTTTGTGCAGTCTCTGGCGCTTTCGCATGTGTTTGTGCGAAAAGTCTAACCAGTTCAACCTGTTTTTTGTTCGGTGCAATGCGTCCAACGAAGAGCCATGAACCTGCTTCCCGTGCTGGCACAGGATCATCTCGCTGGAAGGGCGGCACGATAATCGGAACGACGAAGCATGCATCGGGACTTGCACCGAGATCCTTTAGTTCGTGCAGATTGTAGTCGCTGTCTCCCCAAAAGAAATGAAACTTCGCGATCGTTTCCTTTAGTTGTTCCCTGCCCTTGAGGCAGAACTGGCGAACCTTCGAACTTTGCTCGAAGAACTCGTGTGGCGTGATGTTGTGATAGAGAAGTATCTTTGTGCAGTACTGTTCGGCAACAGCTTTGAGGGTGTGTTCCGCGAAGCCGTAGTAATGGTAGATGACGATGTCGTTCTCTCGAAGCGAGAGTTCGTCAATGTCATGACGGTGGTGCGCGACATTTTCGTTATACCACTTGGAATAAACTGCAGTCTGAAGGCCCATTTCTTTCAGCAATTCGCCGAGAGCAATGACTTGGTTCGACACCGCGTCGCCGTAGTCGAGAGCTTCCGTAACTTGAATAATCCGGCCAGTGAATGATGTATTGAATTGCATTTTCTTATGTGCCTTGCGTTTTTTATTTTAGCGATTGAAGGAAGTCGCTTCCAAAGACTCTGCTATCTGCGCTTCGAGCGCTGCGATGATCTCGGTCGGGGTGCCCTCGATCGGCAAAGTTAGGCCGTCGACAATGTTCGAGCGCGCCTGTGTTCTGACCGACTCTTCGTGGAGTTGATGCATCGTTTCAGGCTCAACATGGGCGCCTAGTTGAAGGTCTCTCAAGCGATCAACAATTACCTCGACATTGCGTTCAATCGAAATCAGTCTCGCTTCCGTGCGGTGCTCCATCTGACCTAACATGTATTCTAGGCGATACACTTGGGCTAGAACCGACGACTGCTTGGAGAACCAGCCCCGGAACCAGTGCTTCGCGCGCGCTTGCGTTGCGACAAGTTCCTCCAGGCCAGGAATCTTCGGTTGTATGAAATTCGCTTCTTTGGATTGAGCAATTTGAGCGATCACTTTCGCCTTTCCATGTCCCGCCCGCAGGCGTCCCATGTAGTAAGCCATTCCGCCGGAATCCGTTGGACGGTTCAACAATGCTTTGTAAGTGGCTTTTAAAAATTCTGCTCCGTCCATCTCGAGGAGTTGATCAATATGTTTAATAGTTTTCATGGGATGTCCAAACTCGCGCGTCTGATCAGAATAGTTTTCTTGCGGCTCTTGCTGAGGCGTAACGACGGATTGATTTGCCTCGCTGAGGGCGTGTTCGGCTCTTGCTGATAGTGCCTCGGCGTCCGATTTCACGGCGATCGCGACAGATTTGCCATCAGTGGATGAGGGGACATCCTTCGTCGTCATGGGTGTGGTGTTTGATTGACCAAGGAGCTCCGCTAGCGCTCTAAGCGGGGCCGTAAAGCGCCAGGACGCAGTCGCTTTCATCCGGTTGATTTCGGCCGTTACCGCGTCGAGTTGCTCGAGATCTTTGCTTAGAGCCGCCTTATCTTGAGCTATTGCCTGAATGCCTCTTTCCAAATCTGCAACTTTGTCAGCAAGCGATTGATTCGCTTCGTTTAGTGAGTCGCAACTTCTGAGAACATGGCGCTGCCATTCGTCTTGATGCTCCGCCGCACGGACTGATCTTTCGCTCAAGGCTTGGACGCGATTTAGCAGCTCAAATTCGCACAGATGATGGGCTTGAGTAAGCCGTTCGATGCGTTCGTCGATTTCGCTGTGAAGTGCCCGCAGGGTGACGGCGTGAGCATGTTCGCGGGCGGCGAGTTCGGCGCGCATTGCCCGTTCTCGTTCTGCCCAATGTAGAGAGAGGCGTTCGTGCTCTGCCGCGGTCAGGCGCATCTGGTCGTGCAGATCACGCTCGCGCGCGCTATGCGCTGCGGTCATGAGCGCAGTCTTGTCTGCCAGTTCGCGATGCGCCTGTTCGCGCGAATCGAGGTGAGCCTGTTCGCGGGCGGCGAGTTCGGCGCGCATTGTCCGTTCTCGTTCTGCCCAATGTAGAGAGAGGCGTTCGTGCTCTGCCGCGGTCAGGCGCATCTGGTCGTGCAGATCACGCTCGCGCGCGCTATGCGCTGCGGCCATGAGCGCAGTCTTGTCTGCCAGCTCGCGATGCGCCTGTTCGCGCGAATCGAGGTGAGCCTGTTTTTGGGCCAGAAGCTGGTGAAACAGCGCGTCTTTTTCGCGGTTTATTTCTTCCTTGGTCTCGACGAGTCGTGCTACCAAAATCCGTTCGCGCTCGTCTCGTTCACCCTGCAATTTTTCGAGTGCTTGATGATGGGTTTGCTCCATCGTCAGCAGTTCCCGAAGCAGTACCTGCTTGCCTTGGTGGCCTTCTTCCTTCGCGGCAGTGAGTTGCGCTGAGAGAGACCGCTCCCGTTCGGCCGATTCTTGTACAAGTCGGCTTTCCTCGCTGCGCACCGCCACCAATTCGGCCCTTAGCTCGCGTTCAGTGCGGGCAAGAGTTTCGGACAAAGCCTGCTTTTCGAGTCGAGATTCATTCGCTAGCTCGGCGACTTGCACATCGAGTGCGCGAGCCCGGTCTTCGTTTTGACGCGTCAGGTCCTCCTGCGTCTGTATTTGGAGAGAAATCTCGGTTTGCAATGACGCGATGTCGGCGGTAAGAGAGTCGGCGTTGCGTAGCAGCTCTTGCTCTCGATCTCTATGCTTATCGATCAAATATGTACAAAACGGTGCGCTCGAATCGCCATGCAGAGCGAAATTGTCAAAAACGTTGGGAGAGGCACGGAATACCGCCTTTATCGACAGATGTTCCGGGGAGACGTAGAAGCGGTTGAGTCCGTCGAAATAGGCAAATTGATAGCCTTTCTCCGCTAGCAGCGGCTCCCATTGTTCCCAGTTCTCTTCGGAGGAGTTCGGTACAGTGCTTTCGACGACTACGATCCACGGTAGGCGCGAACACTGCCAGCCGCTTAGAACTTGGTGTTCCATTCCCTCCACGTCAATCTTCAGCCAGTGGATTTCACGCTCTCCTGCTTGAGCGATCACGTCGTCTAGTGTCAGGCATGGAACTACGACGCGGACGGACTCGATACCCTGTGCGCGATGCCTCTCGGCAATGTCGGCGTTGCCGGTCGACAGGCCGTACATTTCGAAAAAAGTGATGACATTGCGATTATCGGAGACGGCAGCTTGAATGACTATCTCATCGGGTCTTTCGCGGCGCAGAATGTCTGCATGTTCAGCTGTAGGCTCGACATGTATGCCACGCCAGCCGCGGTCATAGAATGCCTTGCTGACCGAATCGATGACGGGGTGATGTGCTCCGACATCGATATAGAAGCCGCTAGGGACGTCTTTCAAGGCGCGCAACAACATTACGTCCTCGAAGTTTTGCGCGTACGAAATGAAGCGTGTCATGTTCGACTAGATGAATGGGCCAGCTTGGTTGCTCACCGACATCAAAGGAAAGTGAGGGGTGCGAGGGTTGGCAGTGACAGCAGCGCGATATCGCAGCAATGAGCGACTATCGTTGCGGTGGAACGGTCCTCATCTGTTATAGCGTGCTTGAAACTGACGGAGGTGAAGACTGCAGTGCGATGCATTTCCTTCGGCACGATTTGTGGCTCTTGGGGGCGCTATGATGTTTAAGAGCGCTGCGCTGGCAACGAATTGACGTCAACCGCGTAGGTATGGCGGGACAAGGGCTCGATAGTTGCTGGGTTGAGCGCCAACACCCGCTGATTGCCTGCGATGAGGCGATGCTCAAAGCTCGGCAAACCTGCGTCGCTATCGGTGCGGGTACGGGTACGGGAGGCATTTGACCGTTGGGAAAGTCTACATATCGCATTTCTTGGCGCAGACCTGCATTGCTGTGTTTGTTGGTCTAGCGAAAGCTAACGCGGAGACGACAGCAAACGATGTACGGTAGTGAAGTTTACAGCAATCGAAAAAAAATCGAAATGTGAAATCGTGCGTTTAGCCCGCTTGTTGTATTAATGTCGTGAGAGATTGACTGCGTGTGAGGTCAGGGTTGCTTGCGGTTCATTCCGGTCGGAAATGGGGTTCGGCAGTCAATGAAAAAATATGGTTGAAAACGTTTGCGTATGGGCCTCTGTAGCAAATTTTTTGAGTTTTACTCCGAAGCTGCGTGGAGCGCATTTAGTGCCATATGAGTCTTAGGCTTGAAAATTTGATGTATGGATGCTGCGCACACCAGTGCGGCCGCCTTGGTGTGGTGCACCCGGTGCGCATAGAGTTCGGTATTGGATTACACTGCCGACCACTTGAGAGCGCGATAGCTGGCCGCGCTCATGTTTGACCTGCATATAACGTATCGAAAGCAATGCGCGTTCTCTTTTTTCTTGAGCCGGTCATTTTTCATCTGACGCCGGACTTCCTATCATGTCACTTCATCTGGACGGACCTTGCGAGGCGTGCGACAACCGGGAGGGGTGATGTTTTCGCCCTTGCTGCAAACACCGAGGTTTGCGAGCGATGGCGGGCGTTGCGTGGTGGCGGGGAGTCGGATCGGGACTGTTTTCCGCTCGATTCCTTTAAAGTGCTGTCGACGTTCGATCATAAGCGGGCAGATTACTCTAAAGCGCTTTACGGCGCAGGCGATTCAGCGAATTACCTGACTAGGGAGTTGGTACAAATCAGGCGTGAATTTCGACCGGACCTTGTCATGGCGACGTCACAAAGTAGCTTTTTGCGCCACGTCTTTTCGGATGTACCGATTCTGAGCGTCGAGCAGGCCCCCTTGCCGCGCCTTGGTCAGCCATTTCGAACCGCGTACGATCCCGGTGGACATCAAACTGGTTCGATGCTCGAAACTCATGCACAGCGAATCAAAAGCCTTCCGCTGCCGGCGGGCGATAGCCTGCGCCTGCAGGAACTGCTCGCTTCGACCTATCGTCGCTCTCTGGAGATTCATCCGCATCTTGCCGACGCTGAAGCGGAGCTGGATAAGGCGCGTCAAGGTGCAAAGGTCGCAATTCTGGCGACTCAGCCGCCTGACTGGGTGACGTATGAAGGCGCCGGTACAGGAGCCGAAGTGGAAAACATGCTTTATGAGTGGGCCCAACGCTTGCCTGAAGGGTGGGTTGGTGTGCCGACTTATCATCCTGTTCATCGGCTCAGTGTAGAAATGGAGACCGTGCTTGCCCGGTCATGCCCGCGCCTTCGATTCTTGCCGCAAGCGTTCACGCAGGGCTTGACGGAGCCGTTACTTGCGCATGCAGAGGGTCTGGTAACGCTCTCGTCCTCGTCCGCAATGACCGCTTTGTTGCTTGGAAAGCGTGTCGTCGTGACCGGTCGGTCGCCCTTTAACGCGTGGTGCATAGATGATCCGGCTGGGATTGCCGATGCGCCTGTGCTAAACGCAAGGGAGGCCATGTCAACTCTCGCCTTCTTAAGCAGCCGGTATAGCCATTTGCACGACGCGCATGTTGCGGACCCCGATAAGCTTTACGAGTTAATGCGGGCGGTCGCCTCGCTCTCCGACCCGGCTGAGTGGTTCATGGATATGTCGGAATGGTCTGTGGAGCGTGCAAGTTTGCTCTTTGAGGCGCAACAACCGGTATGCCTCCGATGAGCGTATTGTCGTAAACGACTGTCCCTTTGCTGCCGGTTGTCTGATAATTTTCTACGCAAGATCAATTGCTTTCTGATTGCACCGTCATTGCCAGAATCTGCAGTTAAAGGACCCTCACCGCCGCCGAACTGGCCGAGATTTACGACCGCGAGCCGACCGAGACGGTCCAGCGATTGCTTCAGGAAATCCACCGACTGCGGGCAACAGTTCGCCGCGCGAACCAGATCCGGCGAATGATCGGATCAGGAGGCGCTGGCGTTCCGTCCGCGGTGTGGGCGGCGTTCGAGAACGAGTTGAAAGCTGAGCCCTGCCTAACCGACCCGCCGACGCCTCGGCAGGAAAGTCAGATCGAGTGCAGCCGGCAGAGATTGCTCAAGAGCGATGGGCCGACCGGGAAGCGGTAACCCGATGCGCGGTTGATTCGCGCCGGTCAGTTTCCAGCCGTATTGCTTCGCCACAGCCACCCGCGATTATCGGTTTTGACGGCTGGGTGGGCCTTGATGAGATGTGCTTGTCGCTGGAGGTGCCGGCGCGTGCGGACGCGCCGGCGGTGCCCTCATTGCACGGCTTCGGCAATAGACGCCGCAACCGCGAAGAAGCGCGGCGAGAATACCTTTGCGACGGTCCGTCGTCAATCGTCACCGCAAAAATGTAAAGGATCGACTAGAATGCCCTGCGCGTGCACCGGGGGAGACGAGCATCCGCGTATTGCTGCCTGACCGATTCCGAGCGTTGTCGAAAGCTCTTAGACCAAACATCACAGTCACCAATGAAAGACTTTTCCAGCTGTTACGACACCCAGTTCTCTACTGGAATAACAGCACCACGGAAGCCATGCAATTGGCGGGGCTTCCGACCTTCCCTCTTATACAGACGACCTTTATCCAAGTAAACAGGGAATCCGGCAACTTTCTAAACCTGTAGAATCCTGCCGTGCCTCGTGCTTACATTTTTAGGAGGCAGCGACAAGAACAGCTTCACACTTTAGACATGGAGTGGTAATGGCATACACGCACACGAACTTTCCGGCGCTCGATAGAAAGCACATCCTAGGTGCAGAGTTGTTTGCAAACCGAGCCGACATGGTTGCGCGGCTTGGCACGGTCGGCGGCGTAATCGCTGAATTGGGCGTCGCTGCTGGCGACTTCTCTCAATTTATGATGGACAAATTGCAGCCTAAAAAATTTGTCGCGATCGACCTGTTCGATATGCACAAGTACCCGGTTATCTGGGGCAAGCCATCGACGGAACTGTTCGAAAACAAAACGCAGCTTGAGTATTTCCGGATGCGCTTTGCAAGCAAGATGGATCGCATCGCGACAGAAGAAGGTCCGAGTTACGACATGCTGGATAAATACCCGGATGGATTTTTCGACCTTATTTATGTCGACGCTGGACATGACTACGAGAGCGTGAAGCGCGATGCAGAAGTGTCGGCCCGAAAGGTTAAGAAAAGCGGCACCATCGTGTTCAATGACTACGTGCTCTACGATCCGTTCGGAGAGGGCCCGTATGGTGTTGTTCAAGCAGTCAATGAATTGGTAACAGCCGGACCTTGGCGCGTTGCAGGATTTGCGCTCGAAAAGAATATGTTCTGCGACATCGCAGTTAAAAGAGCGAATGTCTGATCCAGGAGAATCGGATCAAGCGAAAGGGGCCAGATAATGATTCACGTGATCACCGCCACGCAGACCGGAGAAAGTTTGCGTCGAGCGGTGAATCTCGTTCCTGCCAGAATTGCAGTTTTCAATCATCTTTTCTGGCAGTGTGCGCCCGCAATGCTGACGCTATTCCCGCGCGCGAACCGCCAGACGGCAGATTTAGCAATGCTGGATGGTTGTCGATCAGGAATGGCGTTGTTGCATAAATCTGTCTGCTGCGCGTCGGGTTGACGTTGACGCGCAACAGACGGGACGATATGGATCGTGTGATTTGTGATGAAGAGCTGATCGAAAAGGTTTCCTTTTAACGATCTTGCTGACAGGCAATCCTGACTTTGACCCGCTCCCTCGTCAGGGTGGAGCGGGTTACGTCAGGTTGGTGATGCGGTTGCAGTCTGCAGTTCGGGCGGGGGGCTCGCTTGTTGAATGCGCTAGCTTACGCTCTCCTGGTAGAAGCTGTAGGCTTCCTCAATTTGATCAAACGAGTGCAATTTTCCTTGGACCAGTACGGCAGCGCGATCGCAGTGCTCTCGGATATAACCTGCATCGTGACTCACGATGATCAGTGAACGGTCTTGGCGACGCTCGAAAAGCTCGTGGTGACACTTCGCATGAAAGCGGCTGTCACCGACAGCGACGATTTCATCGATCAGGAAGCAATCGAATTCGACTGCCATCGAGATGGCAAAGGCGAGCCGTGCGCGCATACCGGCTGAGTAACTCTTAACCGGCTCGCGCAGATAGTAGCCGAGCTCGGAGAATTCCTGAACAAACGGTTCTGCCGCCTTTGCGTCTGCACCGTATACGCGGCAGATGAACCGGAGGTTGTCCATCCCAGTCAGGCTGCCCTGAAATGCGCCGCCGAATGCGAGAGGCCAGGACACGCTCATATTGCGGCGGATTTTGCCGGAGGTCGGTAATTCGGCTCCGCTAATCATCCGGATCATTGTCGACTTGCCCGCGCCATTGCGTCCGAGGATACCGATCTTCTCACCCGCGTTGACACGCAGATTGATCCCGTCGAGAACGCGCCGGCTGCCTTGCCGCGTGTGATAGTCCTTGCAGAGTTCCTTGAGCTCGATCATTCGGGTTCGACTCGCTTACTAGCATCCTTGACGAGAAATAGACCCACGAACATCAGGGCCAAGTCGCACGCAATCATGTAGCCGACATCATAGTGCGGCTTAACCAACGATCCGAAATAGCCGCCGCGAAGCATTTCGGTGCCGTGAACCATTGGCAGAAGCAGAACGATTTTCTGGAAATTGGTCGGTAACCAATCGACCATGAAGAGGGCGCCGGATAGTGGGAACAGCAAGTACGCCACTGTATGCCAAACGCGCTCCACAGTTTCGCTTCGCTCGCTCAGGGCGCCGATAGCAAATCCAAGCGAACTGCCGAAAACAGCCAGATAAATCCACGCGCCGATGACCAGCGTGATGTCCTGGGGAGGTTGCATCAGTCCAATAGTCACGAAGAGAACTGTCAAGAAAACGAAGGACATCGTAGCTCCCGCGATTTCCAGCAGCACCCGTGCCATGAACAAATCAATCACGCGCACATTGCGGTGATAGAGCAAAGCCTGGTTCGGCAGAATAGCAAGTGCGCACCGGTTCGCGCAGTTACGCCATAGGAGCACCGAGGAATACCCAGTGACTGCGAAAGAGGTGATCGGAAGCGTTGAGCCATGTGTCGCCTTCGTGGCTGTCCACAGAGCGAGCACCCCAAGCGTGAACATCATCGGCTCGAAGAAAATCCACAAGAAGCCGACGTTGTGCCGCCCATATCGCGTCAAGATTTCCCGCATCAAAAGCGCGCCGACGACGCGCATTTGAATTTGCAGTGATCTCAGGAAGGGTGTGTCGTGATGCACAGTTTCCGATCCTTAGTCGTGGTGTTCACGCACGCCCGCAAGCAGCAGACTCAACACGCCCCAGACAATCATCCCCAGCGCGAAAACTTCGAAAATGGATTTGATCCGCTTTGGCTCAATCGCCACATCCGGCGTATTCGGCTGCACCAGCCTCTCTAGATAAAGCTGCTTGCGCTGCGCTTCAGCGCGTGCGCTCTCGAGCGCAGCCATCGCCGATGCCAACTGCTTGTCGGCAAACTGCGAATCAAGTTGCAGACGCGCGTACGCAGCCGCCTTATTCGACAGCGAATTTTTTCCGCCCGTCACGCCGCCGGTGGTCCCTTCGATCTGCTTTTCCAGAGAGGCGATACTCGTCTTCAAGACCGGGATTTGCGGGTTTTGGGGCGAAATCGACTGCAACTGGATCAATTGGGTTTGGGCCGCGAACAACTGTGTTTGCAGTGCGGTGACTTGCTGCAACTGCATGGCAGACTGTCGATCGGGATCGAATACCGTGTACGAATTACGGTAGGTGGCCAATGCCGCCGCGGCGTCCTTGGCTTTGCCGGCCGCCACATCCACCTGGCTCTGCGCGAACTGAACCGTGTCTGCCGCTGCCCTCGCGTTCATCCGGTTGACCAACCGCTCGCTCATCTCCAGCAGCGTCTCGTTGATTTTTTCTGCGTCGTTGGCGGTATAGCCGCGAACCTGGAGCGTGGTAATCGCCGAAGTCGAATCGAAATCGACCGTGACAATGTGCTTGCCATAGTACTTCCACAGCGCTTCGAAACTGTTGTCGAAACTCCGTGAAAAGTGGCTCAAGAAGTCGCCATGATTGCCGTATGCGTCGGCAATATAGTCGCCCTGGTTCAATTCCTTGAGCGCGTCGCGCGACTGAATGTAGTCGATCACGGGATATGTATCGTCTTGCGCGCGCGAGAACCCGGTGCCCTGTAGTAGTGCGCCCACCACGCTGGTCTGGCTCTGCCGTTGCGCACTGCGCACCACGAAGCGTGACTCAGAAACATACACATCCGACGCAATCAGCCCGAAATACGCCACGGCGATCGCGGTCGGCACCACGACAGTCAACGCAAAGAGCCGATTGACTCCCTTGATGCGCTCGACCAGACCTTTCTTGTTCCCCGACGGCGGCAGTGCCGCGTTGTTGCTAGATACAGTTTCCAACGTCTTATCCAAACTGAATAATTCTTTCGATTCCCTTGATGTCGCACGCGCATCAAAGGGAAGTGCGGAAATGCCCGCAGAATCTGGTAGCCAAGGTCGGCGCAAACGTTTTACGTGTGCCGATACGAGTCCTTACGCAATCGCTTTGCCTGTAAGGAATGCAACAACTTGGCGTTGCATTCTCCTCTTGCGGAACTTACCCAAGAGGGCGGTCAAGCAGAGTATGGCGGCGGCCGATTATAGCCACCCGATATGTATAGCGCCATCCAGCATTGAGAGCTTTCGCAACATTTCATAATTTTTCTGACAGTTTCATATTGTTTACTCTCGTAATGTTGTATTCTTCGATCCTTGCGAAGGACCAGCAACAGCTATTCAAACGATACCGAGGTCAGCGGGGAAGGGGCGCATCTGTACGTGTCCCGTCGGTGAACCTCTGGCCGCTATACGACGTTCTTACATGCACCGCTCCTTTCTCGCCCTGCAAGGCACGGCTTCACCGTTCTTTAGCCGCCTTGCCATCGCACTGCGCGAGCGCGGCCATGCTGTACGTCGAGTTAATTACTGCGGTGGCGATCTGGCCTACGCGGGTAATGGCGATTCGTGGAATTTCCGCGATCAGTCAAGCGAACTAACAGATTGGTATGTCAATCGAGTGAAAACTGGCGGATTTACCGACGTAATAATGTTCGGCGACTGCCGCGAAATTCACCGTCATATGCATCCGGTTGCGCAAACTAATGGCTTGCGCGTCCATGTTTTCGAAGAAGGTTACGTCCGCCCGCATTGGCTGACGCTGGAAAAGCACGGCGTAAATGGCCGCTCGCAATTACCACGGGACCCCGCCTGGTATATCGATCAGCGCCGTTTTACGCCAGCAAGCCCTGCAGGGCAGCCCACTGGCTATAACCTCTACGAACGCGCGTTTCACGACATCCGCTATCGCAGCGCCAACACGCTTTTCGCCTCTCGCTTTCCGCATTACCGCAGCCATCGTCCGAGAAACGGTTTCTTCGAATACTCAGGCCTGGCTGCCCGCGCATTGCGTCAGCGTCAGCACCATCGCGATGCCGACAAGGTCACTCGCGATCTGCTCGATGCGGGTCATGCGTATTACATCTTTCCGCTGCAGCTGAATTCGGATGCGCAGATCGTCGTCCATTCGCCGTTCGACAGCGTGCGTGACGCGATCGCAAAGGTGCTGACCTCATTTGCACGCCACGCGCCTGCCGGGACCTGGCTCGTCATCAAAAACCATCCCCTCGACACCGGCCTGATCGACTATCGTCGTCACGCGGAGCAACTGGCGCGCGAACTCGGCATTGCTGAGCGTCTGCGTTTCATTGACGCGGGCCACCTGCCGACGCTTCTCGATCACGCGCGCGGCGCCGTGGTGGTCAACAGCACGGTCGGCTTGTCGGCGCTGCATCACCGTCGTCCGCTGATCGCGCTCGGCACGGCGATCTACAGCATGCCGGGATTGACGTGGCAAGGCTCGCTCGACGATTTCTGGCGGCACGGCGAACAGCCGGACATGCATCTCTACAAGGCCTTTCTCGACTACGTCGTCCACCACACTCAGATCAACGGCGACTTCTACACCCGCACCGGCATCGCGATGGCGACAGCCGGCGCGGTGCAGCGTCTCGAGGCGGCCGCGCATGTCTAGCGCCGCGCCGCGCCACATCGTCATCACCGGCGCCAGCGCGGGCCTCGGCCGCGCGCTTGCGCTGGCGTATGCGGCACCCGGCGTAGTACTCGGCCTCATCGGCCGGGATGTCGAACGCCTCGAATCTTCAGCGCAAGCCTGTCGCGCGAAAGGCGCAAAGGTAGACACCGCACAACTCGACGTGCGCGACGCCGCAGCCATGCAATCCTGGCTGCACCAATTCGATGACGCCCACCCAATCGACCTGCTGATCGCCAACGCCGGCGCAGCCAGCACCCTCGCATCCGCGCACGACTGGGAAGAACTGGAACGCACGGCGGCCATCGTCGATACCAATTTCTACGGCGCAATGCACGCGGTCCTGCCGGTAGTCGCGCGCATGCGTCCGCGCCGGAGCGGACAAATCGCTTTGGTCAGTTCGCTCGCCGCATTACGCGGCATGGCGATTTCGCCGGCCTACTGCGCAAGCAAGGCGGCGATCAAAGCCTACGGCGACTCGGTGCGTCCGGTTCTATCGCGCGACGGCGTGCGGATGTCGATCGTGTTGCCGGGTTTCGTCAAGACGGCCATGAGCGACGTCTTCCCGGGCGACAAGCCCTTTCTATGGTCGGCGGATAAAGCCGCGCAACACATCCGGCGCAAACTGAAGGCGGGCCGCGCGGAAATCGCATTCCCGAACTTGCTCGCTTTCGGCATGCGCCTGTTGCCGTTGCTGCCCGCAACATTGGCGGATGCGATTCTCGGCGGTCTGTCCTATTTGCCGCGTGAGGAGCGCTGAGTGGAGGCGACGTTCGCACTCAGCTTCGTGGCCGCAGCCGGCCTCGCGCTTCTGCCTGAAGCGCTTGCGCTGCCGCGCGCGTGGTTGCGCCGCTCGCCGCTCGCCTTGGCGTTGCACGTCGCCGCTATCGTGTTCATCTGTGTGTGCGTGCTGCTGCTCACGGGGCGCGTCAGGTTTTCCGCCTTTGTCGCGATCGCGCTGGTCGCGCTGCTGGCAGGCGTGAGCAACGCCAAGCACGCATCGCTGCAAGAACCGTTCGTCTTCACCGATCTGAGTCTTTTCAGCCAGCTTTTCGCGCATCCGCGGCTCTACTTGCCGTTTCTCAGCATAGGCACGGTGGTGGCGATCGTCATTGGCATCGCGGTGGTGATCGTCGTTTTTGTCACGGACAAGTCCCTTGCTCAAAGGCCTGTTGGAGAGCTCGTGATCGCTGCCGGTGCCTGCCTTGCCGCGGCCTACGTGTTTGCCGCGCGCTTGCCGCTCACGCTGAACCCCGTCGACGATCAGAAGCGTCACGGCTTCTTCTCAGTGTTCGTCGCCTACCTGCTGAACGGCATGAAGCCTGCCACCGCGCGTCAATTGTGCGACGCCTTGGCGGCCGGTCCGTTCGCGAGCGGCGCGCCGCAAACCGCGCCCGATGTGATCCTGATCCAGAGCGAGTCGTTCTTCGACGCGCGGCGTCTTGATGCGTCGATCGATCGCGCGATCCTGCGCAACTTCGACACCGCGCGCCGCGAGTCGGTCCAGCACGGCGAACTGACGGTGCCCGCATGGGGCGCCAATACGATGCGCACCGAGTTTGCGGTGCTGACCGGCATCGATCAGACGCAACTCGGCTATGCGCGTTTCTATCCGTACGCGTTCGTGCGGCGAGCGTGCAACTCACTGGCGTCGTGGTTCAAGCGCGGCGATTATCAAACGCTGGCGATCCATCCGTACTATGCGGATTTCTTCGGCCGAAAGCGCGCCTTCAAACATTTGCAGATCGACCGCTTTATCGACATCGCCGCGTTCGCCGACGCGCCGCGCGCGGGTCCATACGTGTCCGATCTGGCGGTGGCCGATTCGATCATCAAGGCGCTCGACGAACCGCGCGACAAGCCGGCCTTTATCTTCTCGATGACGATGGAAAACCACGGTCCCTTGCATCTGGAGCCGGTCGAGGCAGGCGAGGGTGCCGCCTTCCACGCGCTCGGCGACGATGCACGCTGGCGCGATCTGACTGTCTATCTGCGCCACCTCGCCAACGCCGATGCAATGCTCGGCCGCCTGCTCGCAGCATTGCGCGCGCGGCGCCGCGATACGGTGCTCTGCTTTTATGGCGATCACGTGCCGGCGCTACCGCACGTGTTCGTCGATCTCGGTTACGAACCGGCTCGCAGTGACTACTTTATCTGGCGCAATTACGGCGACGCGCCTGCTACCCGAAAAGATCTGTGTGCCGAACAGCTCGGCGTGGCCCTCGTTCGAACTCTTGAACCAGCCACGCCGCGTGATAAGGCCGCACACACGCTGCACCCAATCACAGAACGATGACCAAACAGATTGCAATTGTGGGGATGGCATGCCGCTTCCCCGGCCATGTTGAGAGCCCCGACGATTTCTGGGCGCTGCTGCGCGACGAAAAAGATGCGGTGACGCAAGTACCGGCTGAACGCTTCGGCACGGAGTTTTATCAGCACCCGTTGAAGCGCGAAGCGGGCAAGAGCTACACGTTCTCAGCCGGCGTGCTCGACGACGTAGCCGGTTTCGACGCGGCTTTCTTCGGCATTTCGCCGCGCGAAGCGCAGCAGATGGATCCGCAGCAACGCCTGTTGCTCGAACTCGCATGGGAGACCTTCGAAGACGCGGGCGTGCGTCCACGCGACATGGAAGGCAGCAATTGCGCGGTTTATGTGGGCGTCGCGAGTCCGGACTACGGCAATCGTTTCGTCGACGACCTGAACGCGGTCGATCCATATTCGGCCACAGGCAACACGCTCAGCATCGCGTCGAACCGCCTGTCGTATCTGTTCGACTTGCGCGGACCGAGCGTTTCGGTGGATACCGCGTGTTCGTCGTCGCTGGTGGCTTTGCATCAGGCGTGTCAGGCACTGCAATCTGGCGACGCCGAAATGGCGCTCGCGGGCGGCGTCAATCTGCTGCTGCATCCGTTCGGCTTCGTGACGTTTTCGAAAGCGTCGATGCTGTCGCCACGCGGACGCTGCCGCGCGTTCGACGCCACCGGCGACGGCTATGTCCGTTCGGAAGGCGGCGCGTTGGTGATGCTTAAAACGCTCGAGCGTGCGTTGGCCGAAGGCGACACGATCCACGCGGTGATCGCCGGTTCCGGCGTCAATTCGGACGGTTACTCGCAAGGCGGCATCAGCGTGCCGGGCGCGGCCACGCAAGCGGCGTTGCTGCGCACGGTCTACAAGCGCGCGGGTGTCGATCCGCGCTCGCTCGCATATGTCGAGGCGCACGGCACGGGCACGGCCGTCGGCGATCCGATCGAAGCGCGCGCGTTGATGGAAGCCGCGTCGGCGGGCCGGCCGGTCGATCGGCCGCTGTTGATCGGCTCGGTGAAAACCAACGTGGGCCACCTCGAAACCGCTTCCGGTATGGCTGGGCTGATGAAGGCGATTCTGTGCCTGAAGCATCGCGCCGTGCCGAAGACACTGCACTTCGAAACGCCCAATCCGGCGATCGATTTTGTTGGTGGACGACTGCGGGTTGTGGATCGCCTGACGCCGCTCGACAGCGGCGCGGAGCCCTTGGTGATCGGCGTGAATTCGTTCGGCTTTGGCGGGACGAACGCGCACGTCGTGTTGCGTGAAGCGCCTGCGCCCGTCGTTACCACACAAGTCGAAAACGGCGTCGCACTGCCGCCGCTGGTGCTGTCGACTCGCACCGCAGCCGCGTTGCCGGCGCTGGCGGCACGCTATCTGTCGATGCTGGACAACGGCACGCCGTGGAGCACGCTCGCGTCGAACGCGGCGCATCGCCGTCAGTGGCTGAAGTATCGTGCGATCGTCGCGCCGTCGACGGAAACCGAAGCGCGTGCGACACTCGCCGCGCTTGCCGCGCCGACGCCGGATCAAACGGAACCGGCACTCGTACAAGGCGACACCCCGGGCGACGATACGCGTCTCGCGCTGGTGTTCTCCGGCAACGGTTCGCAGTGGGCCGGGATGGGCAAGCAATTGTTCGCGCAAGAACCGGTGTTCCGTGCCGCGCTCGACGAACTCGACGCGCTGTGGCGCGCGGACGGCAGTCCGTCGCTGGTCGAGGTGTTGCGCGACGGAGTGAGCGCTGAATGGCTGGAAGCTACCGAGCATGCGCAGCCATTGCTGTTCGCGCTTCAGGTCGGCGTGGTGCGCGTCATCGAAGCGCGCGGCGTCGGCTATGACGTGTGCCTCGGCCACAGCGTCGGCGAGGTCGCCGCGGCATGGGCTGCGGGCGCGTTGACGCTGAAGCAGGCCGTACACGTGATCAAGATCCGCAGTCGCGCTCAGGCAAGCACGCGCGGCATGGGCCGGATGGCCGCGGCCGGTCTCGGCGAAGCCGCGATGCGTGCGCTGATGGCGCAAGTCGGCGTGGACGGCGCGGTGGAAATCGCGGGCGTGAACAGTCCGCAGGCGGTCACGCTGGCCGGCCCGCTTGCCGCGTTGCAGGTTCTCGAAGCTGCGGTGAAGGAAAGCGGCCGTTTTTTCCAGATGCTGGAACTCGACTACGCGTTCCACAGCCGTCAGATGGATCCGATCGAGCCGACCGTGCTTCACGGCCTCGCCGATCTCGTACCGAACGCCGGAGCGTGCAGCTTCGTTTCGACGGTCACCGGCGCGGAACTCGCGGGCACCGCGCTCGATGCTCACTACTGGTGGCGCAATATTCGCGAGCCGGTCCGTTTCGGCGACGCCATCGCGCAGGTCGCCCAGTCCGGCGTGCGTCTGTTCCTCGAAGTCGGCCCGCATTCGATCCTGCGCAGCTACGTCACGCAAACGCTCGACGAGGCCCACGTGAGCGGCCGTTCGCTGGCGACGCTCAAGCGCAATCACGATAGCGCGCAGATGCTGCATCACGCGATCTACGCGGCGCTCGCGAACGGCGCGCGCGTGGATGCCGAACGCTTTGCACCGGCCGGCGCACGCGTGGCGCTGCCGTCCTATCCGTGGCAGCACGAACACTATTGGCTCGGCCCGACCCCCGAGGCGTACAACCTCGTCAATCGCCGCCGCGAACATCCGCTGCTCGGTTACCGTCTGCGCGAACACGCGCTGGCCTGGGAAAATCAGCTTGACCCGGCCGGGTTGCCGATGCTGGCCGATCACGTCGTCGATGACGGCGTGGCGTTCCCGGGCGCGGGCTATGTCGAGATGGCGCTTGCCGCGGCGCGCGAGCATTTCGGCACCGATAGCTGTGCGGTGGAGAACCTCGAAATTCGTCTGCCGGTCGTGTTCCAGCCGCAGCATTCGAAGCTGTTCCGCTTCACAGTCGATGTGCGCACATCAAGCTTTACGATCGAAACGCGCGACCGCATGTCCGACGAAGCGTGGTCGCTCAACGTCACCGGCCGTCTGCTGGCAAGCGGTTGTGCGCTGGCGGCGCAGGCCGGTTCAAGCACGGTGCCTGCGGCGACGCTCGCAGGCCTGCTCGCGCAACCGGCCATGCCGGGCGACACGCTGTATGCGAACACCACCGCGATTGGCTTGAGCTACGGTCCGGCGTTCCAGTGGGTGCGCTCGGTGCATGTCGCCGCCGCCGCTGACATCGCGCTAGCCGAAGTAGAAGTCCCGAGCGTGCTCGCGCAATCCGACGCCGCGCTGAACGCGTATGCGCTTCATCCGGCGTTGATGGACAGCGGCTTTCATCCGCTCTTCGCGTTGCTCGCCGCGCCCGGCCAGGCTGAAGATCCGGCTGAAATCGAACACGCCGCCTACGTGCCCGTGCAGCTCGGCCGTATCGACTATCTGCGCGGTGACGCGATTCGCTATGTGGTCGCGCGGATCGAACGGCGCAGCCCGCATTCGGTCGTCGCATCGTTCGAATTCGCCGACGCGCACGGCGCGATCGTCGCGCGTCTCGGCGCGTGCCGCTTCCGCCGCGTCGACCTGATGGGCCGGCGTCAGCATGCGCCCGCACGTTACGCGTATATCGTCGAAGCGAAGCCGCTTGCCGGCGAACTCGACGCTCGCACGTTGCCGGAACCGGCCGTGTTGCTGGAAGACGCCGTCTCGACGCTGATGACGCAAGAAGACCTGCCGCGCAGACAGTCGCATCTGACGGAAATGCTGCCGCTCCTCGACGTCCTCGCCAGCGCCTACGCGCTGAATGCACTCGACGCATTGAACGTCTTCGCGCAACCGTCGCTGCCGGACTGCGCACATCCCGCGTTGCTCGCGCGCCTCGCACAGATCGCGGTCGAAGACGGCCTCGCACGGCGCGACGACACACGTCTCGTGCGCGACGCCGCGGCCTGCGAAAATCTGCCGGGCATCGACGACTTGTGGCGTGATCTGCTCTCGCAGTCGCCCGCGCACGTAGCTGAACTGACGCTGCTCGCGCATTGCGGCGCAGCGCTGCCTGCCGTGTTGCGCGGCGAAGTGAGCGGTGCGCGGATCCTGCCGCCGTCGCGCAGCAGTCTGGTCGAGCACTTCTTTGAAGCTTCGCCGACGTGGGCGCACGTCAATGCGTTGACCGGCGCATGTCTGCATCGCGTGATCGAAGGATGGAGCGAGCCGCGCCGCTTGCGCGTGCTCGAACTCGATTCGCCGTTGAGCGACGTGCTGCAACCGCTCGCGATCCATGTGCCGGTGTCGCGTTGCGACTACACGATTGCCGGCACGCATGAGCAGTTGAGCGGTTTCGATGCGAGCGAACATCCCGCCATCCGCACCGCGAACATCGAGTTCGGCGATACGCCGCGCCTGTCCGGCATCGAGGCGGGCGAGCGGTATGACGTCGTGGTGGCAAGTCACGTGCTGGCCGCACAGAGCGATCCGCGCGCGCTGCTCGCCGCGCTGCGCGATTGGCTTGCGCCGGGCGCGCTGGTCGTGATTGCCGAGCCGCGCAATAGCCGCTTTGCGGACATCGTGTTCGATCTCGACGCCGATGCCGTTCATGCAAATGCGCGCTGCGCTGCGTGGCTGTCGCCGACGGCGCTGACGAAACATCTCGAAGAAGCCGGATTCGAAAACGTCACGCGGCATACCGAGCAGGGTCTCGATCTCGAAGGCGCACCGACGCTGATCGTCGCGCGTGAGCCGTATGTGCTTGCGACGACCATGAATGAGGCTGAAGCGCAGACCCCGTTAATGCATTGGTCCCTGCTGTACGCGGCACAGTCCGATGCGACTGCGGACGACACCTTGGTCGCCGCACTGCAAGCTGCCGGTCACACCACGTCGAGCAGCACGCTCCAAGCGTTGCGTCACGACATGAGCAAGTTGGCCGCACCGGCGGGGCGCCTGCATCACGTGGTTTTCATCGCGCCGGATCAGGCCTTGCCCGCCAATGCAAACGGCGCAGATGTGATGAGCGCCCAGCAGCAGACCACGCTCGCGCTCGCGCAACTCGTGCGCGATCTCGCGGCGGTGGCCGGCGTGATGCAGCCGCAGTTGTGGATCGTCACGCGCGGTGGCGCGCCGTTCGTCACGCCGTTTGCCGATGCCGCCGCATTGCGCCCGGAACAAGCCGCGATGTGGGGGCTTGGCCGCGTGCTGGCTAACGAACATCCCGAATTGTCGTGCCGTCTGATCGATGTATCGCCGGCTTGCCGCGACGCGAGCGCAGTGCTGGCGCGAGAACTGCTCGCCGTCGACAGCGAAGAAGAAGTATTGCTCACGCCGCACGGCCGCTACGTGCCGCGCATGTTGCCCGCGGCGAGCGCGGCACTGCGCAGCGCACCGGCTTCTCCGGTACGTGCGCAGAACGAGGCAGCGGTGCTTGGTTTTGCGTCGCCGGGTTCGTTGCGCAACCTCGAATGGTTCGCGCTGCCGCAGCGGGAGCTCGCTTCTGACGAAGTGGAAATCGAGCCGGTCGCGACCGGCCTGAATTTCCGCGACGTGATGTACGCGATGGGCTTGCTGTCGGATGAAGCCGTCGAAAACGGCTTTGCCGGCGCGACGATCGGCATGGAACTGTCCGGGCGCGTGACGCGCGTGGGTCGCGACGTGCAGCGTTTTGCGCCGGGCGATGCGGTGCTCGGTTTCGCGCCGGCATCGTTCGCGAGCCATGTGCGGAGCCACGCGGAGGCGATCGCTCATAAGCCCGAACGTCTCACGTTCGAAGAAGCGGCCACCGTGCCGACCACATTCTTTACCGCGTACTACGCGCTGTGCGAGCTGGCGCGTCTGCGTCGCGGCGAGCGGGTGCTGGTGCACGGCGCGGCCGGCGGCGTCGGGATCGCGGCGATCCAGCTCGCGCGCCACCTGGGCGCGGAAGTCTTCGCGACGGCCGGTAGCCGCGAGAAACGCGAATTCGTGCGCCTGCTCGGCGCCGACCACGTGTTCGATTCGCGCAGCCTGGCGTTCGCCGATGAGATTCTGGAGCGCACCCAGGGCGCGGGTGTCGACATCGTGCTCAACTCGCTGGCTGGCGAAGCGATGGTGCGCAGCATCGACACGCTGCGTCCGTTCGGCCGGTTCCTCGAACTCGGCAAACGCGACTTCTACGAAAACAGCCGCATCGGGCTGCGCCCGTTCCGGAACAACATCAGCTATTTCGGCATCGATGCCGATCAATTGATGAGCGCGCTGCCGGACTTGACGGCGCGTCTTTTCGAAGAGGTCATGCAACTGTTCGCGGGCGGCGTGCTTCATCCGTTGCCGTATCGCGCGTTCCCGGCCGAGCGGGTCGAGGAAGCGTTCCGTCACATGCAGCAGGCGCGCCAGATCGGCAAGATCCTCGTGACGTATCCGGCCGGCACGCCGAGTCCGGCACGCGCGACGGCTGCTGCCGCAACGCTGCAACTCGATCCGGCGGCGGCGTATCTGATCGTCGGCGGCACGGGTGGGCTCGGCTTCGCGACCGCGCGCTGGATGATGTCGCGCGGCGCACGTCATCTGACGCTCGCGAGCCGTTCGGGCACGCTCGCGCCGGAACTCGCCGAAGAAGCCGCGCGTTGGCGCGAAGAGCACGGCGTGCAGGTGCACACCGCGGCATGCGACGTCACCGATGCAGCCGCGCTCGACATGCTGCTGGCAACGATCGCCGCACGCGGCACGCCGCTCAAGGGCGTCCTGCATTCGGCGATGGTGATCGACGACGGCCTCGTGCGCAATCTCGACGACGCGCGTTTCGCCGCCGTGCTCGCGCCGAAACTGGCCGGCGCATGGAATCTGGACCGCGCTACGCGCAGCGCGAAACTCGACTTCTTCGTGGTCTATTCGTCGGCGACGACCTTCCTCGGCAATCCGGGGCAGTCCAGCTACGTGGCGGCGAACAGCTTCCTCGAGGCGCTGGTCGGGCAGCGTCGTGCCGCCGGTTTGCCGGGCACTTACATGGCATGGGGTCCGTTGGACGACGTCGGCTTCCTCGCGCGCAATGCCGAAACGCGTGAAGCGCTGCAAGCGCGCATTGGCGGGCTGTCGATCACGTCGGCCGAAGCGCTCGCGGCGCTGGAGCGCGCGATCGTCGAGATGAATGCGGGCGAGGCCGTGGTGCGGCTCGACTGGCAGGCGTTGTCGCTCGGCATGCCGGCGGCGCGTGCGCGCCGCTACGCAGAAATGCATGCGCGCGGCAGCCACGAACCGGCGCGTCAGGGCGGCGCGCAGATGCGCGACCAGATTCTCGGCCTGCCGTTCGAGGACGCGTTGCGCCTCGTCGAAGAGACCTTGCAGGCGCAGATCGCGCGCATCCTGCATATGTCGCCGGAAAAAATCGAAACCGGCCGTTCGATCCTCGACATGGGGATGGATTCGCTGATGGGCATGGAACTCGGGATGGCGGTCGAAGAGAGCTTCCAGGTCAAGCTGTCGATCATGACGATGGCCGAAGGCGCGACGGTGCATTCGCTCGCGCAACGGATCGTCGAGTCGATTCAGACGAAGGATGACGCGGCGAAGTCGAACGGTGTCGCGGCGCACGTCGCGGCGGTCGCCGCGCAACACGCGCTCGATGTCGGCGCGAACGCGCTGGCCGATGTCGCCGATGCGCTGTCAGCGCAAACGGAAGCGCAGACGCCAATGCAATCCACTGCAACGGAGCTTGTTTGATGAGCGCGCCCGCAGGCTGGAGCATGCGCGAAGGCACGCTGGCGCGTCCGCTGGAACTGAGCGGGCACGGCCTGCACACGGGCCGGCCCGTCAACGTACGAATCATCCCGGGCGATGCCGACGGCCCGCGCGGCATCGTGTTCCGTCGAATGCAAGGCGGCCGCGTGCTGGCCGAGCTGGCGGTGAGTCCGGCGTTGCGGCGCGGCCAGCCGCTTTGCACGATGCTCGAAGCCGGTGATGGCGTCCGGGTCCGCACCGTCGAGCATTTGCTGGCATCGCTGCTGACCTGCGAGATCGATCGCGCGACGGTCGAGCTCGACGCCGAGGAGGTGCCGATCCTCGACGGCAGCGCGCAGCCGTGGATCGATGCGATCCGCGCATGCGGCCGGATCGAGTTGCCGCGCGCGAAGCGTTTCATTCGCGTGCTGCAACCGGTGACGATCATGGACGCCGAGGGCGCGCGCGACGAGCGCCGCATCTCGATCGAACCGTCGCCCGCATACGAAATGGCGGTACGCAACGACCTGAAGGGCTTTGGCGAATTGCGCTGGGATGGCGCCGTGACGCCCGCGAGTTTTGCGGCGGAGATCGCGCCGTCGCGATCCTACGGACGCGTCAAATGGGCGATCCCAGCGATCGTCGCCGGCTACGTGCGCGGCATGCCGATTCTGCGTGGCGCGCGCCTGTCTTGCACCGCGGCGATCGTCGGCAACCGCGTGCTTGGCGGCATGCGCGTGCCAGACGAATTCGTGCGGCACCGCGTACTCGACCTGGTCGGCGACATGGCGATGGCGGGCGCGCCGTTGCTCGGCCGCGTCACTGCGTTGCGGCCAAGTCATGAAATGAACTACCGGCTTATTGCCAAATTGCTCGCCACGCGCGAAGCGTGGGAGTGGGCCGAATTTCCGGCTGAATCGTTAGTTTAAGAGCGGTACGTCACGGGGTAGTAAGAACAACATGGGATTGGGTGATCACATCCGCCAGCAACTCGCTGCGAAAGCGCTGATGCGGCAACTGGAGCGCGTCTCTGAAGAGGCGCAGACGCCTGGCGCGCCGCTGCCCGCGGGCGGCACGCGCGCGGCGCAGGACGCGTCGCGCGCCGCGCTGTGCAGTTTCGAGGCGATGCCGGGTTATCAGCAGGTCGAAATTCTGCGGCAGATGGGCGAGAAGCTCCAGGTGCAGTCGCCGTTCTTCCGGGTGCACGAAGGCATTGCCGGCGCGACTACGCAGATCGGCGGTGTCGAATATCTGAACTACGCGAACTACAACTACCTCGGCCTCGCCGGCGACGAGCAGGTCTCCGCTCGCGCGAAGGAGGCGATCGACCGCTACGGCACATCGGCATCGGCGAGCCGGATGGTGGCAGGCGAACGCCCGGTGCAGCGCGAGTTGGAGACCGCGCTCGCGTCGTTTTACGAAGTGGACGATTGCGTTGTATTCGTGAGCGGCCACGCGACCAATGTGACGGTGATCGGCTCGCTGTTCGGTCCAGGCGATCTGGTCGTGCACGATTCGCTCGCGCACAACAGCATCGTGCAGGGCGCGCAACTGAGCGGCGCCAAACGCCTGAGCTTTCCGCATAACGACTGGCAAGCGCTCGACGCATTACTCGCACGTGTGCGGCACGACTACCGGCGCGTGCTGATCGCGATCGAAGGTTTGTACAGCATGGACGGCGATCTTCCCGACCTGGCGCAATTCGTCGACATCAAGCGCCGGCATGCGGCGTTCCTGATGGTCGACGAGGCGCACTCGCTGGGCGTGCTCGGCGCGAACGGGAAGGGCATTCGCGAGCAGTGCGGCATGGCGAGCGGCGACGTCGATATCTGGATGGGCACGCTCAGCAAGACGCTGGCGGGCTGCGGCGGCTTTATCGCCGGATCGCAGGCGTTGATCGACATCCTGCGGCACCTGGCTCCAGGCTTTCTGTACAGCGTCGGTCTTGCGCCCGCGCTGGCGGCGGCGTCGCTGGCCGCGCTCGAACGCCTGATCGCCGAGCCCGAACGGGTCGCATTGCTACGCGCGCGCGGCAAGCAGTTTCTCGACGAAGCGCGTGCAGCAGGCCTCGAGACCGGAAAAAGCGCGGGCTATGCAGTCGTGCCGATCATCACGGGCAGCACGCTGAAAGCCGCGCAATGGGCCAATACGCTGTTTGCCGATGGCATCAACGTGCAGCCGATCTTCTATCCGGCTGTCGAAGAAAAAGCAGCACGTTTGCGGTTTTTCATTTGCTCGACGCACGAGCCGGAGCAGATCAGCCGAACCATTGCGGCGCTGAAGCGCCTGCCTCGCTAAAGAGGAAGACTCGACCATGTACGCCGTTCAACCAGATCGCGCTCACGCGCTGCATCAGGCAGAAGATCCGGCATCACTGCGTTTTCGTGCGGCGCAAGCGCGTGACGCACAGGCTTGCGCGCCGCTGATGTTTGCGTCGGGCGTACGTGAGTTCGGGTTCTTTCTCGGCGACTCCGCCGCTACGTGTATCGAGTTCCTGCAATTCGCGTTCACATCGAAACACGGCCGTTTCTCGTACCGACGCCACCGCGTTGCCGTGACCGCCGACGGCACGGTGGTCGCGGTGCTCGCCGTGCACGACGGCCGCACGACCTGGTTCGACGATCCGCATGTAGTGTTGATGTTGCTGTTGTTCTTCGGCGTGCGCCGCACCGTTGGCATGTTGTTGCGCGGACTGGTGCTCGAAAGCGAATTACCCGCGCCGAAGTCTTCGCAGACGTTGATTGCGCATTGCGCGACGCATGAGCGTATGCGCGGCACGGGTGTGTTTACCGCACTGTTCATGGACGCGATGCGCGCCGGTTTGGCGCATGAGGACCGCGACCGTCAGATCGTGCTGGACGTGCTGGTCAGCAATACACGTGCGTATGAGTTGTATAGACGCTTGGGCTTCGTGGAGTTGCCGCGCAGGGGCCCAATTTCGCGGCGTTTGCCGTACGAACTGGAATCGGTGCGGATGCAACTGATGCGTCACGTTTAGTGGATCAAGACATACCGCTTGGCGCGAGTAGCGCCGCCGGAAGAATGACTGCCTTGTCGCTATTGCCGGGCGGTTGAGTTCCGGAGTGGGGCGGTTAATACCCACACGCTATATAGAAGATATTCAATCACAAGAAAACGTAGAGAGGAATTGAGCCATGCAGATTCATCCAGTGATCCTTTGCGGCGGAAGCGGCACCCGACTGTGGCCGATGTCGCGCGGGGGCTATCCCAAGCAATATCTGAAGTTGACCGGTGATAACACGCTGATTCAACAAACGGCGCTGCGTTTGCGCGGCATTGCCGACATCGCTTCGCCGATCGTCGTCACGAATAATGAGCAGCGTTTTCTGGTGGCTGAACAGTTGCGCCAGGTCGATACGGTGTCGTCGTCGATCGTGCTCGAGCCTGCCAGCCGCAATACGGCCCCGGCTATTGCGGCAGCCGCGCTGCTGGCGATGCGCGAATCCCCTGAGGCGTTGCTTCTCGTTCTGCCGTCTGACCACGTGATCACCGGCGAAGCGGCTTTTATTAAAGCAGCCGAAGCCGCCGCGCACATTGCCAAGGACGGCTACCTGGTCACCTTCGGCATTACGCCGACCGAGCCTCACACCGGCTACGGCTATATCCGTGCAGGCGCACAGTTGGTGGACGACACGCAGTCCTTCGCTGTCGACAAGTTCGTCGAGAAGCCGGACGCGGCCACGGCGGAGCGTTTCCTTGCGGAGGGCGGTTACTACTGGAACAGCGGCATGTTCATGCTGAAGGCTTCGACCTACATGGAAGAACTGCGCCGCTACGAGCCGGAAATTGCGCTGCAGGCGGAGCTTGCGCTCAAAGGCGCGCAACACGACAACGACTTCGTGCGCCTGGACGCGCAAGCTTTCTCCGCGAGCCCGAACATCTCCGTCGACCATGCTGTGATGGAGAAAACGAAGCGCGCCGCGGTGATTGCCGTATCGGATCTGGGCTGGAACGACATCGGCTCCTGGACGGCGCTTGCCGACATTGCCGAACGCGATACGCAGGGCAATGCGCTGCTCGGCGACGTGCTCACTGACGCCATGAGCAATTCGTACATTCGCGCCGAGCACCGCCTGGTGGCCGCAATTGGTCTGGACAACGTCGTCATCGTGGAGACTGCTGATGCTGTGCTGGTTGCGCATCGCGACCAGGCACAGGACGTCAAGAAGATCGTTGCGCAACTGAACGCGATGGGCCGACACGAGTCGGTGACGCACCGCCGCGTGGTGCGGCCATGGGGGTCGTACGAAGGCATCGACAGCGGCGACCGCTTCCAGGTGAAGCGCATTATCGTGAGCCCGGGCGCCCAGTTGAGTCTGCAGATGCACCATCACCGCGCGGAGCACTGGATTGTCGTAAAGGGCACCGCGGTGGTGACAAACGGCGACAAGGAAATCATCCTGACCGAGAATCAATCAACGTACATTCCACTCGGCGTGACGCATCGACTGATGAACCCAGGCAAGATTCCGCTCGAACTAATCGAAGTACAATCTGGCGCCTATTTAGGCGAGGACGACATTGTGCGTTTCGAAGACACCTACGGTCGCGCAGCGAAGGCGTAAAAGCTCAACGAAAAAAAAGCACACGAGGCGGCAAAAAACAACCAGCCGCCTCACCCAACCCAAAGGTAGGGAAGTACCCTTCGGCGCGCGCAGCGCCGCCGGAAGAATGACTGCCTTGTCACCAGGGCTGAATGTGCGAGGACACAGATTCCAGATGCTCCACTACCACCTCCAAGCCAAGGGACCCGCTTAAGAGCTAGCGGTTTGAGCCGCTTTCTTTTGCCTACTTTTCTTTGCGGCGGCAAAGAAAAGTAGGTGCCCCCCCGCACAGGGGGAACGCTAATAAACCAAAAACAAAAGAAAACCCCACCGCCGTAGGCACACAGCCAAAAAGCGCCGCAAAAGGCAAAAAAAAACCTACTTCTCAACCCCCACCGCCTCCATTAGGCGCCCCAATAGTCAACTTATTATTCACCGACTTCACACCAGCAACATTCTTGGTCACTTCTTCCGCCTTCGGAATCTGCGCCCCATCTGGCACCGTTCCAGTCAAAGTCACCGCGCCCCCTCGCGCGCGAACAAACACGTTCGACACATCAAAACCCTGCGCTTTCGCCAACGCCTTACGCACGTCCAGACCCAGCTTCCGGTCCATCTTCTTGGTCGTTTTCGCACTGGGAGCCGCCGCGGCCGTATCGGTCGTCGCCATCGCGTCGCTCGACTGGGCATAGGCGCTGGACGCCGTCGCCACACACAACGCGATACCGAGCGCCTTCAAAAGATTGACTGTTTTCACGTTTTCTCCATTCCTCGAAAAGTTGACTTCGCATCGTTGCATGAAAAAAACCACGCGCTTGCGAGCACTGCGCCGCCCGCCAGGAGCACTTTGTCTTATAGAAGAGTGACGTCGTGAAGCCCCCCAAACGCGATTAAACAATACTCCAGCAAACGCCCCGGCGTTGAAAAAACTGAGTGAAACACCGATGCTCCGCAGTCCACACCGATCTCAGCAACTTACGAAAAAACGACCACGCATACGAAGGACGCCCATCGCGCGATTCGCCTATGATGTGAGCTTCGATCATCAAAAACACCATTGAGATGTCTGACGGCGTAACACAAGAACTAAACGAACCACGCACGGATGCCGCAGCATCGCCGATCGATTACGGCTTATGGGCATTGACCTTCAGCTACGTGCTGAGCCAGTTTTTCCGCAGCTATATCGCGGTGATCGCCACTCAGTTGATTGGCGATTTCCAGTTCTCGCCGGATCGGGCTCGGCCTTGGCCTGCTCAACAGCCTGGTTTTTCTGGGCGTGGCGCTGACCAGCAGTTGCTTCGGCTGGATCGCGGGCGCCGCAAAACAGGCGCATTTGTCCAGCGTAGGCATCTATTCATGGCTGTTTGCGGTGACCGCGGTGCCGCTCGCGCTCGGCGCGGCGGTTTATTTTTTCAGCCCGGTCGTGGCGACGCCCAAAGAGGACTTTGAGGCTTGACTCCAGGTGCCGGCGGGTTCGCCTTAGTATGTCGCGTGAGCAGCCACGCTGCCGGGTCGTGCGCTGCCCGGATAGCAGCCAGTTGTAGAAGGCCTCCATTAAAGGCGCTCCACGTTTCCGCCTATAATTCCGCTGCCCGGACCTACCACAACCGGGTCACGGTTTGTCCTTCAGATGCAGCCGTTTTGCGGGAGCGCGTTCCATTTTGAACAAGTCTAATAAGAGCCCGATTAACAGCCCGATTAACAGCCCGATCGAAAAACCGGTTAGCGGCCAGGCTGCCAACGAAGCGGCGCAAAAACCGTCTTCATCGAGCGGAACGCACGCGGCTCTCGTATCCCGGACCGCGCATGAGGCGCACAAGGACGACCGGCACTTCGTCACGGCACTCGCACGCGGGCTCGAAGTGCTCGCCTGTTTTCGCTCGGGCGACAAATCGCTGAGCAACCAGGAACTCGCGCAGCGCTGCAAGCTGCCGAAATCGACGGTGTCGCGGCTGACTCATACGCTCACGCTGCTCGGCTATCTGATCCATCTGAAAGAGAGCGGCAAATATCGTCTCGGTACAGCTTCGCTTGCGTTGGGGAGCGCGATGCTGGCCCGTCTCGACGTGCGCAAGATCGCTCGCCCGGTCATGCAGGAACTGGCCGATATCTCCGGAGCAACGGTTTCATTGGGCACGCGCGATCGGCTCTCGATGATCTATGTGGAAAACTGCCGGGGCTCGGTGGCGCTTACGCTAACCCTGGAAGTCGGCTCGCGTATTCCCGTTGCGACCTCCGCAATCGGCCGCGCCTGGCTCGCGGCGGTTCCCGAGCATGAGCGGCTCAGTTTCATGGAGCAGGTGCGCGAGCTCGATCACGTGGCCTGGCCGAAAACCCGGCGCGGCATCGAGCAGGCGCTCGACGATTACGGCACGCTCGGTGTCACGACTTCGTTCGGCGACTGGCAGAAAGACGTGAACGGCATTGCGCGCGCGTTCCAACCCGGCGGCGAACTGCCGATCATGGCGATCAATGTCGGTGGCCCTTCGTTCAAGCTGTCGAAGGCGTTTCTGCTCGAAGAAGTGCGGCCACGTCTGATCGACGTGGTGACGCAGCTCGAAAGCGCGCTATCACATTGAGGCATTGATGCATTGAGCCGTGGCCGTCTCCGATCAGAACCAGCGAGGCGACATGGTGAGGGTGGTGTCGTCGAGGCTGCGCAGTGTCGCGAGCATGAGTGAGACGCGCGGCAATTCCCAGCGGAAGAACCACTGGCACGCGTGCAGCTTGCCGCGATAGAAGTCGCGGTCAGCTTCGCTTGTCACCCCAGGGAGTGCTGCGCTCGCAACAATCGCTTGCCGCAACCACGTCCACGCAATCACGATATGGCCAAACGCTTCCAGAAACGCATTCGCGTTGGCGAGCGCGCGTTCGCTTTCGCGGCCGAGCGTGGGCCGCAATGCTTCGACGGTGCCGGTCAACTCGCTCCATGCCGTGCGTAACGCATCGGCATACGCGTGCAGCGCCGGATGAGCGCGCGCGGCATCGATACCCCGCTGTATTTCGAACCCCAGTTGCTTCAATGCGGCGCTGTCTTTCATCACCACCTTGCGGCCCAGCAGATCGAGCGCCTGAATGCCGTGCGTGCCTTCGTGAATCATGTTCAGGCGATTGTCGCGGTAGTACTGCTCGACCGGATACTCGCGCGTATAGCCGTAGCCGCCGTGAATCTGGATCGCGAGGCTGTTCGCTTCAAGACACCACTGCGACGGCCACGATTTCACAACAGGCGTCAGCAGATCGAGCAACAGGCCCGCTTCGGCGCGCGCCGTGTCGCTCTCGCCGGTGTTCTGCTCGTCGACGAGGCGCGCCGCATACAGGCATAGCGCATAAGCGCCTTCCACGTAGGCCTTTTGGGCGAGCAGCATGCGGCGCACGTCGGCGTGTTCGATCAGCGGCAATTGCGGATCGAGCGGATTCTTGTTGTCCGGGCGGCGTCCTTGCGGCCGTTCGCGAGCGTAATCGAGCGACGCCAGATAGCCGCGGTAGCCGAGCATGACCGCGCCCAGACCTACGCCGATGCGCGCCTCGTTCATCATGTGGAACATGTAGGCGAGGCCGTGATGCGGTTCTCCGACCAGTTCGCCGATGCACTCGCCGCGCTCACCGAACGACAGCATGGTCGAGGTGGTGCCGCGCCAGCCCATCTTGTGAATCAGGCCCGTCAGTGCAACGTCATTGCGCGCGCCGAGGCTGCCATCTTCGTTGACGTGGAATTTCGGCACCGTGAAGAGCGAGATGCCTTTGACACCCGGCGGCCCACCCGGAATGCGCGCCAGCACCAGGTGCACGATGTTCTCGCTCAACTCGTGATCGCCGCCCGAAATAAAAATCTTGTTGCCGCGGATCGAGTAGGTGCCGTCCTCATTGGGCGTCGCGCTCGTGACGAGATCGGACAGGCTCGAGCCCGCTTGCGGCTCGGTCAGCGCCATCGTCCCGAACGCCCGTCCGTCGAGCAGTGCTTGCAGATATTTGCGCTTCTGCACGGCACTGCCGAAGCGTTCGATCACGTTGGCATTCGCCGTGGTCAGCATCGCGTACGACGAGGTGGCGATGTTGGCGCTCTTGAAGAGCGACAGGCAAGCAAAGGAAATCACCGCCGGCAATTGCATGCCGCCCCATTCGTAGTCTTTGCCCGCGGCGAGGAACCCCGCTGAGCGGAACGCGTCGAGCGCGTCCTTGACCTCCGCGACGATCGTGACGCTTTGGCCGTCGAATTGCGGTTCGTGTTCGTCCGATAGACGGTTGTGGGGCGCGAATTTTTCCGCGGCGACCGCATGGGCGGTTTCTAGCGCGGCGTTGAAGGTCTCGCGGCTGTGGTCGCCGTGGCGCGCGCGCTGTGTGAGCGTCTCGGCCTCGAGCACTTCGAACAGCTGAAATTCCAGGTCGCGTGAGTTGATGATCAGCGCATCAGGCATGGGAGAAGACCTGTCAAAAGGGAAGCCGCTGTGCGGAACAGGTGCGCGAAAAAACGCACAGCGCATGAGCGCGGCTCGATTGAAAAATACGGTATCCGGGTAAGCCCCAATGATCCGCTAGCCAAGCGATGCGTGTCAGTTTATATCAAAAGTGAATGAGCGTGCTTTTATTTACACGCCGAATTTCGGCACGTATGATGGTCAGAAAATCTGGAATAGAAGTCTGCATAGCAGAACAACCTGGATAATCTGGAGGAGCGTCGTCATGTCTGTGAAAGACCTGTTTCAACTGAACGGCAAGGTTGCACTGATCACCGGAGGCTCGCGCGGACTTGGCCTGCAAATGGCCGAGGCGCTCGGAGAAATGGGCTGCCGCGTTGCGATCACGGCGCGCAAGGCCGACGAGCTCGCCGAGGCGAAAGCGCATCTGCAGAGCCAAGGCATCGAGGTGCTGACCGTCGTCAACGATCTGCAGCACTTCGAGGGAATTCCGGGGCTCGTGGAAGAAGTGCTCGGCCTGTACGGCCGCATCGATATCCTCGTGAACAACGCGGGCGCGACATGGGGTGCACCCGCCGAGGACTATCCCGACGAAGCGTGGCACAAGGTGATGAACCTGAACGTCAGCGCACCGTTTTTTCTCGCCCGCGAAGTCGGCAAGCGCAGCATGATCCCGCGCCGCGCCGGCAAGATCATCAACATCGCATCGGTCGCGGGCCTGAGGGGTTCGCCGCCCGGCATGAACACGATTGCGTACAACACGTCGAAGGCCGCGGCGATCAACTTCACGCGTGCGCTGGCGGCGGAATGGGGCAAGTACAACATCAACGTCAACGCGATCTGTCCGGGCTTCTTTCCGTCGAAGATGTCCGCGGGGCTGCTCGGCAAGCTCGAAGATACGATCGTCAAACGCACGCCGTTGCAGCGGCTCGGCGGGGAAGAGGACCTGAAGGGCCCGGTCGTTTTCCTGGCGAGCGAGGCATCGCGCCATATTACCGGCCAGTATGTCGCGGTGGACGGCGGCGCCATCATCGTCTGATGGACGGGTTCAAGGACGCAGCGCGCGGATCGCAGCCGCGCTGCGCTCGAGCTTTGCTCATGCTTTGCTCGCGCTTTGTTCGATTAAACAACGAGGCGAGTTCACGCACGCTGCGCTTCGCGGACGATCCCGACGAAGTGCACCGCAATGCGATCGCGAAGATGGAGCTTGGGCGCCACCTCGGGCGTTCATCGTGAAGCACGAGTAACGCGTGACGCATGACGCATGACCTATGAACAACGCGCCGCAAGCGCTGCACGCGAATAAAGCGTGAACCACGCGCAACCCCGGCGCGCACAGATCGTAAAAGCAGGAGACACCTATGAACGAACGCCATCATCCGCATTGGCCGCCGCAAGTGCCACTGCATCTAACGCTGCCGCAGACCAACATTTTCTACAACGCCGAGGTATCGGCGGCGCGCTTTCCCGACAAGCCCTTCATCATCTTCTACGACACGCCGGTCACCTTCGCCGAGTTCAAGGACGAAGCCGAGCGGATCGCGGGATTTCTCCAGCAGGAATGCGACGTCAAAGCCGGCGACCGCGTGCTGCTCTACATGCAGAACAGCCCGCAATGGATCATGGCCTACTACGGCATCCTGCGCGCAAATGCGGTGGTCGTGCCGGTCAATCCGATGAACCTGACCACCGAGTTGCGTCACTACGTGGAGGACAGCGGTGCGACCACGATCATCGCGCCGCAATGCCTGTTTCCACAGGTCGAACCGCTGATCGGCGATGCACCCGACCAGGGACTCAAGTATGCAATCGTCGCCACGTATAGCGATTATCTGAAGCGGCCCTCGCCGATTACGGTCCCCGAGTTCGTATCTGCTGCGCGTAAAACGTTCGACATACCGGGTGTTACACCGTGGCGCAAGGTGCTCGAACGGCGCATCGCGCCAGGTGCGCTCACCACCGGCCCCGACGACCTCTGCGTGATGCCGTACACGTCGGGCACGACCGGTAAACCGAAGGGTTGCATGCACACGCATCGCAGCGTGATGAGCACGCTGCTCGGCGGTTGCGTGTGGTTCTCGGCGCCGCCGGACGGCACGTATCTATCGGTGCTGCCGTTTTTTCACGTGACCGGCATGCAGGGCGGCATGAACAGCGCGGTCTTTTCCGGCACGACGATCATCGTGCTGCCGCGCTGGGATCGCGATGCGGCGGCGCTATGCATGCAGAAATATCGCGTGACCGCGTGGCAGTCGATTTCGACGATGATGGTCGATTTCCTGTCGAATCCGAAGCTCGGCGAATACGATCTGTCGAGTCTGAGTGGCGCGCGCGGCGGCGGCGCGGCGATGCCCGATGCGATCGCTAAAAAGCTCAAGACGTTGACCGGGCTCGATTACGTCGAAGGCTACGGAATGTCGGAGACGATCGCGGGCACGCACATCAATCCGCCGCATCGTCCGAAGCCGCAGTGCCTCGGCATCCCGGTGTTCGACGTCGACTCGCGCGTGATCGATCCGGCCACGTTGCAGGAGCTTCCCGCAGGCGAAACCGGCGAGATCGTCGTGAATGCGCCGCAGGTGATGCTCGGTTACTGGCGCGATCCGAAGGCCACGCAAGAGGCGTTCATCGAACTCGACGGCAAGCGTTTTCTGCGTACCGGCGACCTCGGCCATATCGACGAAGACGGCTATTTCTTCATGACCGACCGCCTCAAACGGATGATCAATGCGTCGGGCTATAAGGTTTGGCCCGCCGAAGTAGAAGCGCTGATGTACCGGCATCCGGCGATCCACGAGGTCTGCGTGATCGGCGTGAAAGACGAGAAGCGCGGCGAGACCGTGAAGGCGCTGGTGGTGCCGGACGCGGCGCATGCGGGCACGATCGACGAAAGCGAGATTATTGCGTGGGCGCGTGAGCAGATGGCGCCGTACAAAGCGCCGCGTATCGTCGAGTTCGTGACGTCGTTGCCCAAGTCGGGCAGCGGCAAGATCTTGTGGCGCAAGCTGCAGGAAGAGGATGCGGCGCGCACCGACGCCAATGCGAGCAACGGAACCCGCGGAGGTGCTCCGCAATGATATGGCTTGAAGCGTTACTGGATGAACCGTTCGTCTGCATTACCGACATGATCCGCCGCTTTGCGACCGAACGCGCGGAGCATGCCGCCTTGATCTGCGACGGCGAGGTCGTGACTTACGCCGAACTGGACGCGAGGGTCGATCGTTTCGCCGCCGCATTGCAACGCGACGGGATCAAGCCTTGCGATGCGATAGCGTTGTGCGCGACGTCATCGACCGAATACGCCGTGGCGTTTCTCGGGGGCTTGCGTGCGGGTGCGGCGGTGGCGCCGCTCGCGCCTTCGTCGAGCGCGGCGAGCCTCGTCAGCATGATCGGCAATTCGGGCGCGCGGCTGCTGTTTCTCGATGCCGAGGTCAAGCGTCTGCTCGAACCGGTAGCCGGCGAAATCAGCGCAGCGCCGATCGCACTCGATGGGCACGAAGGCAGCACGCCGTTGCAGGCGTGGCTCGCGCCGAAGGGCGCCATGCCCGAACCCGTGACGATCGACCCCGCGTGGCCGTTCAATATCATCTACTCGTCCGGCACCACCGGCACGCCGAAAGGCATCGTGCAGTCGCACGGTATGCGCTGGGCCTACGCGGTGCGGAGCATTCCGCGCGGCTATGGGCCGGACGCGTCGACGCTGATCTCGACACCGTTGTATTCGAACACCACGCTCGTGAGTTTCATGCCGACGCTGACGTTCGGCGGCACTGTCGTGCTGATACCGAGATTCGATGCCACGCGTTATCTGGCGCTCGCGCAACAGCACCGCGTTACGCACACGATGCTCGTGCCGCTCCAGTATCAGCGGCTGATGGCGCATCCGGACTTCGATCGTTACGACCTCTCCAGCTTCGTGGCCAAGTTCTGCACCAGCGCGCCGTTCGCGGCCAGCGTGAAGGCCGACGTGGTGCGACGCTGGCCGGGCAAGCTCACCGAGTACTACGGGATGACCGAAGGCGGCGGCTCGTGCCAGCTGGAAGCGCACGAATGGCCGGCCAAACTGCACACGGTCGGCAAACCGATGGAAGGCCATGATATCCGCCTGATCGACGAACAGGGCAACGAAGTGCCGGCTGGCGAGGTGGGCGAAGTCGTCGGGCATTCGCCGGCGATGATGACCGGCTACTACCGGCAACCGGACAAAACCGCCGAGGCGGAGTGGTACGACCCGAGCGGCAAGCGCTTCATCCGCACCGGCGATATGGGCCGTTTCGACGAGGACGGTTTCCTGACGCTGCTCGATCGCAAGAAGGACATGATCATTTCCGGTGGCTTCAACGTCTATCCGAGCGATCTGGAGGCGGAGCTGCGCAATCATCCGGATGTCGCGGATGCGGCCGTGGTCGGCGCGCAATCGGCGCAGTGGGGTGAGACGCCGGTTGCGTTCGTGGTGCGCCATCGTCAAGCGACGCTCGACGCCGACGCGCTGCTCGCGTGGGTCAACGCGCGGCTCGGCAAGATGCAGCGGCTGTCCGCGCTGACCTTCATCGATGTATTGCCGCGCAGTCCGATCGGCAAGGTGCTGAAACGGGAATTGCGCGAGCAGTTCTATCCAAACGGCCGCTGATTCATGACCCGCTAAGCTTTCACTTCGCCGCCGTCGCGAGCGAATTCAACCCCGCCGACTTCAACTGTCCAGCCTGGACCACCGCCGCGAGCGGATTGCCGATCACAAAGCCGCCGCGTTCATCGACGCCCGTCACGCTCTGCGGATTGTTCTGCGGCGGCAGCGCCTTCACCGCCTTGTCGAACTGGTTGCGGATCGCGGTGGCATCGCTGACGCTGCCGGCGAGTTTCATCGCAAGCGCCGTCGCGTAGACCGCGGTGTAGTTGAGCGACACTTCCTGGCTCGGATCGCGCCCGCCGTGGCTCTTGCGGAAGCGCTCGACGAACGCCTTCGCGTTCGGTGTCTCATCGTTCGCCAGCGGCAATACGCCGATCGCGCCGTTCAGCGGCGCATAGCCGCCGGTCACTTTGGCCACTTCATCGAGTTTTGCCTGATCCATCACGATGAAGCCACCCTTGAAGCCCAGTTCGCGCGCCTGCTGCACGATCAGTCCGGTCGGTTCCGATGGTCCGCCGATAAACATCACGTCCGGTTTCGCCGCCAGCACACGGCTCACACCGCTGTAGAAGTCGGTTGCACGGTTATACGACATCGAGTTGTCCGCGACGATCGTGCCACCGGCCGCTTCCCACGCCGGCTTGAACGCGGCGACCCAGACCTTGCCGTAGTCGGTATCGGTGGCAGCGAGGGCGACCTTCTTGCCGTACGTCGCCATTTCATACTTGATGAACGAGTTCAGATACGAGGTGAACTCAGGCGGAATCCGCACAGTGAGCTTATTGCCGCGCGCGCTGATCTGCGGCACGCTGGTGTACGACAGCAACAGCAGTTTCTGCTGCTCGTTGCTGGTCTGCACCGCGAAGCCGCCGCCCGAATGCGGCACGAGGACCACGGCCGCCTGCTGTTCCTGCGCGAGACGCCGAGCGTTGATCGCTGTTTCGCTCGGGTTGTACTTGTCGTCGAGCGGCACGATCTCGAACTTGATCTTCTTGCCGGCCACTTCGAGGCCTGCCTGGTTGACGTCGGCCGCGGCCAATTGCATGCCGTCGAGCACCTCCTGACCATACTTCGCCGCGCCGCCGCTCAAGGGGCCGGAGAAGCCGATATGCACCACTTGCTGCGCCATCGCGGCGCCCGCGCCTAGCAGCGCGGTCGAGGCGAGCGCCGCGTACAGTCCGGCCCGGCCGCACAAGCGTTTGATCGTCATACATGTCTCCTTTGGATTGATCGAATCTGCCGGCGCGAGGTGGGCCGGCTTGTTCTCTGCAAGCGCGCGGAAAGGCCGCGAACGTCTTGGCCTATCCGCCGACGTAAGCGCGCCGGATCGCTTCGTTGTTCATCAGGTTCGCCGGTTCGCCTTCGAGCACGATGCGGCCGTTCTCGATCACGTAGGCGCGATGCGCGATCTTCAGCGCTGCGAACGCGTTCTGTTCGGCCAGCAGCACAGTGGTGCCCACGCGATTGATTTGCTGAATCACCTCGAAGACCTGCTTGACCACGAGCGGTGCGAGGCCAAGCGACGGTTCGTCGAGCAGCAGCACCTTGGGCCGCGCCATCATCGCGCGGCCGATCGCCACCATCTGCTGCTGGCCGCCGGAGAGCGAGCCGGCCGGATGGTCTTTGCGTTCGGCCAGCAGCGGAAACAGCGCGAACACCTGATCGAGGTTGCGCTGATTGCCGGCCTTGTCGCCGCGATGCACATACGCGCCGAGCGTGAGATTTTTCAGCACCGACATGCCGGGAAACAGCTTGCGGCCCTCGGGGCACTGAATCACGCCGCTGCGCACGATCTGCGCGGGCGTCATGCCGAGCAGTTCACGCTCGCCGAAGCGCAGGCTGCCGCTCGCGGCGCGGCGCAGGCCGCTTGTCGCGAGGAAAATCGAACTCTTGCCCGCGCCGTTCGCGCCGAGCAACACCACCAGTTCGCCGTCGTTCGCGTGCAGATTGATGCCGTCCAGTGCGCGAAAACTGCCGTAATCGAGCGCGACGTTGTCAAACTTCAGCATGCTCGCTCCCAAGGTACGCGTCGATCACCGCCGGATTCGCGCGAATCTCCGCAGGCGTGCCCTCGGCGATTTTCTCGCCGTAGTTCAGCACCATGATGCGATCGGCGAGCTTCATGATCATGTTCATCTTGTGTTCGACGAGGCATACGGTCACGCCGTGTTTCACCAGCTTGCGGATCAGTTCGGCGAGGCCTTCGGTCTCTTCCGGATTCACGCCGCCCGCCGGTTCGTCGAGCAGCATCAGGCTCGGTTCGGTGGCGAGCGCGAGCGCCACCGCCGCGCGTTTGCGCTCTTCCTGCGAGATGTCGCCCGCCATCCGCCCGGCCATCGCCGACAAGCCGACAAAGTCCAGCGCCTCGCGAGCTTTCTCGCGGCAGATGCGTTCCTCCTGTTTCAGCCGCGACGAGTGGGTCAGCACGTCCCACAGTCCCGAGCGCGTGCGCAGCCGGTGGCCGACAATCAGGTTGTCCAGCACGCTAGCCCGATCGAACAGCGCGGTGGACTGAAATGTGCGCGCGACACCGAGGCGCGCCATCTGATCGGCAGCCAGGCGCGTGACGTCTTGCCCCTTGAACAGAATGCGGCCCGAAGTCGGCAGATGCGTGCCGCTGATCAGATTGAAGAAGGTAGTCTTGCCCGCGCCGTTCGGGCCGATGATCGCGTTGATCTTGCCCGCTTCGATGTGCGTGCTGATGTTGTCCACCGCAACGAGGCCGCCGAAGCGTTTGCTGAGCGAGTCGATTTCAAGCATGACGGTCTCCACGCGCGGGTTGAGACTGACGCGCGACGATGCCGTTGGTCGGCGTCGCAAGTTTCGCGCGCCGTCCCTTGCGCGTTTGATACAGGCCGACGATACCGTTAGGCAGAAAGATCACCAGCAGGATCAGGATCGGACCGAACACGACGAAACGGTATTCCTGCAGAAACTGCAGGTACTGCGTGAGCCACGGCACCGCCAGCGCGCCGAGCAGCGGACCGGCGAGGGTGCCGATGCCCCCCACCAGCATGTACATCGTCATATCGAAGGTATGGTCGACGCCCGCCAGATCCGGTCCGAGGAAGCGCACCGCGCCCGCATACAAACCGCCTGCGAGCCCCGCATAGACGACCGACAGCACGAAAGCCAGCACCTTGTTGCGCATCAGGTCGATGCCGAGCGACTGGGCGAGCCCGTCGCTATTGCGGATCGCCATGAAGGTCCGGCCGAGCAGCGAATTGACGATGCGATGCATCACCCACACGCCGAGCACGAGAAACCCGAACACCAGGTAATAGAGCGCGCGCGGATTCTCGAACGAGACGAGGCCGAAACCGGATGGAGCAGGGATGCCGATGATGTCCGCAACCCCATGCGTGAGGCTGTCCCATTTCTCGATCACGAGAAACATGATGTAGCCGACGCACAGCGTGAAGATCGAGAAGTAATGGCCGCGCAGCCGCAACGACACGAGACCGACCAGCGCGCCCAGTACCGCGACCACCACGCCCGACGCGACGAACGCAATCCAGAACGGCACCTGATGATCGACCGTCAGAATGCCGACGGTGTACGCGCCGACCGCCATGAAGCTGCCGTGCGCGAGATTGTATTGCCCCGTATAGCCGGTAATCAGATTCAGCCCGACGGTGGCCAGCGCGAAGATGTACGCGGTGGACATCACGGTGAGCATGTAGTCATTGGCGGCCAGAAACGGAAACACGACACCGAGCACGAACAGCAGCGCCCAACCCAGCTTGCCCTCGAATAATTTCATGATGTGCGCAGTTCCCTGGTGAACAGGCCTTGAGGACGAACCGACAGAATCACCACCAGCAGCACGAACGCGATCATGTCCTTGTAGTCAGTCGAGATGTAGAAGGCGCCGAAGCTCTCGGCCATGCCGATGATCAGCCCGCCCACGATCGCGCCCGGCACGCTGCCCATGCCGCCGAGAATGATGATCACGAAAGCCTTCAGGATCACCAGCTGGCCCATCGCCGGATAAACGAGGTTGATCGGCGCATACAGCGTGGCCGCCACCGCCGCGAGCAGGCCGGAGATGCCGAAGGTCAGCATCGTCACCTTGTTGGCGTCGATGCCCATCAGCGAGGCGCCGTCACGATCCTGCGCCATCGCGATGATGCTCGAACCGATCACCGTGTATTTGAGGAAGAGTTGCAGCAACACCACCAGGGCGAACGCGCTGACGATGATCAACAGGCGCTGCAACGGCGCGGTCACGCCGCCAAGATCGACGATGCCGGCGTAGGGCGTGGCCATGCGGTGAAAGTCGGCGCCCCAGATCGCCTGGGCACCGGCTTCGAGAAACAGCAGCAGGCCGATCGCGGCGATCATCGGATGCAACTCGGAAGACTTGCGCAGCGGATGGAACACGAGCCGTTCAGCGAGGATCGCCAGCACCGCGACGGCGAGTCCTGAGCCGATCATCGCGAGCCAGTAGTTCCAGCCGAGCCGGCTCATCAGGTAGAACGACACGAAGGCGCCCACCATGTAGAAAGCGCCGTGGGCGAAATTCGGCACCGCGAGAATGCCGTAGACCAGAGTGAGACCGAGCGCGACGAGGCTGTAGATACCGCCCAGGGTCAGCCCGTTGAGGACTTGCTGCAAAAACATATCCACGTTTTTACACCCTCCAGCTAGGCACACGTTATCGACTGTTTCAAACGCTCATCGATGCAGGCTGCAAAACGCGATGTGCGGTGGCGCGAGAGAAATTTGGCACGAGCGTTCGCTTAGCGTCAATAGGGTTTTCCATTCGCACGTTCTGCATTGCAGATTATTAGGGAAGTCACTTATACGAATCGTCCGCATGGCTGGCATGCGTGGTACAGCCAATGCGTAATGGCTGAAAGCCGCGCCATTGCTTGTATTTCGCACATCGCGCCTGTTTGCCGAGGGCGACGATAAGAGAGGTGGGATGGGGAAGAAGTGTCGGCTTGACATGGCTTTGCGCACGCCAGTATTCTGCAATGCAGAAATTCTTTCTGCCGCGGGCGCGCTTGCTGAACCTCGACGCAAGCGCTTCGCAAAGCGGCTGTCATCGCGATCTCTCGCGCTTTCTCAAGGTAAGCCATGAACTCCACACTCGATATCCCTAGCGTTCGTCAGATGGTGTCTCCGGAAGAATGGCAGGTGCGCGTCGACCTCGCGGCCGCGTACCGGCTGGTGGCGTTGTTCGGCTGGGACGATCTGGTGTTCACGCATATTTCGGCGCGCGTGCCCGGCCATGAGCATCAGTTTCTGATCAACCCGTATGGTTTGTTCTTCGAGGAAATCACCGCGTCGAGTCTGGTCAAGGTGGACCATGAGGGTCATCCGGTGATGCCGACGCCGTTCGACGTGAACCCTGCCGGCTTCGTGATTCACAGCGCCGTGCACGAGGCGCGGCCCGGCGTGAATTGCGTGCTGCATACGCATACGCCGTACGGCGTCGCAGTGGCGGCGCAACAGGATGGCCTCTTGCCGTTGTCGCAACAATCGGGCTTCGTGTTGACGAACCTCGCGTATCACAACTATGAAGGCGTTGCGCTGCGCGACGCGGAGAAGGCGAGGCTGGTGGCCGATCTCGGCAACGCCAACTACATGATGTTGCGCAATCACGGCTTGCTGACCTGCGGACGCACCGTCGCCGAAGCGTTTCAGGCGATGTATCTGTTCGAAACCTCATGCCGTATTCAGATCCTCGCGCAGGCGGGCGGCAAGCTGATCGATGTGCCGCAGTCGATCATCGAAACTATGGGCGAGCAGGCGCGTGAAGTCAGCAAAGGCAAGGGCGCCGATCTGGTGTGGCCTGGGCTGCTGCGGCGCCTGACACGCCGCAATCCCGGCTACGACCTGTAGCAGCCGTAGCAACCTGTTGGGGCCGCCTTCGCAAGCGGCCCTATCGCCCAGGCGCCACCGGCTAGAACATGTGCCGGATGCCGACGTTCACACCGGCCGTCGTGCCTGTGACCTCGTTCAGGGCGTTGTTGACCGACAGTCCAGTGTGCATTGCGCCGTGATTGTTCACGAAGCCGACTTGCCCGTAGACCATCGTGGCCTTCGACAACGAATACTCCGCCCCCGTCGACGCCATCACCGAATGGTTGGTCGAGTTGTTCCCGTCGCGGGTGTACCACACGCCGGCATCGACGTTCAGCGCCGGCGTGATGCGGTAGCTCGCGCCGCCCGAGTAGACGCGATCGTTGAACGAACCTGCTACCTTGTACTGCACATACGAGGCCTTCACGGTCAGGCCGTTGAATACGTAGCTGGCGCCGAGCGCACGGCCGTCGAAGGCGACCACGCTCGGGATCGCGATCGATGCGGCACTGCCGCCGGCGTTGCCGCTGTAAAGCGCCGCGTCGACGGTCAGCGAACCGAGGTGATAGCGCAGGCTAGCCGAGTACTGACGGCCCGCCTGAAAATTGCCGGCCGCGCCGCCGAGCGCCATCAGCGCGCTGGCCTGCAGGCCGGCGATTTCCGGCGACGTGTACGAAACGCCGTTCGGGTTGAAGAGGCCCGTTACGTAGACGTTGTTGAGGTAGGTAATGAGACCGCTGCCGAAGTACGACATCTCGCGCGGATCGAAGTCGTACACCGCGAGGAAGAAGGGCGAGAACTGCAAGCCGGCCTTGACCGTACCGAAGCGGCTGTCCACGCCGACCCACGCCTGGCGGCCGAATTCATTGCCGTTCGAGTTGCTGAACGACCCGTTGGCGATGCTGATGCCGCTTTCGAGTTCGAAGATCGCTCGCATGCTGCCGCCGAGATCCTCGGCGCCGCGCAAGCCGAAGCGTGAACCGGAGACGCCGCTGTCGGTGAACGAGTACTGATGGCCGGCATTCTGGCCGGTCTTCGCGTTGAGTGTTTTGCTCGTGTAGAGGAGGGAGCCGTCGACGATGCCGTACAGCGTGACACTGCTTTGCGCATTGGCGCTCTGGGCCGATCCCAATGCGCATGCGCCCACTAATCCGAGAATGACTCCAACCCGATTGCGATGACATGCCGGCATGCTTCGTGTCTCCTTGTTTATGGGAATCGATTGAATTGGTGAAGTGAAGCTTGTGCTGCACGGTCCTTGCAGATCTGCTGCCGATCTGCTGAGCTGCGCAGTTTCAACAGACGAGGCCGGGCCCTCGCAAACTGATTAGGTATGCGAAATATTGTGTCTGCTGGTCTGTGCCTGAATGCGGTTGGCCTGCGGTTTGTCTACTGATCGAGCGACCCACTTGGCGCCGCGATGAGTTCGTCGATCGGCGTGCTTGCGCACAGGATGCAGGCGCAATTTGGCACGACCGTTCGTTCTATGTCAACGGGGGAAATCGCGCAATTGGCCTGCAATGCAGGCCAAAGACGGGAAAACACCTAGCGCTTTCATGCTGGCGGCATGTGGCTTGTAAGCCCATGTAATTAAAGGATTCGTCGAATGGTTAAAGGTCAGTTGCCCCTTCTGGCATTACTTTCCGAGATTCTGCATTGCAGAACTAATGCAGGATCAGCGGCGATTAGCTGGGCGTCAGCGCGCTCCGTCAGCGGCTCAGCGTCGCACCGCAGCAGCCGGTGCCATTGGACCCTCAGCGTTCATTTGGCTGTAAGCTCTATCCGGCGAGCGCGCGCGAAGCATCGTGCGCTTTCGCTGTCACGAACGAAGATTCGCAGAAAGACTTCAACGCCGTTGCCAACTATCCAGAGGGAATATCAGATGAAATTCTTTGCCATGAAGAGAGTCATGCTTGGGCTTGCGGTCACGGCCATGGTCGCGGGCAGCATTCCGCTGGCTGAAGCTCAAAGCGCAAGCGCTGCGGGCACGACAGCCGACGTCGCCAAACCCGATATGGCGAGCAGCGCGAAACCCACCAAAGCCGAACGCAAAGCGGCCCGCAAACAGGCCCGCGCGAAGAAAAATGCTGAGCTGAAGAAGCTGGAGGACGCAGGCTATCAGCCGGGTAGGAACGACCCGAACTATCCGACCGATCTGCAGAATGCGCAGAAGAAGGCCGGGATCGGGACAGGCGCGAGTCAGTAACGTGCGCGGTCGCCGCGCGAGGCGGAATAGGGCGCGCGGCGACCGGTTCGGAATCAGGCCGGACGTTGCCGCCCGCTTGAAAAAATATCCGCCCTCGCGCTCAACGCGCGCCGAGCGTTTCTATCAGCATATTGACGAACGCCTTGACCCGCGCCGTCATCTGTAACTGTTGCGGGTACACGGCGTAGATGTCCGCACCCGGCGTCCGATATTCCGGCAGGACATGGATCAGGCGTCCATCGGCCAGATACTCGGCAATGTCCCATTCGGCCCGCATCAGAATGCCGTGTCCGTCCAGCGCCCACTTCACCGCGATCTCGCCGTCGTTGGTGGTCAGATTGCCGCGCACGCGCACCGTCTCGGTTTTTTCGGCCGCACCTCGTCCGCTTGTCAGCCGCCATAGCCCGTAGCCGTCGCCGCCTTGTCGAATGCCGATGCAGTTGTGCTGCGCCAGTTCCGCGGGGCTGCGCGGCGGACGCCGCTTTGCAAAGTAGGCGGGCGCGGCGCAAAGCAGCCGTCGGTTCGGCGCCACTCTGCGCGCAATCACGCGCGCATCCGGCGGCTCGCCGAAGCGCACGCAGACATCGAAGGCATCGTCGCTGATCGGCGGAGGGTCGACGGATAGCTGCAACTGCACGTCCACCTCCGGATAGCGCCGCACAAACTTCGATATCAGCGGAGCGACATGACTGCGGCCGAAACCGAGCGTCGCGTTCACTCGCAGCAGGCCTTTCGGGGCCGCCTGCGAACCGCCCAGCAATTGCGCCAGGTCGTCCATCTCGCTCAGGATGCGCCTCGCGCGCGTGAGATAGAGTTCGCCCTCCGGCGTGAGGCTCATGCGCCGTGTGGTCCGGTTCACGAGCGACACGCCGGCGCGTGATTCCATCTGCGCCAGATGCTTGCTCACGGCCGCCGTGCTCAAACCGAGTTCACGCGCTGCGGCTGTCAGGCTGCCGCTAGCAGCCAGCGTGGAGAAGAATGCGAGGTCGTCCGGCTGTATCGACGAAGTCATCGGAACGGGTTGATTGTCAACTTCAGGTTAAGGATGCTTTGAGTCTAGCAGCGTTTTCATGCCGGCTCCTCGTTCTACGATGAAGCCATACGTTCAACACCATGGAGACGCCAGTGAAGACCTATCGCATCGCAACCATCCCCGGAGACGGCATCGGCAAGGAAGTCGTGCCGGCGGGTCAACGAGTGCTCGAAGCCATCGCCGCGCGAAGCGACGACTTGAAATTCGAATTCGAGAATTTCGGCTGGGGCGGCGACTACTACCGGCAACACGGTGTGATGATGCCGGCCGACGGTCTGGAGGCAATCCGCGACAAGGACGCGATTCTGTTCGGCTCGGCGGGGGACCCGCACATTCCCGACCATGTGACGCTCTGGGGTTTGCGCCTGAAGATCTGTCAGGGCTTCGACCAGTATGCGAACGTGCGTCCGACCCGCATCCTGCCGGGAATCGATGCGCCGCTAAAACGCTGTGGCCCGAAGGATCTCGACTGGGTCATCGTCCGCGAGAACTCGGAGGGCGAATATTCCGGCGTAGGCGGGCGCGCGCACCAGGGCCATCCCATTGAAGTCGCAACCGACGTCTCGATGATGACCCGCGCCGGTGTCGAGCGGATTCTTCGTTTCGCGTTCCGTCTTGCGCAGTCGCGGCCGCGCAAGCTGCTGACCGTGATTACCAAGAGCAATGCTCAACGCCACGCGATGGTCATGTGGGATGAGATCGCATTGGAAGTGTCAAAAGAATTTCCCGACGTTCAATGGGACAAAGAACTCGTCGACGCCGCCACCGCGCGCATGGTCAACCGGCCCACGACGCTCGACACCATCGTGGCCACCAATCTTCACGCGGACATTCTGAGCGACCTCGCCGCGGCGCTCGCGGGCAGCCTCGGTATCGCACCGACGGCGAATCTGGACCCCGAGCGCCGCTATCCGTCGATGTTCGAGCCGATTCACGGCTCCGCCTTCGACATCATGGGCAAAGGCCTGGCTAATCCGGTCGGCACGTTCTGGTCGGTCGTGATGATGCTCGAGCATCTCGGCGAGAGCGCCGCCGCGCGCAAGTTGATGGATGCAATCGAACGCATCACGGCTAACCCCGCGCTGCACACGGGCGACCTCGGCGGCAAAGCCACCACGGCACAGGTGACCGACGCCGTCTGCGCGATCCTCGCCGCGGATTCCGCAGTCGAGTCCAAAGCCGCCTGAACATCGGGCGCACGTCACACATAAGCATAACGCCCGGGCGAACACGTATGCGTGTACACGTCACGGGCGGATTAACAGAGACTGAGCGGAGACTGGCATGACCCATGAATTGCAAGCCCGTGTGGTTCGCAAGCTGACCTGGCGCATTTTGCCTTTCGTGATGCTGCTTTACTTTGTCAGCTTTCTCGATCGCGTCAACGTCGGTTTTGCAGCCATGACGATGAACAAGGACCTCGGCCTCTCGCCGACCATGTTCGGACTGGGAGGCGGCATCTTTTTTCTCGGCTACTTCCTGTTCGAGGTGCCCTCGAATCTCATTCTGAACAAGGTCGGTGCGCGCATCTGGATTGCGCGCGTAATGGTGACGTGGGGGCTGGTTTCCGCCGCATCGGCGTTTGTCGTCGGGCCTCACTCGTTCTACACGCTGCGCTTTTTGCTCGGTGTCGCCGAAGCCGGTTTCTTCCCCGGCATCATCCTTTATCTTAGCCAGTGGTTTCCGGCCCGGCAGCGGGCCGTTGCCGCTGCCGCGTTCATGGCGGCGGCGCCTTTGTCGACCGCCATCGGTTCGCCGATTTCAGGCGCAATCATGCAGATGCCTGCTTTGTTCGGACTGAAGGACTGGCAGTGGCTATTCATCATCGAGGCGATTCCGGCAGTGGTCCTCGGCTTCGTTGTTTTGAAGGCGCTCACGGACTCGCCCGACAAGGCAAAGTGGCTTGCCGCGGATGAAAAGGCGTGGCTCATCGCAACCTTGCGCGAAGAACGCCTGGGGCGCGAGTCGCATGCGGGTCACGCCGCGGGTGCGCTCGCCGCACTGCGCGACGCTCGCGTGTGGGTCATGTCGATGATTTACTTCGGTACTTCGGCGGGTCTGTACACGCTAGGTCTGTGGGCGCCGCTGATCATTCGCCAGTTCGGCTTTAGCGCGTTCGGCACAGGCGCGTTGAACGCGATTCCGAGTGTGCTGGCTGTCGTTGGCATGGTGCTGTGGGCCCGCCATTCGGACCGCAGTGGTGAGCGCACGTGGCACGTTGTCATTCCGTGCGTGGCGGCGGGCATCGGGCTCGCATGGGCGGGATTTGCGGACACCGCGGTTGCGGTGGTGCTGGCGCTGGTGGTCGTGAACGTCGGCATCAGCGCGGCAAAGGCGCCGCTTTGGGCCATGCCGAGTACATTTCTCTCGGGCGCCGGCGCGGCCGCGGGTATCGCCATGATTAACTCGATCGGCAACCTCGGCGGTTTCGTCGGCCCGTTTGCGATTGGTTGGTTGAAGACTGTCACTGGCGGATACGCCGCCGGACTTTATGTGGTTGCTGCGAGCCTTGCCGTATCAGCCATGCTCGCTTTGGCTATCGGCCGGCGAGGATATCGGACTGCGCCGGCGCCGCAATGAGCACACCGGGTTTCTGAATGAAGATGCGCCCAACTCCCGCACCATCAGTTGTCCGCCGGCTTTGCATCTTGCGGACGGCGCGGGAGTGCCGGGCGTCAATGCGCTGGCTTTCAATGGTCGAACACTGGCGAATGCTTGCCGGCAAAGCGAGCCGCCGCCCCCTGCGAGGATCCTCCGGCAGGCGCACCGTATCCCGAGCTGTCGGCAGAAGCCGAAGCCTTGCGCGCGGGCTGCTGATATTGCGGGCTCGACGGGATGCGCTGCGCATCGTGCATCGAAGTCGCGTTTGATGAGGCTGACGTCGCATCGTTCATCGGTGTGTTCGTCTGTTGTGCGAACGACAACGTCGGGATCGTAAGAATCGACGCGATAAGAATGACGTGTTTGAGTGCTTTCATGATGCTTCTCCAGGAGTGTGATGGTGCAACAACGCCGGCCAATCCGGTCGATGCGTTCACACAGAATAAGCAGTCTTCCTTAACTTATCCTTAGGCGAGATTTAACGTTCTCACGATGCTTCGGAGCACGGAAATTGCTGCGCGATAGCGGGCACGTCCTGCGCTTTAAGAGAACCCGCTTAAGCATGTCTTAAGTGACAAGTCATGCGGACCCGAATCGTGATGAGAACCGTTGACGTTTTCGCTCAAGACTCGTTTTAGGGGCTTTGTGATTTCCGTGCCTGAATCGAGTACGCTTAGTTATTAAAGACTCGATATGCGGACACTTCACCATGGCATCCAAACATGAAATAAAACGGTACAGGGCCAATCTCTCCGATGAGCTTCATAGCGCCGCGCTGTATGAAACGCTTGCGAAAGTCGAGAAGGATGACACGCGCAAGCAAGTCTATAGCGACCTGGCAAAGTCCGAGCGCGAACACGCGCAGGTGTGGGCCGACAAACTGAAGACCAGCGGGGTTCCGCCGAAGGGGACTGGGCAGGCGGTCAAAACCCGCCTGATGAAGACACTGGTGCGCATTTTCGGCGCGCGTTTCGTCTTGCCCACGCTCGCCGCGGCTGAGTACGCTGACCGTAACAAATACCAGGGGCAACCGGACGCGCGCCGCATGTCGGCCGACGAGCATCACCATGCAGCGGTGGTCCAGACGCTCGCTCACGGCGGCGGCGATCCGGGCATGTCGCAGGGCGCGCGGATTGCGGCAGCGGAGACATGGCATAAAGGCGTGTCGTCAGGGAACGATCTGCGCGCGGCCGTGCTGGGCGCGAACGACGGGCTGGTCTCGAATTTCTGTCTGATCATGGGCGTGGCAGGGGCGGGCACAGGCAACAAGGCAATTTTGTTGACCGGGCTGGCCGGGCTGATAGCCGGAGCGTGCTCGATGGCGTTAGGTGAATGGCTGTCGGTGACCAATGCTCGCGAGCTGGCGAGTACCCAGATCGCGAAAGAAGCCGAGGAACTGGAAATTTCCCCGGAGGCCGAAGAGCATGAACTCGCGCTGATTTATCGCGCCAAGGGCCTCGACGCGGGTGAGGCCAAACGCATGGCATCGCAGATGATGCGCGACAAAGACAAGGCGCTCGATACATTGACGCGCGAGGAACTCGGACTCGACCCGGCAGAGCTGGGTGGAAATCCCTGGTCGGCTGCGGGCGTCTCCTTTTGCCTATTCTCGGTCGGTGCGATTTTTCCGGTCATGCCGTTTCTGTGGACACATGGTTTTAACGCAATTGTGCAGTGTGTCGTTCTCAGCATGCTTGCGCTCGCATCCATCGGCGTCTTCACGTCACTCTTTAACGGCAGAAGCGCAGCGTTCTCCGCGCTGCGGCAGGTGGCTATCGGTCTGGTTGCCGCTGCGTTCACATTCGGGGTCGGTAAGCTGCTGGGCGTATCCATCTCCTGAGAACAATATGAGGCTGGCCCGCGCGGATGGCGCGGCTGTCGTCTCGCGTGAATGCGCCGATCTCTATCGGCGCGGGCTTTCTTTCAATAACGCCTTCTTCTTTGCATTAGTCGAGGCAAAACGTTACGTTTTGCATTCAGCTGATGCATGTCAATAGTTGCAATCGCAATGCAATTACTTTGACCTTACATTAATTACGTTTGTAATTGATTGGCAATCCTATATTTATCAAAAAATGCGTGAAAGGATGAGCTTTTTTCTGTATTTGCAGATGCTCTCTTAAGCATCCCTTAAGCGAAAGGCGCGTAGCTTCTGTCGAGCTGGCGAGAGGTCACAGCCAGCTATCTGCAAGCCTTAAAAACGCTTTTCATGGTGTGCCTGAATTTCTTTGTGTCATTCGACTGACATTTCCGACCGCTAAAGTGAAACCGCTGGATTTTACGGTTTTTAAGCGTGGTTAAGGGTTGTCGTTTCCTTGGCGAAAAAAGAAATGTATTTAATCAGGACACCTTTTAAATGAATAAGACTTCCATTGCTTTGTTGGTTTCAGTTGTCATGGCGCTTTCGGCTTGTGGCGGAAGCAGTAACAACATCAGCTCCGCAACGCCGGCGCCCATTCCCAACACCGCGACAGCGTCCGGTTACTCGCTTTCGGTATTCGCAAAAGCGCCGTCGGCAACCCAGAAGCCCGATTCGATCGTGCTCATGGGTTCGAGCGTATTCATCGGCTATCAGAACGCCGGCGAGGTGAAAGACGGCTCCGTGGCGGGCATCACGAATCAGATCGTGCAATACGACCTGAATGGCAATGCCCAGAAGACGTTCACGGTGCCGGGGCACGTGGACGGCCTGATGGCGCGTAGCGACACCAACACGCTATGGGCGATGGCTAACGAAGACGGCAATCCCGAGTTGACGATCATCGACCTGGCCGCCGGCACGCAAAAGACTTATCAGGCGACCGTCAACCCCACCGCCCACGGCGGCGGCTATGACGATATGCAACTGTTAAACGGTGTCGTGTACGTCAGTGCCTCGGCTCCGACGACGACCGGCGCGGCCCCAACCGTTGTCTCGCTTACGCTGAACGCGAATGGTACGACCTTCGACGTCGCGCCTGTGCTGGCCGGCAACGCCCAGGCTATCGACATCACGCCGTCGGTAGGCGGCGCGGCAAACCCGACCTTCAATCAGCCGGTAACGCTGGCATTGACCGATCCGGATTCGGAGGCAATCGATCCGTCCGGCAGGCTCGTGCTGGACAGTCAGGCAGACGCCAAGCTGGTGTTCATCGCGAACCCGGGTCCGAGCCAGAGCGTCAGTGTCTTGTCGCTCACGCTATACAACGACAAGGACGGCCCGGCTTACCCGGTCGACGATACGCGTTTCGTTCCGGCGCCGGGCCCGACGGGCAAGACGTTCATGCTCTTCACGGACTCGAGCAACACGACCTACCGGGTCGATGCGCCTTTCAAACAAGGCGACGCCTACAGTGCAGGGCAGGGGCAGGTGATGCAGCTGGATCTGAAGTCCGGCCACCTGACGCCGGTGGTTGCCGGTATTGGTAACGCCGCGGCGCTGCAAGATCCGCACGGCATGCTCTTCATTGCGCAATAAGTAGCCGCTTGCGACGCCTCAGAGTTTTTTTCTGAGGCGTCCGGTCGCGCAACGTGTTTCATCCGGGCCGCAGGTCGCGGCCACCTGGCTCACCTCAATCCTCATCCCAGCCGTGGTGCTCGCGCCATTCGTGTTCGTGCTCCTCATGGCGGCGCCATTGCCGCTCGCGCCACTCCTGGCGCTCCTGCCACTCGCGAGCACGCCAGTCGTCATCGTAGCCATACCGGACCACAGGAGGGGGCGCATAGACGACCGGTGGCGGCGGGACATAGACCGGTTCGTCCGGCACATACACCGGGCCGGGCAGACCAATGCCTATGCCGACATCGATGTGTGCGGATGCTGCAGAGGAAGCCACGAGCGCGGTGGCGCCGAGAACGACTGCTAACAGGTGCTTGTTCATTTTTTTCTATCGCGTGGTGCTTCCAGCGCGGTGGCAGCGAATATGGAGCGCAGTTTAGGCAGGGCGGCCGCCGGCAGGTGCAAGCGATATGCGAGATTGGTAACACCGAGTTACCTTAAGGTTGCCATAATGATTCCTGGCGAAGATGGGCGTGCGAAGCTTCCGGTACTCCGTCTGCAGCGCACACCCGCGACACTTTTTTTGGCCCAAACCGGCGGTGAATCGCCGGCTCGCGTAGATTTCATGTTTCTAACAGCCGTCCGCGCTCAGCATGGGGAGGTGCAATGAGTTTTTCTGGCGAGATTTGGGCGCTTGCGCGTCTCTGGTGTATGTACCCGGTATTGACGGGCATTGCCATCTGGTACTTTTCGCGCGCCGACCGTCTGGTTCAGGTCTTCCGGGCGCGGTATTGACGTTCTTCGGACGCTCTTTGCCGCCCAGGCCATAAAAAGCGTTTTTATTGCACCGCAACGCCGCCACTTGCACCGGCGCGACACGCCTGCTGACCGCCCCAATCCCCCGCAAACCCTTGTCCCACAAGGCTCCGAGTGCCACGCGCCGGTGTCCGCGCCGTTGCGCTGTCGCATTTTCACATGTGGTTGTCGCAAATAGTCGGCTAGCCGTACTTTTTTCTGGCAACTATGTATGCACAGCGCGGACGTACGTCCGCCCCGCAGCAAGTATCTTGCATGGGACCTGAGTAAGTGCTCTGCATGGGCCCGGAGTAAGCGCTGAAGCGCTAACTCCGGCCGACAGCTAAAGCGCTAACTCGGGTCGACATAGGAGAGCATTCAATGAATTCCCCCAAGGTCGTGGTCGAAGGGCTGTGCAAGGTGTTCGGCACCAACCCGAAACAGGCGATCGGCATGCTGGCAGGCGGCGCGACGAAAGAAGAAGTGTTCGCGCGCACCGGTCAGATTGTCGGCGTCCACAACGTTTCGTTCGAAGTCAAGGAAGGCGAAATCTTCGTGCTGATGGGCCTGTCCGGCTCCGGCAAGTCGACGCTGATTCGCCTGATCAATCGCCTTGTGGAGCCGACGGCAGGCAAGGTGCTGATCGACGGCCGCGATGTGGCCAGCGTGCCGCGCTCGGAACTGACGGCGCTGCGCCGCAAGGACATGAGCATGGTGTTCCAGTCGTTCGCGCTGATGCCGCAACGCACCGTGCTGTCGAACGCGGCGTTCGGGCTCGAAGTGGCGGGCGTCGGCCGTAAGGAACGTGAGCAGCGGGCGATGACCGTGCTCGAGCAGGTCGGTCTCGCGCCGTTCGCGGAGAAGCTGCCGGCGCAACTCTCGGGCGGTATGCAGCAGCGCGTGGGTCTCGCACGGGCGCTGGCGGTCAACCCGTCGCTGATGATCATGGACGAGGCGTTCTCCGCACTCGACCCGCTCAAGCGCAAGGAAATGCAAAACGTGCTGCTCGACCTGCAACGCGAGCAGCAGCGCACCATTCTGTTCGTGTCGCACGATCTGGAAGAGGCGATGCGCATCGGCACGCGGATCGCGATCATGGAAGGCGGCAAGGTGGTGCAGATCGGCACGCCGCAGGAAATCATCACGAATCCCGCAGACGATTACGTGCGGGCGTTCTTCGAGGGCATCGACACGAGCCGCTATCTGACGGCCGGCGACCTGATGCAGACCGATGCCGTGCCGTTGATGCATTCGCCGCACATCGACGCGTCGAGCGTTGCCGCGACGCTGAACGGCAGCGCCGAGTACGCGTTCGTGCTCGACGGCGAGCGCAAGATCCGCGGTTTCGTGTGCCGAGATGCGACAGGCAGCGCGTCGCCGCAGCTCAACCACATCGAATGTATTCGCCGTACCACGCCGCTGGACGATGTGGTCGAACGCGTGGTCGCGAGCCGCGCGCCGTTGCCGGTCGTGGAAGCGGACGGCTCCTACTGTGGTTCGGTCAACAAGACGAACGTGCTGAACGTCCTTACGCGCCATCGAGGTTCCCATGTCTGAAATCATTCCGCTTGGCGCCTGGGTCGATCACGGCGTCCACTACCTGCTCGACCATGACGCGAAAACCTTCGATTCCATCGGCAAGGTGATCGAAAGCTTTGCCGCGCTGATCGAGCATGGCCTGCAATCCGTGCCGATGTGGGCGCTGATGGCGTTCTTCGTCGGCATCGGCTTGTGGCGGGTCGGCTGGCGCTTCGCGCTGTTCACGCTGCTCGCGATGCTACTGATCTACGGCACCGGCTTCTGGGATCAGATGGTGATTACCCTCGGTCTCACGCTGTCGTCGACCTTGATCAGCCTGCTGCTCGGCGTGCCGCTCGGCATCTGGACCGCGAAAAGCCGCTACGTCGAAACGATCGTGCGCCCGGTGCTCGACCTGATGCAGACCATGCCCGCCTTCGTTTATCTGATTCCGGCCGCGATGCTGTTCGGCCTCGGCCGCGTGCCGGGGATTCTGTCGACCGTGATCTTCGCGATGCCGCCCGCGGTGCGCCTCACGTCGCTCGGCATCAAGCACGTCAACCGCGAAATCGTCGAAGCGGGGCAGGCGTTCGGCTGCACGCCTTTGCAGTTGCTCTACAAGGTGCAGTTCCCGAATGCGCTGCCGTCGATCATGACCGGCGTGAACCAGACCATCATGATGGCGCTCTCGATGGTGATCATCGCGTCGATGGTCGGCGCGGGCGGTCTCGGCAACGACGTGCTGGCGAGTATTCAGCGTCTCGACATCGGGCTCGGCTTCGAAAGCGGCCTCTCGGTGGTGATGCTCGCGATCATTCTCGACCGCATCACGGAAAGTTTCGGCCGTTCGCCGGGCACGGCGCGCGCACCGCTTCTGTCGGGCCTGCGCAGCGTGATGCGCGTGCGGCGTGCGCCGGCGGCGCAACACAGCTGAGCGGCCCATGAAGCGCGACGCGATCACCCCTGTCGAGGCCCACTCCGATTCGCCGCTGTCCGGGCTCGCGCACTTCGGCTTTCTGACGCTGCCGAACTTTTCGATGATCGCGTTCACGAGCGCGGTCGAAGTGCTGCGCATGGCGAATTACGTGGGCCGCGAGCAGCACTACAAGTGGTCGGTGATCACGCCCGACGGCGAACCGGCACGGGCAAGCAACGGTATCGTCGTGAAGCCGACCACGACGCTGGCCGAAGCGGGCATGCCCGATGTGCTGATTGTTTGCGCGGGTTGGCACGTGAGCGACTATGTGGACGACACGGTCATTGCGTTGCTGCAGGACGTTGCATCGAAAGGCATTCCGCTCGGCGGTCTCTGCACGGGCCCGTATGCGCTGCTGGCGGCGAACCTGCTCGACGGTTATCGCTGCACGGTGCACTGGGAAGACATGTCGCCGCTGCACAAGCGTTACCCGCACGTGCGTTTCGCCGACGAACTGTTCGTGATCGACCGTGACCGGCTGACTTGCACGGGCGGCACCGCGCCGCTCGATCTGATGCTCAACCTGGTCGGCATGAGGCTGGGGCAGGCGCTTGCGGCACAAGTGTCGGAGCAATTCATCGTCGAGCGGATTCGCGGTTCGACCGATTATCAGCACATTCCGGTCGATGCGCGCGTCGGGTTTTCGCGCGCGGAACTCATCGAGGTGGTGCGGCTGATGGAAGCGAATATCGAGGAACCGTTGTCGCTCGATGAACTTGCGCGGCTCGTGCACCTGTCGCAACGTCATTTGCAGCGCATGTTCAAGATGTTCCTGAGCGTGTCGCCGACGCACTATTATCTGACGCTGCGCTTGCGGCGCGCGCGCGAGCTGCTGCGCAATACCGATGCGTCGATTGCCCGCGTGACGACCGTCTGCGGCTTTCATTCGCCGTGTCATTTCAGTAAGGCCTACCGCGCGCAGTTCGGCCATGCGCCGAGCGTCGAGAGGCGGCTGTCGGCGTAGATTCGTCAGCGTAGATGTATCAGCGTAATTTCGCCGGTGCAAACCCGGCGGCTTAGTAGTCTGCATAGAACATCCAATCCGGTATCAATCACCCTTGGGGGAAAACCATGAAACGTCTGTGGGTCGCGTCGCTGTGCGCGTTGTCAATGTCGGCTCTCCACGCAGCCGAACCCGCCACCTGCCAAAACGTCCGGTTCGCCGACGTCGGCTGGACCGACATCGCGGCGACCACCGGTCTCGCGTCGACGGTGCTCGAAGGGCTCGGCTACAAGCCGACCAAAACGATCGCCTCGGTGCCGATCACGTTCGCGGGCGTCAAGAGCAAGCAGATCGACGTGTTCCTCGGGTACTGGTCGCCGACCATGGACCCGATGATCGATCCGTTCAGAAAGGCAGGCCAGGTCAACGTGCTGCCCACGCCGAACCTGACCGGCGCGAAATACACGCTGGCCGTGCCGGATTACGCGTATCAGGCGGGCATCAAGTCGTTCAGCGACATCGCGAAGAACTACGACAAGCTCGACGGCAAGATCTATGGCATCGAACCGGGCAACGACGGCAATGCGCTCATCAAGAAGATGATCGACAGCAATCAGTTCGGCCTCGGCAAGTTCAAGCTGGTGGAGTCGAGCGAGGCGGGCATGCTGATCGAAGTGAATCGCGCGATCCGCGACAAGAAGCCGATCGTCTTCCTCGGCTGGGAACCGCATCCAATGAACGTGCAGATGAAGATCGACTATCTGTCCGGCGGCGACGACGTGTTCGGCCCGAACTACGGCGAAGCCAAAGTGCTGACGGTCACGCCGACCGACTACGCGGCACGTTGTCCGAACGTCGCGAAGCTCGTGTCGAATCTGCAGTTCACGACCGATATCGAGAACCACGTGATGGCGCCGATCATGAACAAGATCGATGCGAACAAGGCGGCGCGCGACTGGCTGAAGGCGAATCCGGCGGTGCTCGACAAATGGCTCGCGGGCGTGAAGACGTTCGACGGCAAGGACGGCTTGCCGGCGGTCAAGGCGTACGTCGCGGGGAAGTGACGGTTTAGCTTTCGCGCCGTTCAAACGGGGGGGCCGAGGAAACGGATTCTTTCGTCCGTCAAGCGCAAGTGCTGAAAATAATTTCGGCCGGTGCGATGCATCACCGGGCGCCGGGACGTCTTACTCCACGTCACCAACATGGAGGAGCCCGCAATGGCCAATTTGTCCCGTACCCCCGTTACCCTCATCGGCGCCAGCCGCGGTCTCGGCCGCGTCCTGGTCGAAACCTTCCATCGTCTCGGCGCGCAGGTGCTGGTTGTGGCGCGGGGGCAGGCTGGCCTCGACGCCGTGGCGCGCGACCTGCCGGGCGTGGCGGTGCTGGCGTGCGACGCGTCGGCGGCCGATGCGCCGGACCGCGTGTTCGCCATCCAGGCGCCGCGCATCCTGATCCTGTGCGGCGGCGCCATACCGCCATGCCGCCCCTTCCCCGAGGTCGACTGGGAGGCGTTCAGCGGCAACTGGAACAACGATGTGCGCATGAGCTTCCATTTCCTGCAAGCGGCGCTGAAGCGGCCCCTGCCGCCGGGCGCTACCGTCGTCACGATCACCAGCGGCGCCGTGCGCCAGGGCTCGCCGATTTCCGGCGGCTATGCCGGCGCCAAACAGATGCAGATTTTCATGACCGGCTATGCCCAGAAGGCGGCCGACCGCACTGGCCTCGACCTGCGGTTCCTGTCGCTGGCCCCGGCGCGCCTCATGCCGCAGACGGACATCGGCGCGGCGGGGGTCAAGGGCTATGCCGCCTATAACGGCACCAGCGAAGCTGCGTTCCTCGAGGCAATGGGGCCGGGGCAGACGCCGCAGCAAGTCGCCGACGCGCTGCTCGACCTGATCGGGGAGGCGCCGCCGGGCGGCAATTTTATCGTTTCCGCCGATGGGGTCGCGGCGCTAAGCTGATGCGAATGGAGACTTCGACCACCGTTCCCGATGCTTCAGGCGCGCACGATGCGTCAGGCGCCTTTTCCGCCCTGGCCGGCGCCATGCGCAGCGAGCTGAAGCGCCATTGCTATCGCATGATGGGCGGCGTGCAGGACGCCGAGGACTGCGTCCAGGAGACCCTGCTGCGCGGCTGGCGCGAATTCGCCAGCTTGCGCGATGGGGCGGCGGGGCGGCCGTGGCTTTACAGCATCGCCACCCGCGTCTGCCTCGACGCCCTGCGCACGCGCCGGCGGCGGCAAACCCTGTTCGGTCCCAGCCTCGATGAGGTCGAGCCGGGGACGCAGCCGTGGGTCGAACCGTGGCCGGGCGGGGTTCCGCCGTCCGGCCCTGAGCGCGGGCAGAACATCCGGCTAGCCTTCGTCTCGCTGCTGCACGGGCTGCCACCGCGCGCCCGCGCCGTGCTGCTGCTGCACGACGGCGTGGGGATGACGGCGGCGGAGGCGGCGGCCGCGCTCGGCATCAGCGTGGCGGCGGCGCGCAGCGCCCTGCAACGGGCGCGGACCGCCCTGCCGCTGCAGGATGTCGTGGCGACGGACGACGCACCGGTAGAGGCCTATGTCGACGCCTGGAACGCGGGCAACGTCGGTGCGCTGATCGGCCTGTTGCACAGGGATATCGTGCTAACCATGCCGCCGTGGCACCGCACATTCACCTGCCGCGACGAGGTGGCGCGCTTCATGACCGCCGTCTGGCCGCGCTATGACGGCTTCCGCGCCGTGGCCGTCGTTGCCAACGGGCAGCCGGCGGCGGCCGTCTACGCCCGCCGCGGCGACGCGCCTTATCTGCCGCATTCCCTGCATGTCCTGGCTGGTAGCGGACAGGTCGGCGAAGTCGTCCTCTATGCCCCACCGCTGGGCGCGAGCCTGTTTGCGGCCTTCGGCCTGCCGCCGACGGGCTGACGGTCGACACTGCTGGCGTTTCGCTGCCGGACGCGCCGCAAAAGCTGTTGCGCTCGCTCGCGGCCGACTGCGAAGGCATCCTGCACGTTCACGATATCGACACCCGCATGCGTCGAGGCCCAGTCGTGGCCCACGGCGCTGGACGCGAAGAAATGCACGTGGCAGCAGAAGGCATGCCGGATATCGGTCGAGGCCTGAGGGAGTAGCAGCGACACTGCCGCACCGGCCGGCTTCAGATCCCGTATCTCTTCGGGCGTGACCGTAAGCGAAACGGGCGCCCCGGTGGCGGCACAGTGCGAGACCACGCGTGCGGTCTGATCGATCACCATCGGGAAGAACAGGGTGTCGAACGCGCACCAGGTGTACAGCCGCCGGCCGGCGACCTCGAAAACATGTGCGGTCTCGTGCAGCGTGAGGCCGTAGCCGACGACGTTGCCGTGGTCGTCCCACTCGGTGCCGACGGCGTGTTCTAGCGCCGTGGCCACCCGCCCGAGAGGCCAGCCGAGCGTCGCTGACAGTGTTGCCGGCGAAACCGGCGCCCCTTTGGCGAGTTCCCGGAGCAATACAACAAAGAGGTCTGCAAAGTCTTCCGACCGGTCGGCGATCGTCAGGTGCCTGACGAGTTCGGTGGTGTAACGTGCAAGATCCATCGCTGTCTCTGGTTATCCGGCGCAGCATGAGAGCTGCGTCACGTCCTTCGTGAAGGTCTGCGCGGCGAGCTTGAGTCCCTCGACCATTGTCAGGTACGGGAACAACTGGTCGGCAAGGTCATGGACGGTCATCCGCGCGCGGATGGCGAGCGCGGCCGTCTGGATGATTTCACCCGCCTCGGGTGCAACCGCCTGCATACCGATGAGCCGGCCGCTGCCTGCCTCGGCCACCAGCTTGATAAAGCCGCGCGTGTCGAAATTCACCAGCGCGCGCGGGACGTTGTCGAGCGTCAGCGTGCGGGTATCCGTCTCAATACCTGCGTGATATGCCTGCGCTTCGCTATAACCGACGGTTGCCACCTGCGGATCGGTAAACGTCACGGACGGCATGGTGCTGAGATCCAGCCGCGCGTCGCCCCCCATCATATTGATCGCCGCGCGTGTGCCGGCCGCCGCCGCGACGTAGACAAACTGCGGCTGGCTGGTGCAGTCGCCGGCCGCATAGATGTCCGGCGCGCTGGTCCGCATGCCGCTATCGATCATGATGGCGCCGCGCTCGTCGAGCCGCACGCCGGCGCGCGCCAGATTCAGACCACGGGTGTTGGCGGACCGGCCAGTGGCCACCAGCAGCGCATCGGCGTGCGCCTCGCCGTGGTTCGTCGCGAGCACGAATTGACCATCGACATGCACCACCTGGTTCGCCTGGGTCTGCTCCAGCACCTCGATGCCTTCGTCGCGAAAGGCGGCCGTCACCGCTTCGCCGATCGCCGGGTCTTCGCCAGAAAGCAGCGCGTGGCGTGCAAGTATCGTGACCCGGCTACCGAGACGGACAAACGCCTGCGCCAGTTCGACGGCCACCACCGACGAGCCGATCACCGCCAGCCGCGGCGGAATCGTGTCGCTGACCAACGCCTCGGTGGACGTCCAGTACGGTGTGTTCTTCAGACCGGGAATCGGCGGCACCGCGGTACTCGCGCCCGTGGCGATCAGGCAGCGGTCGAACGCCACCGTGCGTTCGCCTCCAGCGGTCAATGTAACGGTCAAGGTATGTCCGTCGGCAAAGCTCGCCTCGCCGTGCAGCACGTTGATGTTCGGGGTCGATGCCAGAATGTCTTCGTATTTCGCGTGGCGCAGTCCGTCCACGCGCGCCTGCTGCTGGGCGAGCAGGCGCGGCCGGTCGATCACCGGCGCCACTGCGCTGATTCCTGGATCGAAGGAACTCGCCTGCCGCAGGTGTGCGATGTGGGCCGCTCGGATCATGATCTTCGAGGGTATGCATCCGACGTTCACGCATGTCCCGCCGATCGTGCCGCGCTCGATCAGCGTCACCTGGGCGCCGCTGTCGGCGGCCTTCAGTGTGGCGGCCATAGCGGCACCGCCACTGCCGATCACGGCGATACGGAGCCTGCCGGCTACGCCGCCTGTCGGTTCGCACGAAGCACAGGTCATCCCGTCAACTCGCAACCCGGTCATGCAAAACACCTTTCATTTCTGGTTAGCGGCGCCCGGCGCGCATCCGCGCCTTTGATTCGTGGCGACTCCGGCTGCGGGCCTATTGCTTGACCGAGGACGGATAGCCCGCGTCCCCGGTCGCCCGCGTCAGCGCGGCAACGCTGGTTTTTGCGTCGTCGAAGGTCACCACTGCTTCCCGCTTGTCGAAGATGACGTTCGTATGGGTGACACCCGGAACCTTGCTGAGCGCCTTCTTCACGGTGATTGGACAGGCTGCGCAGGTCATGCCGGGCACCGCTAGCGTGACGGTCTGCGTCGCCGCCCAGACCGGGGCCGCGACGGCGGCGAGCGCAAGGGCTGCAAACAGCTTTTTCATGACAAACTCCTGATCAATAGAACAACGGCAGCACATAGGGAAAGGCGAGCGCGACCACAACCAGCGCGACCACGATCCAGAAGATGAACTTGTAGGCGGCGCGCACTTGCGCAATGGCGCAGACTTCGCCAGGCTTGCACGCCTGTGCTGGCCGAAAAATGCGCCGCCTCGCAAAGAACAACGCTACCAGTGCCGCGCCGATGAAAAGCGGGCGATACGGTTCGAGCACTGTCAGGTTGCCGATCCACGCGCCACTCACGCCAAGTGCGACCAGCACCAGCGGCCCGAGGCAACACGTCGACGCGAGGATCGCGGCCAGCCCGCCGGCAGCCAACGCGCCGCGCCCGTTCTGCGGTTCGGTCATACGCCTGTCCCTTTTGAAACGTGAATGGATAGCGTAACCTTAGTTCCGTACCTAAGTACGGAGTCAAGCGGTATGGAGAACGATCGCGAGAGCCTGACCATTGGCGCCTTCGCCAGAGCTGCGGGCGTCAATGTGGAAACCATCCGGTTCTATCAGCGCAAAGGCTTGCTGCTCGAGCCGGACAAGCCGTACGGCAGTATTCGTCGCTACGGCGAGGCCGATGTCACAAGGGTAAGGTTCGTGAAGTCCGCCCAGCGGCTGGGCTTCAGCCTCGACGAAATCGCCGAGCTGCTCAGGTTGGAAGACGGGACGCATTGCGATGAGGCGAGCAGCCTCGCCGAGCATAAACTCCAGGATGTAAAGCGCAAGCTTGCAGACCTTCGGCGCATGGAGGCCGTGCTGGCCCAACTCGTGTGTGCGTGTCATTCGCGCAAGGGCAACGTGTCGTGCCCGCTGATTGCTTCGTTGCAACGAGGCGAAGAACTGGGCGACAACAGCGCCGCGTAAAGGCTATTCCGCCTTAGCGAAAGAGTCTGTTTCTTAAGGGCACCCCCGGTTGAACAGCGCGAAAACCGGGCTCAGATCGCCTGAGCCCGGCCCGGAAACGTTTCGTCATACCCGGCGCCATCTTCCGCTTCCGCGGCTGTGCCGCGCTGCTCGCGGTACATCATCGGCGGCAAGCCGAATTGCTTGCGGAATTCGCGGCCCAGATGCGACGCGTCGGAAAAGCCGCAACTCGACGCGATATCCGCCACGGTTTTATCCGAGCTCGTCAGCAGCCATGCGGCGGTGCGCAGGCGCACCTGCTTCGCGTACGCTTGCGGCGCTTTGCCGGTTTGCGCCTTGAAGAGGCGTTCGAGCTGGCGTGGCGACAAATCGAGCTTGCGCGCGAGCTCGTCGAGCGATAGCGAACGTCCCACGTGTTGCTCCATCAGCAGGATCGCGCGCTTCACCTTCGGATGTGCGGCAGGCGCAAGTCCCGGCGGATGCGGCTGCGGCGCGTTGCCCTTCTGCATGTCGTCCACCAGCAGAATGCGCAGCGCCTTTTGTACCGTGGCGGTTTCGAAGTGGCGAAGCAAAATGGCCGCGGCCACGTCGATCGACGCGCGCCCGCCCGAGCAGGTGATGCGCCTGCGGTCAATCACGAACAGGCGGTCGGCAATTAGCATCTCTTCATCGACCGATGGAAAACGCTCGATGAAATCCCAGTAGTGAAACCAGCTCACGCAAATGCGGTGGCCGTCCAGCACGCCCGCACGCATCAGCGAGAACACGCCGGTACACATACCGACGAGCGTCGCGTCGGTCGCGGCGGCGCGGCGGATGAAGGCCAGCGTCGCCTCGCTGGCGGCTGGCCCCGAATGCAGCAGGCCGCCTACCACGACGACGTAGTCGAACGGTTCGGCGTTGTCGAAGGTTTCCCACGGCGTGATCTGGATGCCGCAACTCGCGCGCACCGGAGCAAGGGTTTCCCCGATGACGCTCCACGAACAGCGCACGGGCTTGCTGAAGTCGCCTTCGTCGGCGGACAGGCGCAACAGGTCGACGAAACCCGAGAACGCCGTCAGCGTGAAATTCGGCAGCAGGATGATGCCGAAGCGGATGCGCTGCTTCGCGGTGCCGTCGATCGATTGAAGGGGAAGCGGTTCAGCAGGGTTCATGCATGCGGCCAGTGGAAAGGGTTGAATCAAGCATAGCACTCGGGATTGGGGCCGCAGCGGCGGTGGCATCAGGATCGTCAGCAGCGGCTATAACGCCTGTCGCAAATGCGTCAGAAGTCATCGCAAATGCGCCGCCGCGCCCGGCCGGCGGCCCGCTTGACGACACTATCCCACGGTGATGCCGTTTTTATTCTATCGGTCCAAATTGGCGTGCGGTGCAATGGGGGCTAGTAAAGGCCAACCCCGGCCAACCCAGCCAACCCTGGCATCGCAACGCAAAAGGCACGCCATGAACGTCAGCGTCTTCGATCTGTTCAAGATCGGTATCGGTCCGTCGAGTTCGCACACGGTCGGTCCGATGATCGCTGCATGCCGCTTCGCCTCACATATCGAAGACGCCAACTTGCTGGGTTTCGTGCGCAGCGTCAAGGCCGAGCTGTTCGGCTCGCTCGGCGCCACCGGCAAAGGGCACGGCACCGATAAAGCGGTGCTGCTCGGCCTCGAGGGCAATCTGCCCGATCTGATCGATCCGGACCTGATCGAACCGCGTCTTCAGGCGATCCGCGAGACGAAGCAACTCGTGCTGCTCGGCAAGCACCCGGTCAGATTCGACGAGCGCGAACACCTCGGCTTCTTTCGCAAGCTGATGCCGGGCGCGCCGGGCTCGGGCATCGTGCATCCGAACGGCATGCGCTTCCAGGCATTCGACGAAAACGGCCAGTTGCTGGTGGAGAAAGAGTATTACTCGATCGGCGGCGGCTTCGTCGTCAATCGCGAAGGCGACCGTGTGAACGGCCTGCGCGCCGGCGCGGACGTGCCGTATCCGTTTCGCACCGGCGACGACCTGATGCGCGTGTGCCGCGAAACCGGATTGTCGATTGCCGAAGTCACGCTGCGCAATGAATGCGCGTCGCGACCCGAACAGGAAGTGCGCGACGGCTTGCTTGCAATCTGGCGCGTGATGTCGGCCTGTGTCGAACGCGGCTGCAAGGTGCGTGGCGAACTGCCCGGTCCGATGCACGTGAAGCGCCGCGCCGCCGACCTGTGCGCGCAATTGCGTTCGCGCTCGGAGGAATCGCTGCGCGATCCGCTGTCGATGCTCGACTGGGTCAACCTCTACGCGATGGCCGTCAACGAAGAAAACGCGGCCGGCGGGCGAGTCGTCACGGCGCCGACCAACGGTGCGGCCGGCGTGATCCCAGCGGTGCTGCATTACTACGTGAAGTTCATGCATGCGTCGAACGACGACGGCATCGTCACGTTCATGCTGACCGCCGCGGCGATCGGCATCATCTACAAGGAAACCGCATCGATCTCGGGCGCTGAAGTGGGCTGCCAGGGCGAAGTGGGCGTCGCGTGCTCGATGGCCGCGGCAGCACTCGCGGCGGTGATGGGCGGCACGCCGACGCAGGTCGAGAACGCCGCTGAAATCGGCATGGAACACAACCTCGGCATGACGTGCGACCCGGTCGGCGGACTCGTGCAGATTCCCTGCATCGAGCGCAACGCGATGGGCGCGATCAAGGCGCTGAACGCGGCGCGCATGGCGATGAAGGGCGACGGGCAGCACTACGTGTCGCTCGATAACGTAATCAAGACGATGCGCGAAACCGGCGCGGACATGAAGACGAAATACAAGGAGACGTCGCGCGGTGGTCTCGCCGTGAACGTCATCGAGTGCTGAGAAAGCTACGAAGCAACAGTAACAACAAGGACCCAAGATGAGCCGCTATTCGATATTCAGCCTGTTGCGCAACGGGATGTCGTATCACGAGAACTGGGAGCGTCAGTGGAAGAGCCCTGAACCCAGGCGCGAATACGACGTCGTGATCGTCGGCGGCGGCGGGCACGGTCTCGCCACGGCCTATTACCTTGCGAAAGAGCACGGCGTGCGCAACATCGCGGTGCTGGAGAAAGGTTGGATCGGCGGCGGCAATACGGCGCGCAATACGACTATCGTGCGCTCGAATTACCTGTGGGACGAATCGGCCGCGCTCTACGAGAAGGCGATGAAGCTGTGGGAAGGGCTGTCGCAGGATCTCAACTACAACGTGATGTTCAGCCAGCGCGGCGTGATGAACCTCGCGCACACGTTGCAGGACGTGCGCGACACCGAACGGCGCGTGAACGCGAACCGGCTGAACGGTGTCGATGCCGAATTCCTGACGCCTGAGCAGATCAAGGAAATCGAGCCGACCATCAATCTCAACAGCCGCTATCCGGTGCTCGGCGCGTCGATTCAGCGCCGTGGCGGCGTGGCGCGTCACGATGCGGTCGCGTGGGGTTTTGCACGCGGCGCGGATCAACATGGTGTCGACATCGTTCAGAACTGCCAGGTCACCGGGATTCGCCGCGACGGCAGCCAGGTGACCGGTGTCGATACCACCAAGGGTTTCATCAAGGCGAAGAAGGTTGCGATCGTCGCTGCGGGCAATACGTCGACGCTCGCCGACATGGCCGGCGTGCGCTTGCCGCTCGAAAGCCATCCGCTGCAGGCTTTGGTGTCGGAGCCGATCAAGCCGGTCGTCAACACGGTGGTGATGTCGAACGCGGTGCACGCGTACATCAGCCAGTCCGACAAAGGCGATCTGGTGATCGGCGCGGGCGTCGATCAGTACACCGGCTTTGGGCAGCGCGGCAGTTTCCAGATCATCGAAGGCACGCTCGAAGCGATCGTCGAAATGTTCCCAGTGTTTTCCCGCGTGCGGATGAACCGCCAGTGGGGCGGCATCGTCGACGTCTCGCCGGATGCCTGCCCGATCATCAGCAAAACCGACGTGAAGGGCCTGTATTTCAATTGCGGCTGGGGCACCGGCGGCTTCAAGGCGACGCCCGGTTCGGGCTGGGCTTATGCACACACGATCGCGAAAGACGAGCCGCATCCGCTGAACGCGCCGTTCTCGCTCGAGCGTTTCTACACCGGCCACCTGATCGACGAGCACGGCGCTGCCGCCGTTGCGCACTAAAGAGGAAAACAAATGCTGCTGATCGAATGCCCGTGGTGCGGGCCACGCGCCGAAACCGAATTTTCCTGCGGCGGCGAAGCGGACATCGCGCGTCCGCTCGACACCGAGAAGCTGACCGACAAGGAGTGGGGCGACTACCTGTTCATGCGCAAGAATCCGCGCGGCGTACATCGCGAGCAATGGTTGCACACGCAGGGTTGCCGCCGCTGGTTCAAGGCGCAGCGCGACACGGTGAGCTACGAAATTCAGGGCTACGAGACGTTCGAGCGTCCGCAGCTCGCCATGGATGGCAACGAGGGTAAGACACACGAGGGCAAGTCAAAATGAGCCAGAAAGACCGACTCCCCAGCGGCGGGCGCATCAACCGCGCCATCGTGCTGAATTTCACGTTCAACGGGCGAAAGTATCAGGGCTACCAGGGCGACACGCTCGCGTCCGCGCTGCTAGCGAACGGCGTGCATTTTGTCGCGCGCAGCTGGAAGTATCACCGGCCGCGCGGCATCGTAACGGCGGGTGTGGAAGAACCGAATGCGATCGTGCAGCTCGAAACCGGCGCTTACACGGTGCCGAACGCGCGCGCCACTGAGGTGGAGCTGTATCAGGGGCTTGTCGCGACCAGCGTGAATGCGAAGCCGAGCATCGAGAAAGACCGGATGGCGATCAACCAGAAGTTCGCGCGTTTCATTCCGGCGGGCTTCTACTACAAGACCTTCATGTGGCCGCGCAAGTTCTGGCCGAAGTACGAAGAAGTGATTCGCGATGCGGCCGGTCTGGGCAAGGCGCCCGAGCAAACCGACGCGGACCGCTATGACAAATGCTTTGCGCACTGCGACGTGCTGGTGGTCGGCGGCGGCCCGACGGGCCTGGCGGCGGCGCATGCGGCGGCCTTGTCGGGCGCGCGCGTCACGCTGGTCGACGATCAGCCTGAACTCGGCGGCTCGCTGCTGTCCTGCCGTACGGATATCGACGGCAAGCCGGCGCTGCAATGGGTGCAGAAGATCGAAGACGAACTCCGGCAGATGCCCGATGTGAAGATCCTGTGCCGCAGCACCGCGTTCGGTTACCAGGACCACAACCTGGTCACGGTCACGCAGCGTCTTACCGAACATCTGCCGGTGTCGCAGCGAAAAGGCACACGCGAACTGATGTGGAAGATCCGCGCGAAGCGCGTGATTCTCGCGACCGGCGCGCATGAACGGCCGATCGTGTTCGGCAACAACGATCTGCCGGGCGTGATGCTGGCCTCGGCCGTGTCGACGTATCTGCATCGCTACGCGGTGTTGCCGGGACGCAATGCGGTGGTGTTCACGAACAACGACGACGGTTATCAATGCGCGCTCGACCTGAAAGCGGCCGGCGCGCAGGTGACCGTGGTCGATCCGCGCACGGGCGAGTCGAAGGGCACGCTGCCCGCGCTCGCGCGGCGCTACGGCGTCAAGGTGATGAATGGCGTGGCCGTCACGGCGGCGCACGGCAAGCTGCGGGTTTCGTCGGTTGACGTGGCGTCGTATTCGAACGGACAGGTCGGTGGAAAGCCGAGCGAGCTGCCCTGCGATCTGCTCGCGATGTCCGGCGGCTGGAGCCCGGTGCTGCACCTGTTCGCACAGTCGGGCGGCAAGGCCCACTGGCATGACGACAAAGCCTGCTTCGTGCCCGGCAAGGCGATGCAGGCGGAGACGAGCGTCGGCGCTTGCGCGGGCGACTTCACGCTGGGACAGGGCATTCGTTTCGCGGTCGATGCCGGTGTAGAGGCGGCGCGCGCGGCCGGCTATATCGTCGCGCGGCCGAATCCGGTCCAGGTCGCTGAAATCACCGAGGCACGGATGCAACCGCTGTGGCTGGTCGGTGGCCGCGAGCTCGCAACGCGTGGGCCGAAGCAGTTCGTCGACTTCCAGAACGACGTGTCGGCGGCCGATATTTTCCTTGCCGCGCGCGAAGGCTTCGAATCGGTCGAGCACGTAAAACGCTATACCGCGATGGGCTTCGGCACCGACCAGGGCAAGCTCGGCAACATCAACGGCATGGCGATTCTCGCGCAGGCGCTCGGCAAGACGATTCCCGAAACCGGCACGACCACCTTCCGTCCGAACTACACACCCGTCACGTTCGGTACGTTCGCCGGCCGCGAGCTCGGCGAGTTTCTCGATCCGGTGCGCAAAACGGCTGTGCACGAATGGCACGTGGAAAACGGCGCGGCGTTCGAGGATGTCGGCAACTGGAAGCGTCCGTGGTATTACCCGAAATCAGGCGAGGACATGCACGCGGCGGTCGCGCGCGAATCGCTCGCGGTGCGCACGAGCGTCGGCATTCTCGACGCGTCGACGCTCGGCAAGATCGACATTCAGGGCCCCGATTCCGCCAAGCTGCTGAACTGGGTTTATACGAATCCGTGGAGCAAGCTGGAAGTCGGCAAGTGCCGCTACGGCCTGATGCTGGACGAAAACGGCATGATCTTCGACGACGGCGTGACCGTGCGCCTCGCCGACCAGCACTACATGATGACGACAACCACCGGCGGCGCGGCACGCGTGCTCACGTGGCTGGAACGCTGGCTGCAAACCGAGTGGCCGGACATGCGCGTACGGCTCGCATCGGTGACGGACCATTGGGCGACATTCGCGGTGGTCGGTCCGAACAGCCGCAAGGTCTTGCAGAAGGTCTGCCACGACATCGACTTCGCGAACGCGGCCTTCCCGTTCATGAGCTATCGCGAAGGCACCGTGGCGGGCGCGGCATCGCGTGTGATGCGCATCAGCTTCTCGGGCGAACTCGCGTATGAAGTGAACGTGCCCGCAAACGTCGGACGCGCGGTGTGGGAAGCGCTGATGGCGGCGGGCGCGGAATTCGATATCACGCCGTACGGTACGGAAACGATGCACGTGTTGCGCGCGGAGAAGGGTTACATCATCGTCGGCCAGGATACGGACGGCTCGATGACACCTTACGACCTCGGCATGGGCGGGCTGGTCGCGAAGTCGAAGGACTTTCTCGGCAAGCGCTCCTTAACCCGCTCCGACACCGCGAAGGCGGGGCGCAAGCAACTGGTGGGGCTGCTCCCGGACGATCCGTCGTTCGTGATTCCCGAAGGCTCGCAGATCGTCGCCGGTCCGTTCCAGGGCGATACCGCGCCGATGCTCGGTCACGTCACGTCGAGCTATTACAGCCCGATCCTGAAGCGCTCGATTGCGATGGCGGTGATGAAGGGCGGTCTCGACAAGATCGGCGAAACGGTCACCATTCCGCTCGCGAGCGGCAAGCAGATTGCGGCCAAGGTCACCAGTTCGGTGTTCTACGACAGCGAAGGAGCACGTCAACATGTGGAATGAAACAAGAGGCACGCAATCGGCCGTGAACCGCGCTGTCGGCGAGCAAACAGGGGTGTGGCAGGAGTCGCCGCTGGTGGGTGCGGATGCGCTGCTGAAGAAGCATCAGGCGGTGGCATCGGCGGCGTTCAGGTTGAGCGAGCGGCCGTTTCTCGAACTCGTGAACGTGCGCGGGGATACGCGCGACGCTGCGTTCATGCGTGCGGTGGAAAGCGTGATCGGTTGCTTACCGCCCGAGAAGCCGAACACCATCGCGCGAGGCAATGGCTACGACATGCTGTGGCTCGGACCCGACGAATGGCTGGTGCGCTCAGCCGCCGCGCACGACGCGACCCGTACCGCGCCGTTGCAGGCAAAGCTCGGGACGGTGTTTGCGGGCGTGTTTGCTTCCGCGGTGGATATCGGCAGCGGTTATACGGTGCTTGAAATCAGCGGCACGCGTACGCGTGAGGTGCTGGCGCGCGGCTGCCCGCTGGACCTGCATCCGAAGCTGTTCGGCGCAGGACAGTGCGCGCAGAGCCACTATTTCAAGGCATCGATCACGCTGCTGCCCACCGGCGCCGACAGCTTCGATATCGTCGTGCGCCGCAGCTTTGCGGACTACTTCGTCAAGATCATGCTCGACGCGGCCGAGCCGCTGATGTCGTGAAGCCGTGCGAGCGGTGTTCGTCCGCATCGCTCGCGGCTCTCCCGGTTCCTGACTGACATGACGTCGACACGTCTGGCCACCGCGCGCCTCACCGAGCGCGCGTGCAATCAGGGCGATGCGCATGCCGCGCTCGCGCTGCTCGATCAGAGCATCGTGTTGCGGCACCGGCGCATCGCGCTGATCCGCTATCTGCTCGCGCAACAGCTCGGCGCGCCGTTGCAGGCGCGGCACCACGAATACGTCCAGAAAATCGCCGCGCGGCTGAGCGCGGACACGCTTGCGCGCATTGCCGGCGCCGCGCGTGCACGGCTTCGACCCTGAGGCCCGGTTCTCGCGTGCGTGATATGCCTGATGTGCGTGATAGCGACGCCCCCGTTCTATCCGGTTGACGTATTTCTTCTATGTGGCCGATTTATGTCGGCGTCTACTGAAATGTACCGATCGGAACACCCACGCGGCAGCCGCCGCATCAACGAGGGGATGACATGTCTACCGCTTTTCAGCCTCGCGCGAGCGCTGCCGCCAGACTCGAGCGACTGCCGTTCTCCGGTTATCACCGGACCATCTTCATCATCATCGCCGTCGCGTTCTTTTTCGATTCAGTCGATCTCGGCACGATGACCTTTGTGCTCGGTTCGATCAAAACCGAATTCGGTTTGTCGAGCGCGACGGCAGGTCTGGTCGCGAGTTCGAGCTTCTTCGGCATGGTGATCGGCGCGGCCATGGCCGGATTGCTGGCCGATCGCTTCGGGCGGCGCCCGGTGTTTCAGTGGAGCATGGTGTTGTGGGGGCTCGCGTCGTATCTGTGCTCGACCGCGCAGAGCGTCGACGCGCTGATCCTTTACCGCGTGCTGCTCGGGTTGGGCATGGGCATGGAATTTCCGATCGCACAGACCTTGTTGTCCGAATTCGTGCCGGCGGCTTCACGCGGAAGACTGATCGCGCTGATGGACGGCTTCTGGCCGCTTGGCTTCATCACGGCGGGTGTGGTGTCGTATTTCGTGCTGCCGCAGTTCGGCTGGCGCACCGAGTTCGCGTTGCTCGCGATTCCCGCCGTATTCGTGCTGATCGTGCGCCGCGTCGTGCCCGAATCGCCGCGCTGGCTCGAACATCGCGGACGCATTGCCGAAGCGGACAAAGTGCTCGCAGAAGTTGAAACGAAGGTGATGAAAGCGGCGGGGCTGAGTCAGTTGCGCGCACCCGTGATGCTGCAAGAACCACCGGCGGTGAAAGGTAAGGGCGCGTTCCGCGAAATCTGGAGCATGGCCTATAGGCGCCGCACGATCATGGTGTGGACGCTGTGGTTCTTCGCGTTGCTCGGTTTCTACGGACTCACGTCGTGGCTCGGCGCGTTGATGCAGCAGGCGGGTTTTGCGGTGACGAAGTCGGTGCTGTACACGGTGCTGATTTCGCTCGGCGGCATTCCGGGTTTTCTGTGCGCCGCATGGCTGGTCGAACGTTGGGGCCGCAAGCCGACTTGCATCGCGTCGCTCGCCGGTAGCGCGGTGATGGCCTATGTCTACGGACAGACGGCGCTGCACGCGCAAACGCCTACGCTGCTGATTTGCGCCGGGCTTGCCATGCAGTTCTTTTTGTTCGCGATGTGGGCCGTGCTGTACACCTACACGCCGGAGCTTTACGGCACCGGCGCGCGGGCGACGGGTTCGGGGTTCGCGTCGGCGATCGGCCGCGTGGGCTCGCTGATCGGCCCTTATGTCGTGGGTGTTGTGCTGCCGATGTTCGGACAAGGCGGCGTGTTCTCGCTGGGCGCGATGTGCTTCGTGATCGCCGCTGCGGCGGTGTGGATGCTGGGTATCGAAACGCGTGGGCTGGCGCTCGAGACGCTGGTGTCTGAAGCGGTCGAATCGGACGCGCATGGCGTGCTGAGTCCGGTGCGGGATTGAACGGTGACTTCATAAGGAAAAAGCCGCGAATGTTTCGCGGCTTTTTTATGCGGCTCATCCCGCCGCGGACCTCGTATAGATTAAACCGCCGCGACCGCCCGCGTCCTCGCAGCCGCCCCATTAGCGACAAAGTAGGGCGTATCTACCCGAGCCAGCGCTTCCCGGCCACGAATCCGGTCGGCGATCTTCTCAGCCAGCATGATGGTCGGCGCGTTCAGATTGCCGGTCGTGATCTGCGGCATGATCGACGCATCCACCACGCGCAGCGCGTCGAGCCCATGCACGCGGCCCTCGTTGTCGACGACGGCCATCTCGTCATAGCCCATCTTGCACGAGCACGACGGATGAAACGCCGTCTCCGCCCGCATGCGCACGAAGGCGTCGAGATGTTCGTCGGTCGTCAACTCGGCGCCTGGATTCAGCTCGCGGCCGCGATAGCGGTCGAGCGCCGGCTGACGCATGATCTCGCGCGTGACACGGATACCGTCGCGGAATTCGCGCCAGTCGAGCGGATCGGACATGTAGTTGAACAGGATGCTCGGATGCGCGCCCGGATCGCGCGACGTGAGCTTCACCCGGCCGCGGCTCGGCGAGCGCATGGAACCGACGTGCGCCTGGAAGCCATGCATCTTGATCGCGTTCGAGCCGTTGTAGTTGATCGCGACCGGCAGGAAGTGATACTGGATGTTCGGCCACAGGTCGTCGTCGCGGGTGCGGATGAAGCCGCCGGCTTCGAACTGGTTGCTCGCGCCGATCCCCGTTCCACGCAGCATCCATTCGAGCCCGATCGCCGGCTGGTTCCACCACTGCAACGCCGGGTATAGCGAAACCGGCTCCTTGCATTCGTACTGGATGTACATCTCCAGATGGTCCTGGAGGTTTTCGCCGACGCCGGGCAGATCGTGCACCAGCGGAATGTCGAGCTCGCGAAGCCACGTCGAGCGGCCTACGCCCGAGCGTTGCAGCAGTTGCGGCGACGCGATCGCGCCGCTGCACACCAGCACTTCGCGGCGCGCCTGTGCGGTAATCGGACTGCCATGATGCAGATAGGCGACCCCAATCGCCCGCTTGCCGGAGAACAGCACGCGATCGGTCATGGCGTGCGTAACGATGGTGAGATTCGCCCGCGTCTTCGCGCGATCCAGATAGCCGCGCGCGGTGCTAGCGCGCCGGCCGTTCGCGGTGACGGTGCGATCCATCGGCCCGAAGCCTTCCTGCTGGTAGCCGTTCAGATCCTGGGTGCGCGGAAAGCCTGCCTGCACACCGGCTTCGACCATCGCGGCAAAGAGCGGATTGTTGCCGGGCTTGCTTGTCGTCACATGCACCGGGCCGTCGCCGCCGTGATACGCGTTCGCACCGACATCGCGCGTTTCGGCCTTGCGGAAGTACGGCAGGCAATCCAGATAGGTCCAGTTTTCCAGACCCTGGCGCGTGGCCCAGTTGTCGTAGTCGAGCGCATTGCCGCGGATGTAGCACATGCCGTTGATCAGCGACGAACCGCCGAGCCCCTTGCCGCGGCCGCATTCCATGCGCCGGTTGTTCATGTGCGGTTCGGGGTCTGTCTCGTACGCCCAGTTATAGCGGCGTCCTTGCAGCGGATACGCAAGCGCCGCGGGCATCTGCGTGCGAAAGTCGAAGCGGTAATCGGGACCGCCTGCTTCGAGCAGCAGCACGGTCACACCGGCGTCTTCGGTCAGACGCGAGGCGAGTACGTTACCCGCGGAGCCCGCGCCGACGATGATGTAGTCGTATTCATTCGAGGCCATCGCCGTTGCTCCCTAGAATACCGGTTGATACGGGCCGAGTTCGACCTGCACGGACTTGATGCGCGTGTAGTGTTCGAGCGTCGTGATGCCGTTTTCGCGGCCGACGCCCGATTGTTTGTAGCCGCCCACCGGCATTTCCGCGGGCGACTCGCCCCATGTGTTGATCCAGCAAATGCCGGCTTCGAGCTGATGAATCACGCGATGCGCACGCGCCAGGTTCTCGGTCACGATGCCGGCGGCGAGACCGTAGGCGGTGTGATTGGCGCGCTCGATCGCCTCGCCTTCGTTGTCGAAAGCGAGGATGCTCATGACGGGGCCGAAGATTTCTTCGCGCACGATGCGCATGTCGTCACGACAGCCTGAGAAAACCGTCGGCTCGACGTATTGGCCGTTGCCGAAGTGGCCTTCAGTGATGCGCTTGCCGCCCGCAACCAGCCGCGCGCCTTCCTGCACGCCGCTTTCGATGTAGCCGAGCACCTTCTGCAACTGCGCGGCGCTCACCAGCGGGCCGAAGTTGGTGTCCGCGGCGGTGGGCGCGCCTACGCGAATGCGCTTCACACGCTCGAGCACCAGCGCTTCGAAGCGCTCGAGCACGCCGCGTTGCACGAACACGCGCGTGCCGTTGGTGCAGACCTGACCGGAACTGAAGAAGTTGGCGCTCATCGCGATGTCGGCGGCACGCTCGAGGTTGGCGTCGTCGAAGACGAGCAGGGGCGACTTGCCGCCCAGTTCCATCGTCACTTCCTTGAGCGACGATGCCCCCGCGAGCGACATCACCTTCTTGCCCGTTTCTACGCCGCCCGTGAACGAAATCTTCGCGATGTCCGGATGTGCCGCGAGCATCGCGCCGACGCGTCCATCGCCCTGGACGACGTTGAACACGCCGGCCGGCACACCTGCGTCGGTGTAAATCTCCGCGAGTTTCAGTGCGGACAGCGGCGTGACTTCACTCGGTTTGAAGATCATCGCGTTGCCGGCCGCGAGAGCCGGCGCCGACTTCCAGCACGCAATCTGGATCGGATAGTTCCATGCGCCGATCCCCGCGCATACGCCGAGCGGTTCGCGTCGCGTATAAACGAACGACGACGGCCGCAATGGAATCTGCTGGCCCTCGATGGCGGTGGCGAGCCCCGCGTAATACTCGATGACGTCCGCGCCGGTCACAATATCGACCGCTTTGGTTTCAGCGATCGGCTTGCCGGTGTCGCGTGTTTCGAGCGCGGCGAGTTCGTCGTTGCGTTCGCGCAGGATATCGACCGCACGGCGCAGGATGCGCGAGCGCTGCATTGCAGTCAACGCCGCCCATGCGCGCTGACCGTCGCGCGCCGATTGCACTGCGCGATCGATGTCGGCCGCCGAGGCCTGTTGCACCGTCGCCAGCGTTTCACCGGTGGCGGGGTCGAAGGTGTCGAAGGTTTCGCCGCCTGTCGCGTCGACGTAGGCGCCGCCTATATAGAGACGTTGCGTTGCAAATGCCGGCATGGCGTGCTCCTTCCGATAAGAAAAATTCAGTTGCGTGCTGAGAGAACCAGGTCGATGTAGTCGTTGGCCACGCGCAGCGCTGCTTTGGTGTCGAACGGCTCGCCGGATAGCGCGCCGCGCAGCCATAGCCCGTCGATCAACGCGGCCAGGCCGCTGGCCGCGCGCCGCGCCGCAGGCCGCGGCAGCGCTTTCGAAAAATCCGCGCACAGATTCGAGTTCAGACGGCGTGTGTTCACGTATTGCAGCCGCCGCAGTTGCGGCTTGTGCATGCTCTCGGACCAGAACGCGAGCCACGTCTTCATCACCGGGCTGCTGGTCTGCTCCGCGTCGAAATTCGCCGCGACGACGGCGCGCAGTTTCGAGCGCGGGTCCGCCTTCGCCGCACGGCGCCGGCGCGCGGTGGCTTGCCACAGATCGCGCAGCACGTGACGCATGGTGGCTTCGAGCAAACCGTCCTTGTCGCCGAAATAGTGGCTGACGATGCCGGTGGAAATGCTCGCACGCTGCGCGACCGATGCGAGCGTCGCGCCGGCCAGACCCGCCCGATCGATGGTCAGGAGCGTCGCGTCGATCAATTGCGCGCGGCGGATTTCGCGCATTCCGAGTTTGGGCATGACGTGACAGGCGGTAGGCCGAGCTGGGTTCGATGGTGCATGTTAGGTTTTTTATATTGAACAGTCAATCAATAAAAAACGAGGCGCATCAGCGTACGCGGGGGTTGCGCCGTGCGTGTCGGTTACGGCCAAGCCGGTGTCGCGTTCGATACATGTCCTTTGTCGCAGCTGGCACTACGCTCGTTGAGCGGCGCACGAGGTCGGCGAGGCCGAATCAAGCGAGCGCCGCTCACAAGACATGGAGACGAACAATGAGCAGCAATCGTGGCGTCGTGTATGTAGGGCAGGGCAAGGTGGAAGTGCAGTCGATCGACTATCCGAAGATGGTCGATCCAGCGGGCCGGGCGATCGGCCACGGGGTGATTCTGAAGGTGGTGAGCACGAATATTTGCGGCTCCGACCAGCACATGGTGCGTGGCCGCACGACCGCCGAAGTCGGCCTCGTGCTTGGCCACGAGATTACCGGCGAGGTAATCGAGATCGGCCGCGACGTTGAAACGCTGGCGATCGGCGACCTGGTGTCGGTGCCGTTCAACGTTGCCTGCGGGCGCTGCCCGACCTGCAAGGCGCAGCATACCGGCGTGTGTCTGAACGTGAATCCGTCGCGGGCGGGCGGTGCTTATGGTTACGTAGACATGGGCGGCTGGATCGGCGGCCAGGCTGAGTACGTGATGGTGCCGTACGCCGACTTCAATCTGCTGAAGTTTCCCGACCGTGCGCAGGCGATGGCAAAGATCCGCGATCTCACGTGTCTGTCCGACATTCTGCCGACTGGCTATCACGGCGCCGTGATGGCTGGCGTCAAGCCCGGCGCGACTGTCTATATTGCCGGCGCAGGGCCGGTTGGGATGGCGGCGGCCGCGTCGGCGCGCCTGCTCGGTGCGGCGTGCACGATCGTCGGCGACATGAACGAGGCACGTCTCGCGCATGCCCGCAAGATGGGTTTCCAGACCATCGACCTGTCGAAGGATGCGACGCTGGGCGAGCAGATCGAGCAAATCCTCGGCAAGCCCGAGGTGGATTGCGCGGTGGACTGCGTCGGCTTCGAAGCACACGGCCACGGCAGCAGCGGCCAGCACGAAGAAGCGCCGGCCACGGTGCTCAATTCGCTGATGGAAATCACGCGGGCCGCCGGCGCAATCGGCATTCCGGGCCTCTACGTGACCGACGACCCGGGTTCCGCCGATGCCGCCGCGCGTAAAGGCAGCCTGAGCATCCGCTTCGGACTCGGCTGGGCCAAGTCACACTCGTTCCATACCGGGCAGACGCCGGTGATGAAGTACAACCACAATCTGATGCAGGCCATTTTGTGGGACCGGCTGCCGATCGCGGATATCGTGAACGTGACTGTCGTGTCGCTCGACGAAGCGCCCGAAGGTTACCGGCAGTTCGATGGCGGCGCACCGAGGAAGTTTGTGCTCGATCCGCATGGGCTGTTGAAGGCGGCCTGACGCCGGCCGTTGCATCACACATGCGTTGGGTGTTTCCCGCGTTCAACGCATGCACAACGACGGCAACACGACCCAAGCCGCCCCAAGCGGCTTGGACTCACGCCGCCATGACAGGCGGCGAGGCGAGGGAAGGCGCCTGCTTGCGGCGCTCGCGCGTGGGCGCAGTGCCGAACGCGTCGCGGTAGCTCTTCGAGAAGTGGCAGGCCGACTGGAAGCCGCAAGCCATCGTGATGTGCATGATCGACATGTCGGTCTGCAGCAGGAGTTCGCGGGCGCGCCGCAGCCGCAACGTCAGATAGTAATGCGTCGGCGTCATGCCGAGATGCTCGCGGAACAGCCGCTGCAATTGCCGTTGCGACATGCCCGCCAGCCGTGCGAGTTCTTCGCGTGAAAGCGGCTCCTCGATATTGTTCTCCATCAGCGAGATCACTTCGAAGAGCGACTTGTTGGCCGAGCCAAGCCGCGCCACCAGCGGCATTTTCTGCTGCGCACTGGTATCGCGCACGTGTTCGACGATGAACTGCTCCGCGATCTGCGTGACACGCGCCGTGCCCACGCGCGGGGTGATCAGGTTCAGCATCATGTCGAGGGGCGCGACGCCGCCCGTGCAGGTGACGCGATCGCGATCGATCACGAACAGTTCTTTCAGAAAACGCGTGTCGGGAAACTCCTCCTTTAGCGCCGACATGTTCTCCCAGTGAATCGCACACGCGTAGCCGGCCAGCAAACCGGCGCGCGCCAGCGCATAGGTGCCGGTGCACAGGCTGCCGAGCACGCTGCCCATGCGGGCAAAGCGGCGCAACGCGGAAAGATGGGCGGGCGTGGTCGCGCGCTGCACGTCGATACCCCCCACCACGAACACGATATCGGGCAGGCCGACGCATTCGACCGGGCCGGTGTCGACCGCCAGGCCGTTGCTCGCCGTCACCGGCCCGCCTTCGGGGCTCACGATCGACCAGCGGTAGAGCGTCTGCCCCGACAGGTAGTTCGCCATGCGCAGCACTTCGATCGCGTTGGTGAACGCGATCATCGTGAAGTTAGGAACCGGCATGAACGCGAAGTGCGACAGCGACGCAGTGCGATCGGTGGGCATGGGGGAAATGAATCCTTCGAATCTGTAATGTCGCGTCGCCGTGGGGCGCGGCGAACCCTGTGATTTTGAGGACTAGAGCAACTACCGCGCCATCAGGCTAAACCCTCGCTCGCGTGGGCGTTGCGCATTAAACGGCGTGGATAGCTAAACAACTGGCACCAGAACGGAGCCGCAGCCGCCCGCAAACGCACCCGAACAGCGCACGAAGTTCAGCTGCAGTGCAGCAATTTCATTCGCGCCGGAACACGAACCGCCGACTTGTCGAAAAAGGACGCGCATGGCGGAAAAGGCAAAGAACGCGTCTGAATTCGTAAATTGACGCGCGAGGCGAGCGTCAAGAATAGACGCAATGCAGACCGGTACTAGCGGGCCTTCAGGGCCGCTTCCGGCCCTCCGTCAACGCCCGTTTCCCGAACCCACGGACCTTCCCATGTCGAACCCGAATCCTTTCTTTGAAGAATCGCTGGCCACGCGCGATGCGTCGGTGCGCGGCGCTATTTTGAAAGAGCTGGAGCGCCAGCAGTCGCAAGTCGAATTGATCGCGTCGGAAAACATCGTGTCGCGCGCGGTGCTCGAAGCGCAGGGCTCGGTGCTGACCAACAAATATGCGGAAGGGTATCCGGGCAAGCGTTACTACGGCGGCTGCGAATACGTCGACGTGATCGAAACGCTGGCGCTCGACCGGATCAAGCAACTGTTCAATGCGAAGTTCGCCAACGTGCAGCCGCATTCGGGCGCGCAGGCGAACGGCGCGGTGATGCTCGCGCTGGTCAAGCCCGGCGATACGGTGCTCGGCATGTCGCTCGACGCGGGCGGCCACCTGACCCACGGCGCTAAGCCGGCGCTGTCGGGTAAATGGTTCAACGCGGTGCAGTACGGCGTCAATCGCGAGACGATGCTGATCGATTACGAGCAGATCGAGGAACTCGCGCAGCAGCACAAACCGGCGCTCCTGATCGCCGGCTTCTCGGCTTACCCGCGCGCGCTGGACTTCGCACGGCTGCGCGCGATCGCGGACGGCGTCGGCGCGAAGCTGATGGTGGATATGGCGCACATTGCCGGCGTGATCGCGGCGGGGCGTCATCAGAATCCGGTCGAGCACGCGCACGTCGTCACCTCGACCACGCACAAGACCTTGCGCGGTCCGCGCGGTGGCTTTGTGCTGACGAATGACGAAGACATCGCGAAGAAGATCAACTCCGCAGTCTTCCCCGGCTTGCAGGGCGGCCCGCTGATGCATGTGATTGCGGGCAAGGCAGTCGCGTTCGGCGAAGCGCTGCAACCGGGCTTCAAGACCTACATCGACAATGTGCTCGCCAACGCTCAGGCGCTGGGCGAAGTGTTGAAGGCTGGTGGCGTCGATCTGGTCACGGGCGGCACCGACAACCATCTGCTGCTGGTCGATCTGCGCCCGAAGGGGCTCAAGGGCAATCAGGTCGAGCAGGCGCTGGAACGCGCGGGCATCACCTGCAACAAGAACGGTATTCCTTTCGACACCGAGAAGCCGACCGTCACGTCCGGCGTTCGCCTCGGCACGCCCGCTGGCACGACGCGCGGCTTCGGCGTCGCCGAGTTCCGTGAGACCGGGCGGCTGATCGTCGACGTGCTCGATGCGCTGCGCAACCATCCGGAAGGCCATGCGGCAACAGAACAACGGGTGCGCCGCGAGATTTTCGCGCTGTGCGAACGCTTTCCCATCTACTGAGAACGCCTGGAGCAAACGATGAGCAACCTGCACGACAACAGCATCATCATCGACGGCCTGAACATTTCGAAGTTCGAGCGCTCGGTGTTCGAGGACATGAGGAAGGGTGGCGTGACGGCGGTGAACTGCACAGTGTCGGTCTGGGAAAGCTTCCAGAAGACGGTCGACAACATCGCCGAAATGAAGCAGCAGATCCGCGAGTACGGCGAAATCCTGACGCTGGTGCGCACCACCGACGACATCTTGCGCGCGAAGAAAGAGAACAAGACCGGCATCATCTTCGGCTTCCAGAACGCGCACGCGTTCGAGGACAACCTTGGCTATATCGAAGCTTTCAAGGACCTCGGCGTGAACGTGGTCCAGCTTTGCTACAACACGCAGAATCTGGTCGGCACCGGCTGTTATGAGCGCGACGGCGGGCTGTCGGGTTACGGACGCGAAGTGATTCAGGAGATGAACCGCGTCGGCATCATGGTCGACCTGTCGCATGTGGGCGGCAAGACGTCGTCGGAAGCGATTGCCGCGTCGAACAAGCCGGTGTGCTACTCGCATTGCTGCCCGTCGGGACTGAAGGAGCATCCGCGCAACAAGACCGACGAGCAATTGAAAGAGATTGCGGATGCGGGCGGTTTCGTCGGCGTGACGATGTTCGCGCCGTTCCTCAAGCGCGGCCCGGACGCGACCGTCGAAGACTACCTCGAAGCGATCGAATACGTGGTCGATCTGATCGGCGAAGACCAGGTCGGCATCGGCACGGACTTCACGCAAGGCTATAGCACCGAGTTCTTCGATTGGATCACGCACGACAAGGGCCGTTATCGCCAGCTGACGAACTTCGGCAAGGTCGTGAATCCGGAAGGCATCCGCACGATCGGCGAGTTTCCGAACCTGACGGCCGCGATGGAGCGCGCCGGTTGGAGCGAGACACGCATCAGGAAGATCATGGGCGAAAACTGGGTTCGCGTGTTCGGCGAAGTGTGGACGGTCTGATCTCCATTCGCCGATAAAACCGCCCACATAAAAACGGAGTCTCCACATGCAACCCCAACTGCCTATCGACGTCGATCCGAACACCGGCGTCTGGACCACCGACGCGCTGCCGATGCTCTACGTGCCGCGCCATTTCTTCACGAACAATCACACCGCCGTCGAAGAAGCGCTCGGCCGCGACACGTATGCCGAGATTCTCTACAAGGCCGGCTACAAGTCCGCGTACTTCTGGTGCGACAAGGAAGCGAAGCAGCACGGCATTGCCGGCATGGCGGTGTTCGAGCATTACCTGAACCGCCTGTCGCAACGCGGCTGGGGCCTCTTCAGGATCACGGAGGCCGATCCGTCCAGCGCGCGTGCGCGCATCGAACTGCATCACTCGTCGTTCGTGCTGGCGCAGCCGGGCAAGGAAGGCAAGCTTTGCTACATGTTCGCCGGCTGGTTCGCGGGCGCGATGGACTGGGTCAACGATACCGCGCCGGATTCGGTGAAGAAGGGGCCGGCGTCCTGGTCGAAGGAAGCGCAATGCGCGGCTGAAGGCCACGATCACTGCGTATTCGAAGTGTCGCCGCTCGCGTCGTAACAACGCACACAGCCTATCCATTCCGAGGTCGATCGCGATGCGTTACCCGAACCTTTTCAAGCCTCTCACGCTGAACCAGTTGACCCTGCGTAACCGCATCGTCAGCACCGCGCACGCCGAGGTCTATGCGGAGCCGGGCGGTCTGCCAGGCGACCGTTATATCCGTTACTACGAGGAGAAGGCGAAGGGCGGCGTCGGCCTCGCCGTGTGCGGCGGGTCGAGCCCGGTTTCGATCGACAGTCCGCAAGGCTGGTGGAAATCGGTGAATCTCTCGACCGACAAGGTCATCGATCCGCTCGCGCGCCTCGCCGAAGCGATGCATCGGCACGGTGCGAAGATCATGATCCAGGCTACCCACATGGGCCGCCGCTCGGCATTTCATGGCGAGCACTGGCCGCATCTGATGTCGCCGTCCGGCGTGCGTGAACCGGTGCACCGCGGTAACGCGAAGATTATCGAAGTGGAAGAGATTCGCCGGATTATTAGCGACTTCGCGGCGGCCGCGAAACGCGTGAAGGATGCGGGCATGGACGGCGTCGAAATCTCGGCGGCGCACCAGCATCTGATCGACCAGTTCTGGAGTCCGCGCACGAATTTCCGTACCGACGAATGGGGCGGCTCGCTCGAAAACCGCCTGCGTTTCGGCACTGAAGTATTGAAGGCGGTGCGCGAGGCGGTGGGCGCCGACTTCTGCGTCGGACTGCGCATGTGCGGCGACGAATTCCATGAAGACGGCCTCGACCACGAACAACTGAAAGAGATCGCCCAGGCCATGGCGGAGACGGGGCTGATCGATTACGTCGGCGTGATCGGGTCGGGCGCGGATACGCACAATACCCTGGCGAACTGCATGCCGCCGATGGCGCTGCCGCCCGAGCCGTTCGTGCATCTTGCAGCCGGCATCAAGTCGGTGGTGAAGCTGCCGGTGATGCACGCGCAAAGCATCCGCGATGCAGGCCAGGCGGAACGGCTGCTGGCGAGCGGCATGGTCGACCTGGTGGGCATGACGCGCGCGCAGATTGCCGATCCGCACATGGTGATCAAGATTCGCGACGGCAGGGAAGACGAGATCAAGCAGTGCGTCGGCGCGAACTATTGCATCGACAGGCAGTACAACGGGCTCGACGTGCTGTGCGTGCAGAACGCGGCGACCTCGCGTGAAGAAACCATGCCGCACGTGATCGCGAAGACGCGCGGCCCGAAGCGCAAGGTGGTCGTGGTCGGCGCGGGTCCGGCCGGACTCGAGGCGGCGCGCGTCGCGAAGTCGCGCGGTCATGACGTGGTGCTGTTCGAGAAGAACGACTACGTCGGCGGGCAGATCATGCTCGCCGCGAAAGCGCCGCAGCGCGAACAGATGGCGGGTATCGTGCGCTGGTTCGACATGGAGACGAAGCGGCTCGGTGTCGATCGCCGCCTCGGGGTCGCCGCGGACGAAAAAACCATCATGGCGGAGAAGCCGGACATCGTCGTGCTGGCTACAGGTGGTTCGTCGTTCACGTCGCAAGTGGCCGCGTGGGGCGTCGAGCAGGGACTCGCGGTGAGTTCGTGGGACGTGCTGTCGGGCAAGGTCGAGCCGGGCAAGAACGTGCTCGTCTATGACGGCGTCAGCACGCACGCCGGCGCGGGCGTCGCGGATTTCATGTCGAGCCGCGGCTCGAACGTCGAGATCGTGACGCCGGACGTGAAAGTGGCCGACGACGTCGGCGGCACCACGTTCCCGATCTTCTATCGCCGCCTCTATGCGCAAGGCGTGATCCACACGCCGAACTACTGGCTCGACAAGGTGTATGAGGAAGACGGCAAGAAGATCGCCGTGATCCGCAACGAGTACACCGAGGAGCAGGAGGAGCGCGCGGTCGATCAGGTGGTGATCGAGAATGGCAGCACGCCGAACGACGCGTTGTACTGGAAGCTTAAGCCCGAATCCGTGAATCGCGGCCAGGTCGATGTGCATAAGCTCTTCGCGTCGGAGCCGCAGCCCTCGTTGAGCGAAGAACTCGGTAACGGCCGCTTCCTGCTGTTCCGCGTCGGCGACTGCATTTCGATGCACAACATTCACGGCGCGATCTACGACGCGCTGCGCCTTTGCAAGGATTTCTGACGATGAGCCCCGTGTTTGTCATCACCGTCCTGCTGTGGGTGTCGGTGGCCGGTCTGGTGTTCGCACTCGCAAAACGCGCGGCTTACTGGCGAGAAGGTCGCGCCACGGCGGCGGGCACCTATGGCTGGGCCAACCTGCTCGCGATCCCCAAACGCTATTTCGTCGACCTGCATCATGTGGTCGCGCGTGATCCGTACATCGCGAAGACGCACGTCGCGACCGCGGGCGGCGCGATCCTCGCGATGGCGCTGGTGTTCGTCAACTATGGCCTCGCGATCTACTCGCCGTGGCTCGACAAGCTGATCTTTCTGGCTGCGCTCGTGATGCTGGTCGGCGCGGTGTTCGTCTGGCGCCGGCGGCATGGCGCGAAGGCGGTGCCGGCGCGGCTCTCGCGCGGACCTTGGGATCATCTGCCGCTGTTGCTGGGTTCGTTCGCGCTCGGGTTGGTGCTGTTTATCGCGTTGCCCGCCGCGGCGATGTCGGGGGCGCTTGCCATCATCGTCGCGTTGCTGATTGCCGTGGGTGCTTTCACGATGACGTTCGGCGCCGCACGCGGCGGCCCGATGAAGCACGCGCTCGCCGGCCTGTTGCACCTCGCGTTTCATCCGCGTCAGGAGCGCTTTGCCGAGCGCAACGACAACGACGTCGTGCCGCCGACCGCCTTGAAGGCGCCGCTGCTCGACGCGAAGGAGTACGGCGTCGGCAAGCCGGTCGAGTTTCGCTGGAACCAGTTGCTGAGCTTCGACGCCTGCGTGCAGTGCGGCAAGTGCGAAGCGGCATGTCCCGCGTTCGCCGCCGGCCAGCCGCTCAACCCGAAGAAACTGATTCAGGATCTCGTCACCGGCATGGTGGGCGGCACGGACGCCGCGTATGCGGGCAGTCCGACGCCCGGCATTCCGGTCGGCCAGCACAGCGGTGCGCCGGGCAAGCCGCTGATCTCGAGCCTGATCGAAGCGGATACGCTGTGGTCCTGCACGACCTGCCGCGCCTGCGTGCAGGAGTGCCCGATGCTGATCGAGCATGTGGATGCGATCGTCGATATGCGGCGCAATCAGACTTTGGTCGAAGGTAGCGTGCCAGGAAAAGGCCCGATCACACTCGCGAATCTGCGCGAAACCGGCAGCGCGAACGGCTATGACATCGGCGCGCGTTACGACTGGGCCGTCGATTTGCAGGTGCAGGTGGCACAGCCGGGGCGGCCGGTCGATGTGCTGCTGATCGCCGGCGAAGGCGCGTTCGACATGCGCTATCAGCGCACGCTGCGAGCGCTCGTCAAGGTGCTGAATCGCGCGGGCATCGACTACGCGGTGCTCGGCGGCGTCGAAACCGATACCGGCGACACGGCGCGGCGTCTCGGCGATGAAGCGACCTTCCAGCAACTCGCAACCAGGCTGATCGGCACGCTGTCGCAGTACTCGTTCCGCAAGATCGTCACCGCCGATCCGCACGTGCTGCACAGCCTGCGCAACGAATACCGCGCACTCGGCGGTTTCTACGAGGTGCAGCATCACACGGCGTTGATCGAAGAACTGCTCGCGAGCGGAAAACTGTCGCCGCGCGCGGTCGCCGCATTCGCGGACCGCAAGATCACCTATCACGACCCGTGCTATCTGGGCCGCTATAACGGTGAGACAGAAGCGCCGCGGCGTTTGCTGAAAACCATCGGCATCAAGGTGGTCGAGATGGAACGCAACGGCATGCGTGGACGTTGCTGCGGTGGCGGCGGCGGTGCGCCGTTGACCGACATTCCCGGCAAGAAACGCATTCCCGATATCCGCATCGACGACGCGCGCGCAGTCGGCGCCGAGATCGTCGCGGTGGGCTGCCCCAACTGCACGGCGATGCTCGAAGGTGTGGTCGGCCCGCGTCCGGAAGTGCTCGACGTCGCCGAACTGGTCGCAGCGGCGCTGGAGTAACGCGATGAATAACCTCAAACGAATCGATCCGCGCCGGCCGTTCACGATCACGGCGGATGGGCTCAAGCGCATTACGCTTGGCGTGGTGGGCGAAGCTGGCTCGATGGAATTTTCGATGGCTGGCGCTGCGCATCGTGCCCAGGCCAAGCCGCGCCGCACGACGGCCGCGCCACAACGTGTGCTATTGGTTGCCGCGCACGCGGACCGCGGCGCGCTGGATGACCACGCGCGCCAGACTTTAGCCGCCGCCGCGCTGATCGCGGATGCGCAAACCGAGGTCGTGCTGCTCGTATTCGGCGAATTCAGCGACGATGCCGCCGCGCTCGGCGCCGACAAGCTGATCGAGCTGCCGATGTTCGACCGTCGTATGTTCGCGCCTCTAGACGAACTCAATGCGTTGGCCGCTTGCGTGGCCGCGTATGCGCCTGCGCACATCTTCATGCCCGACAACGCAACCGGCGACGGCGATCTTGGCCGCCGTTACGCCGCTGCGGCGAACGCGAGCATCGCGACGCATGTCGTCGAGATCGATGCGGCGCACGTCGCGACGTATATCCAGACCAATACGGCGTTCGCCGTGCGCGCGCTGCCGGAGGTCGTTCTGCTCGCGCCGAATGCTGTCGATCCGAAATTGCCGTTTGTCGGTGCGGGTGAGCGGGTCGTGTGGCGCTTCGATGGTGAGCCTGTCGCGTCCAAAGGCGCCGTGCGCGACCTCGGCATCGAGGAAATCAATGCCGCCCAGCTTGCGCTGGAAGAGGCGGATTTCATCGTATCGGCGGGTAACGGCGTGAGCGACGTCGCCGCGTTCGAGCGTCTGGCGGCCACCTTGAGTGCCGCGATCGGCGCGAGCCGCGTCGCCGTGGACGATGGCAAATTCACCCGCGACAAGCAGATCGGCGCGACCGGCAAGACCGTCGAAGCCAGCGTCTATATCGCATTCGGCATTTCAGGCGCGGTCCAGCATTTGCAAGGCATCAAGGATTGCCGGCACGTGATCGCCGTGAACCTCGACGCCAGTGCGCCGATCGCCAAACGCGCCAATCTGACCGTCATCGCGGATGCGCAGGAAACCATCGTGGCGCTGAACGACGCCGCGGCGGCCGCGCGCAGTGCACGCGGAACCGGCGCCGCGTTATTGAATTCCACGGCTGTCGCGGAAGGAGCCATCGCATGAAGATCGCCGTACTGGTTTCCGTGGGTCGTCATCCGGTCAGCGGCACCGCGCGCTATAGCCGCAATGATGCCGCCGCGCTGACAATGGCGCTCTCGCTCGCAAAAGTGCACGGCGCGACGCTCGATGTGTTGCATGCGGGCGATCCGGCGAATCCGGCGCTGCAGGAGTATCTCGCGCTCGGCGCGCGGTGTGTCGAAGTGCTCGCCGTGCGCGATGTGCCTTCAGCGCCTGAGTTGCAGGGCGATGCGGTAGCACCGCTCGTCGCGCGTTTGCAAGGCTACGACCTCGTGCTGACCGGCACCCGTGCGGAGGGCGCGTTCGATAGCGGCATGCTGCCTTATCGGATCGCTAGCGCGCTCGACATTGCGCTTGTCGGCGCCGCGGTCGATCTGACGATCCGCGACGGCAGCGCGGAAGTCCGGCAATTCATGCCGAAGGGCTTGCGCCGGCGCATCGAGGTCAAGCTACCCGCGCTGGTCGCCGTGCATCCGATGGCTAACGCCGCGCCCAGCTACGCGTACGCACGGCTGCGCGAAGGCACGATCCGCCCGGTCGCGACGCAAGCCAGCGGCAACCCCGACGACCTCGCCTGGACGACTCGCCCCGCGACCGCCAAACCAGTGCGCCTCGCCGCCGCCGAAAAGCGTTCCGGGCACGCCCGCATGCTGTCGGCGACAACGACCGAAAGCCGCGGCGGCAGCGTCGTAATTGAAGGGAGTTCCGTCGAAAAAGCACAAGTGATTCTCGCGTATTTGCGCGAGCATCAACTCGTGGATTACTGATTTCCGGTTCGGGCGAGCATGCGACCAGGAGGGCCTGGCGCGGCGCCAGACGTGACACGCAACGGAGCACACAATGAAAGTTTCCGCAGACGTTCGCGCAATGATCGAACGCCGCAAAAAGAGCTACACGCTGGAAGCGCCGTTCTACACGAGCGAGGACATTTTCGCGCTCGACATGGACGCGATCTTCCGGCAACACTGGATTCAGGTTGCCGTCGAACCTGACGTGCCGGAGGCCGGCGACTACATCACGGTGGAAATCGGTCACGATTCGATTTTGATCGTGCGCGACGACGACATGCAGGTGAGGGCGTTCCATAACGTCTGCCGCCATCGCGGTTCGCGGCTGTGCAATACGGAAAAGGGCTCGCTCGGCAATATTGTCTGCCCGTATCACAGTTGGACCTACAACCTGAACGGCGAACTGATGTTCGCCGAACACATGGGCGACCAGTTCGACCGCTGCAAACATAGCCTGAAGACCGTCCACGTCGAGAATCTCGCAGGCTTGATCTTCATCTGTCTCGCGGACAATCCGCCCGCCGACTTCGCTGTGATGCGCGCCGCAATGGAGCCGTATCTGCTGCCGCACGATCTGGCGGGCTGCAAGGTCGCGGCTTCGATCGACATCATCGAGGAAGGCAACTGGAAGCTCACGATGGAGAACAATCGCGAGTGCTATCACTGCGTCGCGAACCATCCTGAGCTGACGATTTCCCTCTATGAATACGGCTTCGGCTATCAACGCACGCCGGACAACGAAGAAGGCATGGCTGCGTTCGAAGCGACCGTTGCGCGCCGTACCGCGCAATGGGAGGCGATGAAGCTGCCGTCCGCGGAGATCGAACGGCTTGCCGATCTCGTCACCGGTTTCCGCACGCAACGCTTGCCGCTCGATCGGGACGGCGAATCGCAGACGCTGGACGCGCGCGTCGCGTCGAAGAAACTGCTCGGCGGCTTCGAACAGGCTGATCTCGGCGGCTTGTCGTTCTGGACGCAGCCGAATTCGTGGCATCACTTCATGAGCGACCACATCGTGAGTTTCTCGGTGATTCCGCTCTCCGCGGGTAAAACGCTGGTGCGCACCAAGTGGCTCGTGCACAAGGACGCGCGCGAAGGCATCGATTACGACGTGAACAACCTCACGGCCGTGTGGCGCGCGACGAACGACCAGGACCGCGCGCTTGTCGAGTATTCGCAACGCGGCGCGACGAGCAGCGCCTATGAGCCGGGTCCGTATTCGCCGTTCACCGAAGGGCTCGTCGAGAAGTTCTGCGAGTGGTACATCGGTCGCATGGCGGATTACAGCAATGCGCCCCAAACAACAGATGCCGGCGATGCTGCGCCGGTTGCGCACGGCGAAAAAGTCGTGTCCTTCATGCGCTGAGCGCGACTCCGCAACCAGGAGCGGGAGAAAACAATGATGCGCGATCAGGCGACGCTTCAGCTCAGCCCCGAGCCGGCTCCAAACCGTGTCACACAACCGCGGTTCTGGGAGACGCTGCCCGCGCGCTGGAACAGCGATACCGACGACACGCTGGTGTGCTGCCAGGTCCGCCAGGAAACGCACGACGTCAAGAGCTTTTTCTTTCGCGCACCGTCCGAGCGGGCGTTCGTGTTCGAGCCCGGGCAGTTCATTACGCTGGAACTCGACATCGACGGCGAGGCGGTGAATCGCTGCTACACGATCTCGTCGCCGCCGACACGCCCGCACACCATTTCGATCACCGTCAAGCGTGTACCGGGCGGCAAGGTGTCGAACTGGTTGCACGACAATCTGCACGCCGGGGCGCAGGTTCGCGTGCTTGGGCCATCCGGTGAATTCACCTGTGCACGGCACCCGGCGCGCAAGTTCCTGTTCCTCTCGGCCGGTTCGGGCATCACGCCGCTAATGTCGATGAGCCGCGCGCATCACGAACTCGGCGAGGATAGCGACATCGTGTTCGTGCACAGCGCGCGTACGCCGGACGACATCATCTTCGCGCGCGAGCTGGATCTGATCGCGTCGAATCAGGCCAATTTCCGCACGGCGTTCGTTTGTGAACGGCTCGGTGCGCGCACCAACTGGCCGGGCGTAACGGGCTTTCTGACGTTGCCGCTGCTGAAGCTCATCGCGCCGGATTTTCTGGAGCGCGAGATTTTCACTTGCGGACCCACGCCGTACATGCAGGCGGTGCGCAATCTGCTGGATGAGGGCGGCTTCGATCGCCGCCGCTATCACGAAGAAAGTTTTTCGTTCGAGACGGTCAGCGAAGTGGCCGCGCAGTTGACGACCGCGCTCGTCGCGGACGTGCTGCAGACTGCGGATGTGGAGCGCTTTGCGGATGCGCGTGAACAGGCGCCGGGTTTCGCGCCGGCTCCCGTCGAGACGGAAACGAAATTCAAAGTGAGCTTCGCGAAGAGTCATCGCGAGATCGAGTGCGGCGGCGGCCAGCACGTGCTCGACGCCGCCAAAAAAGCCGGCGTGCGGCTGCCGGCGTCTTGCACGCAAGGCATGTGCGGCACCTGCAAGGTCAAACTCGTATCAGGCGAAGTCGATATGAAACACGCGGGCGGGATTCGTCAGCGCGAGATCGACCAGGGGATGGTGCTGCTGTGTTGCAGCAAGCCGCTGAGCGATCTCGTGGTGGATAAGTAAGACAATAAAACGAGCGCGGGGAAGGAAGTCGCGTCCTGACAACTGGATGTCGGAAATGAACGTTACCCGGCAATTCTGGCTGGTGATTCTTAATGCTCAATGGGTAGTTTGGACGGTGAACGGGAGAGCGACGATGAGACTGATCAGGAAGGTATTGGTATTGAGCGCGTTGGGTGCAGCGCTGGCTGCAACGAGCGCGGGTGTGTCGGCCGATGCGAAGCCGACCATCAAGATCGGCTATGTGGAAGGATGGGATGACAGCGTCGCGACCTCGAACGTGGCCGCACGCGTGATCGAGAAGCGGCTCGGCTACCAGGTGCAACTTGTGCCGGTCGCAGCCGGTGTGATGTGGCAGGGCGTGGCGCGCGGCGATCTCGACGCGACGTTGTCCGCGTGGCTGCCGGTCACGCACGGCGCGTACTGGAATAACTTCAAGGAAAAGGTCGTCGACCTCGGCCCGAACTTCAACGACGCGAAGATCGGTTTGATCGTGCCTGAGAATGCCGACGTGACGACGGTCGGCGATCTGGAAGCGAAGAAGGCGGAGTTCGGCTCGCGCATCGTCGGTATCGATGCCGGCGCGGGCGTGATGCAGAAGACCAGCGAAGCGATCAAGGCCTACAACCTCAATTATCAGCTGATGCCGAGCTCGGGCAGCGCGATGACCGCGGAACTGGCGCGCTCGGAAGCCGCGAGCAAGCCGATCATCGTGACCGGCTGGAAGCCGCATTGGATGTTCGCGAAGTACAAGCTCAAATTCCTCGACGATCCGAAGAAAGTGTTCGGCGAATCGGAGCACGTGGATAGCGTCGTGAATCCGGATCTTGAGAAGAAGGCGCCGCCGGTGGTTGCGTTCCTCAAGAAGTTCCAGTGGAAACCGGGTGAGATCGACAGCGTGATGCTGGCCACGCAGAACGGTGAGAAGCCGACTGCTGCTGCCGATGCGTGGATTGGTGCGCATGCGGATCGCGTGGATAGTTGGGTGAAGTGACGCTGAGGTGATGCGATTGATTGCCGAATGAGTTGCCGCTTTGGAGCGGCAACTTCTAAAAAACGCCGCTATACAGCGGCGTTTTTTATTGCAGCACGACAGTCCGATCGCCATTAATGAACACCCGCCGCTCGATGAACGCCTTCACTGCCCGCGCGAGCGTGATGCACTCCACGTCGCGTCCCGTCGCGAGTAACCGCTCCGGACTGTACGAGTGATCGACGCGCTCCACGACCTGTTCGATGATCGGACCTTCGTCGAGATCGTCGGTGACGAAATGCGCGGTTGCGCCGATCAGTTTCACGCCGCGTGCGTGCGCCTGATGATAAGGCTTCGCGCCCTTGAAGCCGGGCAGAAAAGAATGGTGGATATTGATCGCGCGCGCCGCGAGCGCGCGGCTCGTTTCGCCGGAAAGAATCTGCATGTAGCGCGCGAGGATCATCAATTCCGCGCCCGACGTCTCGAACAGATCGAGCAGACGCGCCTCTTGCTGCGGTTTCGTGTCGGCGCTGATCGGCAGATGGTGAAACGGCAAACCGTGCTGCTGAGCGAGCGGTTCGAGGTCCCGATGATTCGAGCCGATGCCCACGATATCCATTTTCAGCTCGCCCATGCGCCAGCGGAATAGCAGATCGGCGAGGCAGTGCTCCAGTTTCGACACCATGATCAGCACCTTGGGACGCGTGCCGACATCGTGCATCGCCCATGTCATCTGAAAGCGTTCGGCGATCGGTTCGAACTCGCGCCGTAGCGCGCCGACGTGCAGCAGCTCATCACGCCCGACGCCATGAAACACGCAACGTACAAAGAAGCGCTCGCTGAGGTCGTCGTCGAAAACGGTCAGTTCGTCGATATAGCAATGGTGCCGGTCGAGAAAGCCGACGACGGCGGCGACCTGGCCCGCCGCGCTCGGACACGCGACAGTGAGAACCAGTTGATCGGGACGGGAATCGGCGGACATGCGCTCTCCACTTAGGCGATAGGGCAACGCCGCGGGGCGCGGCATGCATCATCGAAGTAGAGCAAATCAGCGACACACACGGATAGAAGCTAACCGCCGTCGCGCTGGAATGGGAGCGTCAGCGGCTATTCGGCATCGAGCCCGCACTCGCCCAGCAGCCACTGGCGGAATGCGTTGATCACGGGTGTGGCCGCGCGCTGCGTGACGAGCAGATAGCCGCGTTCGGTGACGACCGGCGTATCGAACAGTTCGACGAGCTGCCCAGTCGCGAGGAGCTCGTCGACTAAAGGCGCCCACCCGAGCGCGACACCCTGGCCCATGATTGCCGCATGCGCGACCAGCGTAAAACTGTTGAATGTGATGCCGCGATGCGCGGCCGGCGCGTCGAGACCCTGCGCGGCGAACCAGTCGGCCCACGACAGCCAGCGTGCCGGATGGGTCGGTTCAAGATGCAGCAGCGGCAGCGCCGTCAGATCGGACGGCGCGCGCAACGGCGGATGCGCGGCGAGAAAAGCCGGACTGCACACCGGTGTGACGCGCTCCGGAAACAGTTTGACTGCGCCGCGGGCGGTCCAGTCCGCATCTTCATCGCCGAAAGCGATCGCAATGTCCACCTGATTGTGCGACGGATCGAACACGTTCTGCGACGTGATGATCTTGACGTCGACGTCCGGCATCAGCGCCTTGAATTGCGACAGGCGCGGCATCAGCCAGTAGGTTGCGAAGCCGAAATCGGTGCAGAGCGTCAGCGTTTGCGGCGTGCGCCGTGCGCGGATCTCAGCGGTGGCGAGGCGAATGGTGTCGAGCGCGTCACGGACCGCTTCGAACAGGCGCACGCCGTCTTCCGTGAGCGTGACGCCGCGGTGACCGCGTTCGAATAACGGCGCGCCGAGCGCTTCTTCGAGCTGCACGACGCGCTGACTGACCGCCGGCTGTGTCGAGCCCAGTTCGCGCGCGGCCGCCGTGAAGCTGGCCAGACGCGCTGCCGATTCGAACATCGTCAACGCCTGCATCGGCGGCAAGCGATCCTGCCTCGGCATAACACCCCCTTATAGGCACATAACGATTTGCAGTCTTCACAGCGGCGAATTGGACGGCAATAGTGGTGTGCATGCCGGGACCCGCACTCACGTCCCGCCGCTTGCTTCAACACTTGCACCGACACTTGCGATTCTATTCGAGGCGCGCTCCAATGCTTGACACGAAACCGAATATTCTTATTCTGATGGCCGATCAGCTGACGCCGTTCGCGCTTGCCGCATACGGGCATCGTCTGACGAAAACCCCCAATCTGGATCGGCTGGCGAAGCAGGGCGTCGTGTTCGAATCGGCGTACTGCGCGAGTCCGTTGTGCGCGCCGTCGCGCTTTTCTTTTTTGTCCGGCAAGCTGCCGTCCGCGATCGGCGCCTATGACAATGCAGCAGAATTTCCGTCGCAAACGCTGACGTTCGCGCATTATCTCCGCGCGGAGGGCTATCGCACGATTCTCTCGGGCAAGATGCATTTTTGCGGCGCCGATCAGTTGCACGGTTTCGAGGAACGCCTGACCACCGACATCTATCCCGCCGATTTCGGCTGGACGCCCGACTGGGACAATTTCGAAGCGCGTCCGACGTGGTATCACAACATGAGTTCGGTGATCGACGCCGGTCCCTGCGTACGCACGAACCAGCTTGATTTTGACGACGAAGTCACGTTCACCACGCGTCAGAAGCTCTTCGATATCGCACGCGAACGTCATGCCGGAAAAGATGCGCGACCGTTCTGCATGGTTGCCTCGCTGACGCATCCGCACGACCCGTACGCGATTCCGAAAAAATACTGGGACATGTACCGCGACGAAGACATCGATATGCCCACGCATCGCGATTCGTTCGATGAAGCCGACCCCCATTCAAAGCGCTTGCGCCATGTATGCGAAGCCGACCGCACGCCGCCAACCGTCCAGCAGATCCGCAATGCGCGCCGCGCTTACTACGGCGCGATCTCATACGTCGACGACCAGTTCGGCGCGATCCTCGAAGCGCTCGAGCAGTCGGGGCTCGCTCAGGACACCGTCATTGTGGTGACGTCCGATCATGGCGAGATGCTCGGCGAGCGCGGTCTCTGGTACAAGATGACGTTCTTCGAAGGCGGCTGCCGCGTGCCGCTGATCGTGCATGCGCCCCGGAAGTTCGACGCGCATCGCGTGAGCGAGTCGGTGTCGCATCTCGATCTGCTGCCGACGCTCGTTGAGCTGGCGCGCGGCGAGCGGCCCGCTGCATGGCCCGATTCGCTCGACGGCCAAAGCCTCGTGCCGCATCTGCTCGGCGCACATGGTGCGCAGGGTGCGCATCGCGGCCATGACGAAGCGATCGGCGAATACTTGGCCGAAGGCGCCATCGCGCCGATTGTGATGCTGCGTCGCGGCCGCTTCAAGTTCATTCACACGCCAGCCGATCCGGACCAGCTGTACGACGTCGCCGCCGATCCGCTGGAGCGCGAGAACCTGGCAGCGCGCGCGGAGTACGCATCGCGAGTCGCGGCGTTTCGCGACGAGATCGCCCAGCGCTGGAATCTCGTCGCGCTGCACAACGACGTGCTGAGCAGCCAGCGCCGTCGCCGTTTTCATTTCGAGGCCACGACGCAAGGCACGGTCGCGTCGTGGGACTGGCAACCGCGTGTCGATGCAAGCCAGCGTTATATGCGCAATCACATTGACCTCGATACGCTCGAAGCGATGGCGCGTTTCCCGGCCGTGGTTCGTTAGTGCGTCCTTAGTGCGTCCGTAAGCGATTCCTCTCACTCTCATCTCACCCTCAGGAAGCCGACATGAAAAAGCTCTTCAAACAGGTGGTATCCAGCGTTGCGTTGCTATGCGTGGCGACCACGTTCACGGCGGCGGCCGAGCCGCAGTCGTGCACCCAAGTCAACATGGCCGGGCCAGGCTGGACAGACATCGATGCGACCAATGCGATGACCGGCGTTCTGTTGAAGGCGCTCGGATACCGGCAGAGCGTCGCGAACCTGTCGGTGCCGATTACTTACCAGGGCTTGAAGAAAGGGCAGATCGACGTGTTTCTCGGCAACTGGATGCCCGCGCAGGCGCCGGTCGTCAAGCCGTTCGAGGACGAGAAGTCGATTGAGGTCGTGCATCCGAATCTGAGCAACGCGAAGTTCACGCTCGCGGTTCCCGACTACGTGGCGGCGGCCGGCGTGCACTCGTTCGCCGATCTCGCGAAGAACGCCGACAAGTTCGATAGCAAGATCTACGGCATCGAGCCGGGCGCGCCGGCCAATCAGAACATCAAGAAGATGGTCGATGAAAAAGCGTACGGGCTCGGCAGCTGGAAGCTGGTCGAGTCGAGCGAGACTGGCATGCTCACCCAGGTCGAACGCTGGGTTCGCGAGAAGAAATGGATCGTGTTCCTCGCGTGGGAGCCACATCTGATGAACACCAAATTCAAGCTGACCTATCTCGACGGCGGCGACAAGTACTTCGGCCCGAACTATGGCGGCGCCACGGTCAATACCGTTGCGCGCACGGGTTACGCCGAACAATGCCCGAATGTCGGCCGCCTGTTCAGGCAACTGACGTTCAACGTCGATCTGGAAAACGGCGTGATCACCGAGGTGCTGGAAAAGAAAACCGGCGTGGACGTGGCCGCCGCCGATGCGCTCAAGCGTCACCCGGAATTACTGAAGTCATGGCTCGAAGGCGTGAACACCGCTAGCGGGGCCAATGGTCTGCAAGCCGTGCAGACCGCACTCGGCGTGAAATAACAGCGGCATTCCTAATCACCAGGTCGCTACTCGACAGATTCATGTCGCATCCGGTCGAATCCCCATAAATCTGGACTCGTATTCTTGACCCGTCGATGCAGGCATGCCGGACACATTGCATGCATCGCATCCAGCTTCACTCGGTCTCAATCAGTATAGATCTGCCCGTCATGCGAGAAGCGCTGCGCATAAGAAGTCATTACACGCAGCAGGGATCGCTTTATCCAACGAAATACGCAGGCAAAGAGCAGGGGAGAATTAGATGAAGAAGAGAAATGCCGTCAGCCTTTCGGGCCTCGCTCTCGCGGCAAGCGCCGCATGCGCGCCCGCAGCTGTCCACGCGCAGAGCAGCGTCACGCTATACGGCATCCTGGATGCGGGTATCACCTACGTGAACAATGCCGGCGGCGCCCATCAGTTCAAATTCGACGACGGCGTTTCATACGGCAACCGGATCGGCTTCAAGGGTGTCGAGGACCTCGGCGGCGGCTTGCAGGCTGTATTCGTGCTCGAATCGGGTTTCCATCTGAGCAACGGACAATTAGGATTTGGCGGTTCGGAGTTTGGACGGCAGGCATACGTGGGCTTGAAGAACAGTTGGGGCACGTTCTCATTCGGCAATCAGCTCGACATGACCGATGAGTTCGTCTATCTGTACAACATCTCCTCGTGGGCGAGCGGCTACGCGATCCACCAGGGCGACTTCGACCGCATGAACGGCGATCGCCTGCCGAATTCCGTCAAATTCGTATCGAGCGATTTTTCGGGCTTCAAGTTCGGCGGCATGTACTCGTTCGGCAACACCGCGGGCGACTTCCATCAGAAGAGCGCATGGAGCGTGGGCGCGTATTACGAGCACAGCGCGTTCAACATCGGCGCGGCGTATACGCAGTTGAACAATCCGTACGGCATCTATGCGTTCGACCCGTACGCGATGATCGGCACGCGGACCTTCCTCGGCCAGCCGACCGTTTCCGTCAATCCGACGACCGGCGCGGTTACCGATCTATATAGCTCGTCGTCGTTCCCGGTCGATAAACAAGGCGCGTTCGCGATCGGTGCGGCTTATACGATGGGCGACCTGATGCTCTCAGGCGATTTCACGTACACGACGATCAAGGGTTTTGGGCAGACCTCACACATGCAGGTCTATGAAGCGGGCGCGTCGTACAACTTCACGCCGGCGCTGGTTCTGTACGGCGGCTATCAGCACACGCGTTTCGAAGGAAACCACTGGAATCAGGGCTCGCTCGGGCTGCATTACCTGTTATCGAAACGCACCGACGTCTATATCTCCGGCGACTACCTGCGTGCATCGGATGGCGTGAATGCGGTGATCGGCTATAGCTTCACGCCGTCGACGTCGAATACGCAGAGCGATGTGCGGATTGGGATGAAGCATTCGTTCTAGTAGATAAGAAAAACGATCCAGCTTGAAAGGGACGCTTGTCGTCCCTTTTTCTTTGCGAGCAAGGTGAAGTAAAAAAGCCTGCAAACAGCGGGCTCTTTAGCGAGAAGGTGACGGTAGTTATAGTCAGTCTTCGCGTGCCGTTCCTTCCGGCCTCGCTGCCTGCAGCAGTTCGCGACAATAGTCAGTTACTTCGCTGGCGATTCTCTCAGTCGGAATGCTGTTGATATCCTGCTCAGCAAAAACAGTCTGTATTTTCGATTGGGAATGAAGTCGCCACTCGGGCTTGATTTGACAGAAGATCGCGACACCGCCAAAGCCGAGTAGGACATGACTTGTTTTCGCTGCCGGGTTTGTAACACCGCCATGCAGGCAAATTTTTGCCGAACTGCCAATCTATTTTTGCATTCTTGGCACTTGACGAGTGTCATTGATTCCCCCGAATTGAATGCTGATAGTGCACGCTTGTAAAGCGGGGGGGGGGGCGGCGAAAGTTTTTGAAAGGCAAAAAACCGTCGAAGCAGGCAACAACACGCCGCGAAGCGGCCGGGTGTTGATGGCGCACGCGGAATGTCGTTGACGTTGCCATCAGTAACACCCTTCGGCCCAACCAGGCTCGTCAGGTCCGACGTTCATTGCGCACCCGAATGAACCAACAGCGCCGTGGGCCGGGCGGAACTTCCGTCCGCAACAAGCGAACTCCTACCCTTCCGAACAAGGCCCCGCGCATGGCGCGATGTGGCCTTGGTGCAGGAGCTCGCTGGCTCGAGCGGCCCCCACCGCTTCGCTGAAACGGAAGCCTTGCGCGCTCGTCGCCCGATTCGTCGCAGCCAGCAGCGCACGCTGTTGCTCGGTCTCCACGCCTTGGGCAATGACCCCGATCCCGATACTGTGCGCAAAGGTGACGATGGCACGGATCGTCGCTGCACTCTCGGGATCGCTGGTAGACCTGTGGATGAGGGATTGCGCGATCTTGAGATGGTTCACGCGATAAGCCTTGACATACTCAAATGACGCGTACTTGCTACCGAAATCATCGATGGCGATCTTCGCGCCGAGCTCATGTAGCTGTGGGAGTATGTCGCTTTGTGCCCACGACAGCCTGGCCAGAGTCGCCTCAGTCACGTCGAATTCCAGATCGGAGGGGGCGAGACGCCACTTCGCGGCGGTTTCAGCGACATCGCGCACGAATGCTTGAGCGCTCCTGAGCTCGAACAGAGACAGATTGATCGCGATCATTAGCGGGGCCACCCCCTCGTCGCGCCATACTCTCATTTGCCGGCACGCCTGGTCTAGCACCCAGTGCCCAAGCGCTGCCATGGTGCCGTCCCTCTCGGCGATCGGAATAAACACACCGGGGGCAATGAGGCCGCGCGTCGGGTGATGCCAGCGAACCAGCCCTTCCATCCCCAGAATGTTTCCGGAGGACAACTCGACCTCGGGCTGGTACTGGAGTTCCAACTCGCCGCGATCAATCGCTCCTCTCAAGTCGTCGGCGAGTGCGACACGTTCGAGCACCTCCTGGTCGAGTTCGTCAGAATGAAAGCGATATCGGTTGCCGCCCTTATGCTTCGCACGGTGGAGCGCTAAATCGGCGTGCGTCAGCATGGCGTCTGCTCCACTGTCGCCCTGGACGTACGCACGGATGCCAATGCTCACTGAGATACGCACATCGTTGCCATTGAGCAGATAGGGAGACGCCAGTGCCGTTTGGAGCTTCGCAGCCAGTACACCGGCGCTCGCGGGCTCGCCCATGTCGCCCTGCAGCACCGCAAACGCATCGCCGCTCAACCGGGCAACCAGGTTGCTTTCGTGAGTGCAATTTCTGAGGCGCTCTGCCACCTCCCGAAGCAACAGGTCGCCGATCGGGTAACCCAGTCTGTCATTGACCAGCTTGAAGTGGTCGAGATCAACAAAGAAAATCGCAAACGGCACGGTGCCATGTTGGGCTGCAGCGAAAGCCTGGCGCACCTGCGCGAGGAAGCTGGCCCGATTCGCCAAACCCGTGAGCGCATCAGTGTGAGCGAGCCGCGCGATCTTTTCCTCCGCTGCCTTGCGCTCGGTAATGTCGATGATGATCCCTTCAACTTCGATTAGCCGTCCATCCTTATCGCGGACCGGGACGTAGCGATTCGCGACACAACGGTAAGCGCCGTCGCCAGTGCGCAAGCGGAACTCGATTGAGACGCCTTCGGCGTCCTTTTCCAGGACTCGTGCCAGTGCCGCATCGACTTTGGCCTGGTCGTCCGGGTCGACAAGCTCGTTGGCCCAGGCTGGCGAGGCGAGCAAGGTAGCGCGGTCGTGGCCGAACCTGGTGATGTCATGCGATATGTAGATGAGCGGAAACGACGGCTCGCCACGCAGACGGTAAAGGATGACTGGACTGTTCTGGACGATGATGTTGGCTTCAGTAAGCGCTTTGATTCTTTCCTCGACGACCTCTTCCAGGTCGCTCGTCTTGAAGGCCGCCTCTTTCGTCATCTGCCACTTCGTGGTCAGCACGCTGGCCGTCTGGCGGATCTCAATGTTGTTCAATGGCTTCTTGAGAATGAGCAGCCGGTCGTCTGCGCCCAGGCGCCTGGCCAAGGTCCCCCAGGGGTAATCGGAATGCGGGCTGCATAGGGCAAACTGCAACTTCGGGTCCACTTGCCAGAGCCGCTCGATGGTCTGAAGGCTGTCCCAACCGGGCAGCATGTGCATGTCGACAAAGGCCATCGCATAGGGTTTGTTCTCCGCCAGCGCGCGCACGACCCGCTCCAGCGCTTCCTGGCCCTGATATGCGGAATCGATCTGAAACGCCGCGCGACCGGCTGGAACCTCGCCGAAAAAGGACGCCTGGGTTGCGGCCAGCGCAGTTTCGCTGTCCAGGGGGCGAGCGAGAATCTTGCGGAAGTTCTGGTGAGTCGCAACATTGTCGTTGATCACCAGGACGCGACGATTGACTGGATCGCTCTGCACGCTCACGCAAGGCCTTTCACGGAGCCAGTGGCGGTTCCAGGGCAACGATCTCGCCCTTGCAGACGTCGTCACACGGTGTCTGCCGGGTCGCACGCCCCTGGGCAGCCAGTGCGGTTCTATGTAAGACCCAGCGTGAGGCCAAGACCGTGACCAACCCTGTTCGTGGTGAAGCCTTGAGTGAAAACGCATGCCAGGTTCTCCCCGCAATCCCAATCCCGCTATCGGTCGCCGCTGCGACGAACTGACTCTCAAGTGCGTCGCCGACAAAAAGTGCGCCGAACACGTATAGGGTCGCATCGATCCCACCCATCGCGATCGCACTCGTATCGAACCAACCGGCGGTGTGAGGTCGGTCGAAGACTCCGAGGCGACGGGTCAGGCCGCAGATACAGGATTGCTTAACGTTTCTGGTCGCTCCGCGCTTGCAGCGATTTTGGTTCAATGCGTCAATGTCGACTCACCGAGTCACCCCGTGTGTTGGGCCGCGCATGTGTTGTGGTCAAGTTGGCCCCATAGATTGGCCCAATCTCGTCAGACGATTGAAGTATAGTCGCGCGCATCCATCTGACAAATTTCAGTGAGTGGGAACCTCACTCGCGCTTGGCGGCGAATTGAGGGCCGGACGCGGCATGGTCAGGTTGCGGGGTAGGTCGCGTAAGAGGGCGTGCTGAAGAAATCGACATCGCTCCGGTTCGTCCTCGCTGAATTGACCGCAACGATCAAACGCGCCTGGCACTGATGCCGATACCATCGAAGCTTCAGCCGTGGTTTGATGCGAGGCAGCGTTTCAGGTTGAGCCATACGCATATCCAGATGGCTCGCGAACTGGGATTGAATCCCCGAAAATTCGGGGCGCTGGCTAACGGGCAGCAGGAACCGTGGAAGCGAGCGAAAAGTTGCCGGACCTCGGCGGACATGGCAGCAAATAGGGTACGAAGGGAATGGGCACGGCGGCGGACGACCGTCTGAGTGGGTGACATCGATCTATGTGCGCGCCGAGCAGCAGCGCATGCTTGAGGCGCCCGCGCAGTATTAAGCGGCGGATGACGATTGACGGCGGCTGGTACAAAAAGGTGCCGATTGCCTGTCTGTAACGGCATTCGCTGTATCGACGGGGCCGGTAAACGCGTAAGGCCCCCCGGTCGCCCTACGCCCAAACGAGGCCCAGGAAGTATTGGTGCGGCTGGACGTCTGTTCTCCACGGAATTTGCTGACGTCCGGAACAACGTCGGCGAGCCAGGACAGCCAATCGGGGGAACCGAAAATGTCGGATATCGGATCGAAACGAACGATAGGCCTAGCCCTTCAGGGTGGCGGGGCCCACGCAGCCTTCACGTGGGGCGTACTGGATCGCCTGCTGGATGAAGTGGCGAAAGGCGGGTTGTTTATCAAGGCAATCAGCGGCACCAGCGGGGGCGCGTTGAACGGCGCGGCATGCGCCTATGGTCTGCATGACAATGCTGCGGAGGCAAAGCGATTACTCGAGCAACTCTGGAACGCCGTCGGCGCCAGGTCGTCCTGGTACCCGTTCCTTTTCAACTCGCCGACCGCAGAACTGGACTCGCCGCGGCGATGGAATGTTGACTCCAACCTGTTCGTGATCGGGCAAGGCATGCTTCAACAGATCAACTCGCCATACCTGACACCTTGGCTACAGGACCCAATCGGCTCGATCATGGAGCAGGTCATTCCTGATTTCGGCCGACTCAACAGGCATAACGACGACGCGCCCGACCTGTATGTCGCAGCGACGAATGTGAACCGGACTGCGCTGCGCATCTTTGGTCCAGGGGAAATCACGTCAAGGGCACTGATGGCCTCCACGTGTTACCCGACGCTCTTCCAGGCGGTTGAAATCGACGGCGAATTCTATTGGGATGGAGGCTACATGGCCAATCCTGCACTCGACCCGCTCGTTGATTCCGTGAACGATCTTCTGACTGTCCTCATTGATCCACTCCGGGTGGAACACGGACCGCCGAAGCTGCCGCGACAGATTGTCAACCGGATCAACGAGGTGAGCTTTGGCTCGTCCTGGGTGAAAGAAGTTCGACAGATCGAGTTGATCAACCAACTCATCAGAGACAGGGTTATTCCTCTCGAGGCTCCAAATGGAAAGACATACGCCGAGAAGCGTTTCCATGTGATACGGGCAGACGACTTCATGGAAGAGATTGGCGCCGCATCGAAGAGCACGCCGTCACCCGGGTTCTTTCTCGCCTTGAGAGAGGCCGGATGGAAGGCGGCAAACGCATGGGTGCAGGACCACCTCGGCGATGTCGGCGTGAAGTCAACTTTCGACGTGGACACGGAAGTGAAGCGCAGGCTCACTGGATCAGCGGGCACGATTCGGTCGCTGCAGCCTGCAAACGGAAAGTCGTGACAACGCCTGGCCGGGGTGTTTGTTCAGCGCGTATGCACCTCGTGGCCCCTTCGTTAGCGGACTCAGCACCAAAGCAATCGCTCAGCGGGATGATATCGTTGCGCCCGCGTCACCGGATCACATAGGGTCGTCACGCGATGCTTGCCACCGCTGTGAGCATCACGCGAATGGGGGCTCCCGAGGCTCGCCCAAATGGCGCAGCGCAGCGGCTCATGGCGAGCCACTGCCGTGCCGTGCAGAGACGTTGGCCGTGACGCTTCAGCGCGAAGACTTCTCCTTCAGGCGCAATCGCTACTTGCTAAAAAACGGGCAACAGAAAAGGCAACCGGACAATTACAGAAGAGATGTTGCTTTATCTGGAATTACCTCTATTTTTGTAGAGGAGTTCTGCACGCCTGACTCGACGCTTTGTGGCAGATTTGTGGCACAACTTTGGCCGCTGTCCGACCATGGCGGCTCAATGCACACGTGGCGCGACCTGTTTGCACTACACGATGGTGTACGCAGCCCTCAAGCGCAAGACGGTACGACTGACCTGATGCCGCCAACGGCCGTCGTCGGCAAAACCGTTGCTATCCCACTGACTCAATGCCCATAGCCGTTACCACCGGCGGAACAGTCAAGCCCAAAGAATTTTTGCGAAGCGGACGCGCCTTTCGTGCCGTGTCTGCAGCCATCTCCGAGCGCCGCCTCCGCTCGCTAAAAGTCCTTTGCACGAGAGAACAAAAGATGAGGGGACAGCCAGCGATTGTTATGACAATTCGTCGTATTTTGAATGCCGTTTAGTGCCTCTCTACGATGGCTCGAAGGGGGTGCGGCTTACCTGAGATCAGAACTTCAGGAGGTCATTCGATGGAAATCAAGTCAATCGTCGCTTATCAAGGACCTAATATTCATGCACATTTCCCGGTCATCCGATACACCGTCGATTTGGGGAAGCTTGAGGAATGGCCAACCATGCGGCTCGGCCACGACTTCATTGATCGTCTGCTTGGCTATCTCCCCGGCCTTCAACAGCATGGCTGTTCCTACAATACCGCGGGCGGGTTCGTGCGACGCATGTGGGAAGGCGAGGGCACCTGGCTGGGTCACGTGATGGAACACGTAGCCATCGAACTGCAGAAGGTCGCGGGTTCGGACGTGAGCTTTGGCAAGACGCGTGCAGCCGGGTCGCGGGGACACTACGACGTAGTCTATGAGTACCATGATGAAGATGTCGGTCGGCACGCCGGAAACCTGTCTCTTGCCTTGATCGGGCATCTTCTTCCTGACGAACTGAAGCCGGAGCAGAATCCTGAACAAGATTTCGACTTTGAGCATGAACTGGATGATTTCATCCGTTATGCGCGGAGCCGCGACGTGGGGCCAAGCACTGCCGCGTTGGTGAGCGCCGCTGGGAAGCGTGCAATCCCCTGTACGCGCCTGAACGGCGAGAGCCTGATGCTGCTCGGCTACGGGCGCTTCCAGAAACGCATCAAGTCGACGCTCACCAGCGAGACGCGTCAGATCGCAGTAGACCAGGCATCGGACAAGGAAGAGACCAATCGGACCCTGCATGACGCGGGCCTTCCGGTGCCGCGGCAACGAAAGGTCTATAAAGCCGGCGATGCAGTTGATAGCGCCGAACGCATCGGCTATCCGGTCGTGGTCAAGCCCTTGGACAGCAATCACGGGCAAGGCATATCAATCAAGCTTACAAGGCCAGAGCAGGTGGAACTCGCCTTTGAGAGGGCGCAAGAGTACAGCAGGGGGGTGCTCGTCGAAAGCTATATCCCGGGGTCCGATCACCGCATGCTGGTGGTCAATGGCGAATTGCTGGCGGTTGCCAGGCGTATCCCCGCCCATGTGGTGGGCGATGGGGTTCACACCGTAGAGGAGTTGGTGGAAGAGGTGAATAAGGATCCACGCCGGGGTGTGGGGCATGAGAACGTGCTCACCCGCGTGGAGCTCGACGGCGCAGCAAAACACCTCCTGGATGACGAGGGTTTTAGTCCTGAGACCGTACCCAAGCCGGGCGAGACCGTCTATTTGTGTGCCACCGCCAACCTCTCCACCGGTGGTACCGCCATCGACGTCACCGATAGCGTGCACCCGGACAACCGGGAAATGGCCGTCCGGGCGATCAGGGCCATTGGCCTGGACGTCGGTGGTGTTGATTTCATCACCACCGATATCTCCGCGTCGTATCGTGAGACTGGCGGCGCCATTTGCGAGGTGAATGCCTGCCCGGGTCTACGGATGCATCTGGCGCCGAGCGACGGCACGCCCAGGGACGTGGCCGGGCCCATCATCGACATGCTGTTTCCACCCGGTGCTCCAACGACCGTCCCCATTGCAAGCATTACCGGCACCAACGGCAAGACCACCACGTCGCGCATGCTGGCCCATATCATGAAGCTGGCGGGCTACACGGTTGGTCTGGGTACAACCGATGGCGTCTACATCGACGGACGGCTGACTGTGGAAGGCGACATGACCGGGGCGACATCCGCGCGCATAATTCTCGCGGATTCCGCTGTCGACGCCGCCGTACTGGAGACGGCCCGGGGCGGCCTGCTGCGGTGTGGTTTGGGCTATCCGGAGTGCAACGTGGCGGGCTGCCTCAACGTGACCGCCGATCACCTGGGCCTGCGTGGGGTCGAGACCGTGGAGCAGATGGCCGAGGTCAAGCGCATCGTCATCGAAGTGGCGAAGGACATGGCTGTCGTCAACGCTGACGATCCCTTATGTCTGAAGATGGCGGATCATAGCCACGCAAACCGCCTGGGCTACGTGACCATGAACCCTGCCCACCCGCTGGTCAATGAGCATATACGGGCGGGTGGGGTGGCGGTTATTCTGGAGGAAGAGATAAACGGCCACATGATCACCCTGTGGGACGGTGGTCACCGTTTTCCGTTGCTGTGGACGCACCTGATTCCGGCCACGGTGCAAGGGCTCGCTCTGCACAATGTGCAGAACGCGATGTTCGCCGCGGCGCTCGCTCGCGGTCTCGGGATCGATCTCGAGGGCATCCGCCTGGGCCTGCGCACGTTCGAAAACACCTTCCAGCAGACCCCCGGCCGCATGAACATCTATGATCAGCATCCGTTCAGGGTGATTCTGGACTATGCGCACAATCCGGCGGCCGTGAAGACCATGTGCGCTTTTGTAGACCGGCTGGGCGCCGCGCGCGCGAAGATCATTTCGCTGACGGTCCCGGGCGACCGCCGTGACGAGGACGTCCTGGAGATCGCGCGTATTGCGGCCGGACACTTCGAGCATTACATCTGCCACCGGGACTGCGACTCGCGTGGGCGGGCTCACCTCGAAGTGCCGGAAATGCTGTGCTACGCGCTGCGCGAGAACGGGGTCGGGGCAGAGCAGATCGAGGTCATCGCCGATGAGCAGGCAGCGAATCAATCGGCGCTCGAGATGGCTGGCCCTGGCGATCTGCTCCTCCTGTTGAGCGAAGACTACACGCGTGCCTGGCAGCAGATTGTGCACTTCAGGCCCAATGGGCAAGCAGGGCATGCGGCCGAGAGAAGACCAGGGCCCGTCAAGATCCGTCTGGACGATCTGGGCGGGTTCGAATGGGACAGTAGCATGGAGATCATCCGTGACGAGCGCGGCGTGCGGCTAGCGCGAGAGATCGAGGACTGAATGAGTTTTCGCCGTGGTAACGGCGACGTCCCAGGCGGTCGCAAGCCGACCTGGTAGCAGGACCCCAAGGCGGGTGAAGCATCCGATGCACACCCTTCATGAGCGTCAAGACTTAGGAGAGCCAAAATGGACGAGGCACAAAGATTTCTTCTCTACAACGACAACGAAGCCGCGCTCGATGCGTCCTCGAAACGGAGGATAGCCGTCGAAGTCGCGCTGGACCTGATACGTCACGAAGCGATGAGCGGGTCGTCGCGCAATTCTCTGGATTCCAATCTGAGGCACCTCTCGGACTATGCCGATTTTATTCAGGAAGCCTTGAGAGGCAGTGAGCGGGAGGCCTTGGGAGGCAATGAGCAGGAGGCCTTGAGGGGCAGGGACCGGGACGTATCGAGGGATCGGGACCGGGAAGCCTCGAGGGGCAGGGAGCATTAGCGGACTTGCTGCGCCTGCTTGCGCGTAGCAGACGCAGCGCGCACGCTCAATGGAGCCCTGTTGCGGTCTCGGGCGCCGCATCCCGCCTGACTTGACGAGGCACCGGTCCCGCCCGTGCCTCGTCAATCAGAACGATAGGGGGATTTGTGGTCACGCCGATAAAACCTCTCTTTGCGAGGCATATCGTCTCTGTCGATAGCAACGAGGAAGATGCGCTGTTCGTCGTCGATCCGGACCTTGGGGTGCTCGGCAAAATTGACGTTCGCACGGGATTCTTTTGCGCGATTGTCAATTTCAGGAGCTTCAACGCGTTCAAAGGATCGGCTGCACTCTGTATGCGGCCGGATGGTATCGTCAATTATTCGCGTTCCAATCGGATCTACGCGGTCGGGATAGAGGATGGAACGGTCCGTGACGCGATGGACATCATTACGATCGATCAAGCAGAGGAACTGGTTGGGCTGTGCTGGAAAAACGATCGGCATTATGCGGTCGACAGACGTGGCGCCCTGTTCATTCTGGATGAGGATGGTTTAATACAGGCGACTGAGGTAGGTCATGGTGTCAACGATATTACCGTGCATGGGGATCTCCTGTTTATACTGAACGGCGCCAGCCAGGCCATTTATGTCTACAGTCTTGATGGGATTCATCTGGCGTCGCTGACCATACCGTATGAAGGGGCATCGGGAATCGCTTCCATTAAAACGTCAGATAAAGAAGAACCCGTCATCTATATATATTACAACCAGGATAGCTGGGACGTTTTCGACGATGCGAGTTCCGAATCGGGGAAGCGCGGCAGTCCGAATATAAAACTCAATAAGCACGTCTCCGATGGTTTTATAGAGAGACTTGACTACAAAATAATAGAACTTGGCGAGATCGGGAGTTTCGGCCTTTCGGGAGGGTATGAAGTGAAATTGACTTATGCCGAAATGCTCAAGCCCACCCGCGAAGTTTTGAACAGAATCAGTGGTGTCGGGATGTGCGTCAGGCTGTCGATTCCAGTCGAGACGCGAAGACAGAAGATCAAGTCAATCAGGATTATTGGCGACGTTCCGGGCGTTTTAAAAGAAGACCAAAATGGCAACGAGATCGTGGAATTCGATCTGACCGGCGTCGAGCTTGATAAGGAGCGCCGCCCCTTTGGCTATAGTGCTGTAATCGAAGCGTACGGCATACGATACAAGCTGAATGTCGCGGATGCGCCCTATCCCGACGATATCAAGACACGCTTTCTTAAAGAAGAGTCCAGGTATTATATGGACCGGCTGGAATTAAGAGACATTGCAGCCGAGCTGATTTCGGCTCTGCCCGAAAATGAGCGCGGTAATGTGGTCAAAATTGCGAAAGCCGTGCGCGAATATGTTTATAGCAGGTTGGCGTACCGATACAACAACCAGTACACAAGTCCCGTCGAGACCTTGAGAGGCGGTGAAGGGACCTGCGGAAAGTACATGGAGCTGTTAATAGGATTAATGCGGCTTTGCGGGGTCGCATGCAGGCCAGTCGGAGATTTCAAGGTACCCGAGTATAAGCTGAGATATGCGCGAGTCAACTCGGTCTGTACGCCGGATTACGACCATGCGTGGGTGGAGTTCTATGTGCCCGGGCTAGGGTGGGTACCGATGGAAAGCTCATCGGACAATGCGCCAGAACGACATGAAAGGTTTTTTGGCGCGTTGTCGTGGATCTATATAGAAAACAGCAGAACAGAAAAGATGTGCGAAATATGCAAGCCCGGTTGCTGGGAAAAGGTCGATAACGATCTGATGTATTCGGACTTGTTTGTGCCTGACATCCAGATCGAGGTCCTTCGGGAGGCCTCGCTGGATGAGGTGTTTCCTGACCGACGTCCGGCAGTCCGCGCCGCCTGAGCACTCGGCGGTTTGAGGGAAGCCCGACGCTTGATCGCGAGAGGTCGCCAAGGCGGCTCACGTGATGACTTGAGAATACCCAGGCTTACCGGCGCGAATCCGAATTAGCGCTTGATGGTTGCCCTATGCGCCGCCAAATCATACAGGTCGCCCTCAACAAGGATGTCCAGGTGCAGGCCGATCACGCTGACCGGCGCGTGGCGACGATCTGGATGGATCGCGGAGTGCTGGAGTTGGGACGGGTTCACAATGGTGATGCCGCCGCTGCCCACCACCTGCAGCCCGTGGTCCGGACCAATAAACGCAGCCGTGTCTTCATCCAGGCCGATACCAATAGCTAGCGGGTTGTAAGTCAGGGCCATCAGTAGACGCCCGAGCCGGTCCTGGTGACGATAGTGCTGATCGATGATCAACTGCCCGATCAGGCCCAGGCCCGGCGCCAATTCGACAATGTCCGCGCGGGGCGTCGTGCCGCTCTGTCCGGCCGCAATCATCTGCTCCGGCAGAAACGCGGCTCCTGTCGAGGTGCCGGCCACGTGGATACCCTGTGCATTCCGGTTGCGGATCTTCTGGGCCACCGAAGTGCTGCCCATGGTCTCGGAAAGATGGACTGTCTCGCTCCCCATAAGGAAAATCCCGTCGACGCTATCGAGCACTTCGAGGTCCCGCTTCGACTCGCAGTCTGCTCGGGTCCCAAATCTCAGGAGGCTGACCCGATCAACGCGCAGATCGCGGAACGCTCGTTCGTAACGATAGCCAGCCTCGGGCATCTCGGAGACCGTGGCGACGATGGCGATATGCGCACGGGAGCCGCCGCAAAGCTGCACGAAGCGGCGCAGGATGGAGGCCTTCCGTATGCGTCCTCCATCGCCGCCGATGGGGACGATAAAACCGCGTGTGCCGCCCGTGGACGCCATTGCACGACTCAACTTTCACTCCGGGTAGAGTGCAAAATCGCGAAGTAGCCTAGGTCTCGTGCAGCCACCACGTGATCCGCCTGTTCCACCGGCAGCACTGCTGCTGGCGGGCTCGCATCAGCTGGCGTCTATGGTTTCTGCCGTCCCAGTCGCTGGTGCCTCGCACGATTATATCGGCAAGCGGATCGCGGCAGACGCGCGCTGCCCGGTTCGTGAATGAAGCGGGTTCTGCTTTCTAACCGGTCAGGTCAAGGCAGCGGCGGTCAATTCGCAGGCAGCGTTGCTTTTCGCGGACAAGATACCGCCTGAGAGAGTGTGTGTTGCGAGATCGTACGTATTGCCTTCGACGAGGATATGCAGACGTACTCCTGTCAGTCCTACCGGGTCGTCGCGGCGAACCGGGGCTGCAGCCGAATTGCGCAGATTCGACCCGTCGATGATGGTGACGCTACCGGTGCCGACCACCTCCAGCGTGTCGTCTGGACCGATGAACGCGGCCGTATCCTCATCCAGCCCGATGCCCGCCCCGAATGGGATAGAGGCCACCGCCGCGAGCAGGCGGCCGAGTCGATCGCGCTGGCTGAAGTGCTGGTCGATCACAAAGCGGCTGATGAAACCCAGGCCCGGCGCCAGATCGACCATCCCGGCGCGAGGCGTTGCACCGCTCTTGCCGCCGGCGATCATCGCGGCGGACATGGCGGAGGCTCCAGCGGAGGTGCCCGCTACGTGCATACCGTGTGCGTTGCGGCGGCGCAGCTTGTCCGCGGCCGACGTGTCGATCAGCATCTCGGCGAGGCGTACCTGGTCGCCTCCGGTCATGAAGACACCGTCAGCGTGATCGAGCACCTTCAGATATTTGTCGGACTCGCAGTCGGCGCGGGACTTGAATGGCAGGATACTGACCCGGTCAGCCCCGAGATCGCGGAACACAGTCTCGTAGAGATCCCCCGTATCGTCCAGTGAAGAGGCCGTCGGGATGACTGCGATGTGCGCGCGTGAGCCACCACAAAGCTTGACGAAACGACGCAGGATAACCGGGTTCTGGACCCGATTTTCCTTGCCGCCAATGGGGATAATAAAGCCTCGCGCGGCACCGTTCAGCGATTTTCCGGGGTGCATCATTCACTCCTTCCAGATTTGTACCTTCCCCTCTATGACCATCGTAACAGCAAAAAGCGCGCCAATGTTTCCTTGACAAGGGCTCGCGCGCGCTGTGCCGGCCGCGTTGAGAAGAAGCTCGCCGGGACATCAGACCGACGAGGTGCGGGGAGGGTATGTGCACACATTGTGTGCGCATTTGAACCGATATGGTGCGACATTGACGTGCAACTCAACGCCGATCCGCCGAGGATCGTGATCCTCGAGACCAACTCCCGGACGTTGAGGATTGTGCCACTGCACCCGACGACAGCGGAGAAGCTACAGACCTACGCATTGCCTCCGTCACAGGCTGGGGTATGCAGGACTGTCGGATCTGGCTGGCCAATCACGTCGCGCTGCGCACCGAACTGATTGGCGCGCACGAACATGTAAGCCACCACGTCTTCGACATCTGCCATCGCAACACGATCACCGGCCCGAGGCAGCAACCCTAGACTTCGGGTATGCGACGGGCCGCGCGCGAGCTGGTTGGCGCGGCGCTCGGTGATATCGAGATTGACGCGCGCGGCGACCATTGGCCCACGGTCGTCGGGAAGCAGCACAAGGTGGCCAAAGTCGCATTGCCGCCGCTCGCCCGCACGGCGCTCAATCGTCACCTCGTCAAGCGCCGGCTGCCAGTGACGTCCAGCCGCTGGCGCCCGGACATGCCGTTGATCGCAAGTCTCGCCGAGGACAGTGCGGCGCGCTTCACCAGCGTGCGGCTCTGGAACGTACTGCAACGATATCGAAGCGTTTTCATTCTTGTGCGAACGATTGCTTCTCCTTACAGCATAGTTTTACGCCCGAGCCGTGTCGTTTCCTGTGTTTATGATTTGACATAAGGTAAATTATCAACATCAACAATGTTACGGCAAAGCTGTAATGTCGTACCTGGGCAAAGCTGAAACGTCGCGTGCTGGCTGACCTTTGACCGGAGGCTCGCATGACGACATCCGGGACGATCACCATGACGATGCGCGAGGTGGACCGGCTCAGGACGATCCAGTCGGTGGTCGATGGCATGCTGATGACGCGGCAGGCCGCGGAACGGCTCCAGTTGAGCCGGCGCCAGGTTGATTTCGACGCCTACACTCTAATCGCAGACAATCCACTGTGAATACGGAGCGCGTTCTACATCGTGGAGCCAGTGAGCGAGGCCAAAAGGCTCTTAATCGACCTCCAATTCTCAGACTGCGTGTTACGCATATGGATCATGACCCGTTTTTTGAAGCTCTTAAGGCTCATTTTCAGTAAGCCTGAGGCAGCAATATCTTGAAAGAGGCGCTTTCCGTCACAGTCCTCCCGCCAAGTTGCTTCCCAGACGCCCTGCAGACGTTGTTTAGCCACCGAGCACTCCGCCTCGAAATTGTGGCGCCATTGATCGGCATCCAACCCGCCCACTTGTTCCTTCATGTCCTGAAGTCGCGCGACCAGGGCCTTAGCGATTTCAGGAATTTCTTTGCCCTTTACGTTGGCGGCTCGCAACCCGACGTCTCCGTATTTAAACGCTCTGTAGACCTCCCTCGCCGCACTCTCGTCGAGCTGATTAAAAGCCAGCGCTTTTATGAATTGAAAAACCTCGCCGGCGTTCGAAAACGGTTTTTTGACGACTTCGCTATCCATCAAAAGATCAGCGATCGCATCCTTGTCAAGAAGATAGTTCTCTAGACACCGCCAATCCCATTGGAGAATTTTTATCGAATCTGTATTCTTCAAATTTGTCGGTGCATCGTCGCGATCAAAGATGAAAAATCGAGGGGAAACTACGTCTTTGGGATCTTCCGCGGTCTGAAGGAGGGCAATCTGCCGCTCAATCTCAATTCGCCCACCGAGATCCTTTAATTTAAATCTCCTGAGTACGTCACCGAATCCGGTCTCCAATATTGTCACATCGTCTGGCCCTTCGACGAAGACAATTCCCTTGAAGAGCAGTCCCTCGCTTTCGGATGTCCCAAGTGCTCGAAGCGCAGACGAAATAGTGTCTTGATCTTGGCGCCGGACCTTTGTAAGCATTTTTTCCGATATCAAATGAAAAAGTGAGCACTCTTCCCTGTCGAACGCGCCAGCAAGGATTTCCGGAGAGTGCGAACATATCAAAATCTGGAGGTTTTTTGGCTTAACATAATGGTCGACAATAAACGGCAATACGTCCTTGCACACTGCAGGATTTAAATGAAGCTCCGGCTCATCGAGCAAGATGAGTCCACCCTCGACTATCGAACGGCCAATCAAGAGGAAGGTTAAAATAAGCCCCTTTTCGCCACTACTCATCCCATCCAAATCGAATTCACGACCCGACTCAATATCTTGTATTTTTATGGAAAGGAGGCCGATTTCATTTATCCCAACCCCTATAATCTTTCTTCCTTTTAAAACACCATTAAATATTTTCTCAAATTCAAGATAAATATCCGTTCGATCTGCGTCGCTGGTTACAAGTGCGGAAAATATCGTATTCTTTAGGCGCGCATATTTCAATTGAGGCTGAGAATTGTGCGCTTCGAGTTGGTTGGCTGTATCGGCGGCCCCAAGCTGAACCGGCTGCTCACCGTTCGGCAAAGAACGGTCGGCGGGAAAGTAGCTAAATTTGGTGAGATTAGGAGGATTTTGTGCCTCCAAAACCGATATGAACGCTGGACCCAGCTGGCTACCCGTTGATGTCGGACCCGAGTTCGCAGTTATGGTCAGCTCGACATTTACACGATTGGCTGATTCTCGGATTCGTTTTAACTCAATGTTGATTTCCTCGGATACTGCCTTGATTTGTGCTTGACCTTCAGGAGATGAAACAAACGCAACCATGACTCCGGGGTTTGCAAACGCTTGCCCCATTCTCGCTTGGACGACGCTGTGCGCCATCTGCGGCACAAATTTTCTCAAAATCTGTATTTCAGATTCGTTAAATTGAAAAATGCAAGAAATGGCAATCGGTTTTTCGACGTCGCGCGCAACCGCATTTAAATTCATCCGGCTTGGCATATGAGGCGACGACGCACCTAGACCGAACATTACTTGATTGGCTTCGTTTTGCGTTCGAGGCGCTAAAACGGCCTTAACCAATCGAACCGCCTCTAATATTGTGGTTTTTCCTATCGCATTCGGCCCAACGATAACATTTACATCATTGTCAAATTCCACGTCAATATCTTCGATAGCGCGAAAATTAACGATTCTCAAGACGTGAAGGCGCATAGTATTCCCCGTTGTTTTTAGTCTGCGACTATAAGGCAGTAGTTGGTACGGCTGCGGGCGAGTCGGCAACTTCGCTGCCATGTTACCAGCAGGGACGCGCGATACGATGCCAAATTAATGGTTCGAGCCGGGTGGCACGGAACGAACTCATCTGTTCTCCGCATCGCGGGTAAATATCCCTGTGTGCTGCGTCAGAATGCGTCAATTTCGGAAAATCTGGAATTGTGTAAGAGCCAACAAAATGACAGCCGCAGCGTCACTGCGCGAATGCATCAACCATGGGCAGACAAGCGCAACGCAGGCGGGGAAGGGGGACAGCGTTTGATCGGGCGGGGTGAACGGAAACGCCCACGCGTCGACAATGTGTGATTCGTCCCCCTGCCCATCTCTCGTGCTCAAGATGCGTTCGGGTCGCTAAGTGGGGCGCGCGTGTGAAATTCAAGAAGCATCAGCTCGTCTTTTGCGATATCAACCGTCAGTTTGAACGGTGATCTCCGCGCCAGACCGTGGCGCAGTTGCAGCATCGCCAGAAAGATTCCCATTCATCGTTGGCGATGGCAAAGCAATTAATCGGATCCGATGTCCCAAGCGTGATCTGTCCTGGCAAGAGTCGACGTGGGCTCCCGCGGCCGGAGAGTGTGCGGCGCAGTGCGAGCTTTCCCTCAACTGGCTTCACAATTGCTGCGATGCAGCAATATGCTCACCATGAAGGAAATAAGTCATGAGTTACGATCATGAAACCGAGCAGCCGATCGAAGAGGTTGGCAGCCTGCTGAAGGCACTTATTGAGGTTGGACTTTCTCAGAACGCCCTGCTCTCGGGCCTCTCCCGCAAGCTGGATACTGCGATTTGTATCCTCGAGCATGTCTCCAAAAATACTTGCGAGACGCTCAACGAGATCCACTCACGGTCTGATTCGCGCCGGGAGTTCATCGAGTCCAAAGAGTCGAGAGAGTCGAAAGAGTCGTGCAAAGAGTGTTGCACGCCGCCGCACCCGACAGCCCTCACATATTGCGAGGTGGAGGAGCCCACGCCCTACTGCAAGTATGAGCCGTGTGAGCCCCGGGAAGAAGGAGGCGGCACGGCGATATCCTTGGTTGGAAGCGCTGCGCCGCAGCGAGCCTTCGGAGCCCCTTTTCCTCCCGCGGCCAGTTGTGGCAGTCCGGACGAGGAAGCCAATGAAGTCCCTGCACCCGACGTGCCTCGCGGTCCATTTCGTGGCTTTCTGACGCCCGGCAAGCCCATCAAGCCCCTCGACATCAGGTCTGGTGGTGCGGCGGGCGGCGATCCAGACCCAGTCGTCTTTGGGAAGTATACGATCTACGGCAAAGGTGGCACGCCCAAGTCCACGGTTGCAGCGGACATCAGCGGAGCGGAAAGCGGCAGCGTCGTGCTGGCCACTGCTAACAAGTACGTCGCCTATTCCACCGACGCGGGAAGCACCTTTACTCCCTTAGATCCGACCACCATCTTCGACAACACGGCCGACGGAGGTTTCTGCTGCGATCAGATCGTCCAATATGTCCCCAGCATCGATCGCTTCATCTGGCTGATGCAGTTCAATGTCGGCGCCAACGGCAAGAACCGTCTTCGTATTGCGGCTGCGAGTCCTGAGACCGTCTCCAGCAGTAAGTGCACCTCGTGGACATATTGGGATCTAACTTCAGATGCGCTCGGCATTACCACGACGGCAGCCGATGCGGCGGCCGGAAACCACTGGTTGGACTATCCCAACATGTCGGTGGGCAATAACTTTTTGTATATGAGCGTCGACAACGTCGGCAACGGCGGGGCATCGCCCCCGACAGGAGGGCGGATCATCGTTCGGATCCCACTCCCGGAAATCGCGGCGGCCGGCACTATCAATTTCCGCTACACCGACTGGGCCAACTCGGGGATTGCCTACGCAAGCCATGTCACGCAGAACACAGGCGACGAAGCGTATTGGGCCGGAAACAAGAACAACAGCACGCTCCAGGTTTTCAACTGGAACGAGAACTCGACATCGTACTCGTGGCGCGATGTAGGCGTGAACAACTGGCCGAATGCAACGCTCACATCCATTGCGAAAGACAACAACGACTGGCTTACGAAGGCGGCGAGCTTCCCGAATTTCGGTGTGATCGGCGCGACGCGGCGCGGAAACGAAGTATGGTTTGCGTGGACCGCGAGCAATGGAGCCGGCGCCAGTGGGGGGTTCAATTTCCCCAACGCCAACATTCAGGTGGTGAAGATCGACCCTTCTGCCGGCTACAAGCTGCTTGACCAGTTTGCCATCTGGAACAATGACTATGCATTTGCGTATCCGTCCCTGGCGACCAATGACCGTGGCGAAGTGGGCATAGCACTCGGCTGGGGCGGCAAAACATTTTATGCCAACAGCGCCGTGGGAATCTTGGGCGACTTCGTCGTTTGGTACCCAGCGCTCAGCGACATCTCCACGACTCGCTGGGGCGACTACGTCACGGTCCGCCAAGCCAGCCCGCAAAACAGCCTATTTGCAGGGTTCGGTTACTCAATTCTGACAGACGCGACCACAGCGGCAGGCTACCGGTTCGATCCGTTTTACATTCTCTTCGGAAGGAATTCAATCATCAACCCCGGGGGTGGGGGCATCCAGTAGCGCAGCACCTATCGCCCAGTGAAGCGGCCAGTTCCGGTCGGCAGGTGATACAGCCGGCCGGAACAGGTGGACCGGCCTGCCCCCACGGGCGACCACTGCGGATATCGAAAGCCGCAGATCATGCGACCAGCAGCCGATCAAACGTTGAACTGAAATTGCTGCGCGCCGCGCCTCTCGCGCTTCGGTATGGGTGTCTCAGGCGGAAACATTTCGAGGCGGGTGCGGTACGTGTGACCACACGTCACGTCGTCGCACTGGAAGTCGATCATCCAGGCGGTGTCCGACTTTTTTTCCATCGCGCGCGCAATGCCGCGCGCGCTGCAATGCGGGCATGCGATGGTGAATCTCATTCCGCGTTCGCCCGTGGTCGAATTTGCCTGACCCGCTAGCCTGCAGCGGCCAGGGTCGCACTGTAGGGGTTAACTGCGACCCACAACGGGAGCGCAAAACTTCAAAGTGGAGACGACGAACTCTCGCTACACCGCAACGGCTGGCAGCCGGAGCGCACTCCAGAGCACGATTTTGCGGCAATTATTGTGTGACGTAGACCGCGACCGTCGGAGGACCTGCGGACAGGACAAAGAGGTGAAAATGCCGACCTGCCCACCGACTCGAAGGGATGAGTGGCCGTTGCACCGAACCCGGAAGTTCGATGAAGAACCGAGTTTGGCCGCGGCGGGTCAGACACCGCCCCCGCTTCCAAACCATTGGTGAGGCGCGGCTTGCCGACATTCTCGAGTCGTGCCCATACGAAACATTCCAGCCACGCCAACTATTTGCATCAGAGCCATTCTCTTTTCACGCGCGGGTAATCGATCTCGCATTCATGCGCATTGAGTTAATTGCAATCAGAAAGAGCAACACTGGAGGTGCCGCTATGCCAGAGCCGGCAAGTCGGCCCGGCTGAAGCTGCGCACTCCCCCCTCAGCAGGAGCGCTCGTCGTTAAGCGTTGTGTTTGGCCGCTTTCGGTCTCGGCCCGCGACCTACGGTCTTCCCTCTGTTGTTAAATGCATAGCAACAGTGCCGAATCAGACTATCCGTTCGAGTAGTTGGTAAACGGGAAAAACTGACCTAAAGTAATCGTCAGACTTATACGAATACAACAAGAAGTTGCTGGACAACAGATAACGACGTTATCGGGGCGTACATGCTTACATTTCTCGACCGGGAAATCACGCACATCCGGCGTGTGATGCAGCCCGCGTTGCAGGGGGATCTCGGTGGTCCAATCCTGCCCGCGGGATACTGGCGTTTGCGGCTCTGTCATCTGCTCGATTCAGGTCACCTGACGAAAAGCCAGTTGTGCTCAATCGACGAACTGTTGTTGAAAAACTGGATCAGTTCGACGCCGGGCAACACGCGTAGCAGGATAGCCCGTGGCGACGGCGATGAATATCGGGTCATGACTCGGAAGACCGTCCGCCCCGGCCTCCGCTAACGAAACTGTTTCGTTGCTTTCAGCATCAGCGCACGAAAAATTCCCTTCCGTACTGCCCGGCTCAGGGCACATTTTTGGAGCGATCAATGAATCTGTGGAGTCCGGAACAAGTCGCCACGGCGCAACGAGCCAACATGGACGCATCGTTCGCTTTGGCGAACATGGCGTTCGAGAGTTTTCAGAAACTAGTCGAGCTAAACCTGCAAACCATCAGGTCGGGTATCGCAGAAACCGAAGAGGTGGTGCTTAACGCATTCGTGGGGAAAAGTCCGCATGAATGGAGCACGCTGCAGGGTAGCGTGACGGAGCGGGTTGCTCCCCGGCTTCAGTCGTACTACGGCCAGTTGCGCACCATCGTATCGAATTCACAACTGGAACTTGACAACGTTGCCAGCGAGCAGTTCGCGCAGCAGCAGCGCAAATTTCAAAGTCTCATCGACGACGCGGCACAACATGCACCGGCTGCCGCAGAGAGCGCCATCACCGCCCTGAAGGCCGCGATTACCGCCGCGGGCACCTGGTATGAGACCACGCGCAAAGCGGCGCAGCAGGCGATCCACGTCGCCGAAAGCAATGCCGAGGCGGTGAGCACCGCAGTGTCGAAAACGACAAAGCGGGCGATCGAGCAAGCCACGCGCGCCACATCGAAGTAGTCGGTCGCTGCAGCGATACGTTGCCATTGCGCTGCGTTCGCAACGCTCCGGTTTCACGATGCGGGCACACCGGAAAGGCACCTGGCGGTCCCTACGCCGCGGCGCCATTCAGTTCCTTGATCGGGTAAAGACATGACGAAGCAGATCGCACTTGTCACGGGAGGCACCGGTGGAATCGGTGAAGCTATCAGCGTCAAGCTGCACGACGCCGGCTACACGGTCATCGTCACCTACTCGCCGCACAACACCGGCATCGACACCTGGCTTGCCCGCATGGAGGCCGACGGACGCAGATTCCACGCCTATGGCGTCGATGTGGCCGATTATGAATCGTGTGCAACGTGCGTCGCCAGAATCCAGGCCGAAGTCGGTCCCATCGACATTCTGCTCAACAACGCCGGCATTACCCGGGACGCAAGCTTCAAGAAGTTGGACAAGGTCAACTGGGATGCCGTGATCCGTACCAACCTCGATTCGGTGTTCAACATGACGAAGCCCGTGTGTGACGGGATGGTCGAGCGCGGCTGGGGCCGCATTATCAATATCTCGTCGATCATCGGCTCCAAGGGCGGCTTTGGGCAAACCAATTACGCAGCGGCCAAGGCGGGCATGCACGGCTTCACGAAATCGCTGGCGCTCGAGGTGGCCAGGAAAGGGGTGACCGTCAACACGATTTCGCCCGGCTTCATCGCCACCCGGATGGTGATGGCGGTCCCGCAGGATGTCCTCGACACAAAAATCATTCCCCAGATACCCGTCGGACGCCTGGGACAACCTGCGGAAGTCGCTGCGCTCGTCCTATACCTGTGTTCGCGCGAGGCGGGCTTTCTGACTGGAGCGAATATCGCCATCAACGGCGGTCAGCATCTTCAGTGAGTCGAACGTCCCGCACAAGGAAACGCCGCGTCGCGCCTCAAGGTTCCCCGCACGAGTCCGCGCGTCGCTTTGCTGGAAGCCACACCGTGAAGCACGACCCTTCTCCCCGTCTGCTTTCCACGACGATCCTGCCGCCGTGTTTTTCGACAATGCCATACGAAACCGATAACCCCAATCCGGTGCCTTGACCAACGGGTTTCGTCGTGTAGAACGGGTCGAATATCTTCGCCTGCACGTCGGCCGCCATGCCTACGCCGGTATCCGCAATGGCAATTGACACGCCATCGCCGTCGCGACGCGTGCTGATCGTGATGATGCCCCGTTCGGGAATCGCCTGAGCGGCGTTGACAAGCAGGTTCATCAGCACCTGGTTCACCTGCGACGGCATACACTCGACCGGCGGCAGGTCGCCGTAATGCTTGACGACTTCTGCCTTGTACTTGATTTCGTTGCGCACGACATTCAGTGTCGCCTCAAGGCCTGCATGCAGGTCGACCACACACCAGTCTTCGCTGCCCGCGCGTGAGAAATCGCGCAGGTCCTGCACGATGCGCCGGACACGCGAGGTGCCCTCGATGGATTCGTCGATCAGCGGGCCGATGTCCTCGCGAAGATAGTCGAGATCGGCATCTTTACGCGCCTGATCCATGCGGGCCTGTATAGCAGGATCCAGCCCGGTGAGCATCGAGTCCTGCAGCGCCATGACATCGAGCAGCCTGCGCACCCACGTCTTCAACGTCCCAAGGTTGGAATCGACGAAGCCGATCGGGTTGTTGATCTCGTGCGCGACACCGGCGGCGAGCTGCCCGATCGACGCAAGTTTCTCCGATTGCAGCAATTTGACATGCGCTTCAGCCAGCTCGTCGATCAGGCGTCGCTGCGCCTCCTTCTCCCGCTCCAGTTCGATCTGGGCGCGCCTGCGCTCTTCGATTTCCTGTTTCATCAAGCGCTGGGTACGTTCGAGCGCATGCGTCATCTTCTTGTTGTCGCGCAGGGCATCTTCAAGTTCGCGAGTCCGGTGTCGAACCTGGTCCTCGAGCGTGACGGCCATCTGGAACAGGCTGAAGTCGGACCCGCAAACGATCGTGCTGCGCTCCGCGCGGTCCATCAGCGACCGGACCACTTTGTTCAGACGCACGACCTCCGCTTGCAGGACAACGCATTCGTCCGATGCAACGGCGACAGACGATGCTGCAGGCATGCTAACCCTCCCCTCCACCGCCGAACGCGATTCCAGTCAAGGTCTGGTTGACGTGCACTCCACCGTATTGCTCGCCGTACGTACTGAAACCCGCTGACCGATTGTCCTGAAACAACCGCCCTGCGATATCGCGCGTGCCCTTTTGCAACAATTCCAGGTGGCGCAAGATGCAGTCCCATGCGAGTACGAGCTGAGGCTCACCCAATTCACTGCGAAGCTCGGCGAACATCGTGCGCAGATTCTCCGTGAGATCGAGGCCGCGCGCGACGCGTAGCACGAGGCCCTCTTCAATCGCGCAGTAAAACGTGAGACTGCCGTCGGCGTTCAGCTTCTGGATCGATCGCACATAGTCGGTGCCATCGATCAGCACGACGACCGGCGCCGCCGCAAAATGGCCCGGGCAAAGATCTTCCACGCGTGCGCCGATCAGGCGCGCATATTCCGCCGCAGCCGGCAGCCCATTGATTTCGCTGACGGTGCGCCGCTCCGCATCGGCGCCCGTTACCACGAGCCGTTCATCGCCGGAACGGAAATGCTGCGTCTTGAAGGTCCGGAATGGCAGGGTCGTCGATGCGACAACCAGTACCGCGCAATCGCGGTGAAAGCACCCATCATGAAACACGTGAGTCCGCTCAAAATTCAGGTCGTCGCCCGCCGATCCGCCGACCAGCGGAATGTCGCCCAGCGCGTTTTGCAGCGTGCGGGTGACCGGCTCTTCCCTCACCGACAGGCCATCGATCAACAGCAGCGCAAAGGTGTCTGTACTGCGAGCGCCGGGCGCTTTCCTTTCCAGGTCGTGTAGCGCATCCAGCGCGCACGCCTGACCACCTGCAATCGTGAAGTTGTGCAAATCGTCCAGTCGCCCAGTGACGGCCGTGAACGACGCACGCGGCAACGCCACGGCGACGAGGCTGTGGTCGAGATATCCGGCCGGGCCGATTTCGCCGGCCGTGGTGCAACCGACGACCTCGGTGCCGTCGAAGCAATGGCCAATTTCATCCGCGAGCGATTCGAGGTCGAAATGGCTCGAGCAGAAGAAGAGAACCAGGGCTCCGTCGGATGCCTCGAGAGCGGCATGTACTTCCCGGACGGCTTCACGCGCATCGGGATTGGTCGACTGCGCGACGATGGCGGGGGATGCTGGAGAGGTCATGACATAACTCCTGTTACTGCGCGATTACGCCGAACGTCTTGAAGCATAGGTGTCCGCGCCTCTCAGATTGCGACGAATCGGAAACCGGACCGTGAAAGTCGTTCCACGTCCAGGCTGGCTGGCGACGTCGATACATCCCCGATGGCGTTCGACGATGCGATGGGAAACCGAGAGCCCCAGACCGGTGCCCTGCCCCACAGGCTTGGTCGTGAAGAACGGATCGAAAATCCTGCTGGCCACGTCAGCCGACATGCCGACGCCGGTATCGGAGATAGCGATCGACACCGTCTCGTCATCGCTCTTCGTGCGGATCGTGATGACGCCGCGCTCCGGAATGGCCTGCGCCGCGTTCAGAAGCAGGTTCATGAAAACCTGATTCAATTGAGGCGGCAGGCACTCCACGTCCGGCAGGGGGCCATACTCCCGCACCACCTGCGCCTTGTACTTGATCTCGTTGTGGACGACGTTAAGCGTACTCTCAAGTCCCGCATGCACGTCCACGATGCTCCATTCATCGCTGCCGGGGCGCGAGAAATCGCGCAGGCCCTGCACAATGCGGCGCACGCGCACCGCACCGTCGATCGATTCGTCAACCAGTGTCAGGTTATCGTCGCGCACGTAGTCGATGTCCGCCTCCTTCCACGCCGCAACGAAAGGCGCGCGGGCATCGGGATCAAGCCTTCCGACAAGAGATTCATGCGCCGACACGACCTGAATCAGGCGCTGAACCCAGCTCCTGAGCGTGTTGAGGTTGGCATTCACGAAGCCCATCGGATTGTTGATCTCGTGCGCGACACCCGCTGCAAGCTGACCGATCGATGCGAGCTTCTCCGATTGCAGGAGCTGGACGTGCGTGTCTTCGAGTTCGTGGATCAATCTGCGCTGCTCGTCCTTTTCCTGTTCGAGCCGTGCTTGCGCCTCCTTGCGTTCCTCGATTTCCCGCTCCATTTTCTGCCGGGTGAGCTGCAACATATGTGTTGTCCGCTCGTACTGGCGGAGTGCGCCCTCCAGTTCGCCGGTCCGCTTCCTGACGAGATCCTCCAGCGTATCGGCCATGCCGCGCAGAAATGTCGTGCGCGCGTCGAAACGCGACACCATCAATGTCACAGTCAGGATCGCCAGAGTGAACAGGGTAATCGTCGTGGCAAGCCATTGCGCATTGATCCCGTTGGCCGCACCACATATGGCCCCAGGCAAAAAATGTGCTGCCGCCATGCCCGTGTAGTGCATGCCGGCGATGCCCAGACCCATCAGGACGCCGCCCATCGTCAGATGGATACGCGTCAACTTCGCGCGCGTGACCACGTTGAGCGCGAAGTAAGAGATCAGGACCGCAATCGCGAGTGATGTGCCGGTCAGGCGCGAGTCGTATCCCAACGGAATCGGCAGCGAAAAAGCGAGCATGCCGACGAAATGCATGGTCCAGATGCCGGTCCCCATCGCCGCCGCCCCACCACCGAGCCAGGCGTGTTTGAGCTTCGGCTTTTCCAGTACGGAGATGAACCCGGCCAGGTCAAGTACCGTATACGCTGACAGCGTCGCGATAATCAGCGACAGCGAAACTAGCCAGAAATTGTATGTGCCATGCATATGCGATAGCTAAAACGGGATGGGTAGGTCAGGCCATTACGCAATCACGTTGCGCAACCTGGCCGCGCTCGGCTTATTTCGATGCGATCACTGTCGAGCGGCGCCGCATTGCGCAGATTTCGTCCCAGCGGTCGTGGCCGAATGGACCAGAATGGCAAAGGGCGCGTTTTCCTGCGCCTCGAAGCGCCGCACCTGCTCAACCTGATGCGCGGACATGACGCTGTCCTTCGTCATTAGCAGCACACCTCGGCTGGTACGCAGATCGTCGGCGAGACGCATCCCCTCAGCGAGCTGCGATCCGCTAATCTGCGAGACAGGCCCTCCCAGGCCCAACGCGGACGGATCCTTCATCAACGTCAAAAAGCGATCGATGATCCGCGGGTCGTAGCGGATGCCCGCCTGCGACTTGAGCAATGCGACCGCCTGCTCCATGGTGACAGGCTGCTTCACGAGGCCGCCGCCGCGTAGGTCCTCGAAATCCCGGGCCACCGACAGGATCCGCGAGCCCAACGGGATGTCGCCCCCAGCGAGGCCGTCCGGTGTGCCGCGCCCGTTGAACCGCTCGTACTGGTGGCGGATGATGTATGCAACCTGATCCAGTTGCGCAACCGGCGTCAGCACCATCTGTGCGCGCAGCGGATGTTGATAGAAAAGCTGACTCTCCTCTGCCGACATGCGATCGAGTGACTTGTGCAACAGTTCGTCGGGCAGCGATAGCTTGCCGATGCCATGCAGCAGGCCGGCAAAGAACACGTCCTGTGCCTGCAAACCGCTCATGTCGAATGCCAGAGCCAGATGCCGGGCGACCTCGCCGATCCGCATGGACTGACCGCCCAGCACGCCGCAGCGCAATTCGATCATGCTCGCGCAGACCTGGACCATCGTCGTGAAATTCTTCTTTAGATCCTGCTGTGCGTCTTCGAGAAACATCACGGTCTGACGGATCTCTTCCGTGCGTGACAGCACCTGGGTTTCGAGTCTTGCATTGAAATCCCGTAGTTCGTCGTTCTGCTTCTGCGTGAGCGCAGTTAGCCGCGCGGTTTCGTTGCGAAGCCGCGCCTGCTCGAGTGCCTGCGCGATCGTCAGCAGCAGATCCTGGTCATCCCATGGCTTGTTGAGGTAACGGTAGACGCCGCCCTCATTGATTGCCCGGACCACCGAGTCGATCTCCGAGTAACCGGTCAGCAGGATACGCATCGTATCCGGGTAGAGCGCCTGCGCGCGTGCAAGGAATTCCGCCCCACTCATATGGGGCATGCGCATGTCCGAGATGATCAAATCGACCTTCGTCGACGCGAGTACCTCCAGCGCCGCGGCGCCGCTTTCCGCAGTGAGCACCTCGTAGCGCGGTGTTCTCAGCAGGCGCCTGAGGGCCGACAGGATGCCCGGTTCATCGTCGACGAGCAGCACAACGGGGACAGTCGAGACATCCCGGTCCGCAACGACATCTGCCTGCGTGACCGGCGGCCCGATTTCGGCCGTCTCATCCGCAAGAAGAGCTCTCTCCACTTCTGCAGGTTCCGCCATAATTTGCCCCCATTTTTATTTTTCCGCTTCTTCTGCGTTATCGGCCTATAGCGATGGTCCTTTAGTAGGGAAAACGCCATTCTGCCCGGAGGATCGCACGCTTCAATCACGAGACTCCGCGATCGAATCAGTATTTGTGCCTGACCTTATATGCCCGGCATCACCGGGTAAGGTTCGGTATGGTCTTCCACCCGCTTCACACCGGGAATGCTTTCTGCCGCGACGCGAACGGCCTGGACCGCCTCCATCGAGTGAAAGATGCCCCACAGGTGGACAACCCCATCGCTCACGACGATGTTGCGTCCGGCAAATGCCCAACTATGGCCCGTCATTTCACCCATCAGCGCCGCACGAATCTCCCGATCCGAGAGGGCCACGTCCGGCGCCGGCTCTTCGGGAATGCTGGCCAATGCCTGCACAAGATTCGCGCGGCTGACGATGCCCACAAGCTGACCCGCCTTTGTCACAGGAACGCGTTTGATACGCCGCGTTTCCAGAATGTTGGCTACTTCGCTCAGAGGTGTGTCTTCATCAACCGAGATGACGGGGGCGGTCATCACGTCTTGAACTGTTAGTGCATGTGTCTTGATGTAGTCTTTGGCGTCATTGCTTGACGAAAAAAGATCGAGCCACCAGGAGCGCCGGCGCTGATCAGTGCCGAGTTCTTCCCGGTGCAGCAAGTCGCCTTCGCTGATCATGCCGACGACATGTCCTGCCGCGTCGATCACTGGCACGCCGCTAATTCCCCTGTCGACCAACATCCTGGCAACCTCTCTCACGGTCATGTCAGGTTTGGCGGATATGACGTTACTGGTCATTACATCTGATGCACGCATGGCAACGCTCCTTGGCTGTTTCGTTTCACTTCTTCATTCACACTACGTTCGCAAATGCCATCAACTTTTGACACGGATCGGCGTTAAGGCCGATATAGATCGCCTTCCTGCAATACCGGTGTGACATGAGCCCATCTGGCGGGCCGCCTACCTCCTCGATGCCACTGCCCTCGCCCGCCGCCGCAGTGGCCGTACGCCTGCATGCTATTCGCGCGGCGAAGGCGGCTAAAGCGACAATGTCCTCGCCACCTTGAGCTGCACCCAAACCATGCCTTCGCGCAAACCGGCGAGCACCGCTTCGCGTTCGGTCGGAAAAACGCCGCTGTGCGTGAATCCGTGTTTGAAGACGCCTTCCGGCGCGTTATGGCTGAGCTGGATCGAGCAATAGAAGCCGCCAGCCGTCTGATGCGTTGTCACCGACACCGACCAATCGTTGTCGCAGACGCTACCCGAAAGTGCCATGAGTGACTCCTGATCTTTCGACCGCGCGAAGCGGATAGCGCCCCAAAAAGAAACGCACCCGGCGCCGCGCCGCAAGTTAACCTGCCTTCAGTTCCATGTCCGACTTCATTGCCTGCTCCTTGATGGCATGTAAAGATGCAGCCGCGCCGGGACGTGCAGCCACCAGCCCGGCGCGGCGTCAATCACGCTATCGGCAGACGCTTGCGCTCGGAAGCCGCCTTCTTGGGCAGCGTCAACGAGAGGACGCCGTCCTTGTACTCCGCTGCGGCCGTGGCTTCGTCGATCTCGCTCGCGAGCGAAAACGACCGGCTGACCGCGCCCGAATACCGCTCGCGCCGTATCACGCGCTCGCCTTCCTTCAGTTCCTGATTGCGTTCGACCTTGGCGCTGATCGATACGATGTTGCCGTCGATTTTCACGTCGATATCGTTCTTGTCGACACCCGGCAGTTCGGCCTTCACTGCGTATGCGGTGTCGCTTTCCGTTACGTCGACCTTGATGTCGGCCAATGGCGCATCGCCGCCCGCGCCGCGCAGCGGACGGAACAGGCCTTGAAAGAGTTCCGACATGGGTTCAAGCGGAAACGGATCAAAACGGGTCAAGTTGCTCATCGTCTATCTCCTTGATTCATCCATGAACGTCATGGACATCGGGCTACGTTGAGTGGTTCGGCCGCATTGCTCGCCTGGCCTCGCTACTCTCCTGAACAGGTCGCCGGATTTGCTCGCGCAAGCGGCGCTGTCTAGGCGACCTCGATGATTACCTTCAGCGCATGCGTCTCGGCTGCGCGTCCAAACGTGTCATAAGCGCCGGCAACATCCTCGAGCTGGAAGCGGTGTGTAATAAGTTTTGTGGGATCTATGCGGCCGGCGCGAACGGTCTTGAGCAGCATCGGCGCGCTGACGGTATCGACGAGGCGCGTCGTAATCGCTATGTCGCGATCCCAAAGCTTTTCGAGGTGCAGATCGGTGCCGCAAATTGTCGTGCGCGTCATCTTGACGATCGCATCGGTCGGCGCGGCAAGCTGCGGAACGGGCCTTTCGTCGAGCGATTTCTTGCCGGGACCGTGATACACCAGTGCTTTCATCTACTGCCTCCGTTGATCGAAACGAAGCTGCTGTATGACTGATTTCAGGATAGAGGACGCCGCGACGATTGACATGTATCAAGCGATACGCGTCGTCCGGAGCGCGGCGAAAACCGTGACCTCAGCCCGTTGCAGCCGTCACCGCGTTCGTGCATGAGCCATGTGGCGACGTGATCGTTGCGCTCGGAATGCGACATGGCGACAACCATGTCGGCATCGTGCAAACGCCGGCTGATGGCGGCGCCGAAGCCGCCCATGCCGCCAGTGATGAAAGCAACTCGCTTAGCCGACATGTCGTTCTCCTTGTTGTTGCCGGGCTTCGTGGCCGAAGCTCGGCATCCGGAGTGCGAGTGCCAGGTTCACTCGACGCACATCAAACCGTGTGATGAATCCAGTCGCCATGGTGCTCCTCCGTCGTGTCCAGATGAATTGCATAGGCGCCGTGCAGTTAACTCGCAGTCGCGTTCGCGGCAGCAATGCGTTCAATGTAGGCGATGCCGTCAGAAGCCAGTTGACGTGTATCAAGCTTGCCCGGCACCGCGTTCAATCCGGGCGTCGTTCGAGTCTCCGCTCAGCGACATCGAAGGCAGCTCGCACCGCTGTGTTTGGATCGGCGTTCAGGCAATGCTCGATCGGGACCAGGTCCCCGTTACGCATGATCAGATCGAGCCGCGCGTCGAAAACCGGACTGCGGATGTCGGCGGCAGGCACGCCGGTTCCGCCAACTTGGGGCCGTTCACGAATAGACTCGATCGCCAGGTGACAACCTGCGATAGACCTGCTGAACCGTTCGAGGCGCACCAGTTGCGTAGCCGCCTCGCTTTCGATCTGCGAGGTCCCGGCAAAGCCGAGGTAGACGATTTGCATGCCGACACCCATTTCTGTTCTCCCAGACGTGCCGCGATTTCTCTGGTGAGGCCGGCTTCTTTCGCGACTACAGGAAGATCGGCGGTCCATCGTTGCCGGCAGGGTTCGACGACGCTGCCGATTCCACCGCTTTTTGCGGGCCTTCAGATTCATTCGCCGGGTGTGCGTGGGCGGTCGATGACAAATTGATCATCGCCCCAGCCGAGCTATATCGCCACTGATTTGCATTAAGGTATGGATGCTTCGCTTCACATGCCAGCGGGTCTCGCATAATCGACGGGCCATTCAACAGGAGAAAGCCGACCAGCGGCGGTCGTCGATGAAACGGGCCATAGACGAAAGGCCATGCGATTTCGCTGGACACGCGTAGACTTTCGAGAATCCCGGTGAGGGAGATCGAGGTGACCGTGACGGGCGCCGAGAGACTCCGCGGCGCAAGACCAAGCGGCGGGCGCGGCCAAACCGTCATGCATTGATTCAGATCAACCGCGGTGCCCCGTTCGGGGCGAACATGCAATGCATCGCCTGGTGTCCAGAAGCGCGTCTTCTCGCTCCACCGTTCGAATGCTTCGCCTCCCGCGTGCATCGGAGTCATGAAGCCACCCCAAGCCGCCGATAACACCTGTTCTCCTGAATGGGATGCCGAATCTGGCGCGCGATTTGCTTCAGGTTGTACCCACACGGTTCTGGCGAACGACCAGACCTGACTCGCAGGAGGAGACAATGCGCGATGATGTCTGTCACGCCACGATGCCAATCGCACCGCGTGAAGCTGCTTGGCTCACGCCATCCATTCAGAAATCTCACGAACGATCGCAAACATTCGGCTTGAGTGCCGCGATGCGGCCGGACTATGACGTCCTGCCGGCTGCGGAACTGGCGTTGAAGCTGGAGCAAAACCGTATCCTGTGCGCGCACGCCACCCCGGTGATGGAAACGCTTCACGAACAGATCGTCAACACGCAAAGCATGATTGTGCTGACCGACGCGCAAGGGCTCATTCTGCATTCCATTGGCGACGACGATTTTCTGAGACGGGCGGAGAAGGTCGCGCTACGTCCGGGCGCGAACTGGGCCGAGGAGCGGCAAGGAACAAACGCTATTGGCACGGCCATCGCCGAATGCTCTCCCACGGTCGTTCATGGCGAGCAGCACTACCTGGCCGCCAACCGCTTTCTCACGTGCTCCAGCGTGCCGATCCTCGATCCGTATGGCGATCTGATCGGCGTGCTCGACGTCACGGGCGATCACCACAGCTACCACCAGCACACGATGGCGCTGGCCAAGATGTCCGTGCAGATGATCGAAAACCATCTGTTTACCAATACCTTTCGCGAGACACTGCAAATCGCCTTTCACGGCCGGCCCGAGTTTCTCGGCACATTGATGGAAGGCATCGTCGCGTTCACCTGCGATGGCCGCTTCCTGTCGGCCAACCGCAGTGCGCAGTTCCAGTTGGGCATGCCGCTTGCGGCATTGCGCGCGCATACGCTGTCGTCGCTGTTCGGCCTGACGAGCGCGCAACTGATCGACCGTCTGCGCGCAAACCGCGATCGCCATCTATCGCTGAACCTCAATAGCGGCGCGGTCATTTGTGCGCACGTCGAGTTCCGGCGCGTCACACTCGCCGACGACGGCCTGCTGCCGCAGGCGTACGGTGCGGCAAAGCCCGTGCAGAGTTCCGACCCGCCGCCTGCGGCTGTCACTGCAGGCACGCTGTCGAAACTCAGCTATCTGGACACGGGCGATGCGCAGATCGCGGCGGTCATCGCAAAGGTCCGCAAGGTGCTCGGCAAGGACATCCCCATCCTGATCACCGGCGAGACGGGTACGGGCAAAGAACTGCTCGCCCAGGCCATCCACAACGATTCGCCACGCAGGTCGGGGGCGTTCGTCGCGGTCAACTGCGCGTCGATACCGGAGAGCCTGATCGAATCCGAGTTGTTCGGCTACGAAGAAGGCGCGTTCACCGGCGCGCGCCGCAAAGGCGCAACCGGAAAACTGCTGCAAGCGAACGGCGGCACGCTCTTTCTCGACGAGATCGGCGACATGCCCTACCCGCTCCAGGTGCGGCTGCTACGCGTGCTGCAGGAGCGTCTCGTCAATCCGCTTGGCTCCACGAAGTCGATTCCCGTCAATATCGCGATCATCTGCGCGACCCACCGCGATCTGCGCGAAATGATTGCGCAGAACGGTTTCCGCGAGGACCTGTATTACCGCCTGAACGGTCTGGTCGTGAAATTGCCGCCCCTGCGCGAGCGCACGGATCTGGCCGCCGTGATCCAGAAGATGCTGCAAAGTGCGTCGCTGGATGAACCCGATGGTCGGCGCCTGAGCGTCGCAAGCGACGTGATGACGTTGTTCGAACAATGCGCGTGGCCGGGCAATTTCCGCCAGCTAGGCAATCTTCTGCGCACGGCGGCCGCCATGGTGGATGAGGACGGCGAAATCAGGCGAGAACACCTGCCCGACGATTTCTTCGACGATTTGCGCAGCGCCGCCAGGCCCGCTGCGCGCACGATTGAAGCGGGCCCATTGCCGGGCGGTCGCTTGCAGGACGTTACCGCCTGTGCGATCGCGGCGGCGGTTGCCCAGCATCGCGGCAACGTGTCGGCAGCGGCCCGTGCGCTGGGCGTCTCGCGCAACACCATCTACCGGAAATTGCCGGCGTTGGCCGGCACGGACGGTGGCATGGACGAGGTCTGACGGCAGCCGGTCCGACATCGTGCGCGAGTTGGGAGCGCAGCGCCTCGCGACAAGCTGTGGATCTCGTTCAACGGCACGTTGCAGAGGTGTTCCGTTTTGCAACAGGGGTGTTCTCCCAGTGTTCCCCAATTGAACAGGACGCCGTCGCCGTTGCTCTATCCGCGGGTCAAAAACCGCTGAACGAAGCGCGCACTTGCCGATGACGGCGCATTCGTTCGGATCGCGATGCAATCGTCTGGTGCCGATTGGCTCCGCTAGCGCCACTCGAGCTGCCCGGCACAGAGCTTGCGTTGAATCACATGACCGCTTTACATATGCGGTTTTTCCAATCACATGCCGTACTCAAGGAGACAGCCATGCAGTGGACTACCCCCGCCTATACCGATCTGCGCTTTGGTTTTGAAATCACGATGTACATCGCCAATCGCTGAAGCAACGATGAAGCGCCGCCCGCCTCTTGCATTCGGTGTGCGCGGCGGCGCCCGGAGCATCGCTCATGAAGATCAAGATTCTTGGTTCGGGTGCGGGCGGCGGACTGCCGCAATGGAACTGCAACTGTGCGAACTGCACCCAGGCCCGCAACTGCACCGGCGATGTGTTACCGCGCACCCAATCATCGATTGCAGTGAGCGGGAACGGCGTCGACTGGATTCTGATCAATGCATCGCCGGACCTGCTCGCCCAATTGCGCGCGAATCCGGAATTGCAACCCGCCCGCTCGATCCGCGACAGCGGCATCGCCGCGGTCATACTGATCGACGCGCAGATCGATCACGTCACCGGTTTGCTGATGTTGCGCGAACGCACGACGCCACTGCCGCTGTATGCCTGCGCACCCGTGTTCGACGATCTCTCTACCGGCTTGCCGCTCGTTGCGCTGCTCGACCATTACTGCGGTGTCGAGCGTCACGAAATCGCGCTCGATCAACCCTTCACGGTCGCGCCGGCGGAGGGCATCCGCTTCACCGCGTTGCCGATCGAGAGCAAGGCGCCGCCCTATTCGCCTCGCCGCGCCGAAGCCGCGCCAGGCGATAACATCGCGCTGCTGATCGAGAACGTCGCCACAGGTGCGCGCGTTTTCTATGCGCCGGGTCTCGCGGCCGCGCCGGAACCCGTGCTCGAAGCGATGCGCTCTGCGCAACTCGTGCTGGTCGACGGCACCTTCTGGTCCGCTACGGAGATGATCGACCTCGGTCTGTCCAAGCATCACGCGGCGGACATGGGCCATCTTGCGCAGTGCGGCTATCAGGGTCTGCCGGGCATGGTTCAACTGCTCGACGCGCTGCCCCATGCAACGCGCAAGGTGCTGATTCACATCAACAACACCAATCCGATTCTCGACCCGCATTCCGCCGAACATGCCGTGATACGTGCCCGCGGTATTGAAGTGGCGCGCGACGGAATGCAATTTCAGGTATAGCCATGAACGCCCCGTTGCCCACCGCTGCTGCCCACACCGCCGCCTGGCCGCCGGGCGAATTCGAAGCGCGCCTGCGCGCGCTCGGCGCGCACTATCACATTCATCATCCGTTCAATCAGCGAATGAACAGTGGCCAGTGTTCGCCGGAGCAGATTCGCGGCTGGGTTGCAAACCGCTTTTACTATCAGATCAACATCCCGCTCAAGGACGCCGCGATCCTGTCCAACTGCGACGACCGGCAGACGCGCCGCCTGTGGATCGAGCGGCTGCACGATCACGATGGCTACGGCGACAACCCCGGCGGCATCGAAGCGTGGGCGCACCTCGCCGACGCGGTTGGCATCGACCGTCACGCATTGTGGTCACTCGAACATGTGCTGCCCGGCGTGCGCTTCGCGGTCGACGCCTATGTCAATTTCGCGCGGCGGGCACCGTGGCAGGAGGCGGTCTGCTCTTCGCTCACGGAGATGTTCGCGCCGCAGATCCATCGCGACCGGCTGGCCGGCTGGCCGGACCTCTATCCATGGATCGACTCGCAGGGGTTGCAGTACTTTCGCAGCCGCATTCCGCTCGCGCAGCGCGATGTCGAGCACGGGCTCGACGTGACGCTCAAGCACTTCAAGACACCCGACGCGCAACAGCGTGCCCTCGACATCCTGCGCTTCAAGCTCGACATTCTGTGGTCGATGCTCGACGCCATCGAAAAGGCGTACCCCTTATGAACGCCCCACACCCCGATCACCACGCCTGCTTGCGGCCACGTCTGCGCACGATGTTCCGTCTGCAGTGGGAAGACGCGCAAGATGCCTACGTGTTGCTGTATCCCGAAGGCATGGTGAAGCTCAATCCGAGCGCGGGCGAAATTCTCGCGCGCTGCGACGGAACCCGCGAACTGGACGACATCATCGGCGAACTGGAAGATCTGTTCAGCGCGTCGAACCTTGCCGCCGACGTGTATCGCTTCATCGACCATGCGCGGCAACGCGGCTGGCTGGACTGACATGAACACAGCGACCGGCGCCCCTGGCGCTCGCCCATCCCCGCCGTTGTGGCTGCTGGCGGAACTCACGTATCGCTGCCCGCTGCACTGTGCGTTCTGCTACAACCCGGTCGACTTCGCCAGGCATGGCGCGGAACTCGATACCGGGACGTGGCGCGATGTGATCACGCAAGCCCGAAGCATGGGCGCCGCCCAAATTGGTTTCTCCGGCGGTGAACCGCTGGTGCGCGACGACCTCGAAACGCTGGTCGCGCATGCCCGTGGGCTGGGCTTCTATACGAATCTGATCACGTCGGGTGTCGGGCTCAACGAGACGCGCATCGCACGTCTGAAAGACGCCGGTCTCGATCACATCCAGCTCTCGTTTCAGGACTCGACGCGCGAAATCAACGATTTCGTGTCCAGCACGAAGACCTTCGAGCTGAAACAACGCGTGGCGCGCCTGATCAAGGCACACGGCTACCCGATGGTGCTCAATTGCGTGCTGCATCGCTATAACCTGCCGCACGTCGGACAGATCATCGAGATGGCGCTCGAGATGGGCGCCGACTACCTCGAACTGGCGAACACGCAGTACTACGGGTGGGCCATGCTCAATCGCGAGCAGTTGATGCCAACCAGCGAACAGTTGCAGGAAGCCGAGGCGACCGTCAATCGGTACCGGGAACGGTTCGGCGATCGCTGCCGCATCCTGTTCGTGGTCCCCGATTACTTCGAGACACGACCGAAGGCCTGCATGAACGGCTGGGGTTCGGTGTTTCTCGGTATCGCGCCCGACGGCACCGCTTTGCCGTGCCATGCGGCGCGTTCGCTGCCGGGTCTCGATCTGCCCAACGTGCGCGACGCTTCACTCGCGGATATCTGGTACGGCAGTCACGCGTTCAATGCTTTTCGTGGCGACGGCTGGATGCGCGAGCCCTGCCGGAGTTGCGACGAGCGGGAGACCGATCACGGAGGCTGCCGCTGTCAGGCGTATCTGCTGACCGGAGATGCCGCGGCCGCCGACCCGGTGTGCGCAAAGTCCGGGCATCATGGGCAAATCGAACAGGTGGTGACGCTCGCGCGGCGGCCGGCACGTCATGGCGAGGCGCAGCCGTTGATTTTCCGCAGCAGGGATAACTCGTTGCTTCTGGGGTAGCACGGCGGTTTGGTTCAGATGGGAGGTGACTTTCGCTCGTAGGTAGCGGCCGTTCCTGAACACCCATTCCCCTCTTTGACGGCCGGCGATCTTCGTGAAGTACCCGGAGATCGCCGGGGGCATTCGCTATTGCGAGGTTCGCGCGTTGAGCGGCGTCGACGACGCTTTCGCGCTATCGTCCGTCAGCCTGGTCGTGCCGGCGCTGTAGCCGTTCGAATACAACAGAAATGCCATGATGTCCGCATAGTCCTGTGGTTTCATCTTGCCAGGACGGTCTGCCGGCATATTGTTCGCCATGTATCCATACACGCCGCCGATGGTGAGCTTCGCGTTGGCGGCCGGCGCGAAGGATGGACCACGCAAAGCGGGTGCATTCAAACCTTGCAGGTCGGGACCGTGGCACTTCGCGCAAGCACTCGAGTACAGCGTCTTGCCGTGCGCTACCTGCGCGCGGTCGAAACCGGGAGCCTCGGCTGGCGTGCTTGCATCGACCTTGATGAAGCGTCCTTGCGGCGACTGGCGATTACCGGCCAGTGTCATTCGCCATGCTGCCGCGTCGCTACGGCCAGGGCCGTCGCGGTAGGCAAATGTGCCCGCGGTAGGTCCTGCAGCCTGAACCGATTCCGGCAACCGCCATGCACGGGTCAACGCCGCCAACCTGCCATTGGACGCCATCTTCTCCAGCGCGGCGTCGATGCGCGGCTGCAACGCCGCCCCGTTCTTGCCAAATGCAAACACCAGATTCCAGTCGGCATACGGCGAGGCGGCGCCCGCAATCTTGAAGTGCCGCTGCGGATGTTCAATCGTATAGGCCACAACCGCCGGGTACCAGACGATCGCGCGTTGGGCACGTCCGCTTGCGACGGCATCGACCGTGAGTTGCGCCGTGTTCTCCAGATCGAGCTTGACACCGCCTTGCTGCACGGCGATCAACTGCGCGGGGCTCGCGTAGGTTGCCGCGACGACCTCCGCGCCGTTGGTCTGTGCTGACGAGCCGCCCGAAGTAACGCTCACATAGCCGGATTGCAGATAGCCGCGCGAGAAGGTCAGCTTGCTGCCGGAGCCGTCGGCGACTGCCGAACGCGGGAAGCCGGCGATGACGTCGCATTTGCGAGCAAGCGCCTTGTTGAGTTCTTTCAGCGACACACCGTCGTCATCGCTGCCGTCGAATCCGCCGGGTGCGAGCGACATTGCGATACCCGCAGTACGAAACGCTTCGCGCGCCACCGCCTCGTCGAGCGCGGTTGACGGACTGCCGGGAAACGTGCAGACGCGGGTGCCCGCGCTAGCGAATGCCGGCGTGAGCGCGCCTGTGGCCAGCAGTACACTGGCGAGAGCAAACGAATTAAGTCGAGTCTTCATGATCTTGCTTCCGGGAAAGGCCAGGCCGCCACGACTGGATGGCCTGCGCAAATGTGCGTAGGTCAAACGGGTCGCGGCAGCCAGGTGAACATCAGCTGTGGTTGAGCGCAAACACGTACAGCGTGCCGCCGCGTGGAACTTTCTCCGCCGCCTTCGCCATCGGACCGCCCCAGATCGGGTTCGCGCCGCCGTAACCGGCAAGGATGGCGACATACTCCTGGCCATCGACTTCGAACACCGACGGTTGAGCAATGATCCCGCTGGCGAGTTTCGGGCTTTGCCACAGCACCTTGCCGGTCGCCTCGTCGAACGCATATAGATGGCCGTCGAGCGAACCGCTAAAGGCGAGGCCACCCGCCGTGGTCGCTACGCCGCCATTCCACGGCAGCTTGCTCCAGTGACTCCAGACTTTCTTTCCGGTGTCGACATCGATCGCTTGCAGTTCGCCATAACCCTTGCTGCCTGGCTCCGGTTTGATTTCGAACCCTTCGCCGAGGTACGGCAGCCCCTCCATATAGTTCACCGATTTGCCGGACAGCGACATGCACGCATGCAACGCGGGAACGATCGCGAGGTGTTTCTCCGGATCGTACGAAACCGACCACCAGTTCTTGCCGCCAAGGAAGCTGGGGCAGGTTTCGATCGTCGTGCCTGCCTTCGGATATTTCGACGCATCCTGGATCGGCGAGCCGCCCGCCGTATAGCCTGTGACCGAGGTTGCCGTGACGAAGGGCTTCGCGTAGATCAGCTTGCCGGTGCCGCGATCGATTGCGTGGAAAAAGCCGTTACGGTCCGCATGAATGATGGCGTCGTACTCCTTGTCCTGGTACTTGATGGTGGCGAGCACCGGTGTATTGACGCCGTCGTAGTCCCACGTGTCATGTTTCGTGTACTGGTAATGCCATTTGAGGTCGCCGGTTTTCGGATCGAGTGCGAGCAGCGAGTCGGAGTAGAGATTGTCGCCCGGCCGCAGATCGGCGAGCCACGGCCCGGGGTTGCCGACACCCCAGTAGAGCGTTTTCGATGCGGCGTCATAGGTGCCCGTCAGCCAGGCCGGTGCGCCGCCATGCTCCTGCATGCCGTTCGGCCATGTGTCGCCGCCCTTCTCGCCGGCCGCCGGCACCGTAAAGCGCTTCCACAGCACGTTGCCGTTATCCGGATTCAACGCCGCGATGAAGCCACGCGCGCCGTACTCCCCGCCTGCGCTGCCCACCACCAGCGCGCCGTCGAGCGCGAGCGGCGCGAGGGAGAACGCGTAACCCAGCCCCGGCTCGAACATCTGCTTGCGCCAGACGAGCGCGCCTGTCTGCGCATCGAGCGCCGCGACGTCGCCGCTCAGCATCGCGACGTAGACGTTCTTGCCGTACAACGCCACACCGCGGTTGATCACGTCGCAACACGCAGTCTTGAACGATTCCGCGCCGAGCTTGGGTTCGAACTTCCAGAGTTGCTTGCCGGTTGCCGCGTCGAATGCATACACGTTGTCCTTCGGCGTGGTCACAAACAGGTAGCGGCCATTGACGATCGGGGTGGCTTCGAAACCCTGCTGCAGGTCCGCCGGAAACTTGTAGCTCCACACCTGCTTGAGGTTCTTGACGTTGGCTGCGTCGATCTGCTTAAGCGGCGAATGCGCCTGACCGTTATAGGTGCGGTAATACGTGAGCCAGCCGGGATCGCTCTGCGCCGCTGTCAACCGCTCATAGGTGACGGCGGGATAGTCGTCGGCCGCTGCCGCCGACGCGAATACCAGACTGACGGCGACGGCCACGCCCATTGCAAGCGCCGTCGGCCGCGTCGCCGAAGTTAAACGTGTTTTCATCCTTGTCTCCTGTGTCGACCGGAGTCGCCGCTTTAGCTGTCGACCAGAGTTCGCGTGTCGGCTGGAGTTAGCGCTTTAGCGCTTACTCCAGCCCCATAGCGCGTTACTCCGGTCCCATGCAAAGCACTTACTCTGGTCCCATGCAACATGGTTGCTGTTGAGTTGTCGACGCGAGGCCGTGCGGCGGCGCTATCGTCTAGTGAACGCAGACTGGCTGCTGCCCATTCAAGGCAAGTCGCGTGCCATTGGCAGTCGCGCCGCCGCAAGCCGTAGCGCCTCATGAAAGATGAGTGCGGTGTGCTGTTAAACGGCCACCGCGGCATGACAACCGGTGTTGCACGCTGGCGCAGTCGAGCGAGGATGTGTTGCTAAAAATGACAGTTGCTACGCGGGCGGATCGAACGACACGAGCTCAATGCACTCGCCGCTACGCGTGTGCCGCACGCGGTGCATGGCATCCCTATGCGACTGACGCTTGTGGCGATGCGGCCAGGATCGAATGGCACGCTTCTCGCTGAACGCTCCGCACGATGAAGAGCGTGAGCACTGCGTATGCGTGGAGGCAACGCATGCTTTCCCCATCGAGACCAGCTACACAATCATTGGAGGAGTCCAGCATGAACCACGCAGATATGCAGTTTCTCGATGTCGAATTTCCGTATGCGCGGCAGTACGCCAATTTCATCGGCGGCGAGTGGGTTCCCCCGGTGCGCGGCGAATACTTCGACAATGTGTCGCCCATCACCGGCGAACCCTTCACGTCGATTCCCCGCTCGACGGAAGAAGATATCGAGCTCGCCCTCGATGCGGCTCACCGCGCCCGCAAGGCGTGGGCCGACACCGCGCCGGGCGTGCGCGCGAATATCCTGAACCGCATTGCGGACCGCATGGAACAGAACCTGTCGCGCATCGCGTTTGCTGAATCGATCGACAACGGCAAGCCGATCCGCGAAACGCTCGCCGCCGATATTCCGCTCGCGATCGATCACTTCCGCTACTTCGCCGGCTGCATCCGCGCGCAGGAGGGAACGATCTCCGAGATCGATGCGGATACCGTGGCTTATCATTTCCACGAGCCGCTTGGTGTGGTCGGCCAGATCATTCCGTGGAATTTCCCGATTCTGATGGCGGTGTGGAAGGTAGCGCCCGCGCTGGCTGCGGGGAACTGCATCGTGCTCAAACCTGCCGAGCAAACGCCTGCGTCGATCCTGGTGCTGATCGAACTGATCCAGGATTTGCTGCCGCCGGGCGTGCTGAACGTGGTCAACGGGTTTGGCCTTGAAGCCGGCAAGCCGCTCGCGTCGAGCAAGCGCATCGCGAAGATCGCCTTCACGGGCGAGACGACCACGGGCCGCCTGATCATGCAGTACGCGAGCCAGAACATCATTCCGGTGACGCTCGAACTCGGCGGCAAGAGTCCGAACATTTTCTTCGCCGACGTGGTGGACCAGGACGACGGTTACTTCGACAAGGCGCTCGAAGGCTTCGCGATGTTCGCGTTGAATCAGGGTGAAGTGTGTACGTGCCCGTCGCGCGTGCTGATCGACGAAAAGATCTACGACCGCTTCATGGAGCGCGCGTTGAAGCGCGTCAAGGCAATCACGCAAGGGCACCCGCTCGACACCAGGACGATGATCGGCGCGCAGGCTTCGCAGGAACAGCTCGAAAAAATCCTCTCGTATGTCGATCTCGGCAAGCAGGAAGGCGCCGAGTGTCTGATCGGCGGCGAACGCAACACGCTCGCCGGCGAACTGAGCAAGGGCTACTACGTGAAGCCGACGGTGTTCCGCGGCCACAACAAGATGCGCATCTTCCAGGAAGAAATCTTCGGGCCGGTGGTATCGGTCACGACCTTCAAGACGGAAGACGAAGCCCTGGAGATTGCCAACGATACGCTCTACGGTCTCGGCGCCGGTGTGTGGACGCGCGACGGTACGCGCGCCTATCGCTTCGGCCGGCAAATCCAGGCGGGCCGGGTGTGGACGAACTGCTATCACGCGTATCCGGCACATGCGGCATTCGGCGGCTACAAGCAGTCGGGCATCGGCCGCGAGACTCACAAGATGATGCTTGACCACTATCAGCAGACCAAGAATCTGCTTGTCAGCTATAGCCAGCAGCCGTTGGGTTTCTTCTAACGCAGCCTGGTCCGGAGCGGCGCGAGGGCCGCTCCGGATGTTCTGATCGCTCCCAGGTCACGCACTTTATCTACGATCAAAGCGCGAACAACCTCCCCAGATGCGGCTCGCAATCCTCCACACGTGCGAGGCGCAACGCATGCCAGGCCATCGCGTAGTTGCTCGATATCACTGGCTTGCCGATCCTTGCCTCGAGTTCTGGAATGAGCCCGGCGATGCGCAAGCTCGTGCACGACACGAAAACAGCGTCCACGTCGGCGCTCTGTGCAAGGCGCTCGACGGCTGCTCGCAAGGACGCGGCGTCAATCCGCGCAACTTCGTTGTCGTTCGCGTGCTCGAACGACGCCATACGCGTGACGCCGACACCCCGCGCCTCGATGTAGTCGCGCATATAGTCGTTGATCGCACGCACATAGGGCGTCAACAGTGCGGCGCGCTGCACGCCGAGTGCGCGCAACGCAGCGAGCGCCGCGGTGATCGGCGTGGTGCATGCGACGCCGGGACGCGCTTCGCGGATGCGCGCGAACACGTTTTCCTCGCCGATGACCATCGATGCCGACGTGCAGCCAAACGCCACGACATCGATCCGCTCGGCAGGGCGAATCAGCGCGACCGCCGGCGCAATGCGCGCGTCCATTTCCATCAGCCGTTCGGGCGTGATGTCCGCCGAGTTGTACACGCGGCTTTCGTAGAACGCCACGCCGTCCTGCGTCAGCAGCTTGCGCCATTCGTGTTCGATCGTATGATCGGTGGCAAGCACCACGAGGCCAATGGCGGCACGCCGGCAGATGCCGTCGTCCAGTTTGAAATCGAGCCTTGCGTAGGCGTTGTCCTGCAGTGCACTCGTGCTCATTTCAGTGTCATCCCTGTCATGTCGATCTCGGGTTGGCGACCGGCCATGATATCGACCAGCAGTTTCGCGGTGCCGCACGACATCGTCCACCCCATGTGTCCGTGCCCGGTGTTCAGATACAGGTTCCTGTGACGCGTGCGGCCGATCAACGGCGTACCCTCCGGCGTCATCGGGCGCAGGCCGGCCCAGTAGGACGGACTGTCATAGTCGGCGCCGCCGGGGAACAGCTCGCGTGCGGCCTGCAGCATGGTCGTGAAGTCGGCGGGCGTGTGGCGGGTGTCATAGCCGGCGAATTCCGCGGTTGCCGTAAAGCGCAGCCGCTGGCCGAAACGCGCCCACGCCACAAGGTGGTTCTCATCGACGCCACCAAGATCCGGCGGACGGTGATCCGGCCCGACCGGGAAAGTGGCCGAGTAACCCTTTACCGGATACACCGGTAGCCGATAACCCAAGGGACGCGCAACAATCGGCGACCAGGAACCGAGCGCCAGGACGAACTCGTCACCTCGCACGAGTCCCGCCGGCGTATGCACGCCGACTATCTGGTCGCCGGACGCCTCGATTGCGCTGATCGGCGAGTCGAATTCGAAACGCACGCCAAGGCGTTCGCACGCGGTCTTCAAGGCGCGGGTGAACAGGTGTGCATCGCCGCTTTCGTCGGTTGGGCAATAGATTGCGCCGGCAATCCTGTCGCGCGCAGCGCCAAGCGCCGGTTCCCGTGCGACGACCTGTGCGGCATCGAGCGTTTTGAGCGGCAGGCCGTTGTCCTTGAGGATCGACATGTTCTGCGTGCCTCGCGCGAAAGACGCTTCGTCGCGATAGAGATACAACAGGCCGCGGCTGATGCGGTCGTATTGCAGATTCTCGGCGGCAGTCAGCTGTTGCAGTTGCGTCTGCGCGTAGCGGCAGAGCCTGACCTTGCGCGTCGTGTTCACGCGGGAGCGCTCCGCCGTGCAGTTTCGCAGGAACTGGAGGCACCAGATCCACATGTGCGGGTCCGCGTTGAGCTTGAGCCGCAGCGCCTGCCCTTCGACGAAAAGCGACTTCAGCAGGATTTTCGGCGCACGTGGAGATGCCCAGGTATACGAATGCCCCGGCGCGACCAACCCAGCGTTGGCAAAACTGGTCTCGAGCGCGACGCCCGGCTGACGGTCGATGACCGTTACCTCGCGGCCCTCTTTCGCGAGGTACCAGGCGGCCGTGACGCCTGCGATTCCGCCCCCCAGCACAACGCTTTTCATGCGTGGCTCCCGTGTCGGCTGGAGTTAGCGCTTTAGCGCTTACTCCAGCCCCATGCAGAGCAGTCGGCTGGAGTTAGCGCTTTAGCGCTTACTCCAGCCCCATGCAGAGCAGTCGGCTGGAGTTAGCGCTTTAGCGCTTACTCCAGCCCCATGCAGAGCAGTCGGCTGGAGTTGGCGCTTTAGCGCTTACTCCAGCCCCATGCAGAGCAGTCGGCTGGAGTTGGCGCTTTAGCGCTTACTCCAGCTCCATGCAGAGCAGTCGACCGGAGTTAGCGTGTCGACCAGAGTTGGCGCTTTAGCGCTTACTCTGGTCCCATGCTTCGCACTCCGGTCCCATGCAAAGTTGCTAGCCGTTCAAATATAGCGCTGGCGAAGCTTCGAATGGTGGTTTATACGCGGATACCCTATCCCGTCGAATGTGCGGCGAGACCTATCATGAAAGGAGCACTTTCGTAACGGCGCTGCGATGAGCCCGCCTGACAAGCCATTGATCTGGCAGGTCATGCACGGCACGCGAACGCGCGTTTTCGTCCGTTTTCTGATGTCACCGGTCTATCCGCGTGGCGGATCGCTTCGATCCCTTTCACAATAAGGAGTCGCTAACATGATTGCTCAGAAGAATGGCGCACCCGGCGCAGTTCGCGTCTTGCGGCGAACGACAATCGCGGCCATGGCCGCTCTGGCCGTGCTCGCCGGCACGGTCCCCGGTTTGGCGCGAAGCCAGGGCGCGACCATCAAGATCGGCGTGCCCGTGCCGTTGTCGGGCAGCAGTGCCAATGCCGGCCAGGACATCGTCAACGGCGCCAAGCTGGCCGCCGCCAAAATCAATGCGGCTGGCGGCGTGCTCGGCAAGCAGATCGAGCTGGTGCCGGAAGACGACGCCTGCGACGCGCAGACAGCGGTGCAAGCGGCGCAGAAACTCGTCGATGCAGGCGTTGCCGCGGTGGCCGGCGGTTACTGCTCCAGCGCGGCGCTGCCGGAATTGACGACCTTTCACCGCGTCGGCATTCCCTACGTGCTGGACGCGTCGACCAATCCCAAACTGACCGAGATGGGCTACGAGAACGTGTTCCGCACGATCGGCCGTGACGACGAGCAGGGTCCGTTCGCGGCCAACTTCATCAAGAACTTCCTGCACGCGAAACGTGCGGCGGTCATCAACGACAACACGACCTATTCCAAGGGCCTCGCCGACAACACGGTGGAAGCCCTGAAGAAGAACGGCGTCGATGTCGTCTACGACGATGCGATCACGCCCGGCCAGATGGACTACTCGCCGACGCTGACTCATGTCGCCTCACTGAAGCCGGACGTCATCTATTACACCGGCTATTTCGCCGAAGCCGGCCTGCTGGTGAAGGAGGCGCGGCAACTGGGCCTGAAGATGACGCTGATGGGCGGCGACGCCACCAACGACCCCACGCTGATGAAAACCGCCGGCCCCGCGGCCGACGACATGGTCATCACCACGGCGCCGCTGGCGCAGTTCCTGAGCGCCGCGCACGGCTATGTCGACGACTATACGAAGGCCTACGGGCAAGCGCCCGGCCCCTATTCCGTCTACGAATACGATGCCGTCGGGGTCACCGCAAAAGCGATCGCGAACGCAAAATCGACGGCGCCCGCGGCGATCAGTGCTGCCCTGCACAAGATCTCGGGCTACCAGGGCGTGACCGGAACGATCGGCTTCAACCCGAAAGGTGACCGCAGCAACGCGGTGTATATCGTCATCACCGTGCGCGGCGGCAATTTCACGCCCTACCAGCGGCTCGATGCAAGCGGACACTGGGTGGCGATGAAATAGGCCCTCTCGCGCGCCGCGCTCGCCCATGAGCACCTTTTTCCAGTTCGTCGTCGAGGGGCTGACGACCGGCTCGTTCTATGCTCTCGTCGCCCTCGGCTACACGATGGTCTACGGGATCATCCGGCTGATCAACTTCGCTCACGGCGACTTGTTCATGGTCGGTGCGTTCGTCGGCTGGACCGGTTTGACGGTGCTTGCCGCGGCGCACCTGCCACTCGCCCTGGCACTGCTGATTGCGCTCGTCGCCTCGATGGCGGTCACCGGCGCACTGGGTCTTGCGATCGAGCGGCTGGCCTACCAGCCGCTGTTACGCGCGCCGCGGCTTTCGATTCTGATCACGGCGCTCGGCGTTTCTCTCGCGCTGGAGAATGGCGTGCTGCTGCTCTACGGCGCCGGCTTCAACACCTATCCGCACGTGCTCAGCCAGGCAGGATTCGATCTCCACGGTGTGCAGGTCACCTTTACACAGATAGGCATCATCGTGGTGAGCCTTGCGCTGATGCTGGCGCTGTATTTCTTCGTTCATCACACGTTCCTCGGCACGGCGATGCGCGCGCTGGCGATCGATCAGGACGCGGCACGTCTGATGGGCGTCAATGTCGAGCGTCTGATCCAGTTGACCTTCCTGCTGGGTTCGGTGCTGGCCGCCGTGGCAGGGGTCATGGAGGGGCTCTACTACACGCAGATCAATTTCTTCATGGGCTTCGTGCTCGGTCTTCGCGCTTTCACCGCCGCGGTTCTCGGCGGCATCGGCAATATTCCGGGCGCGATGGCCGGCGGCATCCTGATCGGCCTGCTCGAGGCCTTCGGCGCCGGCTATGTCTCCTCGCAGTGGACCGATGTGCTGGTGTTCGGCGTGCTGATCGGTGTGCTCGTGATCAAGCCGACCGGCTTGTTCGGCGAACGCGTCGTCGAGAGGATGTAGGCCATGAGCGCGACGCGGGCTTCAGCGCGTTGGCGCCGCCCTGCGGCCGGCGCCGGTCTTCTTGTCGCCGCCGTGGCGTTGCCGGCTGTCGCCAGCAGCTATGTCGTCGATGTCGGCCTGACTATCGCCACCTATTCGATCCTCGGCCTCGGTCTGAATATCGTGGTCGGTTATGCAGGGCTGCTGGATCTGGGCTATGCAGCCTTCTTTGCAATCGGCGCCTACACGACGGCGCTGCTGGAAACGCTGCTGCACTTCTCGTTCTGGGAAACGCTGCCGTTCAGCCTCGCGTTCGCCGGTGCGTCGGGTATCGTCATCGGCTACCCCACCCTGCGCCTGCGCAGCGACTACCTGGCGATCGTCACGCTCGGGTTCGGCGAGATCACGCGCATCATCGCCACCAACCTGCGGATTACGGGCGGCCCGAACGGCATCTACGGTATCGACAGCCCCAGCCTGTTCGGTTACGAGATCAACTCGCCCCATGCGGTCTACGAACTGGGTATCGTGTTCCTCGTGCTGGTGCTCGTGTTCGCAATCCGGCTCGGCCAGTCGCGGCTCGGCCGCGCCTGGACCAGCATCCGCGAGGACGAGTCGGCTGCCGAGGCCGTAGGCGTGGCGACGTTGCGCGTCAAACTGCTGGCCTACGTGATGGGCGCATTGATCGGCGGTTTTGGCGGCAGCCTGTTCGCTGCGCGCTTCGGGACAATCGACCCGACCGGTTTCACTTATCTGCAGTCCGTCACGATCCTGATCATCGTCGTGCTCGGCGGTCGCGGGAGCATTCCTGGCGTGATACTCGGCGCCGTGATCGTTGCCGGCCTGCCCGAGATGCTGCGCTTCCTCAACCTTTGGCGCATCTTCGGGTTCGCGATCGGGCTGGTGATCCTGATGCTGCTCCGGCCGCAAGGGCTGTGGCCGGCGCCGCTGCGCCGCGTGGCGCCGCCGCGCGAGGGCGCCGGCGCCGCAGCGACCGTGCCCCGCGAGACCGTCACCGAAGAGATCCTGCTCGACGTGCGCGACATGCAGCGCCGCTTTGGCGGTGTGCTGGCGGTCGGCGGCGTCAGCTTCACGGTGCGCAGCGGTGAGATCCTCAGCCTGATCGGTCCGAACGGCGCCGGCAAGACCACGGTGTTCAACTGTCTCACCGGCGTGATCCGCACGACCGGCGGTCAGGTTCTCTGGCGCGGCGCCTCGCTGGTCGGCGGAGCGCCGCACCGCATCGTCCATCGAGGCATCGCGCGCACCTTCCAGGGCATCCGCCTGTTTGCCAACATGACGGCCTTCGAGAACGTGCTGATCGGCATGGACCATCGGCTCCGCACGCAGCTGATCGCCGAGCTGCTTGCGCTACCCTCCGCTCGTTCCGAAGCTGCCGATCACGCGGCAGAGGGCCTCGGCTGGCTCAGCTTCGTCGGCCTCGGTCCCCGGGCGGGCGAACGTGCGGCCGACCTGCCCTATGGCGATCAACGCCGGCTGGAAATCGCCCGTGCGCTCGCCAGCAACCCGCATCTCCTGCTGCTGGACGAGCCGGCAGCGGGGATGAATCCGACCGAGAAGCACGCGCTGATGGAATTGATCCGGCGTATCCGGGATCTTGGCGTGACGGTGCTGCTGATCGAACACGACATGATGCTGGTGATGGGCGTGTCGGACCGGATCATCGTCATGGACCATGGCGTCATCATCGCCGAGGGTCCGCCAACCGAGATCCAGGCCGACCCGCGCGTGATCGACGCCTATCTCGGTACCGCCGGGATAGACGAAGCGGCCGACGATGCCGGCGGGGAGAAATCGCTGTGGGACTCCTAGAAATTCGCGATCTGCACGTGAGCTATGGGAACGTCGAGGTTCTGCATGGCATATCGCTGGACGTCGCGGAAGGTGAGATCGTGGCATTGCTCGGCAGCAACGGGGCGGGCAAGACCACTACGCTACGCGCCATTTCCGGCCTGATTCGCCCACGTGCGGGACAGATCGTGATGGCCGGGCACCCGCTCACCGGACTGCGGGCCCACCAGATCGTGGCCTTGGGTCTCGGTCATGTGCCGGAGGGCCGCCGCATGTTCGGGGCGCTGACAGTCGAGGAAAATCTGCGGCTCGGCGGTTATCTGATCAGGACCGACGGCGCCTTGCTGGAACGGCGAATGACCGAGGTCTATCAGACTTTCCCGCGGCTCGGGGAGCGACGCAGCCAGTTGGCGGGGACGCTCAGCGGTGGCGAACAACAGATGCTGGCAATCGCACGCGCCCTGATGTTGCGGCCACGCGTCATCGTGCTGGACGAACCGTCCATGGGACTGGCGCCGAAGCTGGTCCGGGTGATCTTCGGCATGATCGCCAACATCTGCAACGAAGGCACCTCGATCCTTCTCGTCGAGCAGAACGCACGCCAGGCACTGCGCATCGCTCATCGGGCCTACGTGCTGGAAAGCGGCCGCATCGCACTCGCCGGCCCTGCACGGGATCTGGCGCAGGATAGCCGGGTTCGCGCGGCGTATCTGGGCGGCAGTGCCATAGCGGCAGAGTGACAAATATGGCGCGCTGTCGATCAGCACAGTGCTGCGCGCCGATACGGCACCACCTTCAACGCAATCGATGGCGATGCGAAAGTGGCGTGCCGGGGTGCGCCTGCCCCACGGCCGCGCTCTGGTTGCGGCGGCGTGCACGTTCATGTCGCCCTCGTTCGCTCAGATTCGAGGCGCGAAGGTTCGCCGTATGCCGCAGGTGTACTTCCCTGACGCCCTCTGAACCTGACGGAGTGACGTTGCCGTCGTCATTGCGAACGAAGAAAGTATCGCCGGGTTTGATCACAGCCAGCATGGTTTTGAGTCTCTTCATCATGAAACTTCAGTCTCCTGTTTTTGGCGCATCAGCTGCCGCGACTACCCGCGCGCCACCCTGCGGTTATGTCACTGGTGGGCCAATCCGATCGCCTGCCTGAATGCAACGGCTCGATGCCTGGTTCTGCCGGATATCGACGCCTCGGCCTGGCGTCAGTTTCAGGCCGTGCTCAACCGTTCCAGCTCGGTGTCGACCAGCAGCTTCTTCAGCTCCGGCACGCAGGACCCGCAGTTGCCACCGGCCTTCAGGCACGCGGTGATCTCCGCCGCAGTCTTTAGCCCTTGCTCACGGATCGCCGTGCAGATCGTGTTGCGCCCGACACCGAAACACGAGCAAACCGTGGGCCCCGTATCGACGCCCTTGCCAATCGGCTGTCCGAGCAGCAGGCCGACGCGATCCTCCTCGTCGAGCCTGCCCTTCCCGAACAGGCCCGCGAGCCACGCACGCGACGGCAACGGCAACTCGGGGCGCGCCGATACGAAGATGCAACTCTCGATACGCTCGTCGACCAGGTGCACGGCGCGATAGATGCCCGCCGTCCTGTCCTCGTACTCCAGCCAGTCGGCGTGCGGATCGTCAATACCGAACAGCGCTTGCGCCCAGCCGCCGTGATCGGCGAGCGGCTTGCGACCTGCAAGTTCGTAGCGCACGAACTGCGTGCCGTGGACGCGCGTCCAGTAGGTCATGCCGTCCAGCACCGGGGCGTGACGGCTCAACGAGAAACCGTGCCAGGCGACGTCAAACCTGTCGATGCGAACCGGCGTATGTTTGAACTCGGGCTCCCCGGAGACCGGATCGACCTCGGGATTCACCACTGCGCCGACACGCGCGTCGGACGCAACCTGATCGTTCCAGTGGATCGGCACGAACACGCTGCCACGCGACATGCCACCGCCATGCTGCACACGTGCGACCATCGTGCCCCAGCGGCTCGACACGCGCGCGAGTTCACCTTCGCGCACACCGCACGACAGCGCGTCCTGCGGATGCAAATCGACGAATGCTTCCGTCACGTGGCCGGCGAGCTTCTCCGACTTGCCCGTGCGGGTCATCGTGTGCCATTGGTCGCGCACCCGGCCGGTATTCAGCGTCAGCGGATACTCGCCGTCCGGTGCATGGACCGGTGCGCGCGGGGGTGTCGCGACGAAACGCGCCTTGCCGTCCGCGTGGGCATAGCGGCGATCGCCGAAAAGACGCGCGGTACCACGCGGCGCCGCGCCGTTCGCCGCCAGCACCGGCCACTGGACCGGCTGCAGCGCATCGTAACGTTCGCGGCCGAGGGCGACGAGCCCGTCCAGATTGAACACACGCGGCACATCGCCTTCGATGTGTCCGTTGCCTGTTTTCCCGTGGCTGTCAATGCGCTCGCTACCGTTGCCGGTCTCGTTGCGATAAGCACTGAGCCGCGCATGTTCGTCGAAGATCTCGTGCGGATCCGAAAAGTCGAAGCCGGCATACCCCATCCGCTGCGCGACGTCGCAGATGATCTGCCAGTCGGCGCGCGCTTCGCCCGGTGCCTGGAGGAACGCCCGTTGGCGCGAGATCCTGCGCTCGGAGTTGGTGACGGTGCCGTCTTTCTCGCCCCAACCGAGCGCCGGCAGCAGGACGTGGGCAAACGCATTCGTGTCCGTGTTTTCAACGATGTCGGAGCTGACCACGAGCTCGCAGCGCGCGAGAGCGCGCTTCGCCTGATCGCCGTCGGGCAAGCTCACAACCGGGTTCGTGCCCATGATCCAGACGGCCTTGATCCGGCCTGTCTCGATCGCCCCGAACAGCTCGACCGCCTTGAGTCCCGGCCGCTCCGCGATAGCGGGCGCCCCCCAGAAAGTCTGCACGAGTTCGCGATGCCGCGGATTGTCGAGCTCCAGGTGTGCCGCCAGCATGTTCGCGAGGCCGCCCACTTCACGTCCGCCCATCGCGTTCGGCTGCCCGGTAAACGAGAACGGCCCCATCCCCGGCTTGCCGATGCGACCTGTCAGCAGATGGCAATTGATGATGCTGTTGACCTTGTCAGTGCCGGAGGTCGACTGGTTCACGCCCTGAGAATAGACCGTCACCACCCGCTCGGTCCGCGCGAAGAGCCGATAGAACTCGAGCAGATCGTGTGGGTCGACCTTGCAGGCCTTCGCGCATTGCGCGAGGTCAAAGCCGTTCGGCGCGTCGGTTGAGGCGGCATCGAGCGCCTGCGCGTAGCCGGTCGTATGCGCATCGACGAAGCCTGCATCTGTCGTGTCGTGTTCCGCGAGAAAACTGAGCAGCCCGTTGAACAGCCGGACGTCGGTGCCAGCCTTCAGCGGCAGGTGCAGGTCGGCCATCTCGCAAGTCGCGGTGTAGCGCGGGTCGATCACGACGACCTTCATATCGGGTCGCGTTTCCTTGATCTTGACAATCCGCTGGAACAGGATCGGATGGCACCACGCGGTGTTCGATCCGACCAGCACCACCAGGTCTGCCAGTTCGAGGTCTTCGTAGCACACCGGCACCAGGTCTTCGCCGAACGCACGCTTGTGCCCCGCGACCGATGACGACATGCATAGGCGCGAATTGGTGTCGATGTTCGCGCTGCCGATGTAGCCCTTCATCAGCTTGTTGGCGACGTAGTAGTCCTCCGTCAGCAGTTGCCCCGAGACGTAGAGCGCGACCGCATCCGGGCCGTGCTGATCGATGATCCGGCGAAAGCCGCCGGCGACCGTGTCGAGCGCCTCGCTCCACGACACCTCGTGCAATTCACCGCTGCCCGGCTCGCGCAGCTTCGGTTTCAGCAGGCGTCCATCGAGCCCGACCGTTTCGCCGAGCGCCGAGCCCTTCACGCACAGGCGGCCGGCGTTTGCCGGATGGCGTTCGTCGCCGGCAATGTCGGGCTGGCCGTCCGGGCGTGGCGTCGCGAGTACGCCGCAACCGACGCCGCAATAGGGACAGGTGGTTCGGACCGCGTCACGGCTACCGTCAGGTGTGTTGGAAATGACGATGGGAAAACTCACGTTCGATTCCGGTTCAGGCGGGCTGCGCCTCGCACAGGGCTTTGCCGAACAGCAGTTGGCTGCGCAGCGGAGAAATGTCGGTCCGGTTCTGGATCAGCTCGAAGTACCACGCTCCGTCCTTGACGTCGCCGTACAGGACCGCACCGATCACCCGGCTATCCTCGATCACGAGGCGCTTGTAGACGCCTCGTCGCGGATCGCGCAGCACAAGGTCTTCACTGTCCGGGCCGCCTGCGAAATCACCGGCAGAATAAAGGTCGACGCCGGTGACTTTCAGCTTGGTCGCTGTCGCGCGCTGCACGTACCGACGGTGGCCCGCACCGGCCAGGTGCGCGCCGCAGACACGCGCCTGGTCCCAGATCGGCGCGACGAGGCCGAAGGTCGCGGTCCGGTGCTGCACGCATTCGCCGACGGCGTAGACACGCGGATCATAGGTCTGCAACGTGTCATCGACGACGATCGCTCGCTCGCAGTGCAAGCCCGCCTGCTTCGCGAGCTCGATATTCGGGCGCACCCCGGCCGTCATGACAACCAGGTCGGCGGGGATCTCCATGCCGTCGTCAAAACGCACCGCGGTGACACGCTCCGGCCCGACGATCTCGGCGGTGCGGGCCTTCAGCAGGAAACGCAAGCCCCGGCGCTCCAGCGTCTGCAACAGCAGGGCCGACGCGCTCTTGTCGAGCTGGCGGTCCATCAGGCTGTCGGTGTCGTGCACGACAGTGACCGACATGCCCTGGCGCATGAGCCCGTTGGCCGCCTCCAGCCCGAGGAGACCGCCGCCGATGATCACTGCGTGTCGGTGACTGCGCGCTGCGGCGAGCATCGTTTCGACGTCCTGGATGTCGCGAAACGCAATCACCCCCGGCAGCCGGTGACCCGGCACCGGAATCACGAATGGCGTGGAGCCGGTCGCGATCAGCAGCCGGTCGTAGCCCACCTCGATGCCGCTTTGCGAGCGCACGATGCGGCGCGTGCGGTCAATCGCGGCCACCGGGTCCCCCGCATGCAGCCGGATACCGTTTTCTGCATACCAGTCACGCGTGTTGAGGATGATATCGTCGACACTCTTCTCGCCCGCGAGCACCGGCGACAGCAGGATGCGGTTGTAGTTGCCGTACGGCTCGGCGCCGAATACGGTGATGTCGTAGAGCTCCGGTGCGAGCTTGAGCAATTCCTCGACAGTGCGCATGCCGGCCATGCCGTTGCCGACCACTACGAGACGCGGGCGGGAAGGCGCGGTGAGCGATGCGCCTCCTGAGCTCTGCGCTGGGTATTCGTGTCTCATGCCGCGACCCACACCTTGCCGCTCTCGACGCGCACCGGGTAGGCGTTGACGGAATTCTCGGGCGCCTCGAGGCACTCGCCGGTGCGCAGATCGAAATGATGCTTGTAGATCGGCGAGGCCACCACGATGCGCTCACCGAGGTTGCCGACCAGCCCGCGCGAGAGCACCGCCGCCTGAGAACCCGGATCGAAGTTGTCGATCGCGAACACGCTGCCTTCACCGTTCGCGACGTGAAATACCGCGACCTGCTCGCCATTCACAAGCGCACAGACGCCGGTATTCGGAACAATGTCGTCGAGCGCACACACGGGCATCCAGGATTGCGGAAGTCGATCGTTGTTCATGCTGAGTTCCTCAAGGTAGGTGTGGTGGACGGTCAGGCGGTCTCGACGACCACGGGAATCGCCGCCAGCTTCGATTGCCGCTCAACAGGCGTCGCAGGCCGGATCTGGCCGCGCTCTTCGACGAACGTAACGGTGCTGTCGGCCTGATCGCTGTTGACGAAGTGACGGAAGCGCTTGCGCGTTTCAGGATCGGTGACGGCCTTTTTCCACTCGTCTTCGTAGGTGTCGACCACGTGCTGCATTTCGACTTCGAGTTCCGCCGCGACACCGAGCCGGTCGTTGACGACCACGTCGATCAGATACCCGAGGCCGCCTTCGAGGTTGTCGCGCCACACGCTGGTGCGTTGCAGCCGGTCGGCGGTGCGCACGTAGAACATCAGGAAGCGGTCGATGTAGCGCACCAGCGTCTCTTTATCGAGGTCCGACGCAAGCAGTTCGGCGTGGCGCGGCTTCATGCCGCCGTTGCCGCATACGTAGAGATTCCAGCCCTTCTCGGTCGCGATGATGCCGACGTCCTTGCCCTGCGCTTCCGCGCATTCGCGGGTGCAGCCCGACACGCCGAACTTGATCTTGTGCGGTGTGCGCAGGCCCTTGTAGCGGTTCTCGATCTCGACCGCGAGGCCCACCGAATCGCCGACGCCGTAGCGGCACCACGTCGAGCCGACGCACGATTTCACGGTGCGCAGCGACTTGCCGTACGCATGGCCCGATTCGAAACCGGCGGCGATCAGTTCTTCCCAGATGAACGGCAGCTGCTCGACGCGCGCGCCGAACATATCGATCCGCTGACCGCCGGTGATCTTGGTGTAGAGGCCGTATTTCTTCGCGACCTGGCCGACCGCGATCAGGCCGTCGGGCGTGACTTCGCCGCCCGGCATGCGCGGCACGACCGAATAGGTGCCGTCGCGCTGGATGTTGGCGAGGTAGTAATCGTTGGTGTCCTGCAGCGACGCGTGCTCTTTCTTCAGCACGAATTCGTTCCAGCACGACGCGAGGATGCTCGCCACCGCCGGTTTGCAGATATCGCAGCCGAGGCCGTGACCGTGTTTCGCCAGCAATTCGCCGAAGCTGCGCACGCCCTCGACACGCACGATGTGATACAGCTCCTGGCGCGAATACGGGAAGTGCTCGCACAGGTGGTTGTTGACGGCGAGCCCCTCCTTCTTCATCTCGGCCTTCATCACCTGGGTGACGAGCGGCACGCAGCCGCCGCACGACGTGCCGGCGCATGTCGCGCTATTTACAGCGCCGATACTGGTCGCGCCCGCGCACACCGCCGCGCAGATTTCGCCTTTGGAGACGTTGTTGCACGAGCAGATCTGCGCGGCCTCGGGCAGCGCGTCAACCCCAAGTCCCGCCTTGGTCATGCCGTCGCTTTGCGGCAGGATCAGGAATTCCGGCGCTTCCGGCAACTCGATGCGGTTCAGCATCATCTGCAGCAGCGTGCCGTATTCGCTCGCATCGCCCACCATCACCGCGCCGAGCAGTTGCTTGCCGCACTCCGACACCACCAGCTTCTTGTAGACCTGTTTGCGTTCGTCGCTGAACTGGTACGCGCGGCTGCCCGGCGTCTTGCCGTGCGCATCGCCGATGCTCGCGACATCCACGCCCATCAGCTTGAGCTTGGTGCTCATGTCGGCGCCGCCGAAACCGGCTTGATCGCCCAGCAATTGCTTCGCTGTGACGCGTGCCATGTCATACCCTGGCGCCACAAGGCCATACACCATGCCGTTCCACGCCGCGCATTCGCCGATCGCATAGATGTCAGGATCGCTCGTGCGGCAGGTGTCGTCGATCGCAATGCCGCCGCGCGGGCCCAGTTCCAGCCCGCAGGCACGCGCAATCTCATCGCGCGGACGGATACCGGCGGAGAACACGATCATGTCGGTGTCGAGATGCGTGCCGTCAGCGAACTGTATGCGGTGGGTGCCCGATTCGCCATCGACGATGGCGAGCGTGTGCTTGCCGGTGTGGACCTGCACGCCCAGTTCCTCGATCTTGCTGCGCAGAACCCGTCCGCCGCCGTCGTCGACCTGCACCGCCATCAGGCGCGGTGCGAACTCGACGACATGCGCGGCCAGTCCCATATCACGCAGCGCCTTCGCGCATTCAAGCCCCAGCAGGCCACCGCCTACCACCACGCCCGACTTCGCCCGCGCGCCGCACGCCTGCATCGCTTCGAGATCTTCGATGGTGCGATAGACAAAGCAGTCCTCACGATCGCTGCCAGCCATCGGCGGAACAAACGGCGAGGAACCGGTAGCGAGCACCAGTTTGTCATAGGACAGCGTCTCGCCGGTCGAGATGCTCACCGTGTGGGCCTCCCGGTCGATCGAAACCGCCTTCGCGTTGAGCCTGAGCAGCACGTTCTCACGCTCGAAGAAGCCTGGCTCGACGAGCGACAGGTCTTCAGCGGATTTGCCGGAAAAGAATTCAGACAGATGCACGCGGTCATAAGCGGGACGAGGCTCCTCGCACAGCACGGTGACGTGCAGCGCGGCGCTCCCGTCGTCCAGAAGGCATTCCAGAAGCTTGTGACCCACCATTCCGTGGCCAATGACGACAACGTTCATGACTGGAGTTCCATCCATTTCCAACGCGCTTCGCGGCATGATTTTCGTCCGGCAAATAAAAAGGCGTCCCGCGGATTCAGTCGCCAAGTGACTGAATTCGGGGGACGCCGTTGTCCAAAACAAGCCAGTGATCTAAAGAGTGACTTTTACTGCATGCTGGCCGGATCATCGTTGATCCGCTGCCCTGAGTTATGCAAAGGCCGTGCCATACGAGACAACTCACCGCCGTTGAGCCTTGCGCAGGCGAAAGGCGTATCGCAAGACGTGTCCGCCCAGAGCGGTTTGACGCATTCTGATGCGGCAGAGCACAACGGTGGTGCGGCGCAGCACCTTCTCCGTGCGGCGCGTGATGGATGACGACAGCCCTTATGCGAAAGCGATTCCGTCAATTTGCAAGGCCGTTGGTGCCGGCGGCCGTCAGCGCGTGCTCGCGCAGCGCCGCTTCTCGTGCCTTGTGTTCGCTGCTGAAGCGCACCACCAGCGCGCATAACGCGGACAGCGTGACCAGCATGCCGAGCATTGCCAGCGTCTGCTGGACGCTGCCGACGCCTTTCATCAGGAAGCCGGCGGCTACCGCTCCGACATTGCCACCGGCGCCAATCACGCCCGCGACGCCGCCCAGCGCCTTGCGGTCGATGAACGGCACCAGCGCGTAGGTCGCGCCGCAAGCCATGTGCGTGAACAGACCGAAAACCAGCATGGCGATCACGGCCAGTGCGATGCTGTCCGCGTGCGCGAAGCCCACGAGGCCCAGGCCTTCTCCAACGATCAGCGCGAACAGCAAGGTTGCGCGGACGTCGAGGCCTCGACGCGCGGCAGCCTGGTCCGACAGCCAGCCACCCAACGCGCGGGCAAACAGTGCGAGCAGGCCGAAGCTGCCGGCGGCGATGCCTGCCCCCTTCAGCGACAGGTGGAAATGATCGACGTAATAGATCGCGGCGACGTTGTGAATGAAGACCTCGACGCCGAAACACGCTGCGTAGGTGATGAACAGCATCCAGACGCGATAGTTCGCGCAGGCTGCTCGAAAGCTCGCCCAACCGCCCTTCTTGCCGCCGTCGATGGCGACTCCGCGCGCCCGCAGTTCGCCAAAGTTTCCTTGCGGGCAATCCTGTGTGAAGCGCCAGTAAAACACCGCCATAACCGGCATCGCAAGGCCCGGCACCACCAGCGCGAGGCGCCACGCCGAGGAGTGCTCCGCACCGAGCGCCATGATCGCCGCCAGCATCAGCGGCACGAGCGCCTGTGCGGCGCCTGCCCCGGTATTGCCCCACCCGGCCGTCGCCGCGTTGGCGGTGCCGACCACGTTCGGCGCGAACATCATCGAGGTGTGATACTGGCTAATGACGAAGCAGGCGCCGACCGCGCCGATGCACAGGCGGCACAGCAGGAAGCTCCCGTAGCCAGTGGACAGTGCGGCGCCGAGCACGGGAAATACACCCGCGAGCATCAGGCCACAATAGACCTTGCGTGGGCCGTAGCGGTCGCATAGCGGACCAATCACCAGGCGCACGAGGATCGTGACGGCGACCGCGGCGATATTGATATTGGCGACCTGGTCGACGGAAAGCCCGAATTCGCTCTTGATCAGCGGCATCAATGGTGCACAGGCGAACCACGCAAAAAAGCAGACGAAGAACGCCATCCACGTCAGGTGGAAAGCACGCATCGGTGGCGTGCGCAGGCTGAAGATGTCGATGCGAGTTGCTTTGTCTGTCATCGTCGTTCCAGAAAAAATAAAAAGCGTCCCGCAAACCCAGTCAGATGACTGGATTCGGGGGACGCCGTTGTCCAAAAGCCCGTTGTGAGGTTGCTGCTATTAGTTCGACTGAAGATAGATCGACTTTGATCCTATGCGGGCTCTATATGCATATGCCGTGCCACACGGGGAAAATCAGTGTTCGGCGTGCCAGGAAGCCGGAGAAAGCGATGCCACATGACGCATCCTGTCGGCGGGACGACATATTTCGACGCCAGGCACAGAAATGGTGCGGTACAGCACTGTTCCCGTGCGATGGGAAAGGTTGTGGCGCGCGGTCGACCAGCACGGTGCCGGGCGCACAAAAAAAGCCAAGGCAGTGAAGCCTTGGCTTATAGGCGATTCTTCTGGTTGAGAGGAACAGCAGAATCCGAGGGTGGCCACCGCGCCTGAGAACGCGGCGGCCCAGTCACAAGATATCGCCGTTTCATTGTCGCGCGAATCGATGTTTACCGCCATGGCGTACGATGCGGCGGTAGCCATTGCGTAGGTGTTGCCGGTGCGCGTCTACTGATGAAACGGATGTGCCCATCCATTCAGGCAACGATGCGAAGCCCCCCGGTACTGCAATAACAAGGTAGGGAACACAGTAGCTCAATGCCGGGCGTTGCTCCAGTGCGGCCAGTAGTGGCGGTGATCCAGCTGTCTGAGCCGTTTTCGACGCATTTGCTCCCGGTAATAGTGAGCGGCGACGAACACGGGTGCCATCGCCAGCACGAACGAACCCACAACGATTGCCACTGCTTCGCTCATCGGAACCTCCATTGGAGACCTGTCCGCTTCACTGCAGGTGTTGCCCGCCGTTGATCGCAATGTTGGCTCCAGTCACGAAGCCGGCTTCGCGCGAGCACAAGTACAGCACGAGTGCGGCGACTTCGTCGGGCTGTCCGAGCCGGCCGACCGGAATCTGCGGAACGATCTTCGTCTCGCGGATTTCCTCGGGCACCGCCATTACCATCTTCGTTGCGATATAGCCGGGCGAGATCGTGTTGACGGTGACCCCTTTCTTCGCCACCTCAAGCGCCAGCGATTTCGTGAAGCCATGCATGCCGGCCTTCGCCGCCGCATAGTTGGTCTGGCCGAACCCGCCCTTGGAGCCGATGATCGACGACACGTTGATGATGCGGCCCCAGCCACGCTCGACCATGCTGTCGCACACCGGCTTCGTCATGTTGAACACCGAATCGAGGTTGGTCCGGATGACCGCGTCCCAATTGACCTTGTCGAGCTTCCTGAAGCTGGCGTCGCGAGTGATGCCGGCATTGTTGATCAGGATGTCAACCGGTCCGACTTCAGCGCTGATTTGCGCCGCGCATCTTTCGCACGAATCGTAGTCGGCGACGTCGACCGTGTACGCGCGGAATTGTCGTCCCTGTGCTTCCATCCGTGCGAGCCACTCGTTCGCACCGGTGTTGCCCGGCGAACAGGTAACCACGACCGCATAGCCGGCGTCATGCAGCTTGATGCTGATCGCTTCGCCAAGTCCGCCCATTCCACCCGTCACCACCGCGATCTGCTTTGCCATCGAATCGTCCTCATAAAAGCTGGCGTCATGCTCATCTGGAGCAACACTGCCGTCAGTTCAGTCCAGGAATTGGATGTACTGGAAGCCGGAATCCCCTATCCATAAGGAATCCTTGATATATTACAAAAACCATACCGCGGGCATCGCTGCCCGCGCCAGTTCTATCGCTTCGTGCCCGCCGCTACGGGAGCTTGCTCGGGTTTGCTTCGCACGGCCTTTGACGCTGTGGCTGTGAGTGCATCAAAATTACTCCCGGCAACCTCCATGGCCTGCTGCCCCGTTTTCTGCAGCGTTTCGTACAGGGTCGTGGTGGAGGTAATCGCGGATTTCCACGCAGCGATCGCTGCTTCGGAACCTGCGGGAGCACTCTTCGCCGCTTCCTCGACGAGTGTCTGCACGCGACCGTTATACCGCTCATACTGCGTCTGTGCGAGTTGTGTGACTTCAGCTTGCGTGGTCGACACGATGTCCAACACTTGCCGGCCGTATGACAGCGATTTTTCCGCGAAAGGCCCGGTGAAACCTGCTTGCAGCGCGAACCACTGCTGCGGGTCGGTCGTGCCGGGCACCTTCGCCACGTTCTCCTGCGCCTCGGCCAGCGTGGACCTGACGACCTGCAGGTTCAGCGCGACCAGTTTTTCGACGCCTTCAAAGACCTTCCCCGTCAACCCGAAGAATGCGTCGAGGTTGGCCTTTGCGGCAGCAACATGCTCGGGACTCAATATAGTCATTGTTGAATTCCTCAAAATTCGGTCCGGCGCGCGAAACCCCGATCGGACGGGTGTGTTGCGGCGGATCGCGATGCTGGATAAATCGAAGTGCAAGGACGCCTGCCAGGCAGCACGCGTCGCGAGGACTTCGGACGGTCGTTACATCAACAGGCACTACAACTTAAAACCCCAACTGAGACGCTTCGTTCATGACTGTTTCGTCGGCGCGATCGCCGTGTGCAGTAGCAGTATTCGTGTCGAACATGGGGGACAGCAAATGCTGCGATTTCATTAAGGGCCGGGAGATGGACGTCCCAAATGCCTAGCGCATCCGGGCGACGGCTTTGAGAATGGAATCGCCGTCGCTTGTGACTTGAGGACGTGGGCGTCCTGACGCGAGGTTTTCCAGTGATATGAGTTGCTGCTCGAACAGAGTGTCGAGCTCGGCGCGGCCCAGCTCAATCTGGTCCGGCGCATTCTTGATGAGCATTAAGGTAGCGAATTCATGGGGACTCAGCATATCGTCTCCTCGATTTAGTCTGTCTGCGCGGGAAGTACTAATTACGCTCTCCAGCGTGGATGCCCGGCAAATATTTCTGCCGTCTCCGAGAAGCGATCATTCGAGAAATCGGATCACGGAGACGTCATCATAACCGCTCAATTTCCGAATGCAATATGCAGAATGCTTTTTATTGGAAAAGCCATTTCGTCTGCTGATTACTTTTGCATAACATGGCAGTGCATTGCCACCCACAACGCCACCGCCGACACCAGCGGATGCCTGCCTGGTATGGCCCACGGGTTGATCCGAATCGCATCAAAATTTGAATAGATAACTTAACCAAGGATGGTAGTTTATTTTTTACTGCATTGTGCGAGTTTATATTTGAATATTGTATTTATAGGTCATCGTTTTCTTGAGGCGGCTATCCATAGCTCAACATTGCGAAATATTTATTACAGCGCACGTGAATTTGCTGCGTTGCCCGAATTTCAATCAGCGCAAAGACTGAACAAGCGTTGACTTCTGCCGCTGTCGCGAAGGAACGGCAGAAACCTGTACGACAGGCAAATAGTGGGCTTGGGGGCGGTACGTTCTGCGTCTCTGATAGCGGTATGATGGTCGTTGCTGGTCACAAAAGCGTAGGAGGAAATCATGCCCTCGAACCCGACCACACGACCGATTTACCCCGTCCACGGCGTGATGCCAGGCACCAAGTCGCCGGCTCCTGAACCTGCGCCGGACACTCCGGATGACGTTCCTGATGCCGCAGAAGCGGAGCCGGTCCCGCACGAGCATCTACCGAGCAGGTCAGACGACAATTGAGCTACCTGCGTGTTTAGCCTGACGCTGCCCAGCCGTGGTCCGTGCAGCCGACCTGGACGAGCACGAGAAAAAAGACTTTGGGTCAATGTTGACGGAGTTGTCGTGATGTGCACCTCACGACAACTCCGGATACGTTCATAGAGCCGGTTAATCGTGTGCTCCGAACTTCAGGCGCATGAAAACCGCGGGGGTGCGCAACGCATTTCCAACTGCTTTAACATTTCATCCAGCCGCCGTACGCGCCTGAGTTGCGCCGGCACTCGCACAGCAGCGTGAATCGCGTCGATCCGCGCACGCCAGTGCGATAGAGGAATGCACTCCGCGCCGGAAATGTGCGCGAGCACCTGTTCAAGGTGCCGAATGTCTTTTTCGATCTGATGATGGTCCATAACGGATTCCCCTGGCGCGCCATTGTTTGTGATCTATCATTGGCGGCGGGCACCGATTTGAACCCCTGGCATGGCCACTCACAATACCTGGAATCAGGTAAGCGGCCACCAGCGCGCCTGTCGTACCTACCAAATTCCAGGGATGGCCGATTCCCTTGCGGCGTGTCATGTTGCATGACTACCGGCACCGTTGTGGCCCACGCAATCAGCACCGTCCGTTATCCCTTCGCTCATCCCTTCTCGGACCAACGATGCCTCTGCCCTCTCCCCTGCCCGTGGAATCCGTATTACCCGGACCGGTCGCCATCGTCGAAGACGAGCCGATGATGCAGATCCGTCTGCGCGCAATCCTGTCGACGCTCGGCTACAAGGACGACATGCTGTCGTTCGCCGGCAGCATCGCCGAGGCTGAGGCGCTGTTCGACGAGCAGCCGTTCGCACTTGCACTGGTCGACGTCGGCTTGCCCGACGGCAACGGTATCGACCTGATCCGCGGTTTGCACGAACGGGACGCCGCGTTACCTATTCTGGTAATCGCCGCGTGGAGTACTGAGCAGGTCATCGTCGCGGCGCTGCAGGCCGGTGCGACGGGCTATCTGTTGAAAGAGCGCGACGACGTCGAGATTTCGCTGTCGGTACGCAGCGCGCTGCGCGGCGGCGCGCCGATCGATCCGTTCGTCGCGAAACACATACTTGAACTGCTCGGCACCGCAGAAGCGAAATCGCCAGGCCAGGATGTCGAGCGTCTACAAGCTGCGCTCCGGTCTCCATTGAGTCCACGCGAGATCGAGATCCTGAATCTGGTCGGTAAGGGGCTGACCAACCGGGAGATTTCCGATTTGCTGTCCTTGTCGAGGCTGACAGTGGAATGCCACATCAAGAACATCTACAAGAAACTGGCCGTCAACTCGCGCACTCAGGCGGTATTCGAAGCGCGTTCGCACGGCTTGCTGCCCTGATCGGGGCGTTCGTTCTGCTTCATCTGGGCGCGGCGCACGCTGCCGCGCCGCTGGGCGCTTCGCCCAACGAATCCGTTGACCCCGCAACCGTCCCGCTCACCCGCGTCGAAGCCGTACGCTCCGGCTGGCAGGCGCATGAACCGCCGGAAACCGGCTGGACCGACGTCACGCTGCCCGACATCTGGACGACGCGCTGGCCCGATTTCGACGGCGTCGTCTGGTATCGCGTGACGTGGAACCAGCAGTCGACGTCGCAACCCCTCGCCGTGGCGCTCGACTACCTGAACATGGCCGGCGCGATCTATTTGAACGGCGCACTGCTGCGCGAGGATCCAGATCTTGTCGAACCGATCAGCCGGATGTGGAATACGCCGTGGTATCGCGTGCTATCGGCACGCGAAGTGGTTCCGGGCGAGAACACGCTGCTGATCCGCGTATCCGGACTCGCCGCCTATCAGCCAGGACTTGGGCCGCTCGTGGTCGGCTCGCCACACGCCGTGCGGCCGCTTTACCGGCATGCGCACCTGATGCGGCACGATCTGCAACTCTTCAGCCTTGCCATCACGGCGACGCTCGGCTGCTTTTTCATCGCGCTCTGGTCGATGCGGCGCACGGAAACCGCATACGGATGGTTCGGTTTGATGTGTCTGGCGTGGTGGTTGTGGGCCATGAACCAGATCACGACGAGCACGTGGCCGTTTTCGTCGAACGACATGCTGGAAGCGGCCGACGCGGTCATCTTCCACGCCTACTGTGTGTTCTTTTCGATTTTCGTGTTTCGCTTCTGCAACCGCCGCTCATGGCGCGTCGAAGTCGTGTTGTGGCTTAGCGTGGCGGCCGGCATTGCAACGTTGCTCGTCGTGCCGACGTCGCTTTTGCCCACCGTGCGTATCGTAATCATTGCCGCGTCGGTGCTGATCTTCTTCGCCAGTTGTTTTGTGTTTTTGGCCCTCTCCGCGAAAAGCCGGCGTACCGATCACCGGATCCTGTCGGTGTGCATCGTGACTTTTATCGTCGCGGCCATTCACGATCTGCTGACCCTAACCGGCGTACTGCGCGACAACCTTTACTACACCACGTTCACGTCGCAACTGCTGATGGTAGGCATGGCCTTCGTGCTGGCGTGGCACTTCGTTGCGAACCTGCGCCGGATCGAGCGCTTCAACGACGAGCTTAAGGATCGTATCGACGACGCCCGCTCCGAACTTACCGCGACGCTGCATCGCCAGCACGAACTGGAAGTCGTGAATGCGCGGCTCGGCGAGCGGCTCAGTCTCGCTCACGATCTGCACGACGGCCTCGGCGGCACGCTCGTCAGCAGCATCGCGACGCTCGAACATGCGCCGCACAGTATTCCCGCCGAGCGGTTCCTATCGATCCTGAAGGAGCTGCGCGACGATCTGCGTATCGTCATCGATACCGCTGCGAGTCACGACCTGGGCGAACATGCGCTGATCGACCTGATCGCGCCGCTGCGTCACCGCATGACGCGTCTCTTCGAAATCCGGCGCATCGACTGCGCATGGCGAGTGTCGGGTCTCGACATGATCAACCTCACTGCCTCTCAGAATCTCGACGTGATGCGCGTGCTGCAGGAAGGGCTGACGAACGTACTCAAGCACAGCAATGCGACGAGCGTCCAGATCGATCTGAATTACGACGACGGCGCGCTGCGTCTCGCCATAGAAGACAACGGGACAGGTTTCGATCCGGCAGCGGTCGACGTTTATCGCGGCACCGGCATGCGCAGCATGCAAACGCGCGCGGCCCGGCTCGGCGCTGAGTTTTCGGTGCTGTCCACGCCCGGGTCGACCGTCGTGTCGCTCGCGTTGCAACTGCGCGCGCCGGAGCCGGTGTCACTTCGAGCGGACGCGCGTGGCCGCTGACGCGGTTCAATGCTTGCAGGATCAAGATGTCATGCTGGCCTCGGGGTATCGACCTTAAACATGAACAGTCATTCATCGAGGGCTGTACGCGGTCAGACAGAAAAGCACACATCGGTTGCAGTTTCAGTCGACCAAAACGGTCGAAGCTACGGTCGCGGCGCACTCAGAAGCTGCCGTTGAACTTGAGCGAGCGGCACCACGACACGCGAGGAGCCATTCGCCACATCTGAAAATATCAAGCGCCGTGAGAACCAAAGACGCAACTGACGTATCGGCGTTGTAACAACCTGTGCCAGTTTCTTTTGGGTAGCCGGATCAGTGCCGGCACTGCGCGTCATCGGTGTATCTCCTTACCAAAATAGTTCGGCTCTGTGTTCGAGCGAACATTCTTCGGATGAGCAAACAATCATTCGGCGAGCCGTCGCCGTATCGCAGCCCCCGTGATCCTTACCTTTTCCGGCGACGGGTTGGCCCGTTTTTCTCATTAAAAACAAGCAGTTAGGGTGCCAAGGCGGGCAGTTCCCATTCGCACAGACGTAGCACTGATCGCAACAACACGTGCCCCCGGTCCCAACCATATTTCGTAAGTAGCGGTGAAGCACTTTTCCGGCTATTTGGGCCGATTTCGCCAAAAAGCTTCTCAAAACTAAGACATTCTGGACGTCGCCAGCGCTCCGGGTCTTTTGCTTGTGCGAAACATTCAATGCCATCAAGCCCTTCGACGGGCTGGCATTCTTTTCGCTAATTGTCTCGCAACGGTGGCGCGCTGCTTGAGCAGTAAAGGGCGCCGCGGTTTCAGGCGCCGTAGAACTGCTGACGGGGGTATCAATTCCGCGGCGCCAGAAAGCTTCGGCACATAACCAACCTTCAAGGACGGTAGTGCCGACGGCGGGGAACAGCGATCACTGGCGTCGACGGTTATCGAAGTTTCCGCAGTGATGGCGTTGGGGAGGGGGAACGGCTGGAGCACACGATACCGAAACGATGCGCTCCAGTACTGAACCGGTGAGCCAGGCCAATTCCGGCTGCGCAGTCAGCAGCCTTTCATGATTGCTCGGTCCCGCAGCGGGCATGTTTGGGTGTACTAAAAACTTCTTTTTCAAGGAGCTTCAAATGCAAAAGACTCTCGACCTGATCCGTGATTTCGCCCGCGAAGAGGATGGTGTGACGGCGATTGAATATGGTCTGCTGGCTGCGCTGGTGGGGGTGGCCATTATTGCCGGCGCAACAGTTCTCGGCACGGGCCTCAATACCCTGTTCAACAACATCGGCGGAAAAATGAACACCGCCGCCGCAGCAGCAGCATAAGCCGCGGCAAGGGAGCTGCCCGTGTCTCCTTCAGGGCAGCTCCTTGCGTCGCACTGGCGAAGTGCGCTTGGGGAAGGAACTTTTTCTGGGGGCTCAGATGCAACGGATTCGCGATCTGATTCGTAACGTCTTGCGAGAAGACGACGGCGTGACGGCGATCGAGTATGGCCTGCTCGCCGCGCTGGTAGGGGTGGCCATCATTGGGGGCGCAACAGCTCTCGGTGGGGGCCTCAATACCCTGTACACCAACCTTGGTGCGTGGTTTAACGCTATCACGGTGCCTTAAAAATTGAGAAAAGGGCTGGCCCTTTCATTCTTTTGGGTCGGCTTCCTGTTTTGCCTTGGCGAAACGAAAACGGGGGACTCCATGAACGCCTTTGAATTTCCGGTCGGTGTGTGCCTGTTGGGACTGGTGGCGGTGGCCGCGGGCTGGGATTTACACACCCGTCGCATTCCTAACTGGCTTGTGCTGACAGGGCTGGCGCTGGCGCTGGCGATGCAGTGGCGCCTGCATGGGGTGGGTGAAGGTGGCGGCCGGTGGTTGCTCGGAATGCTCACGGGGGGAAGCCTGTTCTTGCCGCTGTACCTGCTGCGCGCAATGGGCGCGGGCGACGTAAAGCTGATGGCGGCGGTCGGCGCGTTTGTCGGATCAGACATTGCCCTGGAGATTGTGCTTGTGACATTCGTGCTGGGCGGCGTGTGGGCGCTGGCGACGATCGTTCTCAAGCGTGCAGTGAAGGACACAGGCGCGAACATGTTGGCAATCGTCCTGGCAGGACCCGCCTTGTTAGGTGGCAAGGAAGCGCGAGGCAAAGGCGCTACGTTCACCTCGGTAGGGTCGCTGCCATACGGCGTCGCGATTGCCCTGGGCACGCTGTGCGTGATGTTTCTCCAGACGAGAGGCGGCACGCTCTGACGGCTAAGCGCACAAGCGCTCGACCATGCAGGAAGCACCCTCATAGAAGGGAAAAAGAGCAAGCAGTACAGCAGGGCTCGTGCGCGGCACGAGATAACCGGGGAAATAACATGACCGACAAATTGAAAACGGCGCCGGGCGCGCCGGCTGACATCAGCCGCCTGCAGGACGCCAGCCGGGCTCGCCTCAACGGGGGAGGCGCAGAAACGCATTTGCTGGCGCGCGCGCCGCGCACTATTGCCGATACCGGCCTCGATCAAAATTTCCTGCTTGAACTGGTAGCCAAGACTGCCTTCCTGCTGGGCAAGGTGTCGCTGTCTCAACTGGTGCAGCGCCTCAAGCTGGGCGCCAGCGTGCTCGACGGCGTAGTGGCCTTCGCGGTGCGCGAACGGGTGCTTGAGATCGTCCGGCGCGGCGCCAGCGATATCGACGTCGACCTGCAGCTGACCGATAGCGGGCGTCAGCGCGCAAGCGAGTTCATGGCCCGTTGCCGCTATGTCGGCCCGGCGCCGGTAGCGCTCGCTACATACGAAGCCATGCTCCAGCGCCAATCGGTGCGGCAACTGCAGGCTACCCGCGCCGGCATGCGGGCTGCCTTTGCTGGCTTGACTGTCAGGGGGACGCTGCTCGACGACATCGGAGGCGCGGTCAACAGCGGCAAGCCGGTGATCTTTTTCGGCCCACCGGGCAGCGGTAAGACTTCGTTGGCCGAACGATTGGGGCGGCTGCTGCCGGGCCACGTGGCCGTGCCGTACGCAATCGTGGTCGAAAACGAAGTCATCCAGATTTTCGACCCGCTCATTCACGAACCCTGTGGCTCGACGCAGCCCGACAGCGCGTTGAGCGCACCTTCGGATGCCCGCTGGCAAATTTGCAAGCGGCCCACCGTATTGTCAGGCGGCGAGCTGACCCTCGACATGCTCGAACTGCGCTACGACGCGGCCAGCGGTTTTTACCAGGCCCCCCCGCACGTGAAGGCCAACGGCGGTCTGTACGTTGTCGACGACCTGGGCCGCCAGCGCGTGGAGCCGGCCGAGCTGCTCAACCGCTGGATCGTGCCGTTCGATCGTGGACGCGACATGCTCACGCTGCATACCGGTTTGCGCTTCTCGGTGCCCTTCGACGTCTGGGTTGCGTTTTCGAGCAATTTCTCCCCAGCCGACCTCGGCGATGAAGCGTTCTTCCGGCGCCTCGGCTGCAAGCTGTACGTCGGCCCACTCGATGTCGTCGAGTATCGCGCCGTGTACGAGCAGCGCTGTGGAGAACTCTCCGTGGCGTCGGACGACGACGCCTTCGAGTACCTCGTGCATCACTTGCATATGTCGTCCGGCCGGCCGCTGCTCGCGTGTTATCCGGGTGATCTGCTGCGCATCGTGCGGGCCAACGCACGATACCTCGAACAGCCGGCCGTAGCGGACGGGCCGAACCTGCTACGCGCCTGGAACAGTTATTTCGCGGTGGTCGGCGAACACGATAACCCGCCGCCACAGCAGCAGGGCGGCGCGGAGTGGGCAGCAAAAAAATTCGCGGCCGGTTAATTGACCGGATAAGCGGCCGGAAATTCTAGTCGGGAAACAGGTCAGGCATCAGGGAGATTCATCATGAAGAACGTACGTGCGTTGGTGATGTTGCTGGTCGCTGCAGTGGCGGGGCTCGGTGCGGTCGCGATGGCATCGCGCTGGCTGATGGACCGATCGTCGGGGATGACGACCAAAGTCGCGGTCGCTGCCCTTGACATCAATCTCGGGCAACGCCTTAACCCTGAATTCATCAAGATGGTCGACTGGCCTGCGGGCAGCATACCGTCCGGTGCGTTCACCGATGTGCAGAAACTCGACGGGCGTGTGATGAAAAACAGCGCGCTGCGCGGCGAACCGATTCTGGACGGCAAGCTGACGCCGGTCGGCACACAGGGCGGGCTATCGGCGGTGATCGAAGAAGGTCGCCGCGCAATCACAGTACGCGTCAATGATGTGATCGGCGTGGCTGGCTTCGCTCTGCCGGGCAACTATGTCGACATCATCGTCAGCACGCAGCAAGACAAAAGCAGCACGAACAAATCGGGCAACGACGAAAGCATCTCCAAGATCGTGCTGGAGAAAATTCTGGTGCTGGCTGTCGCGCAGGAAGTGGGCCGTGACGAAACAAAACCGAAAGTCGTCAATGCGGTCACGCTCGAAGTCACGCCTGAGCAGGCGGAAAAACTCGACCTCGCGCGCAGTGTCGGCACGCTGTCACTGGTGCTGCGCAACCAGGTGGATACCGCGACGCTGCCCACCGTCGGTGCCACGAAGGTCACGCTGCTCGGCACGCCAGCCGTGCCGGCCTCGGCGCCCGCTGCTTTGCCCGCACGTCCGGCGCGCGTGCACTACGCCGCACGACCAGCGGCGAAGCGGGACTGCGTGGGCGTGCTGTCGGGCGTGTTGGGCAGTGTCGAATGTTTCTAGGTTGGACTCGGTGGTATCTGCGATGACGGACCGCTGCAGCGGACACCACGAAGACAAAGAACGGAAGTCTCGATTGACCGATATCGGGTAACGGGGGCATGAAAAAATGAAGACGAAACAGGGGTTCTCATCCGGCGGCGCGATGCGTAGCCGCTCGCTCGGCGGCGTCGTGCTCGCCTCGGCGCTGTGCACCGGATTGCTTGTCGCGCAAAGCGGCGCAGCGCAGGAAGCGGCCGAAGTTCCGGCGCTCGCTAAGGCCAGGCCGAATGCGCCGTTTCCGGCCGGCCGCTCACCGATGCCGATGATGGTCAGCATGGCGCCGATGCCGGCCGGCGGAGCTGCCGGCGCTGCTGCCGCCGCGCCGCTTCGCGGCCCGAACTGCACCGGCGAGATCCATGATGAAACCAGCGTCGTCGTACCGGTTGGCAAGTCGGCACTTCTGCCTCTCGCCGAACCGGCACGCAACCGCACGCTCGGCAATCCGACGATCGTGCAAGCCACGCTGGTGTCGCCGCGCACGCTCTATCTCGTCGGCATGGCGGTCGGCACGACCAACATGATCGTGCAGGGACGCAGCGGCGGATGCCAGATGATCGACGTGATTGTCAACGTTGACGCCAATGGCGTGCAGCAATCGCTTGGGCAACTGTTGCCCAATGAGCGCAGCATCCGGGTATCGACCGCAGCAGGCAACCTGGTGCTCGGGGGGCATGTATCGAGTTCGCCGGCTGCCCAGCAGGCGATGGAGATCGCGAAGGCCTACGCGGACGCACAGCCCACCCAGCAATCGCAGGCGGGGTCCGGGAGCATAGGCGGCGCGCCTGTGAACCAGCAGAGTGCGAGCACCAGCAAGCCGGCCGAGGTGATCAACATGATGACGGTCGACGCGCCCCAGCAGGTGATGCTCGAAGTCAAGGTCGCCGAGGTGTCGAAGACGCTCATCAACCAGATGGGCGCGGCGCTCAACATTCAGGGCGGCTTCGGTTCATGGAGCGGCGCGCTCGTGAGCGACCTGCTGGCTGGCGTGACGAGCGTCATTATGGGCAGCAAGGCGAACAACCGACCGTTAAAGTTCGCCATCGATGCGCAGAAGACGGACGACCTCGTCAAGATCCTCGCCGAACCGAACCTCGTCGCAATCAGCGGCCAGGAGGCCACCTTCCTCGCCGGCGGCAAGATTTTCATTCCGGTGCCGCAGAGCAGCGGTACCGGCGTGACGAGCATCACGCTCCAGGAAGAGGAATTCGGTGTCGGCCTGAAGTTCACGCCGACCGTGCTTTCCAACGGCCGTATCAGCCTGAAGGTTGCACCCGAGGTGTCCGAGCTGTCGCCGACTGGCATCACGCTTAGCGCGTCCAACGTGAGCGGTGTGTCGATCCTGCCGCTCATCACGACCCGTCGCGCGTCCACCGTCGTCCAGATGAGCGACGGCGAGTCGTTTGCGATCGGCGGACTGATGAAGAGCAACGTCACCGGCGCGCTGAAAGCCATTCCCGGCATTGGCGAAGTGCCGGTGCTCGGTGCGCTGGCGCGCAGCACGTCGTTCCAGCAGGACCTGACGGAACTCGTGTTCATCATCACGCCGCATCTCGTCAAGCCGCTACAAACCGCGGACCTGCCACTGCCCACGGACAGCTTCTCGCAGCCGAACGAGGCCGACGTCTACGCGACCGGCAACATGGAAGGCCGTCACCCGAAAATGCGTGCCGCGCCTGCCGAGGCTGCGCCGGCCGCTTCGCCCATGCCAGCCCCGGCTTCGGTGAGCCCGCCGGCACCCCTGCCCTCGCCCGCACCGGCGCCGCAAACGCCCGCCGCACCCGTTGCGACAGCGTTGCCGCCTGCCGAGCCGCAGGCCGCGGTGCCGGGCCCGACGTCGGAAGCGGAGCCGTCAACAGCAGCGACATCGCCAGCAACAACGGCAGCAGCGCAATCAGCCGCCGACCGTGAAGCCGAGCGCGCTGCGCGCATCGAAAGCGCTGCCGCCCGGATCGCCGCCGCAAGCACGCAGGGCCACAAGCCGCAGCAGGTCGCAAAGACCGCTGTGGCCAGCCAGCCCGCCGAACACTGATGCCATCGTCAAGGAGACTCTCATGAAACTCGCACACATCGTCTTCCCGCATCGGTCCGTGCTCGCCGTGTCGATGCTCGCTGCCCTGAGCGGCTGCATGACCAGCACGCCGATTTGGGACGCCCACTTTGGCGAGGCCAAGCGCGCCGTCATGCAGGCGCAGATCATCGATCCGCACGCCGCCGAGCATGCGCAGTCCGCATCGGGCATCGACGGCAAGTCCGCCGTCTCGGCGATGGGCACCTACGAAAAATCGTTTCAACAGCCTACCCCCTCGCCGAATGCATTCGTCATCGGCGTCGGGAGCGGGAACGGCGGCGGGGCCGGCGGTCAGTGAAAACAACATGCGGGAGGTCGTCATGCGTCACGTAATGCAATCGGGTGCATGCGGTCCGGGTCGTCGGGGAGAGCGCGGCGTCGTGGCGATCATCGTCGCGCTATCGCTCGCCGTGCTGATCGGCTTCGCCGGTCTCGCGCTCGATCTGGGCAAGCTTTATATTGCCAAGAGCGAACTGTCCAACGCCGCCGACGCCTGCGCGCTGGCGGCATCGCGCGATCTCACGAAGGCGTTGTCGCTGGCGACGCCCGAGGCGGCGGGGATGACGGTTGGTGCGGCGAATAAAGTGTTGCTGCAGAGTGAAAATGTGGCGCTCACGGCCAACAGCAACGTCACGTTTAGCAAGCAGTTTACCGGCCCGTATCTGACCAAAGACCAGTTCAGTGCTGCAGATGTGCCGAGCATCGGTTTTGTGCGTTGTACCGTCAACCGCGCCAACATCAACAACTGGTTCATGCAGGTGATCAGCGCTACGCTCGGTACGTCAGCCGTTGCCGCAACCGCGGTAGCGTCGACCACGCAGGCGCAGACGACGTGTGCGCTGCCGGTGTACATTTGCCAGGCTCCCGCACCGGCACCACCCATCAATCCGCTCGACTGGGTTTGCAGCAAGGTCGGCCCAGGATCTCCGCCCCCTTGCGACAAGATCAAGGGCAATTTCGGCTGGGTCGATCTAGGCACGGGCGGCGGGGCGAGCGCACTTGCCGCTTTGCTGGCGGGGTCCGGGCAATGCAACCTGCCGACCGGCCCAACGCTGAACACGGCACCCGGCAACAAGAGTTCGCTCACGGCCGCATGGAATACACGCTTTGGCATTTATGCAGGTGGTCAATATAAGGATCCAAGCAGCGGCCCATCCGATTTCACCGGTTTTGCCTATGCGAATAATTGGCTGTTGCAAGGGAATAGCCAACAGAGCAGCTTTCAGGATTTTCTTGCCGAGCGCCTGAAATTCAAGCCGTACCAGGGCGACACCAGCGCGGGCTTGTACACCACGGACGGAAATGCCAGCCCACCGCCGAAAAGCGACTACGCCAATGGCGCTGACCGCCGACTGGCGATTGTTCCGATCGTCAGCAATTGCAGCGGGGTGAGTGGCACATCGGTACCCGTGAAGGTTTCGTCGTGGGCTTGCGTCCTGATGCTACATCCGATGACAAGCAATCCCACTAAAGACCCCATGCAAGGTGTGACGATGCTCCAGTATCTTGGCTTAGCCTCCGATTCGAACACGCCTTGTGCAACTCAAGGCATACCTGGCACAAACACCATCGGGATCGGGCCGAAGGTGCCCGTGCTGGTGCAATAGGAGAGGCGTCATGCACTATCGAATCAGATCCGTTCGCCGCATGCGGGGCTCCGTGTCCGTCGAAGCCGCCTTGCTGGCGATTCCCATGGTGATCTTGCTGCTGGGCATTCTTGAATTTGGCCACGCCCTCTATCAGTACAACACTATCGTTAAGTCAGTGCGTGACGCAACGCGATTGCTGTCAGCCTATAGTCCGGTGCAAGCCGACTACCCGATGGGAACCGCCCAATGTCTCGTCGTTTACGGCAACCCCGCTTGTACCAACCCTCCATTGGTCAACGGGTTAACGACCAACATGGTGGTCATATGCGACCAGACCAACACCAGTGGCTGTACCGGGCAATTCAAAAATGTGCAAACGGACCCCTCCGGCGACACGATCAATCTCGTCCAGGTGAAAGTCACGGGGTATCCCTACGCGCAGATCACCGGATTCTTTAATCTTGCAGGTCTGATCTTTGGCGATATCAGCTGCGTGATGAGGCAGGCGCTATGAAAACGCTCAACATCCATCGTCAGCCGCGCATGCGGCGCCAGCGCGGTATCGCTGCGCTCGAATTCGCACTGGTATCGTCGCTTTTCTTCTTCACCCTGCTTCTCGGCATCATGGAGATGGGGCGCGTGCTGTTCGATATGAACACAGAGGCAGAAGCAACCCGACTTGGCGCCCGAGTGGCCGTCGTTTGCGATATCAACAGCAGCCAGTCGGCGAGTAACCCCGTGATTGCGAAGATGCAGCAGATGTTGCCAATTATCCAGCCTGCCAACGTCACCGTGACTTACACCCCATCGGGCTGTGACGCTTCATCATGCACAGCGGTCACAGTCAGCGTTAGCAACCTCACGATCAGCTCGATCTTGCCATTTGTGTCATTCCAAATGCCGATGCCCCCTTTCACGACGACTTTGCCGCGGGAAAGCCTGGATAGCGTGAACGGCACCAATCCCACTTGCAGTTAGTACACCGACCATCCACAGGGAAGAACGAAATGATCGACATCCTCACGATTTCATCGGATCCCGCACATGCCAGCGCGATCGCACGGGTTGTCGCGGCGGGAGAGTCCCATCACCGAGTCAGGACATCGACCGCAGGGCTGGCCGATCTGTGCGCGCATCAGCAGGCGCTCGATGGCGTCGATTTGCTGGTTATCGATGGCGCGCAGATGACGCAGCAGGATTTCGGCACACTCACTGCGCTGACCGTGCAGCGAGCCGGTCTGGCCTGCATGCTGCTGGCACCGTCACCGTCCGCCGATCTGCTGATTCGTGCGATGCGTGCCGGCGTGCGCGATGTGCAGCCGTGGCCGGCTGATCCCAAAGACCTGCAGCACGCCGTCGAAGGCATCGCTCAAAAAGTTACCGGCACGCGGTGCGAGGGTCGAGTGATCTCTTTCGTATCCTGCAAAGGTGGAAGCGGCACTTCGTTCCTGGCGGCCAATCTGGGGTTCGCCGCGTCGGCAGTCGGCAAGCGTACATTGCTGATCGATCTAAATCAGCAATTCGGTGAGGCGGCCTTTCTGGTTTCGGAAATTACGCCGCCCGCCACGCTGGCCGATGTCTGCATCCAGATCGACCGGCTCGACCCCGCGTTTCTCGATGCGTGCCTGACTCACGTCAGCGATCGTTTCGATGTGCTGGCCGGCGCACCTGATCCGGCCAAGGCGAAGGAAATCAGACCGGAACATTTGCAGCGGATTCTGCATCTGGTGCGCAGTCAATACGACCTGATCATTTTCGATATCGGCCAGAGCATCAGCAACGTGTCGATTGCTGCACTGGACCAGAGCGAGTGCATTTTTCCGGTGCTGCAACTGAGTTTGCCGTATCTGCGTGGCGGCCGCCGGTTGCTCGATATGTTCCGCTCGCTCGGCTACCGGGGTGACAAGGTACGTGTACTGGTCAATCGCTATGAGAAGAAGGGGCCGGTGGGCTTACCCGAGCTGGAGAAGACACTGGGCCTGCGGGTGGCGAGCGTGATTCCCGAAGACGGTGCTTTGGTGTCGGCGTCGATCAATCAGGGTGTACCGATCCTGCGGCTTGCCAAATCGAGTGGCGTGGCAAAGAGCCTGAGCGAACTGGTGCGAAGCCTGTCGCCGCAGCCGGCAAACGATCGGGGCGGCATGCTGCAGAAATTTTTCGGTAGACCAGTGTTAAGCAGGGCTTGAGAGAGGAGAGAAAAATGGAAAACATCTTGACGCTGCGCGAGCAATTTATTGAGCAAGGCGATGAGTCCGCGCACCAGCAAAGCCTTACCCGGAACAGGATGGCAAGGAGAGCGTATCAGGAACTCAAAAAAAACGTGCATCAGGCCATTATCGACCGCGTTGAACTGGAAAAACTCCAGCGCCTGACGAACGAACAGATTCAGCATGAACTGGCTTTGCTGGTCGAGCGCATTATCGAAGAAGACAATGTTCCGATAAACGAGGTCGAGCGGCGCCACCTCGTGCGCGACGTGCGCGACGAGATGCTTGGCTTCGGACCGCTCGAGCCGCTGCTGGCGGATCCTACGATCTCCGACATTCTGGTCAACACGCACAAGCACGTGTATATCGAGCGGCGCGGCAAACTGGAAATGACCGATGTGACGTTCTACGACGACGCGCATCTGATGAAAGTGATCGAAAAAATCGTGTCGCGTGTCGGTCGCCGCATCGACGAATCAAACCCGATGGTAGACGCACGTCTGCCGGATGGCTCGCGCATGAACGCGATCATTCCGCCGTCGGCGATCGACGGCCCGCTGCTCTCGATTCGCCGCTTTGCCGTCAATCCGCTGACGGTGAAGGATCTGGTCGACTATCAGAGCCTCACGCCACCGATGGTTCAGATGCTGGAAGCGCTGTCCGCCGCCAAGATCAACACGTTGATTTCGGGCGGTACGGGCAGCGGCAAGACGACATTGCTCAATGTTCTGTCGGGGTTCATTCCGTCCGACGAACGTATCGTGACGATCGAGGACGCCGCCGAACTTCAGTTGCGCCAGATGCACGTGCTGCGGCTCGAAACACGTCCGCCTAACATCGAAGGCAAGGGAGAAATCACGCAGCGCTCACTGGTGCGAAACGCGCTACGGATGCGGCCCGACCGGATCATTCTGGGCGAAGTGCGTGGCCCAGAGGCGCTGGATATGCTGCAGGCGATGAACACGGGGCATGAGGGCTCGCTGGCGACGGTGCATGCCAATACCCCGCGAGACGCACTGACACGGCTTGAAAACATGATCGGCATGGCCGGGTTGAATCTGCCACCCAAGGCCGCGCGCCACCAGATCAGCTCGGCGATCAGCGTCATCGTTCAGGTGGCCCGTCTCACCGACGGGCGCAGAAAGATCGTCAGCATTCAGGAAATTACCGGCATGGAAGGCGAGGTCATCAACTTGCAGGAGATCTTCACTTTCAAGCGCACCGGTATGGACAAAGACGGCAAGGTGTGCGGGTATTTCTGCGCGACGGGCGTGCGGCCGAAATTTTCCGAGCGGCTCCAAGCGTTTGGCGTGCCGGTGCCGGATACGTTGTATGACCCGACACATCACTATCCGGTGTAACGGCGGCTGACAAAGACGACTGGCAGGACGGAGCGGCTGTGGTGAGCGGCCGCCCCACCACGAGGGATTTCGCCATGAACTATCTTTACTACGGCTTCATCATTCTGGTGTTTTTTGCGATCATTTTGTTGATCGAGGCAGGCCACCTCTGGTGGCAGAGCCGGCATAGCAGCGCCGCCAAACGCCTCGAAAGCCGCATCCGTATGATGTCCGCAGGGGGGCACGGCAACGACAAGGCGGTGTCGATTCTCAAGCAGCGTGAGCTGAGCAATTCACCGTTGATGACCGGCCTGCTGCTGCGGGTACCGCGCATTCAAGTGCTTGATCGCTGGCTGGTTCAGTCAGGGCTGAGCTGGTCGGTAGGGAAATTTCTTTCCTACACCGTGTTTCCGCCGCTGGTGGTATGGGCGGTAGGCAGCTTGATCTACATGCCGCCGCTGGCGCAATTGGCGGCGATGCTGATCGTGGGCCTCTTTGCGCCGCTCAAAGTCAGCCGGGCCAAGGCCAAGCGGCTGAGACTGATCGAGGAGCAATTGCCCGAGGCCGCCGATATGATCAGCCGGTCATTGCGGGCCGGTCATTCGTTCTCAACGGCTCTCGGCATCGTGGGCGACGAGATGCCCGAGCCGATCGGTTCCGAGTTTCGCACGGCGTTCGACGAAATCAATTTTGGCGTGCCGCTCAACGACGCGTTGGGGGGACTTGCCAACCGCGTACCGATCAGCGATCTGCGCTACTTCGTAATCGCGGTGCTGATTCAGCGCGAGAGTGGCGGCAACCTGGCCGAAATTCTCGCTAACATCAGCCAGCTTATCCGCAGCCGGCTCGCGCTGCTCGGCAAGGTCCGGGTCCTGTCGGCAGAAGGCCGACTGTCGGCCTGGATCCTTGGTGCTCTGCCGTTCGTGATAGCCCTTCTGATTTCGATTGTGAATCCGAATTTCCTTCGTGTCTTGTGGACCGATCCGGCTGGACTGAAACTGATCGGCGCGGCGCTGGTCATGATGATGACGGGCGTAGTCTGGATGCGAAAAATCATTCGCATCCATGTTTGATCGAGGCATGTCACTTTCATTCTTTGGAGATGGGTCGATCCCATGCCCGCCATGAAAACAGAACAACTCATATTGCTGGCCATCGTTTTTGTGATTGTCGCCGTTGTCGCATTCGGGGTGATGGTGTTGCTCATGCCGAACTCGCTACATCGCCGGCTTGGTCAGATCACTAGCGCCGGCCAGTCCTTGCCGGAAACCGGCGATGGCCAGGTCTCGCAATGGGTCAGGAAGGTTGTGCAGGCTTCGCAGCCGATCGCCAAACTCTCGATTCCCAAAGAGGGTTGGGAGCATTCGGTGTTGCGCACGAAGTTCATGCACGCGGGATGGCGCGGTCCGTCTGCGCCCGGGCTATATTTCGCCGCCAAGACGGTTCTGGTCATCGGACTGCCTCTGGTCTGCATGATAGCGGTTGGACCCTACCTCTCGAACGATAACCGCAACCTGCTTATGGTCCTGCTGCTGGTGCTGGCGGGTATCGGCTATTACCTGCCCAACGTCGCCCTGGCTCGCAAGGTGCGCTTGCGCCAGCTGACTATTTTCGAGGATTTTCCCGATGCGCTGGATCTGCTCACCGTGTGCGTGGAGGCGGGTCTTGGGCTGGACGCGTCGCTGATGAAAGTGGCCGATGAAATGCACCTGAAAAGCCGGACGTTGAGCGACGAATTGCAACTGCTGCTGCTCGAGCTGAGAGCTGGCTCAAGCAAGGAAACCGCGCTCAAGAACCTGGCACTGCGCACGGGCGTGGAAGACATAGACGTGCTGGTGGCGATGCTGATTCAGGCCGAACGCTTCGGCACCAGCATGGGCGATTCGCTGCGCGTGCATTCGGAAAATCTGCGGCTCAAGCGACGGCTTCGGGCCGAGGAGGCAGCCGGGAAGATCGCCGTCAAATTATTGTTTCCGCTTATGTTCTGCATATTTCCGACGCTGATGCTGGTGTTGCTCGGCCCGGCGGTCATTCAGGTTATGCGCGTACTGTTGCCGACGCTGGCCGGTGAGGCAGGCGCAGCCTTGTCGCAGTTTTGATGACTGGAGTGCAAACATGACTCATGTTCCTGACGAACGCGTGGAGGTCGTCAAGCTCCGGTTCATGCTGGGTGTCAAGCTCGCGGCCTTCAACCAATTTGTTGCCGGGCAACTGAGACTGAACGTCACCGATCTGAAATGCCTGGAAGTGGCTTATTTCGATGAGGTGCAACCGGTCACGCCCGGCCGGCTGGCGAAACTGACGGGACTGTCGCCTGGCACGATCACGACCTCCCTGAAAAACCTTGAAAAAGCGGAGCTGATAAAGCGCGAAACCGATCCGACCGACGGGCGGCGCATCCTGTTGCGCTTCATTCCAGGCCGGCGGGCGATGATCGATTCTTACTTTGAACCGGTCAACCGTGATCTGGCCGATTTTGATCGCACGCTCGATAGCGGAGAACTGGAAAGCGTCAAAAAGTATCTGTGCGGATTGGTGAGGATCCTCGACGAATATATGTCGGCACCCGGCCCGATGATGCAGGCCCACTCGATGCTGCGCCCCAGTAAGAACAGTCGGAGAAGGACATGAGCACAATCACCGCCGAAACAGCAGCGCTTGCGATACCTCTTGCTGGGAGCCTGGCGTACATCGCGCAAAAGGCCGCGCCACACCTGCGCGACGCGCTGCTCGAAGTATCGGCGCGGCTCGGCTCCGCTCTGCTTTTGAGCCTATTCGCCTACTTCGCGATTCAGCATTGGCTTGCCGATCCCGGACGTATCACGCTGTTGCTGCTGGTGATCGCCGAGTGCTTCACCGTGGGTCTGTCGCTTTTCGCTAGAATTCCGGTCAAGCGTGACTGGACGCCGTTCGCGTTCCTGTGCTCGATGGGTGCCACGTACTACTTTCTTGCCGTTCAGCTTGGACCCGGGGTGCGACTCGTACCGGAATGGGTTGGTGCTGCGCTTCAGGCTTCCGGTATCTGCTGGCAGCTCCTTGCAAAGGCCTCGCTGCGACGCTCGTTCGGCATTCTGCCGGCCAACCGCGGTGTCGTGTCCTGTGGTGCTTACCGGTTCGTACGGCATCCAATGTATCTCGGCTACTTCGTCGCGGATATCGGCTTTCTGCTGACGAACTTTGGCTTGCAGAACGTTCTCGTGTTCGGCTTTCAGTTTGCCCTGCAGGCTGGGCGCATCATGCGTGAGGAGCGGCTCCTGTCTTCCGACGAGAACTACCGTCGGTACAAAGGCAAGGTTCGCTATCGGGTGATTCCTGGGGTGTTCTGATCCTGTGAATCGTTCGGCACCGGCAGCGACTTTGGAGCTTTTCGTCTTCGCTTCGTCTCAGGAACTGCTGCGCCGACTGATGCCGACGATGAACAGCATAACTGGCGGCCAGGCAAGAAGCCGGCCTTGTATCTAACGAGGAAATCCATGCTTGCGTCCAATCCGCTTCCCGCGCTGTGGCACTTCGCATGCGAATGGTGGTTCGGCTATGAGATCGTGTTGTCGCTGTTCATCGTAGGCGCGTTGATCGAGGCGCGCCGGCCGGTACAGCGTCTGCAGTCCAGAGCGGCCATCCGCCTGAACCTCGCATACTCAGCCATCTCTACGGCCTTGGGTCAGGCCGGGCGGCCGTTGACCGCGGCCGCCTCGGTCTGGATCGTCAACCTGCTGGGAGGCGGCCTGATCGTGTTGCCCGCCCACGGCTGGGGCGTGCTCGTATCGGTTCTTACGCTCATGCTCACGATCGACCTGCTCGAATATCTGTTTCATCGCCTGCAACATGCGTGGCCGCTGCTGTGGCGCATGCATTCGTTGCATCACAGCGCGGAATCGTTCAACGTCACCGTGACCACGCGCCACTACTGGTTTGAGGCGCTACTCAAGGGCTTCCTGCTGTTTCCGCTGGTTGGCGTGCTGTTCAGGGTCGATCCGTCGATCGCGGGCATCGCCACCCTGGTGTTTTTGCCAGTCAACTTTTTTGCGCATATGAACCTGCGCATCGACCTCGGTCGCTTCGTTACGTGGGTCAACAACCCGCAATATCACCGGCTGCATCACTCTCGCCGCGCCGAACATTTCAATAAGAACTTCACGCAAATGTTGCCGCTGTGGGATCGCCTGTTCGGCACGATGTGGACACCGGCGCCGCACGAGTGGCCGCCAACCGGGCTCGACGACGACGCCGAGCCCGCGTCAGTGCTGGTCGCGCTGTACTGGCCGCTGCGCAGGCGCACCGCCGGCGACCCCGCCGTCGCGGCGCCGCGCGGGCATTCCCGACGATCTGGCCTTCGCGACCAAGCCACAGATCGCGCTGGCCCAACTGCACGATGCTGATTCAGGCGGAACGTTTCGGCTCCAGCATCGGTTCCTCATTGCGTGTGCTTTCGGACACGCTACACACACGCCGCCGGATGCGCGCCGAGGAGCAGGCGTCGAAGATCGTGCTGAAATTGCTATTTCCGCTCATTTTCTGCATCTTTCCTGCCCTTCTCACCGTCCTGCTGGGGCCTGCATTTATCCACATCTACCGGATTCTTCTGCCCACCCTGGGCGGCGGCTAGCGGGTAAGTTGGCAATGAACAAGGCTTCCAGGTCGTATTACCCCGGGGAAAGTACCAATATATCCGCGGGGGAATCGGGACGTTAGCCTGTATAGGAGCTTCGCGGACCTCGCTATGACGGCGGCATCGATATTCTTTTTTTGCGGTGTCCGTAGCGAGTAGCATCAAGTACCGAACGTCGTTGCACAGCCGGTTTTCAGGCGTGCAACAACGCAAAAAGAAGGGGGAAATATCGTGCCAAAATCACCTGCCCGTTTTCGAACGAGCCCCTGCGTGACGGCCGGCCCGGCGCAGTCCGCTCCCCTGCTCCGACCGGACACCCAACGTCGTCTGATTTGCGTTGCTCGCGCACCGAGCGACGTGCTCCTGGCGAATATGCGCGCAGTCGGCTGGGATGTAACCGTGGCAAAAACCGCCGCCGGTGCAGAAGCCGCGACGAAGAAAACGGGCGTCGCAGCAGGTCTCATCGATTTCGACGGCTTCGCTCCGCGCGACTTTGATGCCCTCAAGGCGTGCCTGAGCCAATCGACCATCGGCTGGGTAGCTGTGACGGCCGAAGGCCAACCGGCAAGCCGCGCGGTGCGCGAACTGATTCGCAATTATTGTTTCGATTACATCACGCTGCCGCTGTCGCCTGACTCGATTTCCCATGTGCTCAGCCATGCTCTAGGCATGGCAGCGTTGGATTACCTTGATAATGCCGCCGAAGCCGCCCTCCCGGGCGACAACGAGATGGTTGGCACCTGCGATGCGATGCAGCGGCTTTTCGGCATAATCCGCAAGGTCGCCAACGCAAATGCCAGTGTGTTCATTTCAGGTGAATCGGGCACCGGCAAAGAGCTCACCGCTCTCGCGATCCACCAGCGCTCGCCGCGGCGCAAGGCGCCGTTCATTGCGATCAATTGCGGTGCCATTCCGCAGCACCTTCTGCAATCGGAATTGTTCGGCTACGAACGCGGTGCGTTCACCGGCGCGGAGCAGCGCAAGATCGGCCGCATCGAATCGGCGCATGGCGGCACCCTGTTTCTCGACGAAATCGGCGACATGCCGCTCGCGGCGCAGGCGAGCCTGTTGCGCTTCCTGCAGGAAGGCAAGATCGAGCGGCTCGGCGGCAACGAATCGATTCCCGTCGACATACGGATAATTTCGGCGACCCACGTCGACCTCGAAGCCGCAATACTCGATGGGCGCTTCCGCGCCGATTTGTTCCATCGTCTATGCGTGCTGCGTATCGACGAGCCGCCGCTGCGTGCACGCGGCAAAGACATCGAAATACTCGCGCATTACGTCCTGCAGAAGTACAAGACCGAAAGCACCCACAAGATTCGCGGCTTCACGCCGTCGGCGATCGACGCTATGTGCAATTACCAATGGCCCGGCAATGTGCGCGAATTGATCAATCGCGTGCGCCGCGCGCTCGTGATGGCTGAAGGCAGGCTGCTGACGCCCCATGATCTCGACCTCGGATCGCCGATCGACAAGGAAACGACGTCGCTCGACCTTGTCCGCGAAGTGGCCGAACGCAACGCGATCGAATTCGCATTGCGGCGCTACGATTACCGGGTGGGCAAAGCGGCGACGGCGCTCGGAATCTCGCGCGTCACGCTGTATCGGCTGATGGTCGCGTACGGCATACACGGCGGTGAAGATACAGCTGTGGACGATTCGGATAAGGAGCTGAACGAGGACGCCTCCGTCTGATTTGCGCCTTTTCCGATCTCGTCAATACGAAATAGTGTTTGAAACGTACCCGGGTCACCGAAACGGCCAGGTCAGGAAATGCGAAGCGACGGCACCCTTGCCGCCGCTTTTGTCATGCCGCGACGCTCCGCGCTCAATGCGCTGCGCCGGTGGCGACAGCCCATATCTGACGGTGGCACTCAAACGACACGGTGGCGCTATGTTGTTCGAGATGGCTCACGCCGCTTGTCACTTCTGATTTGATCGCGGACTGCATCCCCTTCTGCTTGCAGTAACCAGCCGCCGCGGACACAGCCTTCTCGTGCGCTTGCGCCCAGGCGAGACTGGTGCCGGTCGCTTGCGCCGTCACCATGTAGACGTCAGGTTTGTCACTCGCAACGACGTCCGTCACCGAAGAGCAACCTGTCGCGACACTGGCCGCTATCAGGGCAATAGTCGACCAGGACAGGATGCTTCGCTTCGCATTTGCGCGAATCGCGGCAAGAACAATCGCAGCGGCACGCGGAGATCCGCAAAGTTTCTTCTGCATAAAAAGATGCGGGGTTGACATGGGGGTCACTTGCCGGCACTTCTCGATCACCGGGTCGCCTCGGAACTACACAGCGAAGCAGGGAGAACCTGCCCTGCGAGTATCGGCTATCCCGCATGAATGATCAGCGGCCGTTTGATGAACGCAGTTTCTCGCTTTTCGCTACAATTTCCCGTGGTGCGCAGCACGAGGAACAATCCAACGTCGCAAGCGGCGGTGTGCCCGATCGCGAGAACGCGCCGGGGCCTCGGGATTTGGACAAAGCGGTTCGTTGCGTCGGAGGCAGGCTGTTCGAAATTTTGTTATCATCGAAAATGCATTAAGAGTCGGTAGCACACCGACGCCAACCTGCCCCTCCCGGGCAAGGTGGAAGCCTTCCTTGAAGGCAATGCGGCCGATAGTCGGCAACGAAGCGGGAGCGGCATAGCTTGCACCGGTTCGATTCATCTCTTTCCGGAGTCGCTATGCATCACGCAACGTCCTGCCCACCTTCCTCGACCGGCACCAGCGGTACTGAAGACGATTTCGAAAATTGTCTTCCAGGCTTTCGATTGACCCATATTCTGAACGTCGTCTCCGGTCCCGATCTGGACATCGTCGACCAGATTCTGGACTGTATGAAGGATGAGCAAGCCTGTGTTTCCGATTGGACGATAGTGCGCAGAGGTGACCTGCTGGATCAGCGAATCAGCTTGCAGGGTACCAGCGAGCAACGTGTGCGATCCGTGCGCGAACAGCTCTTGCAGCTCGATAAAGGACTTCGGATTCGTCTTGAACACCAGTTCAATCGGCAACACCATTCGGACGTGAAGCTGTCTGCACATCCATGAACGCCGAAGGCGGCGCGCTAAACCAGTTCATGTGCTGCACGCAATGGAATAGAGCAAGTCCTATTTAATGTAACGATGAAATGCACATTCAGACACTCAAAGCGGATGCGGGCATTGCTAGAATTTGCGGCACCCGCAAGCGGGCTGGTCTCCAGCTTCACTGTGGCGGGTAAGTGACAGGTAAGTAAAAGTCTGGTTCCATCGGCGCTCAGTGACCGTGCGACGATAGCGAAGACACAGAACTGATAAGAGCAGGCGAATCAAACCATCTTCAGACTTGCAATTCTGTCTGTATTATTTCAAACATTACAATACTCAAATTATGTCGCCTGTTGCAGTGTGCTGAAGCGGAAAGCGTCGAACGAAAAGATATGCAAAGGGAAGTTGAGATCATGCGCATTTGCGTGCCTTATGAAAATTCCTTGAGTCGCCTGCCGGCAGATGCGCGGCGGGCTGCCAGGAGTAGCGGAAGATGACGGCCCATTCGCTGTCGGTTTGCCAATGGCTGCTGATGACGGTGTGTTGCTTCGCCACGATTTATGGCGTGTTTGCCGCTTTGGCAATGCCCTTCTTCGGCACGGAACGAACCGGGAACGCGCCTGTTGATGGAACTCGACCGGCTCCCGCCGTCAGCGTGCTAAAGCCGCTCTGCGGCGCGGAGCCGAGGCTGTATGAGAATCTGGCGACGTTTTGCGAGCAGACTCATCCGTGCTTTCAACTTTTATTCGGCGTGTCGTCGCCGAGCGATCCGGCGATTGCTGTCGTTCGGCGTTTGCAGGCTGCGTATCCGCAGGTCGATATACAGCTTGCGGTCGATGCAAGCGTGCACGGCAGCAATCTCAAGGTCAGTAACCTGATCAATATGGCCGGGCTGGCGCGGCACGACATCATTGTGATCGCCGATAGCGACATCGCTGTCGAACCGGACTACCTGGCAACGGTGTCGGCGCCGCTGGCTGATCCGGAGGTGGGCGTCGTGACCTGCCTTTACCGGGCACAGGGTGTCGGCGGCTTCTGGCCGCGCGTCGGTGCGCTTTTTATCAATGAATGGTTCGCACCTTCGGTACGTGTTGCCCATGCAGGAGGCTCGCGGCGCTTCGGATTCGGCGCGACCCTCGTGCTGCGTTGCGCGACACTCGCGCGTATCGGCGGATTCGCGGCGATCAAGGATTCGCTTGCGGACGATTATTGGCTCGCCGAGCATGTCCGCGCCCTTGGCCTGCGCACGGTTCTGTCCGAGGTGATGGTGGCCACCGATGTCATCGAACCCACGTTTGCGACGTTGTGGCAGCGCGAAACGCGTTGGTTGCGTACTATCCGTTCAGTCAACCGGTTCGGCTTCGCGAGCCTCTTTATCACGTTCACGACACCGTGGGTGCTCGCCGGCACGCTGCTCGCGCTTTATTTCCACGTAGGCGCGGAGGCCGGCTTGCATCCGCTCGCGGCCAAGGCGATGGTGGTCAGCACGATCGTGAGCGCTCTGTCGCGCGTGATGCTGCATGCGCGCAGCGCTCGCCACTCGCGCTCCTTCTGGCGCGATCTCCCGCTTGTGCCGCTGCGCGATATCCTGCTGGCCGCACAGTGGCTGGCCGCGGCATTCGGCTCGAACGTGATGTGGCGCGGGGAGCGCGTGCCGGTGGATAATCGCGTCACGCGGCCACGCCCGAGGATTATGAAGGCTTCCGACGGCAGATAAGCATTCAAGTCCAACCCGGTGCCCGATCAAGCCGGTGCGGCATCATTCACACAAACAATCATTGCATCCCAATCTGATAGGCGAAGCATTCATGAAAACGCTGTTCTTGCAGGCGCCGTCGTACGACGGTTTCGATGGTGGCGCGGGTTCGCGCTACCAGGCCAGGCGTGAAATCCGCTCGTTCTGGTATCCGACGTGGCTCGCGCAGCCCGCCGCACTGATCCCCGATAGCCGCGTACTGGACGCCCCCGCTGACGGCCTGTCCGTCGACGCCTCGCTCGACATCGCGCAGCAATACGATCTGGTGATCATCCACACCAGCACGCCGTCCTTCCCCACCGACGCACTGTTCGCCGAAGACCTGAAAAAGCGCAAGCCTTCCGTGCTGATCGGCATGGTCGGCGCGAAGGTCGCGGTCGATCCGCACAATTCGCTGACCGCGAGCGAGGCGATCGACTTCGTCTGCCGCGAAGAGTTCGATTTCACCTGCCAGGAAGTGGCCGAAGGCAAGCCGTTCGCGCAGATCCTGGGCATGAGCTATCGCGCGCCCGACGGCTCGATCGAGCACAACGCAGCGCGTCCGATCCTCGAGAACATGGACGAGCTGCCGTTCGTGGCGCCGGTCTACAAGCGCGATCTGACGATCGACAACTATTTCATCGGTTATCTGAAGCACCCGTACGTGTCGATCTACACGGGCCGCGGCTGCCGCTCGAAGTGCACCTTCTGCCTGTGGCCGCAGACGGTCGGCGGCCACCGCTACCGCACGCGCTCGGTCGAGAACGTGCTCGAAGAGGTCAGGTGGATTCGCGACAACATGCCTGAAGTCAAGGAGATCATGTTCGACGACGACACGTTCACCGACTTCAAGCCGCGCGTCGAGGAAATCGCCCGCGGTCTGGGCAAGCTGGGCGTGACGTGGTCGTGCAACGCGAAGGCGAACGTGCCGTACTCGACGCTGAAGATCATGAAGGAAAACGGCCTGCGCCTGCTGCTGGTGGGCTACGAATCGGGTGACGACCAGATCCTGCTGAACATCAAGAAGGGGCTGCGCACCGACATCGCGCGCCGTTTCAGCGAAGACTGCCGCAAGCTCGGCATCAAGATTCACGGCACCTTCATTCTGGGGCTGCCGGGCGAGACGCAGGACACGATCCAGAAGACCATCGAGTACGCGAAAGAGATCAATCCGCATACGATCCAGGTGTCGCTTGCCGCGCCGTATCCGGGCACGACGCTGTATAACCAGGCGGTCGAGAACGGCTGGCTCGAAGAGAACAAGGTCATCAATCTCGTCAGCAAGGAAGGTGTGCAACTCGCGGCGATCGGCTATCCGCATCTGTCGCGCGACGAGATCTACCACCAGCTCGAGAACTTCTACAAGCGCTTCTATTTCCGGCCCTCGAAGATCTGGGAAATATTGCGCGAGATGCTGACGAGCTGGGACATGATGAAACGGCGCCTGCGGGAAGGCGTCGAATTCTTCCGGTTCCTGCGCGCCCACCAAGCGTGATGGAGAGCGTAGCCGGTGACCGCGCGCAGCCGAATCGGCAACCGCAGCGCAGGCTGATCATCACGGCTGATGACTTCGGTCTGCATCGGCGTGTCAACGAAGCTGTCGAGCTCGCCTGCCGGGACGGCGTACTGACCGCGGCAAGCCTGATGGTCGGCGCGCCCGCTGTACAGGATGCCGTCCAGCGGGCGCGGTCTCTGCCGGGCCTGCGGGTCGGTTTGCATCTGGTGCTTGCGGACGGCGCGGCAACCCTGCCGCGCGCCATGATCCCGGCACTGGTCGACGCCCAGGGGGTGTTCGGCGACAACATGGTGCGCGACGGATTCCGTTTCTTCTTTTTGCCGCACGTGCGCGCGCAACTTGCGATGGAAATCCGTGCCCAATTCGATGCTTTTGCGAGAACGGGTTTGCCGCTCGATCACGTCAATACACACAAGCACTTTCATATGCACCCTACGGTACTCTCGCTGATTCTGCAGATCGGCAAAGAGTACGGCATGCGGGCGATGCGTCTGCCTTGCGAGTTCGATACGCCTCTGTGGCTCAAACCCTGGGTTTCGCATATGCGCGCGCGGCTCGATCAGGCCGACATCGCGCATAACGATTACGTGGTCGGCATTGCCCGCACGGGACAGATGGACGAGAGCACGCTGCTCGATGCGATCGCCCGCCTGCCCGCTGGCGTCGGCGAAATCTACTGTCATCCTGCCTCGCCGGGGGACGGCGCGCTCACGGCGGGAATGCGGACATACCGGCATGCGGACGAACTCGCAGCACTGCTGTCCACGCGCGTCGCAGCGGCACTCGATGCCGCGGGCACCGTGCGCGGCGGTTTCGCCGACCTGTCCGCCCACCGTTTGCAAGCGGCATGAAGTGGCTTCAGTGGGCCGGGCTTCCGATCGGCATCGGGGTGCTGCTTGCCCTCGCCTTGCATCATGGCATCGGCGACGTGATGCATGTGATCGGGCAAGCCGGGTTTGTCCTGTTATGGCTGGTACCGCTGCATGCGTTGCCGTTATTGCTCGACGCCCATGCGTGGCGGCTTCTGCTCGGCAAGCGGGCGTCACTCGGGTTTCTGTGGTGGGTCGCCACCGTGCGCGAGGCAGTCAGCCGTTTGGTGCCGGTGGCGAGCATCGGCGGTGAAATTGTCGGCATTCGGCTGGCGCGATGGCGCGTGCCCGACACCTGTAGCGTGAGCGCATCGGTCATCGTCGAGGTACTTGTGACGATGGCCGTGCAGTACGCGTTTTCCGCGCTGGGCATTGTGCTGATCGTCGTGTCGGCACAGCACGCAGATGCACTGCGAAGCATCGGCGTGGCGTTTTTGCTCTCCATTCCGCTGCCGGTCATGGCGATCGTGGTCGCACGCCGTGGCGGCATTTTTCACGCGATTGAACGCTGGGCGGCCGGCTTGCTGGGCGACGCGCATCCGCTATTGCGGAGCATCGACGGCAAGCAGCTCGACCGGGAGATCGACGCGTTGATGTCTCGCGGCGGGCTGTTGCTGCGCAGTTTCCTGTGGCAGTTTGCCGGCTACGCGCTAGGCGCTCTTGAGACTTACTGGGCACTTGCCATGCTGGGGCATCCCGTGTCGCCAAGCGGCGCGCTCGCGATAGAGGCGATTACCCAGGCAGTTCGGCACGCGGCATTTTTCATTCCGGCTGGGCTTGGTGTGCAGGACGCCGCGGTTGTGTTGCTCGCGCAGATGTTTGGGGTCGATCGCGATGCGGCGCTTTCGTTGGCGTTGGTTAAGAGAATGCGCGAAGTCGTGTTTGGATGTATGGCGCTTGCTTCGTGGCAACTGGCTGAGATCGCGCGGGAGCGGGTTGTTCGTTCGCGAGATGGCACCGCGCAGCGGGGATCGCGGGGGTCGATTTGATTTTTTTGCCTGCGCGGCGCTATGGGTGTGTGCCTGTGGCGTTGGCCTTTCCTTGATTTCTTAGTGGTCTATTAGCGTCGCCCCTGTGCGGGGCAGGCACTTACTTTCTTTGCCCACCAAGTGGACTTCCTTCGGGGCGCCGCCGCAAAGAAAGTAAGCAAAGAAAGCGGCTTCACACCGCTAGCTCTTAAGCGGGTCCCCTGGCTTGGAGGAGGTAGTGGAGCATCTGGAATCGGTGTTCTCGCGCACTCCGCGCTGGTGACAAGGCCGTCATACTTCCGGCGGCGCTGCGCGCGCCGCAGCGGTACTTCCCAACACCGATCGCGGGTATGTACTTCCGGCACCATTCTTCCCGCCTCGCACTACGTGCTCGCCGGAACGGTCCGCTGAGGTAACCAGTGGCTTCGTTTGTGCGCGGTGGGGGCATCGGCTTCGCCTCGGCGTGGAGCCAATATGACAGATGGGGGCAATCGTGTTGCGAGAGGCGAAAGCTCTACGCACGTGCCCGCCACAACGCCACAGCAAGTGCAGGCCTCGACACCGACGATTGGTTTTGTGAAGTCCCACATGGCGCAAAAATGGCGGGCGGTTTAATGAAGTACCGCCACGGCGCGCGCAGCGCCGCCGGAAGTATGACTGCCTTGTCACCAGGGCTGAATGTGCGAGAGCACCGATTCCAGATGCTCCACTACACCCTCCAAGCCAGGGGACCCGCTTAAGAATTAGCGGTGTGAAGCCGCTTTCTTTGCTTACTTTCTTTGCGGCGGCAAAGAAAGTAAGTGCCTGCCCCGCACAGGGGCGACGCTAATAGACCACTAAGAAATCAAGGAAAGGCCAACGCCACAGGCACACACCCATAGCGCCGCGCAGGCAAAAAAATCAGGAAAAAACCAACACTCCTCAAAAAAAACAGACAAATACCACCACCAAAAGCAACCAGAACAAAAAAAAGCCACTCCGCGCTAAGCGGAATCCGAAAACCATCCTTCTTTGCCGATCAAAGGCACAAAAACCACATCACCCAGATGCTCTTCATCGAACCAGGTTTCGCTTTTGCGCGTCAGCTTGATGAGCCGCTGATGCTCGCGCCCCCGTCCGATCGGCATGACAATGCGCCCACCGGGCGCCAGCTGGTCGAGCCATGATTGCGGAACCCGGGGCCCTCCCGCCGCTGCAATGATCGCGTCGAACGGCGCGCGCTCAGGCAGACCCAGCGTGCCGTCGGCATGATATACGTCGACGTTGTCGTAACCCTGTTCGGCCAGCACGGCGCGCGCGCGGTCCGCAAGCGAGCGGTGGCGCTCGACACTATCCACGTGAGCGGCAAGCTGCGCGAGCACAGCGGCCGCATAGCCGGAGCCTGTGCCGACGTCGAGCACGCGGTCGCCGGGTTTGACCTCCGCCGCTTCAATCATTCTTGCGACCACGGCCGGCTGCGAGATCGTTTGCTCTTCGCCGATCGGCAAAGGCGTATCGCTGTACGCGAACTCGGACAACGCATCCGGGACGAATCGGTGCCTCGGCACTGCGCGCATCGCCTCCAGCACGCGCGTGTCGCGAATGCCTCGGGCTCGCAGTTGACGCTCGACCATCCGGTTGCGCGCGTCGTCGAAATTTTCCATGACTTCAGTCGTGAGAGCACGCCGTTGTCCAACGATGGCAAAGGCCGCCACCGTTGCATCAGGTTACCGCATTGCGCGCACCTGTGTCCGGATGCGTAGAGGCGGTTCAGTAGTCGCCGGGTCGTCCGGCAGCGCTTGCGCATACATGGCGGGTCACTCCCCACACCTTTCGGCGGACATCCCTACTTCCTCCTATCTTTCGTCGGCGCGAGAATACTTACGGGAGTCCGACGCCCTGCTCTGGTCTCTCCCTCTTTCGGAGGCCAACATGAGACGCCTGTACTTCTTGTTACCTCACGCGCAAAGCGCGAAGGCGATTATCAACGAACTCTTGCTGGCACGGATCGAGTGGCGGCACATTCACGTGATTGCCAGACAGGACGTGCCGCTCGAACATTTACCGGAAGCCACGCTGACGCAGCGCAGCGACCTGCTTCCGGCACTCGCGCGAGGGACCGCAGCGGGCGGCGCTGTCGGGGCGCTGGCAGGCCTGGTCGCAATGGCCTATCCACCTGCCGGTCTGACGATTGCGGGCGGCGCGCTGGTTATGATTACGCTCGCCGGCGCAGGGTTCGGCGCGTGGGTGGCGCCGATGATCGGCGTCGACGTGCCGAACACGCGATTGAAGCGGTTCGAAGAAGCGATCGCGCTCGGTGAAATCCTGATGCTAGTCGACGTCCCGAAAGATCGCGTTGAGGAAATCGAACAGATGGTCAAGCTTCACCACGCGGAGGCCGACATTCAGGGGGCGGATCCGACCATTCCCGCGTTTCCATAACCTGCTTGCATGCAGCTCGCCGCGGCACGATGCCGCGGCTGCGCTTCACTGAACTCACCCCGGATCCGTCTGCGTTCCGCGTAGCTGCCTGATTCAGAGATCGCGCAGCGGCGTGGCAAAGCCATCGACGGTGGTTGCGGGCAATCCGTATTTTTTCACGGGGCAATGTGCACGGTCACACTGCTATCCTGCTGGCTATGGCATGGTGTCGGTGCCCTATCTCGCGCCGCTACGCCACTCCAGGCGCGGTGCCGCGCGAGGTCATGCCAACCCTACAAGGAACCCGTGGATGAAGTACGAAAGCGTTCTGCAAAAGAGCATCAAGAACCGGCTTGACCAATTGATGGGGATGGCGGAACTGATCGGTTTGCTGGTCATCGGCATCGCAACCGCGCTGGCGATGGGTCATCTGATCTGGAAGATGGCCGCCTCGGAAGGTGTCACGCTGACCGATCTGCTGCTGATGTTTCTCTATCTCGAAGTGTTCGCCATGGTCGGGCAATACTTGAAGGCGGGACAATTGCCGGTGCGCTTTCCGCTCTACATCGCGATGGTCTCGATAGCGCGGGACGTGATCCTGCGCGCCGGCGCCAATACCGAACTGCACCTTCTCGCCTCGGCCGCCGCCATCGTGCTGCTGGCGTTGGGCGTACTGCTGATCCGCTACGGGCAGCATCGGTATCCGAGCGAGCCGGAGGAGCGGCGCGACGAGAGTGCGTATCCCTGACCGCCGTCCTTCAAGACGATCGCGTTTTCGTCAAATGATTACCTCGATGAGTCTCGGACCGCGTTGTTTCATCGCTGAAGCAAACGCTTCCTCGAAGGTTCCTCGCGATTCGACGCGGACTGCCTCGACGCCCATGCCTTTGGCTAACGCGACCCAGTCGAGCGAGGGGTTCTGCAGATCGAACATCGACGCCGCGAGTGCGCCTTCGGAAGAGGCCCCCACGCGCTTCAATTCGTTGCTCAAAATCCTGTATCCACGATTCGCATAAACCACGGTCACCACGTCGACGTTCTCCCGCGCCTGTGTCCAGAGCGACTGCAGAATGTACATCGCGCTGCCGTCGCCCTGAAGCGTGACGACCTTGCGGTCGGGACAGGCAATGCCCGCGCCGGTGGACACGGCCATCATGCTGCCGATCGCGCCACCGGTCAGGTTCAGGAAGTCATGCGGCGCGGCGGACTCCGTCAACCCATAGTGCGGGAAGCCCGAGGACACTGATTCGTCCGCGAGGATCGCCTGCTCCGGCAAATGTTTCGCGACGACCTGCATGACGAACTCCGCATCCAGCGGGCCGCTGCGCGAAAATTCGCCGGGCTTGCGCGGGTTGACCGGCACGAGAGACTGTCCCGCTCCGAGCGCGTCAACCAGCGCTTCCAGGGCGGTCGTGCCGTCCTCGTGAGGATGTGCGAGCACGGCGAGGCGGCATCCGTCGGGCGTCAGCCAGCTCGGTTTGTCCGGATAGGCGAAAAAGCTCACCGGCGGTTGCGTGCCGACCAGCACGATCAGTTCGACGCCCGCCAGGTGCTCGATGACGTGCTCGGCAAAGTAGGGAAGCCTTTCGACAGCGACGCGCCCTGCTCCCCTTTGCAGCCGCGGCGCGAACGTGTCGCACATCAGGCGTGCGCCGGTTCTCGCGGCAATCTTGCCGGCGGCGCGCAACCCTTTCTCCTGGAGGACCTCGCCGCGCATCAGCACGGCAGTTTTGACGCCACTGCGCATCAGACGGGCGATGTGTTCGACGGTCTCGCCCGTGACGGGCGCCGGCACAGGTTTTGGCAGCGGCGCGGCGAAGCCGTCCGCTTGTTCCCACGCAGTGTCGGCAGGCAGGATCAGCGTTGCGATCCTGCCCGGCGCTTCCATTGACGCTTGCACTGCGCGCGCCGCGTCTGCGCCGACCGTGCGTGCGCTGGTCGATGCGCGGATCCAGTCAGAGACAGGCCGGGCGAATCCCTCGATGTCCGACGAAAGCGGTGCATCGTAGCGGGCGTGCGAGGCCGCATGATCGCCCACGATGTTGACGATCGGGCTCGACGCCCGGCGGGCATTGTGCAGGTTGGCGAGGCCATTGGCGAGCCCGGGCCCGAGATGCAGCAGCGTACTGGCCGGTTTGCCGGCCATTCTCGCGTAGCCGTCTGCGGCGCCGGTGACGACACCTTCGAACAGTCCCAGAACCGGCCGCATGCCCTCTACCGAATCGAGTGCCGCGACGAAGTGCATTTCCGATGTTCCCGGATTCCCGAAACAAACCTCTACGCCGCTCGCAATCAGCGAGCGCAACAGACTTTCAGCGCCGTTCATAGCCATTACCTCTGCTCAGTCAAATCACAATCCGCTCTGCCGCAGCGCCCAAACCTTCGATATAAGAGGTGTAAAGGGCACCAGACGGCAATCCATGCTGGATCGTACTGACGGGGGTAACATGCAAAAATACTGTCCAAATAGAATCTTTGTTACGTCATGCGCAAGAATCTCGACTACGGTCTGCTGCACGCCATGAACGCGTTTGTGCGCGTGGTCGACTCAGGCAGCTTTACGGCGGCGGCATCGCAGATGGAACTGACCACGGCCCAGATATCGCGGCTCGTGTCGGAACTGGAGAATCGATTACAGACGAAACTGCTGCAACGGACAACGCGGCGCCTTGCGCTGACGAGTGTGGGCGAGCGTTACGTGAACGAATGCAGGAGCATCCTCGAACTCGTCGCGCAAGCCGAAAGCAACGCTGCCGGCGCCGCCGCGCAACCTTCGGGCCGGTTGCGCGTGTTGTGCATGGCCAGCTTCGGAAACCGCTATGTCGTGCCGCTCGTCTCCGAATACTGCGCGCGCTACCCACAAGTGACCGTGGAGTACAGCACGTCTCAATACGTGCCGGACCTGCTTGCCGAGGGCGTCGACGTCAGCGTGTACCTTGCGCAGCGGCTGCCGGACTCCGGGCTCGTGGCGCAGCAGCTCGGCACGACGTTCGCGGTGATGTGCGCCGCGCCCGGGTACCTGGCGCTGCACGGCGCGCCAAAGCATCCACGCGAGTTGGCCGAACATGCGTGCTTGCGCCTCGTCAACCCGTCGATCACGCCTCATTGGGAGCTGGTCGACGGCAAGAATGTCTGCACGCTCGACCCGACCGGTCCGGTTGTCGGAGACAACCCGGAAGTCGTGCTGCACAGTGTGTTGAGTGCGCTCGGCATTGCGATGCTGCCGTGCTATGCGGTAGTCGACGCGTTGCGCGAGGGTACGCTCGTGCATGTGCTGCCGCGCTGGCGCTCGCGTGAAATAGGCGTGTTCATGCTGATTCCGTCGCGGCGCTTTCTGGAGGCGAAAACGCGCGCGTGGCTCGATCTGCTGAAGGCCAGAATATCGGTGGCGCTCGAAGGCGACACCGGGTTCTTCGATAGTGGCGCGATCGCAAGGAAGCGTCCGCCGGTCAAGGCATGATGATCCTGACGGTGCGCCTTGAATATCTGAACAACTCCCTGGACAACTTCCTGGAAGACAGACGGCATGGACATACTGCAAGGCATGACCGTATTCACACGCATCGTCGATACGTCCAGTTTTTCGAAGGCCGCTGATCTGCTGGAAATGCCGCGCGCCTCGGTCTCGATGATCGTGCAAGCGATGGAAACGCATCTTGGCGTGCGCCTTCTCAATCGAACGACCCGACGCGTGCAAGTCACGGAAGACGGCGCGCTCTACTACGAGTACTGCGTGCGCATATTGTCCGAAGTCTCGGATGCCGAATCCGCGCTCTCCAACAAACGGCGGAGCGCGCGAGGAACGATCCGGGTCGATACCTCGGCGATCTTCGCTGGCAATGTTCTGATACCCGCCCTCGGCGGGTTCCATGCTCAATATCCTGAGATCAAGGTCAGGCTTGGACTAGCCGACCGAAATATCGACCTGATTCAGGACGGCGTCGACTGCGTACTGCGGATCGGCGTGCTCGACGACTCGAGCCTGATTGCACGCGCTATCGGGAAGGTGAGAATGACAACGTGCGCGGCCCCCTCTTACCTGGAACGGATGGGCACGCCGAACACGCCTGACGACCTGGCTCATCATAGAGCCGTGAATTACTTTTCCGCACGTACGGGACGCATCTACCCATTCGCGTTCGACATTGAGGGGTCCCGCGTCGAGAAAAATGTCGAGGGCATACTCGCTGTCAATGACGGACAGGTGTACGTCACCGCCGCCACCGAGGGACTCGGACTTATACAGGTGCCGAGATTCATGGTGGCGAAGGCGATCGATTCGGAAGCTTTGCTGGAAGTTCTGGGCGGTTACCCCTGCCCGTCAATCCCCTTGTCCGTGGTCTATCCACATAGCCGGCTCAGCACGCGGGTCCGCATCTTCAGCGAGTGGGTCGCCGAGCTCGCGCAATGCAATCCCGATCTGACTCTTTGAACCGTACGGTAGATCGCCAACAAGGCGATCGGCAGCGTCTGTGGCTGAAAGTTCTCGATTCGCAGCGGCGCGGGATCGCCCGACTCGATATCGCTCTGCACCATTGCAACCGGCATATGGTTCCAGCCAAAGCCTGTACGCAAAAACGCATACTTCTCGCCCGGATCGGCCAGGTGCCGGGCGAGTTGCGAAAACACGCCGGATGTCTTGCCTTCGGTCAGTGTCGCCCAGTAGTAGACATCCTGTTGACGAATGCTGATGCCCCGCGCCGGAAACCACCTACTCTTAAGATGCCCCATTGGGCGTCAACCAGGAAGGAGGATGACCATGCGTATGCTTCTCAACATACGAATACCCCACGAACCGTTCAACACTTTTGTGCGCGAAGGCACGGTCGGGGAAGTGATGGCGAGGATTCTCGAAGAGACGAAACCGGAGGCCGCGTACTTTACCGAGCAAAATGGGGCACGCGGAGCAGTACTCGTCGTCAACCTCGACGATCCGTCGGGAATTCCCGCACTCGCGGAACCCTGGTTTCTGAAATTCAACGCCGACTGCGAGTTTCGCATCGCGATGGTGGCGGAGGACCTCAGAAAAGCCGGGTTGGAGAATCTCGGATCGAAATGGAAATAGTGCCGGCGACGGAAACGCCTGGCTAACCCGCAAGCGGTTTTGCCCGCGCCTTTGCCTGGTAACGCAAGCAAAGGCGCGCATGCGGCTAAGCCGGCTTGAACTCGCCCGATCTCACCCGAGTTCGAACGAGGTCACGCCGAACACACGTTCGAGCGCAAGCGTGGGTGGCTCCCGCGTGTACATCCGCGCGGTTTCAAAGACACTTGTCATGCCGTGCCGTTCGGCCAGCGCGACGGCGGCCGGGTTAGTCTCAGGCACATCGAGAACGATGACCTCGCCCGGCATACGCGCGGCCAGGCCGTCGAACAGATCGCTCGCAATCCCCTCGCTATCCGCGAAGAGCGGGCCGATCTTGCAACCTGTCCTGCAACGGCGCAGCACGCCGTATCCCGCGACACGGCCAGCGCGGACTGCCGCCAGCGCGACGGCATCCGGTTGCCCGATCCATGCGGCGAGGAAGCGTGCACGCGCGGCAGGAAAGCACTGACGGTCGTAGTCGACGAGCTGCTCGAACGGCAGATCCGACGCATTCGAAAGGTTCGAGTACTCTGCGCCTTGCGCGACGCCCTGAAAGCGGATGTTGCGATGCGCGAGTGCAAAGCCGGACTTTCTGTAGTTCGCCTGCTGGGCGAGGACGCCGTCGAGGCCTACGTTGCGGTTTTGCAGGTAGTCCATCCCGTGCTGCCAGATGCGGATGCCGAAACCTTTGCCACGGAAGGCGGGTTTCACGATATACAGACCGATGAAGCCGAAGTGCTCGTCGTAGGCAACCGCTGAAATGCAGGCGATCGGTTCGCCTTGCCATTCGCCGATGAAGAAACCGTCCGGGTCTGCTGACCGAAAGCACGGTGCATCGTGGAGGCCGGGGTTCCAGCCCTCCGAGGCAGCCCACTCAACCGATAATTCGACCTCGGCGGTCGACATGGTTCGCACGGTGAAATCGTTTGGGTTGTTCATGTTCTGGTTGCCCTCCGGGCGGGGTTGGCTGGTTGTCTATGGTGTTGGTCTTTTCCTGATTTTTGTGCCTGCGCGGCGCTTGTTGTCTGTGTGCCTACGGCGTTGGCCTTTCCTTGATTTGATATTGGTTTATTAGCGTTCCCCCTGTGCGGGGGGGCACCTACTTTTCTTTGCCGGCCGCAAAGAAAAGTAGGCAAAAGAAAGCGGCTCAAACCGCTAATTCTTAAGCGGGTCCCTCGGCTTGGAGGAGGTAGTGGAGCATCTGGAATCTGTGCTCCCGCGCACTCCGCGCTAGTGACAAGGCAATCATACTTCCGGCGGCGCTGCGCGCGCCGACGCGGTACTTCACAACACCGCCCGGAGGTTTTGGAGCTTGAGTTTCTCCCGGCACGGTGGCCGCACGCGCACGCATATGTGGCAATCGGCCGGCGCCTCGCCGAGGCGAAGCCGATGACTCCCACGGAGAAAGAACGAAGCCCCTGGTTTCCCTGGCAGACCGTTCCGGCGAGCACGCAGTGCGAGGCGGGAAGAATGATGCCGGAAGCGCATACCGCCAGTTGGTGTTGAGAAGTACCGCGTCGGCGCGCGAAGCGCCGCCGGAAGTATGACTGCCTTGTCACTCACGCGGAGTGTGCGAGAGCACCGATTCCAGATGCTCCACTACCTCCTCCAAGCCAGGGGACCCGCTTAAGAATTAGCGGTGTGAAGCCGCTTTCTTTGCTTACTTTCTTTGCGGCGGCAAAGAAAGTGCCTGCCCCGCACAGGGGCGACGCTAATAAACCAATAACAAATCAAGGAAAGGCCAACCCCGCAGGCACACAGACAACAAGCGCCGCGCAGGCAAAAAAAAACCAAGAAAGGGCCACCGCCGCAGGCGAACAACCCAAACGCCGCATAGGCAACAAAACCAACATCAATTCGAAGCCGACTCCGGACGCACCGCGGGCGCCCCCGCAGTTTTCACACCTCCATGACCATCAACACCATGCTGAATAGCATAAATCTCGCGATTTCGCGCAATAGCCGCATCCGTCGGCGGATAGTTATTTTCCGACGTCGGCACATAGCCTTCCGCCTGCGCTTGCGCCAGTTGCGCACGAACCTCAGCGCGGGTCAGTCCTGACGAAGCACTTTGTGCGAAAGCATTCGCGCCGAACGACAAGCTAAGAGCAGCAACAACAAAGGCAGTAAGCAATTTCATGACGTCTCTCCGATTTGACTAGAAGTAAGTGGCTTGAACCACGCCTCCCATTCTTGTCATTTCAGCTGTCTGCGCACTGACCCGCACATTACCGTTTTGTTATCTACACATCCACCCGCGCGCTGCGCTTCAATCCTCGCGCAGATAACAGACTTGTAATCTAGCAGACCGTAGCCGGTAAGGCCCCATCACCCACACTCCTACCCTAACGAAGCTCGTATCACGCGCCGCTCATTACGTCGAAGACGGCCACTTCTCTCTGCATCTTTTCAGGAATCCGTCATGTGGATTGTCAAGCTCGCGCTGCGCCGCCCGTATACGTTCGTGGTTCTCGCGGTGCTGATCTTTATCGTCGGCCCGCTCGCGATACTGCGTACGCCGACCGATATCTTTCCGAACATCGACATTCCGGTGGTCAGCATCGTCTGGTCGTATAACGGCTTCTCCGCGCAGGACATGGCCAATCGCATCACGTCGAATTACGAGCGCGCGCTCACCTCCGATGTCGACGATATCGAGCACATCGAATCGCAATCGCTGAACGGCGTGTCGGTCGTGAAGATCTTTTTCCACCCGGGCGCGGACATCAACCGCGCGATTGCCGAGGCGGCCTCCAATTCGGCGTCGATTCTGCGCGTGTTGCCGCCCGGCACGCTGCCGCCGAACATCATTACGTACAACGCGTCGACAGTGCCGATCCTGCAACTGGGACTCTCGAGCGACACGCTGTCCGAGCAGCAGCTCTACGACCTCGGCAACAGCCAGATCCGCACGCAACTGGCGACGGTCCAGGGCGCGTCAGTGCCGTTGCCGTTCGGCGGCAAGGTGCGGCAGATCATGGTCGACATCGATCCGCGTGCGTTGCAGGCAAAGGGCCTCTCCCCGCTCGACGTGGTCAATGCCGTCAACGCACAGAACCTGATTCTGCCGGGCGGCACCGCGAAAATCGGCACGAAGGAATACAACGTGCAGATGAACGGCAGCACGGACACCGTCGCCGCGCTGAACGATCTGCCGATCAAGACCGTGGCCGGCGGCGTGGTGTATGTGCGCGATGTCGCCCATGTACGCGACGGCTACGCGCCGCAAACCAATATCGTGCGCAGCGACGGCAAGCGCGCGGCGCTCCTGACCGTCGAGAAATCCGGCAGCACGTCGACGCTGACCATCATCCAGCAGGTCAAGGCGATGCTGCCGCATATCGCCGCCGGCTTGCCCAGCGCGCTGCACATCACTGCGTTGTCCGATCAATCCGTGTTCGTGAAGTCCGCGGTCGTGGGCGTGGCGCGCGAAGCGCTGATCGCCGCTTGCCTGACCGCCTTGATGATCCTGCTGTTTCTCGGCAGCTGGCGCGCTACGCTGATCATCGCGGTATCGATTCCGCTCGCGGTGCTGACCTCGCTGATCGCACTCGCGGCGCTGGGCCAGACCATCAACATCATGACGCTCGGCGGGCTTGCGCTCGCCGTGGGCATTCTCGTCGACGACGCCACCGTCGCGATCGAAAACATCACGCACCATCTGGAGAACGGCGAGTCGCTGCAGGATGCGATTCTGATCGGCTCCGGCGAAATCGCGGTGCCGACTTTCGTGTCGACGCTGTCGATCTGCATCGTGTTCGTGCCGATGTTCCTGCTGTCCGGCGTCGCGCGCTATCTGTTCGTGCCGCTCGCGGAGGCCGTGGTGTTCGCGATGTGCGCGTCGTACTTCTTCTCGCGCACGCTGGTCCCGACGCTCGCGATGTACCTGATGCGCGCGCGCAGCAAGGCACCGGTCACGGGCAACGGTCCGCTTGCCCGCCTGATCCGCTTCCAGGCGGGTTTCGAGCATCGCTTCGAACGGTTGCGCGAACGGTATCGCGGCGTGCTGGGCTCGGCGATCGCGAGGCCGCGCCGTTTCATCGTGATCTTCCTGCTTCTGTGCATCGGCTCGCTCGCGCTGGTGCCGTTTGCCGGCAGCGACTTTTTCCCGGCCGTCGATACCGGCGAAATCCGCCTGCATCTGCGCGCGCCGACCGGCACACGTATCGAAGACACGGCACGTATCACCGATGAAGTCGAAGCCCGCGTGCGCAGCGTGATCCCGAAGCAGGAGCTGGCGGCGATGCTGGACAACATCGGCGTGCCGGTGAGCGGCATCAATCTGACCTACGACTCGTCGGACCCGATCGGCCCCGAAGATGCGGATGTGATGATCACGCTCGCGGCCAACCACAAACCCACCGCGCAATACGTGGCAACGCTGCGTACGACGCTCGCCCAGGCGTTCCCCGGTGTCACCTTTGCGTTCCTGCCGGCCGACATCGTCAGCCAGATTCTCAACTTCGGCCTCCCCGCGCCGATCGATATCCAGATCGTCGGCAACAAGCTCGATGCCAACCGCGTCGTCGCGAACCGTTTGCTCACGCAATTGCGCGGCGTGCGCGGCCTTGTGGACGCGCGCATCCAGCAACCGGGCGACGCACCGGCGATCAACGTGAACGTCGACCGCACGAGAGCGATTCAGGCCGGGTTGCTGCAACGCGATGTGTCGCAAAATCTGCTGATCGCGTTGTCCGGCAGTTCGCAGACGTCGCCGAATTTCTGGCTCGACCCGAAGAACGGCGTCAGCTATCCGCTGATGTCGATGATGCCTCAGTACGATATCAACTCGCTTCAGGCACTGGCCAACATTCCGGTCGCGCAGACCGGCGGCGCGGGCACGGCCGGCGGCATCGCGACGGCAGCGGCCAATCCCAACGGCCCTGCCCCGCAGAACCTGCTCGGCGCGCTGAGTTCGCTGTCGCGCGGCACCCAGCAGGCGGTCGTGTCGCACTACAACGTGCAGCCTGTGCTGGACATTTTCGCGTCGGCTCAGGGGCGCGACCTCGGCGGCGTAGCGGCCGACGTGACCCGGCTCGTCGATCAGATCCGGCCGCAGTTGCCACCGGGTGCATCGATCGTCGTACGCGGCCAGGTGCAGGCGATGCACGACTCATTCACAGGCCTCGCGAGCGGCCTCGTGTTCGCGATCGCCCTCGTCTACCTGCTGATGGTCGTCAACTTCCAGTCGTGGCTCGATCCGTTCATCATCATCAGCGGCTTGCCGGGCTCGCTCGCGGGCATCGCGTGGATGCTGTTCAGCACCGGCACACGCCTGAGCGTACCAGCGCTGACCGGCACCATTCTGTGTATCGGCATCGCGACGGCCAACAGCATTCTCGTGATCAACACCGCGCGCGAACTGCATCACGGCGGCAAGCCGCCGTTGCAGGCGGCGCTCGAAGCCGGCTTCAGCCGCTTCCGTCCGGTGCTGATGACCGCACTCGCGATGCTGATCGGCATGCTGCCGATGGCGCTCGGCCTCGGCGACGGCGGCGAACAGAACGCCCCGCTCGGGCGGGCGGTGATCGGCGGCCTCGCGCTCGGCACGGTCTCGACCTTGCTGTTCGTGCCGGTCATCTACGGGACGGTGCATGCGTGGCTCGACAAACGCCGCGCGGCTCGACAAGACACGCAAGAATCCGGCGTACCCACCCGCACACATTGATTCCGACGAGACCCTTCCCATGAACGATTCATCCCTTCCGCCCGTACGGTCCGATCGGTCGGCTCAGTCCGATCGGCCAATGAGCGATGCTGCAACAACCACGCACGCCGACACTGCTGCATCCGCGTCCACGCCCGCCGCAGAGGCAGGCCCAAAACCGCGCCGCCGTCTGTGGCCGCTCGCGTTGGGCGGACTTGCCGCTGCCTTGCTGATCGTCGGCATTGTGCCGCGTTTGCACGCGAGCGCCGCGCTGACGCAGCAGACGGCAGCGCAAAGCGTCGTCAACGTTGCGGTGATCACGCCGCGCGCCGCGCCGTCGGTCCACGAACTGCTGCTGCCCGGCGCGGTGACGCCGTTCGCGGAAGCGTCGATCTACGCACGCACGAGCGGCTATCTGGCTCACTGGAACACCGATATCGGCGCCCAGGTTAAAAGCGGGCAGACGCTCGCCACCATCGAAGCCCCCGAACTCGACGCGCAGCTACGCCAGGCCCGCGCCGACGAAGCGACCGCGCAGGCCAACTACGACTTCGCAAAGACCACCGCACAGCGCTGGCAGGAGATGCTGAAAACACAATCGGTCGCGCAGCAGGACGCAGATACCAAGGTCAGCGATATGGAAGCACGGCGCGCGATGCTGGCGTCGGCACAGGCCAACGTCGCGCATCTGGCCGAACTGGTTTCGTACGAGAAGATCACCGCGCCGTTCGACGGTGTCATCACCGCCCGCAACGTCGACGTCGGCGCACTGGTGACGGCGGGCGGCACGCCCGGCACGGCCGGCATGTCGGGCGAGCTGTTTCACATCCAGCAGACCGGCGTGCTGCGCGTTTTTGTCGATGTGCCGCAAAACGACGCGCCCTACGTCACGCCCGACACCGGCGTGTATCTGACGGCCCAGCAGTATCCGGGCCGGCATATCGCCGCGAAGGTGGCGCGCAGCACTGGCGCGATCGACCCCGCGAGCCGCACGTTGCGGGTCGAAGTCGACGTCGATAACAAGGATGGCGCGTTGATGCCCGGCGCTTACGCGCAGGTGCATCTGCAGTTGCAATCGTCGTCGCCCGCGCTCGATTTGCCGGTCAGTGCGCTGCTGTTCCGCGCCGACGGCGTGACGGTCGCCGTGGTCGACAGGAACGGCAAGGCGGCGCTGAAGACGGTTCACATCGGCCGCGATTTCGGCACGCATGTGGAAATCACCACGGGTCTCGCGGCAACCGACCGGGTAATCGACAACCCGGGCGATTCGCTGAGCGCCGGACAAGCCGTCCAGATCATCCCGGCAACGCATAGCTGAGCGCCCGTCTTCGAAAGGATCTGCCGATGTTTCAGATGAAATTGCCACGCACGTCGATTCGCCGTTTATCGAGTCCGCGCTTGGGCCTGCGCTTGCGGCCGCGATTGAGCTTGCGCATGCTGCTGCGCTTGCGCCTGCGTTGGTGCCTGCTATCTCGCCGTGCGCTTGCCGTCACGCTGATCGGTGCATTACTGAGCGCGTGCTCGACGCTGCCGCCTTACCGGCGGCCCACAACCGAGATTCCCGCGCAATACGCAGGCGCCGCAGCCGGCTGGACGCAGGCCGCGCCCGCCGACGCGGCGCCACGCGGCCCATGGTGGACTATTTTCAACGACCCTGTGCTCAATCAACTCGAAGCGCGTATCGACGTCTCGAATCAGACCGTGCGTAAAGCGGTCGCGCAGGTCCAGCAAGCGCGTTCGATGGTCGACTATCAGCGCTCCGGATTGTTCCCGACCGTCACTGCCGGTCTCGCGCAAAATCGCTCAAGAACCTCGCAGAACCTCGTGGACCGTGCGCTCGCGGGCAAGACCATCCCCGACTATTCGGCCGGCGTGTCGGCGAGCTGGGAGCCCGATCTGTTCGGCCGGGTGCACGACAGCGTGGTCGGCGCGCAGGCCGACGCCCAGGCAAGCGAAGCGGACCTCGAAGCCGTGCGGCTGTCGATGAGCGCCGATCTGGCCGTCGACTATTTCGCGCTACGCTCGCTCGACACGCAGAAGAAGTTGCTCGACGATAGCGTGACCGCGTACGCCACCGCGCTGCAACTGCTGCAGCAGCAACTGAAAAACGGTGCGATCGATGCATCAGCGGTCGCCCAGGCCACCACGCAACTCGAAGCGACGCGCACCCAGGACACGGACATCGACGTGACGCGCGCGCAAATGCAGCATGCGATCGCGACCTTGATCGGCGAGCCCGCGTCGAGCTTCACGCTGCCGCCGAACGGCTCCTCGCTGACCGCGCCGCCGATTCCGGTCGGATTGCCGTCGCAACTGCTCGAACGGCGGCCCGACATCGCCGCCGCCGAGCGGCGCGTGGCGTCGGCGAACGCGCAGATCGGCGTGGCGCACGCGGCGTTTTTCCCGGACCTGGTGCTGTCGGCCAGCACCGGGCTGGAGAGCACGTTCTTCGCGCCGTGGCTAACCGCGCCGAGTCTGTTCTGGTCGCTTGGGTCGCAACTCGTCGGCACGATATTCGACGGCGGCAAGCGTACCGCCGCCCTGCATGGCGCGACGGCACAATACGACGGTACGGTCGCCGACTACCGGCAAACGGTACTGGTGGCGTTCCAGCAGGTTGAAGACAATCTGTCCGCGTTGCATTCGCTCGCCGACGAAGCCGCCAGCCAGCAGCGCGCGACGACGGCCGCAGACCTGTCATTGCGACTGACGACCAACCGCTTCAAAGCCGGCGCGGTCAGCTATCTCGACGTGGTCACCGCGCAGACGATCGCGTTGACGAACCAGCGCACCGCGGATCAGATTGCCGCGCGCCAGTTGGAGTCGAGTGTGTTGTTGCTGAAGGCGTTGGGCGGCACGTGGCACGGCCAGGGCGATAGCGCGTCAGCGCCGGAAGTCGCCGCTGCGGCATCCGTTACTGGACCTGCCAGCACTTCCGCTGCCGAACCCATCACCACGTTTGCTGCAAAATCCGCCACTCAGGCAGTCACTCAACCCGCCGGAACGTGAGAATGAAACGCGTGCTCTGCGTGTCGCTTTCGGCATGCACCGAGCCGCCATGCAGCTCCATGATCGTGCGCACGATGGCGAGGCCGAGGCCCGTGGAGCCCGTGGACCCTTGCGATAAGCCGGAAGACGGCAGTGAACTGCGCGACGGGTCGATACGATAAAAACGGTCGAAAATCCGTTCAAGATGCTCGTGAGCGATCGGCTGCCCCTGGTTGGACACGGTCACGCGCACCTCGTCGCCGGACGCAGTGGCGTCGAGCACGATCTCGCCGCCATGCGGTGTGTAACGAATTGCGTTGGCGAGCAGATTGCTGACGGCGCGGCGAAACAGCTCCAGGTCGGCCGTCAGCATGGCGGCGCCGGTGACGCGCAAGCTGACGCTCGCATCTTCGGCGATACCTTCGAAGTACTCGGCAATGTGCGTCAATTCCTGTCCGGCGTCGAACTCGCGCATGTGTTTGACGAACTGCGGATGCTCCGCGCGCGCGAGGAACAGCACGTTTTCGATCATTCGCGACAGCCGGTCGCATTCCTCCAGATTCGACGCCAGTAGCGCCTCGTATTCGTCCGAGGAACGAGGCCGGGCGAGCGCCACTTCGGCGGTGCCGCGCATGTTGCTGAGCGGCGTGCGCATATCGTGTGCGAGGTCGGCGGTGAAACGCGACAGACGTTGAAAGCCCTGCTCCACGCGCTCGAGCATTGCATTCAAGGACACCACCAGCGCTTCGAGTTCACGCGGCACGCGCGCTACGGCAATCCGCGTATTCAGACGATTGACCGTGACGCGGCTTGCGCTCGCCGCGATATCGCGCACCGGCCGCAATGCTGCGCGAATCAGCAGATAGCTCAATAGCATCGCGAGAATCGCGCCAGCGGCGCCTGCCATGTGCAGCTTGTCGCGATAGCGATCGAGCATCAGCCAGCGGTCGCTCATGTTGCGCGCCACCAGCACGCTGGCCACTTCGCCGTCGCGCAACCTCGCGTCAGTCAGGATGCCGCGGATCGGCGCGCCGTTGCGGCCGCTCCAGTCGGCGATGGCGGTCTCGGTGATGCGCGCTGAAGCGGGAATGCGCGTCAACTGCGGCAAGGCGGCGGTGGTCGCGACGCCGCTGGCTTCACTTGCTTCACTGGCCTCGCTGGCTTCATTGGGGTCGCTGGCTGCGGCCTCATGCGCCTCACTGGCTGCGCCGGCTGCACTTGCGTTACGGGCATCATTGGCGCCGGCCGGCGCGGCGAAGGTGTTGGCGAGGTTGTGTCCGAGCACCTGGCGTCCGTCGGGATCGAAGACTTCCATCGACATCGCTTCATTGCCGAACACGATGCTGGTCAGACGGTCGCTGTGCTTGCGAATCCCCTTCGACGTGTCGAGTTCCTGTGCAAGCCGTCGTGCATGACGGGCGGCGAGCACGATGTCGAGATCGTCTTGCGCCTTGATCTGCCGTTCCAGCGCGAGATACAGAAAACTGCCGACCAGAACGAAGACGGCGAGCGTGGTGGCGCCGAATGCAAACGCGAGCGTCGCGGCGAGCGAGCGGCTGCGCATCAAGCGGTGGCCTTCAGTTCGAGCACATAGCCGACGCCGCGCACCGTGTGGATCAGCTTGACGGGAAAATTGTCGTCGATCTTGGTGCGCAGCCGGCGGATCGCGACTTCGACGACATTGGTGTCGCTGTCGAAATTCATATCCCAGACATAGGAGGCAATTTGCGTGCGGCTCAGCACTTCGCCTTGACGGCGCGCGAGCAATTGCAGCAGTGAGAACTCGCGCGGCGTGAGATCGATGCGTATGCCACCGCGTTTCACACGCCGGCGATTGACGTCCATTTCCAGGTCGCCTACCTTGATCAGCTCGCTCTCGCGCGGCGGTCCACGGCGCGCAAGCGTGCGCACGCGCGCCAGCAATTCGACGAATGCGAAGGGTTTGACCAGATAGTCGTCTGCCCCGAGCTCCAGACCGCGGACGCGGTCGTCGACGTCGTCGCGGGCGGTCAGGAACAGCACCGGGGTTGTGCGCGTGCTGCGCAGGGTTTTGACGATGGTCCAGCCGTCCATGCCCGGCAGCATCACGTCGAGCACGATCACGTCGTACTCCTCTTCCTGCGCGAGGATGAGGCCTTGCGGGCCGTCGTTCGCTACGTCGACTGCGTAGCCGGATTCCTCCAGGCCTTTCTTCAGATAGGCCGCTGTTTTCAGCTCGTCCTCGATGACCAGGATTCGCATGGGGTTGACTCCGCTTTGCTTGACTTTTTAATCATACCGGTAAGCGGTGGGGAGGGGGATTACGATCTGGTAATGTTTTTTTGCCTTTGGCGGCGGCATTGGTTGTTTGCCTGCGGTGTTGCCTTTCCCTGCTTTGTTATTGGTTTATTAACGTTCTCCCTGTGCTGTTTGCCTGCTCGGCGCTTTTTGGCTGTGTGCCTGCAGTGTTGGCCTTTCCTTGTTTTCTTAGTGGTTTATTAGCGTCGCCCCTGTGCGGGGCAGGCACTTACTTTCTTTGCCGCCGCAAAGAAAGTAAGCAAAGAAAGCGGCTTCACACCGCTAATCCTTAAGCGGGTCCCCTGGCTTGGAGGAGGCAGTGGAGCATCTGGAATCTGTGTTCTCGCGCATTCCGCGCTTGTGACAAGGCAGTCATACTTCCGGCGGCGCTGCGCGCGCAGTAGCGGTACTTCACAAAACCGTCGGGTCCGTCGGGCGCTTCCGGCGCCTGCAGTTGTTCAAGCGTAACGGCTTGCCTGTGTTGCGCTAGCTAACTCGCGGCTGCGTTCCTTTCCTCCGCTGGCGTCACTCGCGGCTGCGTTTCGTTCGGCGAAATGGCCCGCACTGCCACAATTCAGCGCCTCGCCGAGGCGAAGCCGATGGCCCCAACCCCGCACAAACGAACCCCCTGGTTTTCCTTGTGGACCGTTCCGGCGAGCACGCAGTGCGAAGCGGGCAGAATGATGCGCAAGCGCACACGCCCCACCGGTTTTGAGAAGTACCGCTGCGGCGCGCGCAGCGCCGCCGGAAGTATGACTGCCTTGTCACCAGCGTTGAATGTGCGAGAACACAGATTCCAGATGCTCCACTGCCTCCTCCAAGCCAGGGGACCCGCTTAAGAATTAGCGGGGTGAAGCCGCTTTCTTTGCTTACTTTCTTTGCGGCGGCAAAGAAAGTAAGTGCCTGCCCCGCACAGGGGCGACGCTAATAGACCACTAAGAAATCAAGGAAAGGCCAGCACCGCAGGCACACAGACATAAAGCGCCGCGAAGGCAAAAAAACACCTTCATTCAACATTATCCGCCACATCAGTCATCCGAACCATATGCGGCTTAACACTATCATCATCATCGTCGTCGACGACACCAATAGCCGGATGAATCAACGCCTCCAACCGAGCCTTAGTGGCCACAAACTCAGCAGAAACAGCCTGAGAATAATCCCGTGGACGGGGCACCGGCACCTCGATCAACTCCTGCACCTCCCCAGGATTCGCCTTCAGCACCAGAATACGATCGGCCAGAAAAATCGCCTCATCCAGATCGTGCGTGATAAACAGCACAGTCACATCGATATTGCGCCAGATATCGAGCAAATGCGTCTGCATCTTCGCACGCGTCTGCGCATCCAGCGCACCAAACGGCTCGTCCATCAGTAAAATACGCGGCCGGTTCGCGAGCGCGCGCGCAATCGCCACGCGCTGCTTCATCCCGCCGGACAACTGATGCGGATAAGCATCGGCAAACTTCGTCAGGCCGACCAGTTCCAGCCATTGCAGCGCCTCGCGCTCGGCGTGCATCGTGCTGTGTCCGTTCATCTTCAGACCGAACATGACGTTTTTCTTGACCGTCAGCCACGGAAACAACGTATAGCCCTGAAACACCATCCCGCGATCGGCGCCCGGTCCCTGCACCGGCGTGCCGTCGAGCAGCACGCTGCCGCTCGTCTGCATCTCGAGCCCCGCGAGAATGCGGATCAAGGTCGACTTGCCGCAGCCCGACGGCCCAATCACGCAGACGAACTCGCGCCGGTGAGTCTTGAAGCTGATGCCGTCGAGTGCCGTGCATTCGCCTTGCGGCGTCTCGAAGCGCTTGCCGAGGTCGCGGACCTCGAGGATCACCTCGCGTGCCTTCAGGCGCTCAAAACGCTCGCGCACCGCGTCGGACTGGAGAAGGTATGACGGAATCGGTTGCGGATTTAACATGATCAAGTCCTTTGAATACGGTGCAATAAGCCAGGGAGCACAAGCGTGCGCGCTACGCCTTCAGCGTGCGGTCCCACGGAAACAGCTTGCGGCCGGCGAACGCCAGCACGAGATCGGTGCCGAGTCCGATGATGCCGATCATCATGATCGCCGCGTACACGTTCTCGAAGTGCTCGTAGCGGGCCTGCTGGGTGATGTACCAGGTGATGCCCGAACTGGTGCCGACCAGTTCCGCGACGATCAGATAAGTCCACGCCCAGCCGAGCAGAATGCGCTGGTCACGGTACAGGTCCGGCAGGATGCCAGGAATCACCACATGCGTGAGCAGCTTGAGTTTCTTCGTGCCGAGCGTCATCGCCGCCTCGAACAGGCCGTATTCGAGCTTGCGCGTCGTGTTCGCGACGATCAGCACCTGCTGGAACAACGTGCCGATCACAATGATGGCGATCTTGGGCGCATCGTAAATGCCGAGTATCGCGACCATCAGCGCGCCGAACGCGGGCGCCGGCAAGTAGCGGAAGAACTCGAAAAAAGGCTCCTGCAAGCGCGCGATCGCGCTGTAAGTGCCGCAAACAATGCCGATCGGCACGCCGACCACCGACGACACCACAAAGCCCCAGAAGATGATCTGGATGCTGTGCCACAGGCTTTGGTGCAGCCACACGCCGTCGCGCGAGGCGGGCGGCGTCGTGAACGCCGTGTAGAACGCGCGCAACACCTCGTGCGGAGCAGGCAGATACACCGGGTTGACCGGCTCGCCCGTCGGTAATGCGGTATGAGCGTCACGCGCATGAGCTAGCTCGTCGGCAAACACTTCCTTGTCGACCCGCATGCCGGGCTGGAAATAGTCGACGCTGCCCGGCCGCTCGATCAGCACCTGAGGATGCCAGACGAACGGCACGTAGCTGACAATGCACCACACGAACAACGGCAGCAAGAACGAGCCGGCGCCCAATAACCACTTGCCCCGCAGGGAAAGTTCACGGCGCACCGCGAACCATTCGGTCCTGTTAATCACTGTCATGGGATTCTCCGAGGCATCGTTCGGTTGCGCTGGTTGCGGGTGATCGAGTGGCATGCGCATGCGTCCGATCCTGCGCCGCCTCGCCGAGCCAGGCACGGGCCAGATCGAGCAGCACGGCATCCTGATGCGCGCGCCCAACGAACGTTATGCCGAACGGCAGCCCGGCATGCCGGCCGTCCGCGCAGACGCCCGCCGGCACGGCAAGCGCGGACAGATCGAGCAGATTGACAAAGTTCGTGTAGTAGCCGAAGCGCGAGTTGACGCGAATCGGGTCCGCCTCCAGTTCGTCGACGGTCGCGGTCGTCGCCGAAGTCGGCGTGACGATCGCATCGATGGTTTGCCAGACTTCACCGGTCTGCATGCGCAAGACGGCCAGCCGGTCGAAGGCGGCGAACGCATCCGCCGCGCTCCAGCGTGCCGCGCCGCCAATGATCTCGCGTATCACAGGATGCAACGCGTGCGGCTGCGCGTCGGCGAACTCGCGAATCGCGGCGAGCCGCTCGGCCACCCACGGTCCCTCGTACAGCAGGCGTGCGGTCGCAAGGAACGGCTCGAAGTCGATTTCGATCAGTTCCGCGCCGGCTGAACGCAAGCGTGTCAGGGCGGCGTCGAACGCCTTCGCGTATGAGGTGTCGCCGAAGAATTCGAGCTGGCTTGCGCGCGGCACGCCGAAGCGCACGCCGCGCAGAGACGGCTGAGATTCCCGCGACGCCGACTCGCGCGGCTTCTGCAGAGGCTGCCATTCACGCGCATACGGGTCGCCTTGCGCCACGCCGCGTGCAACGTCGAACACACGTTGCGCGTCGTCCGCCGAGCGCGCGAAGATCGACACGCAATCGAGTGACTTGCACGCCGGCACCACACCCAGCGTACTCAGCACGCCCTTGGTCGGCTTCAGTCCGAGCAAGCCGTGAAACGCGGCGGGCACACGTCCCGAGCCGGCCGTGTCGGTGCCCAGCGAAAACGCCGCGAGACCGAGCGCAACCGTTACAGCCGACCCGGAACTGGAGCCCCCCGACGCGTAACGCGGATCGAGCGCGTTGCGGCACGCGCCGTGCGGCGAGCGCTGCCCGGACAAACCGGTCGCGAACTGATCGAGGTTGGTCTTGCCGATCGGAATCGCGCCGGCCGCAATCAGCCGCTCGACCACCGCTGCGCTTTGCTCGGGCCGATACGCATACGCCGGGCAAGCGGCTGTGGTCGGCACGCCGGCCAGATCGATGTTGTCCTTGATCGCGAACGGAATGCCATAGAGCGGCAACGTGTCCATCTCGCGGCCTTCGAGCGCGTCGGCGTAGCGCATCATCTCGTCGCGGGTCAACGGGCGAATCCATGCGTGATGCGGATCGTCTCCCGACGTGCGCGCGGCGATCGCCTCGACCAGTTGCGCCGGGGTGAGACTGCCAGCGCGGTAACGCGCCTGCAGCGACGTAATCGACATCGACTCGAATAGATCGTCATATGGTTTCATTTGCACGTCACCTCCTCTGTGGCGCCGGCCGCAACGCCCGCACGCATCGTCATCAACCGCTGACCCGCGACAACAGCCGCGCCCGGCGCACAATCGATCGTTTCGATCACGCCGTCTTCAGTGACGGCAACGGACACTTCCATCTTCATCGATTCGACGATCGCGACCACCTGTCCTTCAATCACGCGCTCGCCCTCGCTGACGAGCAGCTTCCACACGCTGCCGGACACGTCGGCGACGATGCTGTGCTGGCCGGCCGTCAGCACGTCTTCCGGCGTGCCGCCCACCGGCGAGCGCGCGTCGCTGCCGGGCTCGCCGACGTACTCGGCTTGCCCCGCGGCATGCCAGCGCTCGCGCTCTTCGTCGAACGCCGCCTGCTGCGAGGTCTTGAACGCCGCAATCGACTCGGCCTCGTCTTGCAGGAAGCGGTTGTACGCGCCGAGGTCGAACATCGATTCCTCGATCCTCAGGCTCGCGCGGCCCGCGATGAAATCGGCGCGCAGTTCGGCAAGCTCGGCCTCGCTGACTTCGTAGAAGCGGATCTCGTCGAAAAACCGCAGCAGCCACGGCTTGCCCGCTTCGAACTCACGTGTGGTGCGATAGCGGTTCCACATCTGCACGGTGCGGCCGACGAACTGATAGCCGCCCGGCCCTTCCATGCCGTACACGCACAGATACGCGCCGCCGATCCCCACCGCGTTCTCCGGCGTCCATGTGCGCGCCGGGTTGTATTTGGTCGTGACGAGCCGGTGACGCGGATCGAGCGGCGTTGCCACCGGCGCACCGAGATAGACGTCGCCGAGGCCCATCACCAGATAGCGCGCATCGAACACGATGCGCTTCACGTCGTCGATGCTGTCAAGCCCGTTGATACGGCGAATGAACTCGATATTGCTCGGGCACCACGGCGCGTCCGGCCGCACCGATTGCATGTAGCGCTCGATCGCGATACGCGTGGACGGGTCGTCCCACGACAGCGGCAGGTGCACGATGCGATTCGGCACGCGCATATCGGCGACGGCAGGCAATTCGCGCTCGGCTTGCTGAAGATGCGCGAGCAAGGTGTCGCACGACAGAATGCGGCGATCGAAATGCACTTGCAGCGAACGGATGCCCGGCGTCAGATCGACGATCCCCGGCAGCCGGTGTGCATCGAGCCAGTTCATCAGCGCATGCACGCGAAATCGCAGATTCAGATCCAGCACGAGTGGGCCGTATTCGACCAGCACGTTCTGATCGCCGGAGCGTCGGTAGACCACGCCTGTGCCCTCGCCTGCTGCGGGATCGCGGTAGAGGATGCAATCGTGTTCGTTGGCGACAAGCTTCGGCGCGGACAGCGTCTTCTGCACACGCACCGGCTCGAACCGCACCGTATCGCCTGGCCGCAACTGTCCGAGCTTCCACAACTCGTCACCAACCACGGTCACTGGACACACGAAACCGCCGAGGCTCGGACCGTCCGGGCCGAGGATCACCGGCATGTCGCCGGTGAAATCGACCGCGCCGACCGCATACGCGTTGTCGTGAATATTCGACGGATGCAGCCCCGCTTCGCCGCCATCCGTGCGGGCCCACTGCGGTTTCGGGCCGATCAGGCGGACGCCCGTGCGGCTCGAGTTGTAGTGGACCGTCCAGCGCGTGCCGTACAGCATCGCGATGTCGTCCGGCGTGAAGAAATCCGGCGCGCCGTGCGGACCGTCGAGCACGCCTAGCAGCCAGTCGTGCGTCAGCACCGGCACGCGCGCGGGATCGAGTTGCGCGCCCGCTTCGCCACGGCCTGCATCGGCGGCAAGATGCAGTACGTCGCCTTTGCGCAATGCGCGCCCGGCGTGGCCGCCGAACTGGCCGAGCGTGAACGTCGCCTTGCTGCCGAGGTAGTCCGGCACCTGCAAGCCGCCTTTGAGCGCGAGGCATGCACGCATGCCGGCGCCGGTCACGCCGCCGAGCTTCAGCACCGAACCGGCCGGCGCCCGCGTGACTCGCCACAGCACGACCGGCTCGCCGTCCAGGGTAGCGGCGAGCGGCGCGCCGCCGAGCACGAACAGCGTCGCCGTGTTGAAGCGCAGTGTCGCGCCGACCATCGCGCATTCAAGCCCCGCCGCGTCGGCCGGATTGCCGAGCAGTTCGTTGGCGAGCCGGAATGACAGATCGTCCATCGGGCCGGACGGCGGCACGCCGATGTCCCAGTAGCCGGTGCGCCCCGGTGTTTGCTGCACCGTGGTTTGCACGCCGCCGTCGAGCACGTCGATGGTGTGCGGCGCGAACATGAAGCGTGACAGGAATGCGGTTGTCTGTACTCCGCGCGCGAACGTATCCGAACCGGCGATCGCACGCAGATAGTCGAGGTTCGTTTCGATCCCGTAGAGCTGCGTCTTGTCCAAAGCGCTGCGCAACGCGGCAAGCGCGGCATCGCGTGTTGCACCCTTGACGATGATCTTCGCGAGCAACGGATCGTAGAACGCGCTGACTTCGGTGCCGGCGTCGACCCATGTGTCGACCCGTGCATGGCCGGCGAACGCCACGTGCGTCAGCACACCGGCGCTGGGTTGGAACTGTTTATGCGGGTCTTCCGCATATAAACGCACCTGAATACTCGCGCCGCTCTGCGCGGGTGCAAGCGTGTCGAGCGGTGCAAGTTCGCCTTCAGCCTGGCGAATCATCCACTCGACCAGATCGATACCGGTCACTTCTTCTGTCACGCAATGCTCGACCTGCAACCGCGTGTTCACTTCGAGGAAATAAAAGCGGCGCGTATCGGCATCGAATACGAACTCGACGGTACCGGCGGATTCATACTTCACCGCTTGAGCCAAACGCACGGCGTTTGCATGCAGCTCCGCGCGCTCCGCATCGGTCAAACCCGGTGCGGGCGTTTCCTCGATCACTTTCTGATTGCGCCGCTGCACCGAGCAATCGCGTTCGCCGAGCGCAAGCACGCCGCCACGGCCGTCGCCGAAAATCTGCACTTCGATGTGGCGCGCGTTCTCGACGAACTTCTCGAGGTAGACACCGGCATTCGCAAAGTTCGCTTCGCCGAGCCGCGCGACCGATGCGAACACCGCCTCCAGTTGCGCCGCGTCGCGACACAGCGACATGCCGATGCCCCCGCCGCCCGCCGTGCTTTTCAGCATCACCGGATAGCCGATCGCGGCGGCTTCATGCAGCGCGGCGGCCACGTCGGGCAGCAAACCGGTGCCGGGCAGCAGCGCGACATCGTTTGCCTGCGCCAACGCCCGTGCGGTGTGCTTGAGGCCGAATTCGCGCATCTGTGCGGGGCGCGGGCCGATGAAGCGAATGCCCGCGTCTTCGCAAGCCTGCGCGAATGCGGCGTTTTCGGACAGGAACCCATAACCAGGATGCACCGCGCTCGCGCCGGTCGCACGCGCCGCGTCGAGTATCGCGGCGCTGTTCAGATAGCTGCCGGCCGCGACTGCCGGGCCGATGCAGACCGCTTCGTCGGCGAGCATCACATGCATCGCGTGGCGATCGGCTTCCGAATAGACCGCGACCGATGCGATGCCGAGACGCTTGAGCGTGCGAATCACGCGGCAGGCAATTTCACCGCGATTGGCAATCAGGACTTTGTGGAATCTCATTGGGCATCCCAGATGGTCAGTCGCACGGGCGTCGGGTTGTAGCCGTTGCATGGATTGTTCAACTGCGGACAGTTCGAGATCAGCACGGTCACGTCCATGTCGGCGCGCATCTCGACGTATTTGCCCGGCGCCGAAATACCGTCCTCGAAGGTCAGCTTGCCAAGCGGCGTCACCGGCACGTTCATGAAAAAGTTGATGTTGCTGACGATGTCGCGCTTGGTCAGTTGCGTGCCCACGCCGCAGGTGCAATGCGTGATCGCATGCAGAAAACTGTCGCGGCAGCTATGCATGTGGCGCTTGTCGAGCGCATAGCGGACTGTGTTGCTCTCGGCCGCGCAGGCGCCGCCGAGCGTGTCGTGCCGCCCGCAGGTGTCTGCAACGATGGTCAGCATCGGCTTGCCGAGGTTCGACATCAGCACGCTGCCTGCCGACAGGTACAGATTGCGTTGCGCGCGAATCGTGTCCTGTCCGCTATAACGTTCGAGCGGATCGGCGGTGTTGTAGAACAACGTGTCGACGGCCTGGTTGCCGTCCAGATCGAGAATGCGGAAGAACTGTCCGCGCCGCACTTCGTGCAGCCACGGTTCGCCGGACGGCAGCGTGAGGTCGTAGACCGCATGACGGATATCGAGCTTGCTTTCGATGATAGGCATCGCGGGTCTCCTTAAACGAACAGACGATCGGTGTTGACGAAGCCGCGCTCATTCTCGGGACACGCTGCGCGGCATGGGTCGTCGGCCGGTACGGCGGCGTCAGTTGCATACGCGCGGTACGCGATCAGCTTGACGGGCCTCGGTTCGTATTCGGATGAAGGGTCGAACGGATGCGGTGCGCTCGAAAACGCAGCGAGCGTGTTCATTTCGAAGCGCAGATCGAACGCCGCGCCGGCCGGCGAGTGATGCGGTACGAACGTAAGCGAGCCGTCCTCGTCAGAGGCGAGCTTGCTGAAGAAGTTGATGTTGGCCACCAGATCGCGCGTGCCGAGTCCGTGCTTGGCGAGTTCGAGCAGCAGGCTGTCGCGGCCGTTGCGAACCATCGCGTTGCGCTCGTCCTGATAGCGGGTCACGCCGTACTTGCTCGCGAACAGCGCCGCGTCGCCCACGCCGCCGAGCGGATCGTGCCAGCCGAGCGTGTCGGCGGTGATCGACGCCATGACGCGGCCCATGTCCGAATACAGCACGTGGCCTCGCGTCAGATGCGCGGTGTGCTGCGCCTTGAGCGTATCGGCCATGTTGTAGCGTTCGAGGAGATCGTCGTGCCGGTAGAAGAGCGCGGCCAGATTCGCGCCACCTTCGGGATCGACGATGCGCAATGCGATGCCACGGCGCAGCACGCCGGACCAGTGGGTGCCGGCAGGAATCACCGTTTCCCACAACACGTGCGGGATTGGTGCGAGATCGACTGGGGATTGCGTCGACATGGAGGCTCCAGGTATCGGTTGGGAAAAAGCATGAGAGGGCGATTGACCGACATCGCGACCTCCCGGGCTTTTATCCCTCCGTGGAGCCTCGCCGGCGCCTTGAAAGAAGGTGAACGGCAAGACCGGATTGCTCTCGGACCAGGCATCGTGCGCGCATTGAAGCGGTACGACCGGAACCCTAGCGATCCTGAAGATGATGCAAATTACTTCGCACCTCTCGCTGCGTTGTTAAGCGAGTTGCGTGCCAGCGCGGCGTTGTCGACGCTCAAACGTATCGCCGGCAAGGGATTGGATGTTGTTAGCGGTTCTACGCGGCAGGTATCGGCAAGTGGCGCACGCACCCTGGCGCAGCGCGATTGCGCACCACTTGAATGCTTCGGGCACCACGATTGGGCTGAACGCCTCGCTTGTTCCACGCGGCGTATGGCTGCACATAACGGCATGGTGGTTGCTTAATACAGCGCTGCTCCAACCAACCTGCTCATCCGACCATGTCCATGCTTGCCACCATTCGCCGCACGCTCTATGCACTGCTGTCGGTACGTTTCATCGAACTGCAAAAACAGCGGCGCCGCCTATGAGCTGGGCGGCGCCGCTGTGGCAAACCTGCTGAGAGGGTTTGCTTGTGGGGATGGCTCACTGACGCGACTGACGCGACATCGATCCATCTCCGCAGCGCTCAGGCGGCCGCATAGCGCGCCTGTTGCCCGAAGCTAGCCAAAGCCTTCGAGCCGTCGGGTAACGCCAGTTCGCCGCGTTCGAGGCGCTGCTTCAGATAAGTAAAGCTCTGTGCAGTCTGCGCGAACAGGTGGTCGCCCGCGGATACCGGTGGGTATTTCGCCACTGCTTCAGGTGTCGCGAATTGCGGCAGCGGCGCGACCACCGTGCGGTAGTCGCACGCGAAGAAGAGCGGAAACGAGTACCGCTCCTCCCTCACCTTGCGCACGCGATGCGAAGTTGCGACGTAGGCACCGCCGGTCCAGACCTCCAGCATGTCGCCGATGTTCACGACGAACGCGTTGTCGAGCGGCGGCGCATCGATCCACTCGCCGTCGCCGTTCATTACTTCGAGGCCGGGCGCTGTCGGCAGCAGGATCGTGAAGCACTCGTAGTCGGTATGTGCGCCGATGCCCGGCCGGTCTTCGGCGGACGGATCGACGGGATAGTGGATGAGCCTCAACTGGCTCGGCGGCTTGTGCAAGTAAGTGTCGAAATGCGATTCCGGTAGGCCGAGCGCGAGCGAGAAGCCCCGGAACAAGGCCCGGCCGAGCGCGAAGGCCGCTTCGTAGTAGCCGCCGACCGCCTCGCGAAATCCCGGCTGATCCGGCCACTGGTTCGGCCCGAGCATCGGCGTGCCGGCCTTCACGTCGGGATCGTCGGCAGACAGTTCCCTGCCCGTGTCGAACGCCTCCTTCCTGTCGCGCTTGCCGCCTGCGAACACTTCCTCGCCTTCGGGCACATAGCCTCGATGCGCGGTCGATTTGCCGATGTAGTAGCGCATTTTCCAGTCGTCGGGCGCGGCAAAGAAACGTTTTGCATGCTCGACGAGCGCGGCTTGCCGCTCGCGCGCGATCTGATGGCCGGTAACGTAGAAGAAGCCGGCATCGCGCGCCGCGCGATCGAGTTCGCGCGCGGTTGCAAGGCGCTGGTCTTCGTTATCGCTAAAGAGTCCGCTGACGTCGACGACGGGCAAACGGTCGAAACCGGTATGGGTTTGGCTCATGAGGGTTGCCTATGCATGCTGAGGTTCAATGTGCGATTCGATTCGCGGCTCGGGTTGCAGAGCGGCCCGCGCCTCGCGCCCAGCGAGAAACGCCGCGAGATGGCGCCGCTCTTCGCGCCCCATCCACGTGTTGATCTCCCACAGATCGGCCACCGGCGCGTTCGTGAAAGGCAAGGTGTGCAAATAACCATCGGGGCCGAACTCGGGCGTCATCGTGGTAGTTGTATAGCCTTTCTCGATCTGTGCGTTCCATAACACCTCCCAGATCCGCTGGTGCGAAGCAAGGCAGTCGGCGTATTCGGGCGCGGCTGGATGCGGAACCTGCGGACCTTGCGGATAGCCGACGCGGCCATGCAAATGGTGCGCGTGAGGTGCGAGCTCCAGAATCGTGTCCCATTCGCCATCGAGCAGACGCTCGCACACCGACACCCAATGACTGAAGTCGCAGGTCAGCTTGAGTTCAGGCACGGCACGCGCGACATCGCGTGTGATCCACGGGTTGTAGAACGAGCGGCCGCGGTGCGTCTCGAAGCTGCAGACCACGTCGTGCTTCGCGGCGATCTCCACCGCGCGCGCAAAGAAATCGACTTGCGTGGCGGCCGGCCATGCATCGCAGCCTGCCATCACATTGAAAAAGCGCGGCTGGAGCGGCTTGCCCCAAACGATCTTTTCTTCGAAATCGCGCAGATGATCGGCGGGCGTGGCCGAACGCTCCGGCACGTAACTGCCGGCCGTCGTGATCTCCGCGATGAACGCGAGCCGTTCGTCGGCAATGGCGTTCGCAAATGCTTCGCGATCGGCGGCGCCAGGCGGCACCGGCGCCTCGATACCGTCGAAGCCCGCGGCCCGCACCAGCGGTGCGGCGTCCCGTGGCCCGCCGTCGAATCCCCAGAACGTCTTGAACAATTCGAATTTCATCGCCCCTCCTATATATGCAAAATTGCATGCAATAGTACATTCGAATCCGGACCCGTCAATAAACTATCCGCCCAGTGGCGTGCATAATTCCGGCACGCCCGATTTCCGGCTTAATTGGCACTTAAACTGTGCACCCTTCCTCCTCGTGGTGAATCGATGAAGAAAAAAATTGCGCGTAACAAGGGGCAAGCCGTCGCGCGCGCCATCCTCGACATGGACTGGCAGTGGTCAGCGCATTTCGGCGATCTGGGGCTGAACGATCTCAACTACAGCGACCTGTTTTGCCGGATGTGGGTGGACAAGGAGGCTTACTTCGCGAAGACCGCGCTGTACGACTTCATGCCCGGCGTAAGCCGCCGCACCGCGGTCCGCTATGTGCAGGAGCTGATCGACGCAGGCTGGCTGCTGGAGACGAATTCCGAGCAGGATCGCCGCATCAAGCAGATCAGCCTGGCAGCGTCGATCGAGGACCGGCTGGAGCAGTTCCTTGCCTACGTGCTTCAACGTTTCGCCGCGCTGGACTGATGCCTACACGTGGTTCTGCCGAAGCATTCGCGGAACACGCGCCTCAAAGCGATAACTTGATCCCGCTGGCATATTTCTCGCTTGACTGGAAGCCGAGAGGTGCGGCGGCGTCGCATCTTAGGGATGCTAGGGTTCCGGTTCGCAAGAACGTCTGGTCCGAGAGCAGCCCGGTGCACCGGTTCGATCGACTCGAGGTTCGACTTTGAGGCGATCGGCCGGCGGCACTACACGGCGGGACAAAAGCCCGGGAGATTGGCGATAGCGATGGCTATCGTGCCTCTCCGTGGCCGGCGTTTGTCTCCCGCAGTTTCCGCGCAATTTGCACGCTCGCAGGAACCGGTCATGTTGTTTTATCGCGCAGTCGCCGCGCGGTCCAACTCAACAATCGCGATTGACCGGTCTCCTGGAGAAAACGATGCAACGATTCAAATCCGCCCCCACCCTGCTTCCCTCGCTGAACCGTCTGTCTTCCTCAGTGCGCCTGCGTGGCGTCATTGCCGGAGCTGCCGCGGCGCTTGCGTTCAGCCTCGCCGCCGCGCCTGCCTATGCGGGCGCGCCGCTCGCCATCGGCTATAGCGACTGGCCCGGCTTCGTCGCCTTCCAGATCGCGATCGACAAAGGCTGGTTCAAACAGGCAGGTGTGGACGTCAATTTCCAATGGTTCGATTACTCCGCCTCTCTGGATGCGTTCGCGGCGGGTAAGCTCGACGCGGTCGGCGCCACCAATGGCGATGCCCTCGTGACCGGCGCAAGCGGCGCGAAGAACGTAATGGTGCTGCTGACCGACTACTCGAGCGGCAACGACATGATCGTGGCGAAGCCGCCCATCCGCTCCGTCGAGGGGCTCAAGGGCAAGAAGGTCGGCGTCGAAGTCGGTCTGGTCGATCACCTGCTGCTCGACACGGCGCTCGAGAAACACGCACTCAAGGAATCGGACCTCACGCTTGTCAACGCGAAGACCAATGAATTGCCGCAGGTGCTCGCCTCGTCCAACGACGTCGCTGCGGTCGGCGCATGGCAGCCGAACGCGGGCGAAGCGCTCAAGCGTGTGCCGGGCTCGCGCCCGATCTTCACCTCGGCCGATGCGCCGGGCCTGATCTACGACGCCATCACGGTCAATCCTGTCAGCCTGTCGTCGCGCAAGGCCGACTGGGAAAAGGTGATCAAGGTCTGGTATCGCTGCGTCGCCTACATCAACGATCCGAAGACGCAACCGGATGCGGTGAAGATCATGTCCGCGCGCGTCGGTCTGACGCCGGCCCAATATCTGCCGTTGCTCAAGGGGACGCACCTGCTAGACGCCGCGGCGGCGAAGAAAGCATTCGTCAAGGGTGAGGGGCTGGACTCGGTGTACGGTTCGAGCGTGAACGCCGACAAGTTCAACGTGCGCAACGCCGTGTACAAGCAATCGCAGAATGTGAGCGCCTATATCGACCCGACGTTGGCCAATGCGCCGTAAGTAGCGGTGTGAAAAGGAAACATGCGCCCGATTCGCGCGTGTTTCCTTGCGGCGCCCGGGGTTTATGCCGCGTTCTGCAACGGCAGGCCGAAAACTCGTTGCGAGCGCGCCCGCCCAGGTAACCCTTACATCTTCAGTGCGGTGCGCCGCATTCCCAACGGCAAGCTTACTGAGACGAGCGCGCCTCGGCTTGCCTCGGACATGACCGGAAAGTAGGTTCGCCGGGGCGTTGCTGTTATTCTTCCCTCTCCCGACCGTCATCCGGTCGCCTGCCGCCGCCCTCGAGCGGCGTTCCCAAGCGGCGCGCTCACGCGCCCTGGCATCAAGCGAGACAGGAATTTGCATGTTCGGTTTTCTGCGCGGCTATTTTTCCAACGACCTGGCGATCGATCTCGGCACGTCGAACACCCTGATCTACATGCGCGGCAAGGGCATCGTGCTGGACGAACCATCGGTCGTGTCGATCCGCCAGGAAGGCGGCCCGAACGGCAAGAAGATCATTCTGGCTGTCGGCAAGGAAGCGAAACAGATGCTCGGCAAAGTGCCGGGCAACATCGAGGCGATTCGCCCGATGAAAGACGGCGTGATCGCCGACTTCAACATCACCCAGCAGATGATCAAGCGCTTCATCCAGATGGCGCACGAATCGCGGATGTTCGCGCCGTCGCCGCGCATCATCATCTGCGTGCCGTGCGGATCCACCCAGGTCGAACGACGCGCGATCAAGGAAGCCGCGCATAGCGCGGGTGCCTCGCAGGTCTATCTGATCGAGGAGCCGATGGCCGCGGCAACCGGCGCCGGCCTGCCCGTGTCGGAGGCGACCGGCTCGATGGTGGTGGATATCGGCGGAGGCACGACCGAGGTGGGCGTGATCTCGCTGGGCGGTGTCGTCTACAAAGGCTCGGTGCGCGTGGGCGGCGACAAGTTCGACGATGCCATCGTCAACTACATCCGCCGCAACTACGGGATGCTGATCGGCGAGCAGACGGCTGAGGCGATCAAGAAGGAAATCGGCTCCGCATTTCCGGGCTCCGAAGTCAAGGAGATGGAGGTCAAGGGCCGCAACATGTCGGAAGGCATCCCGCGCAGCTTCACGGTTTCCAGCAACGAGATTCTCGAAGCGCTCACCGATCCGTTGAATCAGATTGTCTCTGCGGTCAAGATCGCGCTTGAACAGACGCCGCCGGAACTCGGCGCCGACATCGCCGAGCGCGGCATCATGCTGGCGGGCGGCGGCGCATTGCTGCGCGATCTCGACCGGCTGCTGGCCGAAGAGACCGGCCTGCCGGTGTTCGTCGCCGAAGCGCCGCTCACGTGCGTGGTGCGCGGCTCGGGCATGGCGCTCGAGCGCATGGATAAATTCGGCGGAGCGTTCTCGTACGAATGACGCTTGCGAAACGCGGGTCGGCCAGGTTGAGGCTCAGATTGAGACTCAGCGTGAAGGCTAACGCCCGTTAGCCTTCACGCTGTCGAGATAGGCGAGCCAGCCGCCGAACGAAGTAATCTCCGTCGCACCACTGTCGTCGCTGACCGCGGACGGCTCGCAAATGAAACCTTTCACGGCGAGGCCGCTGGTGAGTTGCAGCGTGCCGATGCCGAGCGGCGCGGGCACGTCCATCACGAACTTGCCGAAGGTGCGCAGCGGCACTTCCCACACTTCGACGGCGATTGGCGCACCTGGCTGGCTGGTCATGCGGACCAGTCCGGGCTTCGGCGGCTGCGTGCCGGCAAGCGCGTAAAGCCGATAACAGGGCGCGGTGTGCGTGGCCTCGATAAAGCGCGCGCCGGCCTCCTGCAATTGCCAGTTCAGCGGTTGTCCGCGCAGATGCGCGCCGACCACCGCGAGCGCGACGGTTAGTTCCTGCAACGGCAATGAGTCGATGCTTACCGGCGCGGCTTCGCTTGCGGCGAGTGGCGACTGAGTCCGGGTGCCCGGTTCGGCGAAACCAGCGGCAAATTGATCCCTGTTGGTCAGTACGTGTTTTTCCATGAGTTCGATCTTGAAGACAAGTCTGGACTGAAAAGAGCACGAGATATGCCAACTCCATCCCGCTTGTAATTGAACAACTAGCCGACCGTGGCTTGCCCCCACGTGCAAGCCGATTTCTTTCAGCGTCGCGCGAACTATACTCGCTACTCCGGATAGCTCATCTCCACCCATAGCGGAGTAGTGATGCATAACCTGAATCTCGCCCGCTCGAACGCCGGCATGGTCACCAGCCCTCATGCGCTCGCGAGTACCGCCGGACTCGACGTATTGCGCGCGGGAGGCAATGCGATCGAAGCTGCGATTGCGATCGGTGCGGCGCTGTGCGTGACGTATCCGCATTTCACGGGTCTTGGCGGCGACGCCTTCTGGGTGATCGGCGACCGGCACGGGATGTTGCGTACGGTGTCGGGTATCGGCCAGGCTGCGGCGACACTTCCCGCGTTCGACGGCGCTATTCCTTTGCGCGGCGCTGCATCTGCCCTCACCACTGCAGCGACCGTCGATACGTGGCATCAGGCTTACGCGATCAGCAAAACCTCATGGGGCGGCCAACAGTCGTGGGCCTCGCTATTCGACCGTGCACTTGAGTATGCATCGGACGGATTTCCAGTTACGCCGTCGCAGCACTTCTGGCAAAGCTTGCGCGCTGATGAACTGCACGCTCAGCCAGGCTTTGCGGCGACCTTCACACCGCACGGCCGGATTCCCGCGATCTCCGAGCGCTTTGTGCAGCCGGCGCTTGCACGCAGCATCGAGCGGATTGCCCGCTTCGGCGCGCACGAGTTTTATGAAGGCGACCTGGCGGAGCGGATCGCGCGTGGTTTGCAGGAGGCAGGCTCGCCGTTGACTTTAAACGACCTCGCGAGAACGCTGGCACGCGATGAAGCGCCATTGCGCATCACCTACCGCGGCGGCGAACTGGTGAGCATGCGCCCGCCGACTCAGGGCGTGACAACCTTGCAGATCATGGGCACGCTCGATCGCTTCGACCTTGGGTCGATCGCCGAAGGCAGCACCGATTACTACCACCTGCTGGTCGAAGCGGTGAAATGCGCGTTCGTGGATCGCGACCGGTTCGTATCGGACCCCGAGTTCAACCACGTGCCGGTCGACGACATGCTGTCGCCCGCCACGCTCGACGCGCACGCGCGCTCGATCGACATGCGCGCGGCCCGCGCATGGCCGCATGTTTTCCGTCCGGGCGATACAGTGTTCATCGGCGCGACGGATAGTCAGGGCCGCAGCGTAAGCGTGCTGCAAACGGTCTACTTCGATTGGGGTAGCGGGGTGGTGGCGGGCGATACGGGGATTCTGTGGCACAACCGCGGCGCGTCGTTCAGCACGAATCCCGCGCATCACAACGCCGCGCAGCCTGGCAAGCGGCCCTTCCACACGCTCAATCCCGGCATGTACCTGAAGCACGGACGTCCACATCTGCTGTTCGGCACGCAAGGCGCAGACGGTCAGCCTCAGACCCTAGCCGCGATTCTCACGCGCCTGATCGATTACGGAATGGATCCGTTCACCGCCGTCGCCCGCCCACGTTTTCTGCTCGGCAAGACTTTCTCCGATACGCGCGATGCGTTGAAGCTCGAGGACGACGCGGGTGCCGACGTGTTCGCGGAGCTAGCCGCGCGTGGTCACGAAGTGAGCGCCATTCCAGCGCAAAGTCCGCTCGCGGGTCACCCCGGCGTGATCCGCATCGACCCAAACGGCGCGGCCTGCGGCGCGCACGATCCGCGCAGCGACGGCCGTGCGCTCGGCGTCGATGAGGACGTTTGAATCAACCGAGCGTAAACCGGTCGCGCGTCGTGATGTAATCGCTCGCGCCGAAGCGGCCCACTGGAAAATAATGTTGCAGCCGCACGCGCCAGGTCTCGGTGTCGATCAGCTCATCGCGCGCATGCAGCCTGCGTACCTGACCGATGAAAATCTGTCGGCTGGTCGTCTCCAGCGTCTCCCATAAGGTACATTCGAACGCCACGGGCGCTTCGGCGATGCGCGGCGGCGCGACCCGCGTGCTTGCCACCGGCGTCAGGCCGACCTCGGCGAGTTCGCTCACATCGGGCGGCAAGCGCTCGCCACAGCGATGCATCTTGTCCGCGATCGCCTCGTCAGCAAGATGCACGACGAACTCGCCGGTCCGCACGATGTTCACCGCCGTATCCTTGAGCGTGCCGTCGGCGACGCGGTTAATGCTGATCATCACGATCGGCGGCTCTTCACCGAGCATGTTGAACATCGAGAACGGCGCGGCGTTGATCGTGCCGTCCGCACCGAGCGTGGTGACGAGCGCGATCGGGCGCGGCACGATCAGGCTTGCCATCAGCTTGTAGCGCTGATATTCGGTGATCGCTTCGAAGTCGATTTCCATGGTTGGCCGCCTAGGGTCGAATAGCGTATTCAGTGATGCCGAGCAACTGGCCGAGACTTTTTTCGCCCCGCATCCGCGACGTTTCAATGCGCTCTTCGAGGTCGCGAAGATGGGCTTCCATATGGGCCATCGCGCCGGTTGCATCGCGCGCCTCGATGCAATCGACGATTGCCGCGTGTTCCGCATGCTCACATGGCGCGTGGCCCGGCGGTTCGTACACGCCGACGATCAGCGAGCAGCGTGACACCAGTTCCTTCAGATAGTTTTGCAGGATCGAATTACCCGCCAGCGCGGCGATGCGCATATGAAAACCGCTGGCGAGCGTGGCCCACGACGGCTGGTCGAAGCGATGCATCGCTTCGTGCTCGTCGGCCAGTTGTTGACGCAACACCTCGATGTCCTTGCTGCTCGCGCGCTGAACCGCCAACTCGACCAGCATGCGTTCGACGGAGCGCCGCGCTTCGAATATCTCGCGCGTCTCTTCCGGCGTCGGTTCAGCGATCACCGCGCCCTTGTTCGGACGCAGCACGACGATGCCGTCGTAGGCGAGCTTTTCCAGCACCCGTCGCACGACGGCGCGTCCCACGCCGAACAGCTGGCACAACTCGGGTTCCGGGAGCTTCGTGCCGGGAGTCAGACGGTGGTTCAGCACGCCGTCGAAGATCGACTGATAGATGCGCGCGTCGACGTCCGCGTCGTCCTTTCGCATTTTTTTTGCGGTGGCCGCGCCGGCTTCAGCGTTCATGCGAGTGTCGGGCGCAGCATGCCTTCCCGCTCCAGTTCATCCATATGACGCGCGATCGCGCCTGGCGTCGTGATCCACACATCGCCCTTCGCTCGCGCAGCGGCAATGTGTTCAAGCGCGCGGCGCAGATGCCTCAGCCGATACGGTTGCCCCACCAGATAGGGATGTAGCGCGATGCCCATCACGAGCGCCTGCGGCCTCGTTCCGCGGTTGGCCTGTTCGAGCATCTCGTCGAACTGATCGACGATCATGTCGGCGAAAGCGCGGCCATCCATATGACGGCCCACCATCATCGGCAAATCGTTGAGTTCCTGCGGATACGGAATCGACCACACCGGCGCGCCACGCGTGTTCATTCGCACGGGGCGGTCGTCGTGGCACCAGTTCAGCGTGTAGCGATAGCCGGTTTCGGCCAGCAGATCGGGCGTCAGATGCGACTCCGAGATCCACGGCGAGAGCCAGCCGTCCGGCGGCGTGCCGGATTCTTCGGCGATGCGCTCGCGGCAATGCAGAAGCAGCGCATGTTCGCCGTTTTCGTCGAGATCGCTCTGCCGATGCGCATTCGTGTGACCGTGGCCGATCAATTCGTCGCCACGCGCCACGCACGCCACAATCAGTTCCGGGCAATGGTCGTAGAGCGCGGTATTGATGAGCGTGCCGACCGGCAAGTCGATCTGATCGAACAGTTCGATGCAACGCCAGGCCCCTACCCGGTTGCCATACTCGCGCCAACTGTAATTCAGCACATCCGGTTGCGGCGAGATCGGCCCGAGTGCGGCGCCGAGTCCTTCGCCGAAGGCAAAGTGTTCGATGTTAAAGCCTAGATAGACCGCGAGTCCGGTATCGCCGGGCCAGCGGAACGCGTCGCTGTCGGTGATCGGGCGATAGGCGAAGCGGCCATGCGTGGCGAGCAACTGGCGAGCGCGGTTCTGCACTGTGGGCATGTTCCGTGAGTCGTTCATTTAAAGAAGCCATCGGTGACGATAAGCGACGGGTAGCGCGCCGGATGAACCGCGTTGGCCGGATCATGCCCCGTGACGGATCGAAGACGCACCGCGATCGCGCAAATAAGCCCGTTTGATCGCCGACGATCGATGCTTCGGATCGTTTGCAATATGTGAGCCAACTTGTAGACGTTAAGCACCGCAGCGCGTTTGCAATTAACAAGCATGCCGATGCAGCGGATGGCACATGTCTTGCATTTGCATGGTTTCGCACACGCTGCGGCTTGCCGTCGCGCTTGCGGCCAGCCTTCGCCGTTCACGAGGACACCTACTTCATGATTCAGCCTGCTTCAACGGTGCTCGAAACCAAAGCCGCCGATATCGAACTGGTGCACGTGTCGAAGCAATACGGCGACGCGCTCGCCGTCGACGCGATCGATCTGCGCATTGCGGGCGGCCAGTACTGCTGTCTGCTCGGGCCATCCGGATGCGGCAAGACGTCGACCTTGCGCATGATCGCCGGGCATGAATCGGTCACCGAAGGCGACATCCTGATCGCGGGCCGCAACGTCACACGCGAAGAGCCCGCCGCCCGCGGCACCGCCATGGTGTTCCAGAACTATGCGCTGTTCCCGCATCTGAGCGCGCTCGATAACGTCGCATTCAGCCTGAAGATGCGCGGCGTCGCGAAGGACGTGCGCCGCAAACGTGCCGGCGAACTGCTGGAGCTCGTCGCGATGTCGGCGTATGCCGAACGCAAACCGGCGCAGCTATCTGGCGGCCAGCAGCAGCGCGTAGCACTCGCGCGTGCGTTGCTGAATCAGCCCGGCTGCCTGTTGCTCGACGAACCGCTGTCCGCGCTCGATCCATTCCTGCGCGTTCAGATGCGCGCCGAACTCAAGCGCTGGCAGAAAGAACTCGGCATCACCTTCGTGCACGTCACGCACTCGCAGGAAGAAGCGATGGCGCTTGCCGATCTGGTGGTCGTGATGAGCCATGGCCGCGTCGAACAAAGCGGCCCGCCGCACGAAGTCTTCAATCGTCCGCGCACTGAGTTCGTCGCACGCTTTCTTGGCGGCCACAACGTATTCAACACGAACGGCCGCTTGTTTACCGTGCGCGCCGACCATTTGCGCGTGGTGCCGCACGGCGTGACGCCGGTCCAGACGGCGGGCGGCGAAAGCGGTCTCACGCGGATTGGCGGCGTGCCGTGCACGGTGCGCGAAGCCGAGTACCAGGGCACCCATTTGCGCATGACACTCGACCCGCTCGACGGCTCACCTGAACTGATCTCGCTCGTGAGCGATGGCGATTACGATCCGGCGCGGCTTGGTCCCGAAGCACGCGTGGTGGTCTGGTGGAACGAACAGGACGCACACCCGCTGGCAGCCTGAGCGTTTGCACGGTATTGCGCTATATGGCTGTGAAGAGAACGTCTGATGAACCGGAACGTCAACTGAGCATCAATTGAGGAGAAAGCAATGAGTGAAGCGAACGAGAGCCCGGCAGCGGCCTCATCCGACCTGACGGAAAAAGGCCTGTCGCGCCGCACGTTCATCAAGGGCGCGGTGGCGGCGGCCGGTATTGCCGGCTTTCCGTACGTGCATGCGCAAGAGAAGATCACGTTGCGCTATCTCGGCACGGCGGTCAACCAGAGCGCCGACATCGCGAAGAAATTCAAGGAAGACACCGGCATTGAGATTCAATACGTGCCGGTGACCACCGACGACGTCGCCAAGCGCATCATCACGCAACCGAACTCGTTCGACATTGTCGACACCGAATATTTCGCGCTCAAGAAGCTGATTCCGGCCGGCACGCTCGCTGGCCTCGACGCGAAGCGAATCAAGCTCGCCGACAAGATCACGCCGGTACTCACGCGTGGCGAAGTGAACGGCAAGAAGATCGGCGATCAAGGTACCGCGCCGAAGAAGGTCATGTTCCTGACCGGTCCGCGCTCCACCGAATTCTCCGCGACGCCGACCGAATGGATGACGCTGATTCCCACCACGTATAACGCCGATACGCTTGGCATTCGCCCCGACCTGATCAAGCGCCCGATCAACAGCTGGGCCGAACTGCTCAATCCGCAGTTCAAGGGCAAGGCGGCGTTGCTCAACATTCCCGCGATCGGCATCATGGATTCGGCGATGGCGATCGAGGCGATGGGTCACGTCAAGTACGGCGACAAGGGCAATATGACGAAGGCCGAGATCGACCAGACCATCAGGATTCTGATCGAAGCCAAGCGCGCCGGCCAGTTCCGCGCGTTCTGGAAGGACTTTAACGAAAGCGTGAACCTGATGGCCTCCGGTGAAGTGGTGATCCAGTCGATGTGGTCGCCCGCGGTGACGAAGGTGCGTACCATGGGCGTCGCCTGCGCGTTCCAGCCGCTCAAGGAAGGCTACCGCTCGTGGGCATCGGGCTTCGGCTTTCCGCGCTCGCTGCAAGGCAAGAAACTCGATGCCGCGTACGAGTTCGTCAACTGGTTCCAGAACGGCTGGGCCGGCGCTTACCTGATGCGCCAGGGCTACTACTCGGGCGTGCTCGAAACCGCGAAAGCCCACATGCAACCTTACGAGTGGGATTACTGGATCGAGGGCAAGCCGGCCACGCAGGACATCAAGGCGCCGGACGGCCAGTTGCTCGAAAAGACCGGCACCGTGCGCGACGGCGGCTCGTACAACCAGCGGATGGGCGCGATTGCCTGCTGGAATGCGGTGATGGACGAGAACATTTATATGGTGCAGAAGTGGAACGAATTCATCGCGGCTTGATAGCCGGAGCGGGTTGACACGCTGCCGGCGCCTCGCGCGCCGGCACCCGCAGCATTTCCGACGGCCCATTAATTCCACCGCAGTCAATCCGTCGCAGTCAATCCTTAAATACCGCCCATGGCAACGATCGACCTTCCCTCCCATGCGCAGGACGAACCCGTCAAGCACCGACGCGCGCCGGCATGGCTGCAGGCCACCCCTCTCACTTTGACGTTTGTGCTGTTCTTCATCGTACCGCTCGTCATCACGCTGATCGTCAGTTTCTGGGACTTCAACGAATACCAGATCATTCCGGCCTTCACGCTCAAGAATTACGCGGCGATTTTCAACGGCTGCTCGTCGATGACGGATGTCTGCGTGACGTTCAAGACGTATTGGTCCACGCTCAAGTTCTGCGCGATCGTGTGGGCCGTCACGTTGCTGCTGGGTTTTTCGATCGCGTACTTCCTGTCGTTCCACGTGCGCACGACGAGTATGCAGACGGTACTGTTCCTCATCTGCACAATTCCGTTCTGGACCTCGAACGTGATCCGGATGATCTCGTGGATGCCGCTGCTCGGCCGCAACGGGCTCGTCAATCAGGCGTTGCTGGGCACGCATCTGATCGACCAGCCGCTTGAATGGCTGCTGTATTCGAATTTTTCGGTGGTGCTGGCATTCGTCCACCTCTACACCTTTTTCATGATTGTGCCGATTTTCAACGCGATGATGCGCATCGACCGCTCATTGCTCGAAGCCGCGCGCGATGCCGGCGCGAGTGGCTGGCAGGTGATTCGTAACGTGGTGTTGCCGTTATCGAAGACCGGCATTGTGATCGGCTCGATCTTCGTGATCACGATCGTGATGGGCGACTTTTTGACCGTTGGCGTGATGGGCGGTCAGCAGATTGCTTCGGTCGGCAAGATCATTCAGGTTCAGACCGGTTACCTGCAATTTCCCGCTGCGGCGGCTAACGCGATCATTCTTCTTGCAGTCGTGTTGATGATTGTGTGGGGCTTGACGCGGGTGGTCGACATCCGGAAGGAGCTTTGATATGCAGGCTACTCGCCTCAAACATCGCGAGCATCGCCCGGCGAGTTTTTACTGGCTTGCATTGCTGTTCGGGTTGTTCGTGCTGTTTTTGTATGGACCGGTCATCACGATTTTTATTCTGTCCTTTCAGGGACCTGAGGGCGGGCTTACGTTTCCGATGCGTGGTGTTTCTCTGCACTGGTTTGCCGTGTTGCGCGACGGTGTCGGCGACGTCGATATCTGGGCCGCGTTTGGGCGATCCGTGCGGCTCGCTTTGGCTGTCACTGTTCTCACTGTTCTGTTTTCTGTTGCTGCGGGGTTGGCTTTTCGCAGGCGCTTTCGGGGCGATACGGCGGTGTTTTATGTGTCTGTCGCCAGCCTCATCATGCCCTCGATCATTGTTTCGCTTGGGATTGGGTTGACGTTCCGGTTGCTCGATAACGGTGTCAAGTATCTCGCTGCCGCGTGGGGGTATCAGTCTTTCGCCGATGGCTATACCACTTCGATGGGCCTGTTTACCTCCGCGCTTGGCGCGCATCTCACCTGGACGTTGCCTTTCGGTTTGTTGGTGATGTTCGCTGTTTTTAACCGGTTTAATCCGGCTTATGAGGAAGCTTCAAGGGACCTGGGCGCCACGCCGTGGCAGAGCTTTCGGCATGTTGTTCTGCCTATCATCGGACCTTCGGTGGTTGGCGTCGCCATGTTCGGGTTCACTCTTTCATGGGATGAGATTGCTCGTACCTCGCAGGCTATTGGTGATCAGAATACTTTGCCACTTGAGTTGCAGGGGCTCACCACTTCGGTGACTACGCCTGTGATTTATGCTCTTGGGACTGTGACTACGGTTTTGTCACTTACCGTGATGGTTGTTTGTTTACTCGCAGTGCGGGGGTTGGCTCGGAGGCGGGTGGTTAGTGGAATAAGGTAGGTTTTTTTGCCTTCGCGGCGCTTTTTAGCTGTGTGCCTGCGGCGGTGGCCTTTCCTTGAATTGATATTGGTTTATTAGCGTCGCCCCTGTGCGGGGCAGGCACTTACTTTCTTTGCCGCCGCAAAGAAAGTAAGCAAAGAAAGCGGCTTCACACCGCTAGCTCTTAAGAGGGTCCCCTGGCTTGGAGGAGGTAGTGGAGCATCTGGAATCAGTGTTCTCGCACATTCGGCGCTGGTGACAAGGCAGTCATACTTCCGGCGGCGCTGCGCGCGCCGATGCGGTACTTCACAAAACCGCCCTCCGTTTTCGCGTCAACGTTTCGCTTGACGCGACCGGCGGCGCTACGCGCACCGAAGCAGCACTTCATAAAACTGTAGAGCCCTTCGGGTGCTTCCGGCGCCTGCGGTTGTTCAAGCGTAACGGCTTGCCTTTGCTCCGTCGGCGTAACTCGCAGCTGCGTTTCGTTCAGAGAAGTGGCCCGCACATTCACATTTCAGCCCCTCGCCGAGGTGCGGCCGATGGCTCCCACCGAACCAAAGCGAAGCCACTGGTTTGCCTGGCAGACCCTTCCGGCGAGCACGCAGTGCGAGGCGGGAAGTATGACTGCCTTGTCACAAGCGCGGAATGTGCGAGAGCACAGATTCCAGATGCTCCACTACCTCCTCCAAGCCAGAGGACCCGCTTAAGAATTAGCGGTGTGAAGCTTTCTTTGCTTACTTTCTTTGCGGCGGCGCCCCGAAGGAAGTCCACTTGGTGGGCAAAGAAAGTAAGTGCCTGCCCCGCACAGGGGCGACGCTAATAGACCAATATCAAATCAAGGAAAGGCCAACACCGTAGGCACACAGCCAAAAAGCGCCGAGCAGGCAAAACCCCCATTTCTCAAACCCTGCTAAGAATCCGGCAAACCCTTATTTGCCCCCCACCCCATGCCTCCCTTACCGTTAGCGGGTTGAGCATCCCGCATTGCTCATATTCCGTTTCGGAGACTCCATGACAGCAATCGAATCCCGCGCCTTCGCTCAAGCCGCGCCGGGCGCCTCCCCATCTGGTGCGGAAGGCCAGACCACCCCCATCGCTGATACAACCCGCCTCTTCGGCGAAGACCCCCTAACCCGCCGCTTCGCGCCAATCTTCAACAAAATCGCCGAAGGCGCAATCCATCGTGAGCAAAATCGCGAACTAGCCTACGCACCAGTGGAATGGCTGCGCGAAGCGGGCTACACAAAGCTGCGTGTGCCGAAACAATATGGCGGCGACGGCATCACACTCACAGAATTCTTTGCGTTAGTCACGCGGCTCGGCGAAGCGGACTCGAATCTCCCGCAGATCCTGCGAGTACATGGTGGCTTCATCGAATCGCTTCTGGAAAATGACGATGAACCGCTTCGCGACCGGTGGCTGACACGCATCGCGCAAGGTCAAATCGTCGGCGGCGCCGTTTCCGAACGTACCGGCGTCACCAACAACAGCGTACGTCTGAGCCAAACCGATGGCGCATGGCATCTCGACGGCGAGAAGTACTACACAACCGGCACACTCTACGCGGACTGGGTCGACGTCACCGCCCACGACGGTCAGAGCGACGTTCGCGTGCTGGTCAAAACCGATACGCCCGGCCTCGCCCGCATCGACGATTGGGACGGTTTCGGGCAACGTCTCACCGGTAGCGGCACGGCGCGTTTCGAACATGTGCCGGTCTCGCCCGAGAACCTGTACCGGCGTTATAACGCGTCCGAGCCGCGCCGCAATAGCCTGCTCACCGCTTACTATCAGGCGCTGCATGTCGCAAACCTCGCCGGTATCAGCCGTGCCGCGCTGCGCGATGCTGTCGCATTCACACAAGGGAAAACCAGAACCTTCGGCATCCCAGGTGAATCCAGCCCGCGCGACAATCCTCTGGTGCATCGTGTAGTCGGCCGCCTCGCCAGCCTCGCCTATTCGACGCAGAGCATCAGCACGTCGCTCGCGCGCGCAATCGATGATGTCTCGGTCGCGCGACAGGCAGGCCGCGCCGATGAGCAAACCTATATCCGCCTGGATATCCAGACCTTCCAGGCACAGCAGATCGTCATCGAGCAAACGCTGGAAGCCGCTACATTGCTGTTCGAAGTGGGCGGCGCATCGGCGACCAGCGAGACGCGTCGCTTCGATCGCTACTGGCGTAATGCACGCGTGCTGGCGTCGCACAATCCGGCCATCATTCGCGAGGCCGCGATCGGCAACTTCTATCTGAATGGGACCGCGCATAACGAGCGCTTCGGCGTAGCGCGACAGACGGCGTCAAGTCAATAGACCGATCACGCAAGCTAAAATCACTAAGGCCGCTTTCGCGGCCTTAGGACTTGTCGCCCCGGAAGCAGCTGGTTCGACGGTATCAATCAGATTTCTGCGCGAAGATTCATGTATCAACGGCCCGTCGGTCACGTTGCAATTGCTGCCCTACGCCGTCTTCAGCCACAACCTTCCATTATCCGGCCGCGTCAGCCCAAGATGCTCGCGCAGGGTACGGCCTTCATACTCGCTGCGGAAAATGCCGCGCTGACGCAAGATCGGCACAACACCGTCGACGAAATCCTGCAAGCCGCCCGGCAGAACATCGGGCATCAGATTGAAGCCATCGGCGGCGCCCTCCCTGAACCAATGTTCGATATCGTCCGCGATCTGCTCGGGCGTGCCGACAATCACGCGATGCCCCGTGCCGCCCGCCATCGAGCGGATCAGTTCGCGCACCGTGTAACCGTGGCGCCGCGCCTGCGCGAGCATCGCGTGAAAGAAGGTGTGGTTGCCGCTGCCGCCACCCGGCAACGCAAGATCCTGCGGCAGCGGCTCGTCCAGGTGCAGCCGCTCCACGCCGATGCCGAGCGTGCCCGCGAGCCGGTTCAGGCTATACGTCCACGGAATCAGATCGACGAGTTCGTCGCGACGTCGCAGCGCATCGGCTTCGGTTGCACCGACGATCGTCGTCAGTCCAGGCAAGATCTTGACCGGTGCACGTCCATACGCCGCGGCGCGCGCCTTCAAATCGCGTGCGTACGCCAGCGATTCGTCGAACGACTGCGATGCGGAAAACACCGCCTCGGCATGCCGTGCGGCAAGTTCGCGACCGTCAGCCGAGCCGCCGGCCTGCACCAGCACCGGATGTCCCTGCGGCGAGCGCGGCAGGTTCAGCGGTCCTTCCACGTTGAAGTATTTGCCGCGATGCGCGACGGGATGAACACGCTCGGTATCGACAAAGCGGCCATCGAGTTTGTTGCCAAGCAGCGCACCGTCTTCCCAGCTATCCCACAGCGCCTTGACCAACTCGGTGAATTCGGCGGCCCGCGCATAGCGTTCAGCATGATCGGGCACAGCCGTATAGCCGAAATTGCGCGCCGACCCGAGGTCGGCGGTCGTCACGACGTTCCAGCCGGCGCGGCCCGCACTGACGTGGTCGAGTGTCGAGAAACGCCGGGCAATGTTGTACGGCTCGTTATAACTCGTCGACGCGGTGCCGATCACGCCAATATGCGTGGTGGCCGCCGCGACGCACGCGAGCAGCACGGTGGGCTCGAGCGCGGTGATCGGGCGAAAGCCGATCTGATCGGCGATTGACGCATTGTCGGCGAGAAACACCGCGTCGAACTTCGCGGCTTCGGCAATCTGCGCAACTCGCACGTAGTGCGCGACATCGACGAAGGCGTTGGGGTCCGCTTCGGCAACACGCCACGCCGACGGCAGGAAGCCCGAGTGCAGAATGTTGACGTTCAGATGCAGTTGCCGAAGCGGCGAACGGGTCTCGGCAGAAGTCATGGGCAGTCCCGGTGATTGAACAGGTGAAACAGCGCGAGCGTCTGCTGCACTAGGGCGGCGATTACTTCGCCGGCGGCGTCCAGATACGGATGTCCGCCGCTTTCAACGCGGCGGGAATCAGTCCGGCCGCGCGATACGTGTCGGCGATGCGCTGCTGCTCCGCCAACTGATCGCGCCTGACCGGCACGATGTCGTAGCTGCGGCGGCCGTTGGCCAGCTCGACGGTGGGCGCGGGAATGTTGCCCCACACCGGGCCGAGAATCTGCGCGGCGTCGCGCGGATGCGTCTTGACCCACTTGCCGGTCGTTTGCAGTTCGTCGAATACGACTCGCAGCACGTCCGGATGTTTGTCGGCGAACGCGGTCGTTGCCGTATAGAAACGGTTGTATTGCGCGACGCCGCCACCGCCGTCCGCGACCACGCGGACATGCGCTTCGCGCTGCTGCGCTGCGAGGAACGGATCCCAGATGGCCCACGCATCGACGTTGCCGCCGCGGAATGCAGCAAGCGCGTCAGGTGCTTCCAGATAGCGCACCTGGATGTCGTTGATTGTCAGACCCGCTTTGGCCAACGCGGACAGCAGCAGGAAATTGCAGCCCGAACCTTTGGAAACCGCGACCCGTTTGCCCTTCAGATCGGCCATCGTATGAATCGGCGAATCCGGCGGCACGATGATCGCCTGGGCGTTAGGCGCAGATGTTTCTTCGGCGTAGTACGTCAACGGCGCATTGGCGGCTTGCGTAAAAAGCGCGAAGGCATCGGCCACATCCGCGTGGAGATCGACGCTGCCGGCGTTCAGCGACTGCAGCAGGCCTGTCGAAAACTCGTGCCAGCTCACGTCGTAGCCGAGCGCGTTGAGCTTCTTCTCCAGCGCGCCGGTTCGTTTCAGCAGAATGAACAGGGTCGACGAACGCTGATAGCTGATCGACACCGTTTCGTTGGCCTGCGCAAAGCCGGCGGAAAGCACGCCGCCAATCAACATCAGGCACACGCAAAGGTACCGCCGGCTTCGGGAGCCGGAGAAAGCGAGGTGCATCGATCGAGGTCCATGAGGGTATGCGGAATCGCTCAATATATAAAGAATCGACGCATCGCCAAAGACCGATTTCATCGATCGATATGGGCAGAAATTGGAACGCGTGGCAGCGGCACCGCGGCTGGACTGGTCGGCAGCTATGACACCGTCGCCCAGCGTATCGCCGAGTTTCATCGCGCGGGGATCGAGTTGTTCAGGCTGCAATTCCGGCCGTTCGAGACCGATATGCGCGGCTTTGCCGAACAGGTGATTCCGCGCGTGCGAAGACTGCTCGCCTGATTTCAACCACCGGAGCGGGGTACATCTCATCAACGGCATGTGGCACAGTATCGTCAAGCGCATGCGCTACGCTTGCGGAACTGGACAACTATCACAGCCACATGAAGAACCTGACTGCGTACGAACCCCCGGTCGACGAAGACGCGCTTCTGCTGAAGTGGATCCGGCGCGCGCGTGAATCCCAGATGAGCCATTACGACATGGCCGACCTGTTGTCCGCGCGGGACCGCCGCGTCGGCTGGCTGGTGACCGCGCTGACGGCCTTTGTCGGCACCGCGGTGTTTGCGTCCTTGAATGCGGCGGCCGTGTCACCAGCGCTCAGGATCATCGTGGGTCTGGTGAGCGTGACGGCCGCGGTCTCTGCCGCGCTGCAAACCTTCTTCCGCTTTGCCGAGCGCGCGGAAAAGCATCGCGCCGCCGGCGCCAGGTACGGCGCCGTGCGGCGTAGGCTGGAAGCGATCTTTGCCGGCGACGCCGATGCGCGCGACGGTCACTACCTCACGGCGATTCGCGACGAACTGGACCGGCTGGCGGAAGATTCACCGAACGTACCGCCGGCGGTTTTTTATCGTACGCAACGCACCCTGTCCGGCGACACGGAAAAGAACCGCGATGATTGAGCGCACAACGCAGTGCGCTTGAGCTTGGGTTTGAAAATATTCCCGCTTTGGCGCGAGCGCGTGCCCGAGGTTCCGGCCACGGTGCTTAAGCATCACTTAAGCTCGGCGCCAGCACAATCGGCCCCGCATCTGATACGCCCCCCAATCGGCATGATTTTCCGCGCCACATTCTCAAGCACGAAATGACCGTTCGCCGTCCGGCATTTACATTTTTCACAGCCATTGTCCTCGGCCCGATTATGGTATTGTCCGCCCTACGCTTTAAAGTGCACCGCCACGCCTAATTGGGAAGCGCGATCGCTCCCTTAAGAAATATTATGGAAGTCCAAAACGCCCGCCGCTGGGCACCACGGGGACCGCAAGCCTGGCTTGCCGCAGCCGCCGCATTGGCGATCGCCAGCGGCGTGCGCCTGCTGCTTCACCCGCTCGTCGGCCCGGTCATGCCGGGCACCGCGTTCTGCATCGCCGCGTCACTCGTCGAATATTATTTCGGCCTCGCGCCGGCATTGACAGTCATGCTGCTCGGCCTGGGTATCGCCGACTATCTGTTTGTGCCGCCGTACGCCACCATTGCCGTCTTCGATCGAGCCGACTTGATCCTGCTCGCCTCCTATCCGCTGGTCACGCTGCTAGTCATCGCGCTGATCGAACGCTTGCGGCGCGCGCAATTTCGCGCGGAGCTGATCGCATCGGTCGCGCAATCGCGCTATGAAATGCTGCTGCGTCACGACAACGAGCGCATGCTCGCGCGCCGCGGCGTCGACGAAACGCACCGGCTGCTGCGGCACCTCTCGCATCATCACAGGACCTTCATCCTCATCCAGGCGCTCGAGCGCAACGCGCTGCAACAGGCGGACGACGTCAAACCACAAGGCGTGCTGCCGCGTCTGCCCAACGAGATCGCGCCCGGCCCGCGCTTTGCCGACGTCCACCCCGAAGATATCCAGCGGCTCAGCAAGGCACTGTGGCCGGGCAGCCATCGTGTGCGGCTGAAGAGCGGCGACAGCCTGGCGAAACTGACCGAGTGCGTGTGCGAACGGTTCACCACGCATGCCGGCGACTTCCTCGTGTTGCGGATCGGAGCCTGAGCCGTGAGTCAACCGAGCAGCCTGTTTTATCCCGGCGACGACCATGCGGTGCTGATGCTGCACGGCCTGTCCAGTTCGCCGCTCGAATTGCGTTTCCTTGCGCGCTATCTGAACGCCGAAGGCTTCACGACCAGCGCGCCGCTCCTGAGCGGCTACAGCGCCGGTTCCGAAGAAGCGGCGATGGAAGTCTGGCTCGACGCCGCCGTGCGCGAGTACGACGCACTGGCCGCGCGCTTTGCCCGTGTCTCGATCTGCGGCCTTTCGATAGGCGCGGCGCTCGCGCTCGCGCTGGCACACCGCCGCCCGCAAGCCCAGGCAGTGGTGCTGCTGTCGCTGACGCTCTCTTACGACGGCTGGGCGATCCCCTGGTATCGCTTTCTGCTGAACTGGGCGTACTTCACGCCGATGCGCAAACGCTGGCGCTATCGCGAGGAAGCGCCGTTCGGTTTGCGCAACGAAGCACTCAGGGCGAAAATCGCGCGCGCGATGCAGCGCAGCGATTTCAGCGAAGTCGGGCCGTCGACGATCTCGTTGCCGGCATTGCACGAAGCGAGCCGCCTGGCCGCGAACGTGCGCACGTTGGTGCGCGATATCAAGACTGATTGCCTGATCGTCCACGCCATCGACGATGAAACCTCGAGCCCACGCAACGCCCGCTTTGTCGCCGGGAATATCGGCGCCGCCTTTTTACGCACTATCTGGCTGGATGACTCGTATCACATGATCACATCGGACAACGAGCGAGAGATCGTCGCGCGCGAAACCGCGCTGTTTTTGCGCGAAAGCGAGGTGGCCCACAGCGATAGCGACGGCGCGAAGACGCAGGTCGTGTCGAAGGCATTGGCGCGGCGTTTGAGGCAGCTCGCGGCGCTCGGCAAGGAGCGGGCATGACGCGCGCGCTTGGCAAACCGGCTCGGGTGTCGTTGCTGCTTGCTGCTCTCGGTCTCCTTGCGACACACGCTGCGCATGCGGACGAGCAGAACGCGGATGCGACGACTGGCGCGAACACCAACGCCAACGCGAGCACCGACAGCAAATGGAAGATCGCCCTCGGACCCGGCGTGGTGGTGACGCCCAAGTATCCGGGCTCGCGGCAGTTGACCGTGTTCCCTTTCCCCGCACTCGATATCTCCTACGACGACCGGATCTTCTCGCAAGGTCCTGACGTGCTTGGCGTCAACGTGTTGCGCGGTCCGGCTTATCACCTGGGCGCTGCGCTCAGTTTCGACTTCCAGAGTCGCAAGGAATCGGACGATCCTCGTTTGCACGGTCTCGGCGATGTGCACGGCGGCCCCAAGCTCAAGCTATTCGCCGACTACACCGTGTGGGCGTTTACTGGTTCGGTCGCGTTGTATCAGGATATTGCCGGGCATCATCAGGGCACGACAGTGAGCACCGATGTGGTCGCTTCCGCGCCGGTCGGTGGGTGGTTGTTCTCGGTTGGGCCTGGGTTTACGTGGGCGAATGGGACCTATACGCGGACGTTCTTTGGCGTGTCGAGTCAGCAAAGCGCCGCTTCGGGGCTGCCGGTGTATAACACCAGTGCCGGCGTGCGGGATATTCACATGAATGCGGCCGTTACTTACGATATTTCCAAACATTGGGTTGGGTCGGTGTCGGCGACGTTTGGGCGTTTGGAGCATAACGCCGCTAATAGTCCTATTACTGAACGGAAGTTTGAGCTCAATACGCTCGCTTCAGTTAATTATCGGTTTTAGGCCTCCCGGCGGGGTCGGTTTTATACCTGCGGTGTTGGGTTTTTATTTGATTTTTTTGCCTGCGCGGCGCTATGGTTGTTTGCCTTACGGCAGTGGCCTTTTCTTATTGGTTTATTAGCGTTTCCCCCCGTGCTGTTTGCCTGCTCGGCGCTTTGGTTGTTCGCTTACGGCGTTGGCCTTTCCTTGATTTGTTAGTGGTCTATTAGCGTCGCCCCTGTGCGGGGCAGGCACTTACTTTCTTTGCCGCCGCAAAGAAAGTAAGCAAAGAAAGCGGCTTCACACCGCTAACTCTTAAGCGGGTCCCCTGGCTTGGAGGAGGTAGTGGAGCATCTGGAATCGGTGTTCTCGCGCACTCCGCGTGAGTGACAAGGCAGTCATACTTCCGGCGGCGCTGCGCGCGCCGTGGCGGTGCTTCATCAAACTGCCCGTTGGTTTCGGCACCCGGCGTTACTTCACAATATCGCCCACCAGTTTCGGTGTTCGGCGTTACTTCACAATATCGCCCGCCAGTTTCGGTGTTCGGCGTTACTTCACAATACCGCCTGCCAGTTTCAGTGTTCGGTGTTACGTCGAAACACCGCCCCCCTAGTGTCAGCGCCGACGTTTCGCCCAGCATGGTAGGCCGCACACCCAAACTTAGTCACCTCGCCGAGGCGCAGCCGATGGCTCCCAACAAACGAAAACGAAGCGCCTGGTCTCCCTGGCAGACCGTCCCGGCGAACACGCAGTGCGGGGCGGGAAGGATGATGCCAGAGGCGCTCCCCCCCAGTTGGTGTTGAGAAGTACCGCTACGGCGCGCGCTGCGCCGCCGGAAGTATGACTGCCTTGTCACTAGCGCGGAGTGTGCGAGAACACCGATTCCAGATGCTCCACTATCTCCTCCAAGCCAGGGGACCCGCTTAAGAATTAGCGGTGTGAAGCCGCTTTCTTTGCTTACTTTCTTTGCGGCGGCAAAGAAAGTAAGTGCCTGCCCCGCACAGGGGCGACGCTAATAAACCAATATCAAATCAAGGAAAGGCCAACGCCGCGGGCAAACAGACATAAGCGCCGCGTAGGCAAAAAAAATCAAACAAAGCCCACCGCCGCAAGCGATTTACACCAACCCCTCGATATCATCAATCCGAATCCCCAATTCGGCGGCCATCCGCCGAACCACTACCTGAAGTCGACTCACCTCCTCTGCGAGCCTCTTCTGCTCGGCTCTAACAGCTTCGAACGCCGACAACGGCACAAGATCGTCATCCCCGCCCGGTTGGGCAAGATCACCAGCGCTGACCTCGCCGCACAACAAATGCATCCAGCGGTTCTCCCGCTCGCCCGGCGTACGGGCAAGCTTCACCACTCGCGGTGGTTCACCGACAGCGAGTTCGTCGAGAAACGCCTCAACCGATGAGATGTCCGCAAAACCATGCAAGCGCGCGCTATTCAACCGCAACTCGGCCGCAGTCTGAGGGCCGCGCAACAGCAAAGTGGTAAGCAAAGCAGCCGACTGGCCCGGCAACCCAAACACACGATTCATGTTGTGCTCGAACCGCGGCACGCGGCTACTGCTGCCCTCCAGCACCAGGCTCAGACGTTTCAAGCCGTCGATGGCCGTCAACACTTCAGCTTCAGTAGCACTCATCACCGGCGCGCGGCCGGTTTTCTGGTTGCAGCCCAAGGTCAGCGCGTTGAGCGAAAGCGGATAACTGTCCGGCACGGTGTGCTGTTTCTCGACCAGCACGCCAAGCACGCGCCCTTCGAGTTGCGTTAGAGCGCGGATGGACGGGCGGGAAAAAGCGTCAGGCGTGGAGTTCATAGATGATGTCGCGGCAGGTGCCGCCGGCTCGCGTGGGTCGACTTGCATACCGTCGCATGGCCGGGCGGCGTTTTTAGTTTGTGAGCTCTATGATAAACGGCCCAGCCGCCCGCTGTGTACGAATCTCCGCAGCAGCCCGCTGCGAATGACACGACGCGGACCACCACAGCGACCCGCTCTCCATGGCGTTTCCGCCGTCAGTCAGTCCCCGCGCTCGAGCGCCATCTCCCTTGTGGACGAGGCGCT